>JAPOTT010000011.1 GCA_026709025.1 bacterium
CGCATCGACAACCTCGGAACCGAACTACGCGCCGAAATAACCGCAGTCGAAACCAACTTGCGCTCCGAGATAGCCGCAGTCGAAACCAGCTTACGCGCCGAGATAAAAACTGAGATTGACAGGGTTGAAACCAGCTTGCGTGCTGAGATTGCCGCAGTCGAAACTAGTTTGCGTGCTGAGATGCAGGCTGGGTTCGCTGAGATTAACGCTGTGCTGCTCGATCACAATGCTGTGCTGCTTGACCACACAGACCGGCTCGCCCGCATTGAAACTGCCCTCGGCTTGCCGCGCCCCGTTGCGACCAACTCAACCCTCACCAACCCCTAACCCACGTTCGTTTGGGGTTTCGTTATTTTGGGGAGAGTTTGGTTAGAGGGCTCAGGTGGGGAGGCCATCTAGAAAGGTTAGGGTGTTATTGGGTGTGGCAGGGATGCGTGGGCCGTCAAATATAACCCCCGTAAGGTTCAACGGGTCGCAAGCAGCGATGGTGATCTGCTGGTTGATGCGGGGGGTGCGCTGTGTTTTTTGGAGTTCATCAGCAGCTGCGGGCAGCGCGAACTGCTCGCCGCTTTGGCCCGTTACAAAACGACCTCCTCGCACGATGCCTCGATCTTCAAAGCGGCGTAGTGCTTTGAGGATGTCCCGCCATGGAACGGCTGTAGGATGCGCCGGATGGTAGGCGAGGCTGTGAAAAACCACACCCCAGCATGCCAACATTTGTTGAGCTAGGGCTTCTGCTAGGTCGTCTTTGGGTAGATCTTCAGGATGTGCCACCAGCGACCAGCGCCCCGGAGCGGCTTGGTGGGTATGCCGATTTGTGGTGCTACCTTGTTGGAGATGACCGGGCCGTTTGCTAGCGAGCCTAGGTTGGTAGCCAGAGCGCCGTGTGCCAGAGCGTTGCTTATGGCGGTGTCGGGATCTGTTGCGTGTACCAAGCAGCGCTCGTATGGCAGCAAACCCATCGGCGGTGAACAGACCTAGGGCCACGCCGTTCCAAAGAGCTCGTTCTATATCGTCGGGCAGCCGCTGCGTGTTGGCAGCAAGGTCGTGCATGAAGCTAGCGCCATGTTGTTTAAGGATGCCGGCTATTTCTGAGATGGGGCCAACATCTGGTGGTTCTGTAGGGGCGGTTCTTGCGGCAGCTAATAGCCATTGCAGATCTTCACGAAACACCAAGCTGATTGGCGTGGCTCGCCGTGGAGTTAAAGCGTTACTTCTAGAGGTTGTTGCTGGCACTTTGAGGCGCAGCCAGGTTAGCTCTCCTCGGTAGCAGAGTTCGTCTAGCCATAGGGGTTGGTAATCCTCAACGCGTTCAGCGAGTATCTGTTGTTCCCAAGCGGTAGCTGGGAGATCTAATCCCTGGAGCTGTTCAATGGCTTTAATCAACCCGGCTCTTCCCCGCAAAGTGGTTTCTGGAGTGCGGTGTTGCCAGCGGAGCAAAAAGCGCATGAAATCTTGAACTGAAGCTGCTTTAACCGAGGCCCGTTTTTGGCGGCGGCTTAGGTATGCCATTCGAATAAGCAACCGTCGCGAGCACCAAAGCTCTGCTGTTTCTTCTGTAACATCACAGCCGTTGGCATCGTGGCGGCTGGCATCACAGCTGGTGGTGCTATTTTTGCTAACCCCGTTACCGCTGACGGCTAGGTTTGGGCACACCATGGCAGCACCTTCAGCTTCTAGCACTGCTAAGGCTTGATGTATTTCCGCAACGCTTATCCCTGCTGTTGTAGATAACTGTTGTGGGCTTATGGGCCCAGCAACGTCTAGGTGACCCCGAACCCTGGCTAGATTTTGGCTAGGGCTAAGCGCAGCAGCGCCTAGTTCCGCGGTGGCCCACACCACATCGCTGTTTGATGTGGCCCCATCTAAAGTTGTACCCGCGATAGATAGCGTGCAGACGCGATTACGAGATGCAAGGCTGTTGTATAACTCCTGCCATTCTGGGCGAGGTGTGGTGCATACCAACAAGGTGAGCACGTCGTGCAGCTCATCGGGGTTACGAGGATTGGGTGTAGCTTCGGCAACTACTTGGGCTATGGCATCAGCTGTTATTTGGGAGACGCTTGGGGCATCAACACCGATGGCGCTAGCACCAGAGCCAGAACCAGCAAAAGCCCCTTGTTGGGGTAGCCGTAAGCCGCGTGGGGTGGCTACCGCGTTGGTGCGGCGGTCGGCAATTTCGGCATCATCCAAAAAGGCATAGGGCTTAGCGTTGATCACCTCATGGCTAAAGGGTGATGGCTCGGCGGTGTCGCAAAAATGAGCCTTTATCTCGCCATCTCGGATGTTTTGCAATAGTTTTTTGAGCCCCGCTACATCTAGGGCTTCGTGGAGGGTGTCGTGCAGTGTTTGGCGAACTAGCAGATGATCGGGGATTTGGATGGGCCCAGCTAAGTTTTCTTGACAAGCTGCAGCCTGAGGGAACACGGCTGCCATGATGTCGTTGGCTTCCATGCGCTGGATTGCAGGGGGCTTGCGCTTACCACCCCTGTTACGCAATACAACAAGGGCTCGATTTAGGTTCCAACGCCAGCGGGCCAAAAACATGGGTGAATCTAAAACGGCTTGTTCGAGGACTTCCTCTAGTGAATCGGGATGCAGAAATTGCGGCACGTCGCTGAGGGGGAAGCTGTGATGCGGGCCTAGCGATAAAACGATGGCGTTGTCTGTGGCTGCTGCTTGCAACTCAAAATCAAAGCGTCTGCAAAAGCGTTTGCGTAGGGCCAAGCCGAAAGCTCGGTTGATGCGCCCTCCATAGGGGGAATGCACCACGAGTTGTTGCCCACCTGTTTCGTCAAAAAAGCGCTCAAACACGATGGTTTGATGGGTGGGAGTTGCACCAAGGGCTGAGCGCCCCGCGGCAATGTAGGCAACGGCTTGTTCAGCAGCTGCCTGAGATACGTTGTGCTGGCGGGCGAAGTTGCTAGCGGCGTTTTGCGGCAGGGTTTCTGGGTTGCTTGCGGTGTGGTTGTTAGCGCCAGAGGCGGTGTTATCGCTGGCCAAGTTGGGTTGGGTGCTGCTAGGTGTAGATGCAAACAACAGCTCGTCAAGCTCTGTGCGAATAGCCGACACTTGCTCTGAAAGCTCTGCGCTGCGAGCCGGTGCTTCACCTAGCCAAAAAGGTACGGTTGGTGCGATGTCGCCAGCATCGGTAACCCTGACGGTGCCTGCTGCTACCTGTTTGATCCGCCAAGAATGCGATCCCAGCAAGAAGATATCCCCAACCATGGATTCCACTGCCCAGTCTTCGTTAACGGTGCCGATGAAGGTGTCATCGGGTTCTGCCAGCACTCGGTAGTCGGCGTTTTCGCCGATGGCACCTCCCGAGGTGATAGCAGCTAGGCGAGCTCCTCTTTTGCCTCGTACCTCATCGTTGATGGTGTCGTGGTGCAGGTGGGCACCACGGGGGCCTCTACCAGTGGTTACGCCTTTGCTGGCTTGTGTTATGGCTTGTTGAAATTGGGCCTTTGTTAGGGCTGCGTATGGCGCTGCGGATGTGTACATGTTGTAGAGGCCACTGGTGGTGTGCGTGTTGTCGGCCGCGGCCTCGGCTACGATCTGTTGCACCAATATATCCATTGGCGCAACAGGTGGGCGCACAGCATCTAGCTGGCCGTGGTGAACGGCTTGCAACAAGGCCAAGCACTCGATTAGCTCATCTCGGGTGAGCGGAAACAGCCTGCCCTTAGGAATGCCTCCGTGTGTGTGGTTAGAACGACCCACTCGTTGCAAGAAGGTGGCGATGCTGCGTGGCGATCCCACTTGACACACCAACTCCACAGGGCCTATATCTATGCCTAGCTCTAAAGAGGCGGTGGCTACTAGCGCTTTGAGTTCGCCAGCCCTGAGCCGTTGTTCGGTGTGGGCCCGTCGCTCAGTAGACAAAGACCCATGATGTGCCGCTACCACATCCGGGCCTAGCTTGTCGCCAAGTTGGTGCGCTAAGCGTTCCGCGAGCCTACGGGTGTTGACGAACACGATGGTGGTGTGGTGCTGACCAATCAGCATAGCCATGCGATCCAACATCTGTTCTGTTTGGGCTTGGGAGGCAACCGCTTCAAGTTCGTTGTCGATTAGTTCTATATCTACATCTAGGGTGCGCTTATGGCCTGTGTTGATGATGGTGCAACTGTTGGCGTTGCCGGTGAGCAGGTTGGCGATGGTTTCGATGGGGTGCTGGGTTGCAGACAGGCCGATTCGTGTAGGGCGTTTGTTAGCTACATGTTCTAGTCGCTCTAAGCTGAGGGCTAGGTGGCTACCCCGCTTATCTCTTGCGGTTGCGTGGATTTCATCCACAATTACGGTTTCAACAGTGCGAAGGTTTTCGCGGCTTTTGGCAGATGTCAAGAGCAGGTAAAGCGATTCTGGGGTAGTAATCACAAAGTTGGGAGGCCGTTTGAGCATGGCGGTTCGCTGCTGATGAGGGGTATCGCCGGTGCGGACAGCCACGGTTAGGTTGGGTGGTTCTATCCCCATGGCCGTAGCTACCTGTGCAATTTCAGCTAGCGGCCGTTGTAGGTTCTCTGCGATATCGGTGGCTAGTGCTTTTAGGGGTGACACATAAACAATCTGACTAGCGTTTGTTATGGATTCGCCTTTGGCATGGCGTTGGTAGAGGTTATCTATAGACATCAAAAACCCCGCTAGGGTTTTGCCCGCTCCAGTAGGTGCAGAGATGAGTGCGTCGCGTTTGAGGGCAATTACAGGCCAGCTTTGGGCTTGTGCCTCGGTAGGCCCGCCGGGGAAACGCTGTGCAAACCACGTAGCTATTGCAGGGTGAAACTTGTGGTTGTTGACGTGCAGCTTGGGGGTGCTAGCAGACTGGGCAGCACGGGTGGGTTGGACAGCGCGGGCGATAGACGCGCCAGATTGGGTTGTGCTGGAGGTAGAGCTGTTAGCTAGCGAAGAAGCCACAAGCTCACATTAGCTACCTCGTGTGACATAATCGCTAAATCTAAGACAGCCTCCAGCGGTTAAAGTGTTTGGTGGCGGAGAGGTAGAGCTATGTGGGACGGGCGTATGTCTGGGCGGGATTATGATGCGCGATGGGAACAGCTAGCTGCTCAAGGCAAGAATCCTCACGGTGAGGCTGATTTTGTGGATTCGTTGCTAGGTGGTGCTGGTCGGGTGTTGGATGCTGGGTGTGGAACGGGTCGAGTAGCGGTGGAGTTAGCTAGGCGTGGTTACGGCGTGGTCGGGGTGGATGTTGACAGCGTGATGATTGCACAAGCTCAGACAAAGGCACCAGAGTTGGCATGGCATCAGCTAGACCTAGCTTCGTTGCACCTAGACGATACCTTTGATGCCGTGGTGATGGCTGGCAACGTGTTGTTGTTTGCTCAACCTGCTACAGAGGCAGCAATAGTGTCGTGTTGCGCTGCTCATTTGGTTTCCAACGGGGTGCTCATTGCTGGCTTTCAACTTCGCGTTGGCGGGTACGATCTTGCCCAGTACGACAGTCACTGTACAGCGGCTGGCTTGACCCTTGTTGAACGCTATAGCACTTGGGAGCGCCATTTGTTTGAGACTGAAAACTATGCCGTGTCGGTTCATCGATTTGAGTAAGTTGCTACGGTGTTCTTCGTCAGTGCCCTTGGTTAGTGCTCTTCATCAGAAAAATTATGCTTAGATATTCTCAAATCTAGGTGGGCCGAATATGGTTGACGGTGTGACGGGTTTGCAGGTTCACGGCCAGCGGGGTGGTTTGGAGTGCTAGGCGGGCCAGAGATAATCACCTTTTTGTTGTTGGCTCTGGGTGGCGCGCTAGCGGTGGGCAACATAGCCGCGTTGATGAACCCCGATGGCCCGGGGGCTAAGGCAACGCCACCGCCACCAGCGTCGCCACCGCCACCAGCGTCATCGGATAATGTGACACCACCGGTGCAAACACCGGTACCAACACCACCCGATAAGCCATCTAGTCGCAGGTTGCGGGCTGGGGCAGGGCGTAGTTTGGTTATGGTGGCAGTGGGTTTGGTGATAGTGGTTTGGGCTATCGCCAGCCTTATTGGAGGATAATCCTGGCGTAGCTGCACATTTGCAGTGAGGGGTTTAGGTATGAGTGGTGCTGCGCCATGTAATGTGCGGTGTAGATGTCGCTGTTAGAAGTTGCAGGGATGACGGTACGGTTTGGGGGGGTAACCGCCCTTAGCAACCTGTCTTTTGCTGTGGAGGAAAACAGCATCTGCGGGTTGATCGGCCCTAACGGTGCTGGAAAGACCACCTTGTTTAATGTGGTTAGCAGGGTGTACAACGCTCAGGCTGGTTCGGCCACATTTGACGGAACCGACCTGCTGCAAAAGCCGGCGCACTCCATTTGTGGTTTGGGTATTGGACGCACCTTTCAGAACTTGGCTTTGTGGCCTGGCATGACCGTTTTGCAAAACGTAATGGTGGGTGGCCATCATCGCTCTCGTATTGGAGCTTTGCGAGCTGCCTTGCGCTGGGGATCGGCTCGCGAAGAGGCCGAACTACAAAGCGCAGCATGGCAAGCCTTAGAAGAGCTATCGCTTACCGATGTGGCTTTCCAACGGGCTGTGGGACTTCCTTTTGGCACACTAAAGCGGGTGGAGTTAGCTAGGGCTTTGGTGTGTCAACCACGGCTTTTGTTGTTAGATGAGCCTGCAACCGGGCTCACTCAAACAGAGGTAGCTGAGCTGGCCGATTTGCTAACTGGTTTGGCCGATCAGCACCGCCTCACGCTTTTGTTGGTGGAACACCACATGGGGATGGTGATGGGGATGTCTGACAAGGTGGTGGTTTTGGATTTCGGGGCCAAGATTGCCGAGGGTGCGCCAGCAGAGGTGCAAAGCGATCCTGTTGTGGTTGAGGCTTATTTGGGGCAACAACCATGAGCCCACCTAGCGCAGCAACAACAAGCACCCCTACCGCAAGAGAGCATGCTGCATGCGAGTATCTACAGGTGAGAGGACTTAAGGCGGCGTATGGCAACTTTGAGGTTCTTCACGGCATTGATTTCACGGTAGCTAAGGGCCAGATTGCGGTGATATTGGGAGCAAATGGGGCAGGTAAAACCACAACCCTGCGGGCGCTCACCGGCATGGTTGTTACTAGGGGCTCTGTGAAGCTTGCTGGCGAAGAGCTAGTTGGGAAAAGCACTGCCGATATCGTGCGTTGTGGGGTTGCCCATGTGCCACAAGGCCGCGGCACCTTTGGGGATATGTCGGTTGAAGAGAACCTTTTGGCGGGAGCGTTTGCTCGCAAAGATGCCGAGGTGCGTGCTGATATTGCCAAGTGGTACCAAACCTTCGGCGTGTTAGGCGAACGGCGTAACCAACTAGCGGGCAGCCTTAGCGGAGGCGAACAGCAGATGCTAGCCATCGCTAGGGCTTTGATGTTGCGCCCCGCGTTGTTGCTTTTGGATGAGCCTTCTTTAGGGCTTGCCCCTATGGTTACACGGCTCTTGTTTGAGCAGTTAGCGGCTGTTAACGCTACGGCGGGCACCACCATGTTGGTGGTAGAACAAAACGCTAGCTTGGCTCTCGATGTGGCAAGCCAAGCCTATGTATTAGAGGCCGGTGAGGTGGCACTAGCTGGCTCTGCAGACGAACTTGGGGCCGACGAAGGCGTGCGCCGCGCTTATTTGGGTTATTGAGGGTTATTGAGCCATGTTTTTGGAAGTTTCAGTTGGCATCATTGGCACCTTTAACATCTCTTTAGACAAGCTCTCTAACGGCGAGCTTTGGTTGGCGCAATTCTTTAGAGGGCTAAGCGATGGGGCTACTTACGCCTCGTTGGCTTTGGCCTTGGTAATGATCTACAAGTCCACTGGCTTTATCAACTTTGCCCAGGGTTCTTTAGCGCTGCTTGGGGTTTATCTGGCCTATGTTTTTAGCGTAGAGCAGGGTCTGCCTGTGGCGTTGGCGGTGGTTTGCGCGATGGCTGCTAGCGCGTTGGTGGCTTTAGGAATTGAACGTATCTTCATTCGTCCGTTTCCTCCTAACCGTGTGTTGCCATTAGTGATCGTCACCTTAGGTTTGTTGTTGATTATTGACTCTTCTGTGGGCATTGTGTGGCAGTTTCGTACCCGTAATCTGCCTAGCATGTTCCCAGACGGTGCGCCCATTGAATGGGGTATAGCGCAGCTCACCTGGCGTACCATCGGCAACCTCGGCACGGTTTTTTTGGTGGTTGGCTTGTTGTACTTATTGCTATCACGCACCAAGATTGGTTTGGCTTTTCGGGCAGTTTCTTCAAACCTGGAATCGGCTCAGCTAGTGGGTATTAGGGTTGGCCCTACTTTGGGTTTTGGCTGGGCGTTAGCTGCTGCTATAGGCACGTTGGGGGGTTCTTTGGTGGTGCCCGACCTGCTGTTAGAACCCTCGGTAATGTTGCGGGTGCTCATCTTTTCTTTGGCCGCAGCTGCTTTGGGTGGGTTGGATTCTATGGTAGGTGCGGTGTTAGGCGGGTTGGTGGTTGGTTTGGCGCGCAACCTGTTGGTGACCTTTTTAGATCTAAGTGAATTGGCTTTGGCCACCGCAGTGGCCGTGATCTTGGTGGTGTTGTTGGTACGCCCCACAGGGTTGTTAGGTTCTACTCACCTAGAGCGGGTGTGATGGCACTAGCGCCTGTGGTAGCCAACGGTGTTCAACACCGCCGCCGCCAGATCATTGGTTGGGTGCTGTTTGGGTTGTTGGTGGCGCTGATCCCGTTCCTTATTGCTGATACCTATAGCCCCACTATTTTTGGTAACCGTTACACGGTTGGTTTGGGCAACCTTAGCCACGCCATAGCCTTGATGGTAGCCATTTTGGGTCTCAACATTGCTACTGGTTATAGCGGGCAGCTTTCTTTGGGGCACAGCTTTTTTGTGGGTTCGGGAGCGTACTTAACTGCTGTGCTGGTGAACGACTTTCACTGGTCTTACTTCTCCACTTTGGTGGTGGTAGTGCCAGCGCTGTTTTTGTTTGGGGTTGTGTTTGGGCTGCCTGCGTTGCGTATTCAGGGCCTTTATTTGGGTTTGTTAACCTTTGCTGTGGGGGCGGTGTTCCCATCCATCGTTCGCTTAGAGGAGATAGCCGACCGTACTGGTGCTAGCAACGGTTTGTTGATCGATAGCGATTTAGTTGCACCCTCATGGGCACCCCTAGACACTCTAGCGCGTTGGTTGCATTCGGTTCCGGGGCTATCAGGGCGTGTACCAGATGGCTTGACATCTCGTCAATCAGAGGCGGTGTACAAGTATTTTTTGTTGATCATCGTGGCGCTGGGGTGCTTTTGGTTAGTGCGTAACATCTTGGCTGGTCGGGTGGGGCGGGCTTTGATGGCCGTGCGCGATAACCCACTAGGTGCGGCAGCTAACGGCATTAATCTACCTGCCTACAAAACCTTGAGCTTTGGGCTCAGCGCGGCGGTGGGAGGGGTTGCAGGAACAATGTATGCCATGCAATCCGGGTTTTTGGGGCCTGATGAGTTTGGCTTCAACCTAGCAATCTTGTTGATAGTAGGGATGATTGTGGGAGGCTCAGCCACCCTGCATGGTGCTGTTGCGGGAGGGCTAGTAATTCAGTTTGTGCCACACTGGGCTAGCCAAACTCAAACCGTGCCCGGCACCGACATAGCTCTGCAAGGACCTTATGGTGGAGTGATTTTGGGTGCGTTGTTGGTGGCTATCGTTTTTGCCTTGCCGGGTGGTGCAGCTACTGGTTTTGGCAGGATCAAAGCGCGTCTTATGCCTGTGGTACACCAACCACCGCACCGTTAGATGTGTTTTGGTAGGTGATCTGAGAAAGCTAGGTGCTCATCACACGGTGGGGGCTTGGGTTGCAAAGTTGGCTCAGGGTGAAATTGTCGCTGCGATAGCGTAGAGTAGGTTGGCCTCGTCAAATGGCGCGGCAGCCTTAAGAGGGGAAGTGCCCATGGCGAAGTCTTGGCGAACCTTGTTTGTGTTATTGCTCTGTTTAGCGCTGGTTGCTGCTGGTTGCGGTAACGATGATGATAACGATGCCAGCCCCCCTGCTGGGCAAGTGCCCACTGGCGAAGCCAATCCCACAGCTGAGGCAACAGCCATGGCCACTGAGCAAGCACCTGCTACAGAACCTGAGCCCACAGAGATGGCTACCGAGAGCCCAGAGCCTGAGCCCACAGCCATGGCCGACACACCTGCTGAACCTGCTGACCCAAACATAATTGAGCTGGGTGGAGGGGCCGCTATCAACTTGGCCGACTGCCCCGCTGAGTGGGAAAACAACACGGGCCTTACCGATAGCCAAATTAGATTTGGCATTAGCTTGCCGCAATCAGGCCCTGCTGGGGGTTTTGGAACCATAGCTGAGGGCATGAGCCTCTATTTTGCAGATCAAGAGCCCATTGATGGTCGTGAGGTTGTGATTGATGCGCGAGACGATGGCTATGTGCCTGCTCGCACAAAGGTGAACGTGGAAGAGATGATTGATGCTGCCAACTTGTTGGGGTTTGTGGGCATTTTGGGAAGTCCCAACAACAAAGCGGTGCATGAAGAGCTAAACGACAACTGCATTCCGCAGTTGCTCAACCTAACCGGTTTGCCCCAATGGGGCGACCCAAACAACTTCCCGTGGACTTCTGGCGGGTTGATGTCTTATGAAACCGAAGCGTTTGTGTGGTGCCAACACATCGCAGATGAGTTTGGCGAAGGAGCTACTGCTGCTGTTTTAGCGCTGGGCAATGATGCTGGTGAAGCCTGGCTGGGGGGCTTTCAAGATTGCGCTGGTGATTACGGCATTGAGGTGGTGGATGAGCAGAGCCACGATCCGCAAGCCGACGGTGTGGGAAGCAACATAACCACTTTGGCCGCTAGCGGCGCAGACGTGTTGGTTATTGCTTCCACTGGGGCCTTTTGTCCACAGTCGGTTGCTGCTGCTGCGGTGCTTGAATGGGATCCGCTTATTTTGGTGGCTAATGGATGTCAGAGCATCGCGTTGTTCTGGAACCCGATTGGGCCTTTGGCCAATGGAATCCGCATGATCAACACCCAAAAGGATGTGTCCGATTCTTCTCTGGCAGATGATGAGTGGGTGCAGTGGGTACGAGGTTCGTTGGAGGGTGCCGGGGTTGATCCTGAGGCTGCCTCTCACGCCTTGGGCTACGGCTTTGCTGAGATTCTCCACGAAGTGCTGCTAGCGGCTAATGAGATGGACGGTGGTATCAACCGTACCAACGTGATGCAAGCCATGTGGCAGGTGGATTTTGAGGCACAAGGTGCCATTGGCAACTCCCTTCGCAAGATGGACGGTGCAACCGACTCTTATTTGGTGGAAGCTGGTCGCATGGAAGAGTTGGTGGTAGATGCTGACGGAGCGCGCTATGTACCGGTTAGTGAGCTAATCAACCTTGAGGGCGAAACCGGCACTTTCGGCGGTTAATGCTGAGCGTTTTGGCAGTGCAAGCTTGCTAGTTGCTTCGTCTGGGGGTGCCCGGGTAGCCCTGCATGATCTGGGTGGGCGTGGGCCTGTGGTGTTGTTTACCCATGCCAATGGCTTTTGTGGGCAGATGTGGCAACCCGTTGCCCAACAGCTAAAGGAGCTTGCAAGGTGTTGGGCTCTGGATTTTCGAGGACACGGCGACAGCATCGCCGGGCCTGAAGAAACCTACAACTGGGCTAACTTGGCCGATGATGTGCTGACCGCTGTTGGCGCGCTAGACCCACAACCGCGGTTGGCAGTAGGGCATTCGGTTGGTGCTGCATCGATTCTCGCAGCAGAGCTAGCCTGCCCCGGTACCTTTGATCGGGCGTGGCTGTATGAACCGGTTACCGTGCCAAAAACTGCAATGCCAAAAGAGGGTGTAGAGGCGTTAGCTCAGATAGCCCGAATGCGCCAAGATCGCTTTGAGTCTCGCCAAGCAGCCTACGATCGCTACTTTAGCAGGCCACCGCTAAGCCTGCTTGATCCAGAAGTGCTAAGAGCTTACGTGGATAGCGGCTTTCGCACCCTTTCTGATGGAACGGTAACCATGAAGTGCGCCCCTGAAGTTGAAGCCGCAGTGTTTGAGAACGCCGATACCAGTTTGTTTAGCCAACTTGGCAGCATTAGAGCCACCGTAACGGTGTGTGGGAGCCCAGACACCGATCCCCCAGCGCAGTTTGCAGCAAAGGTGGCTGAGGCTCTACCCAACGGCGGCTATGAGCACTTTGCAGAGCTAACCCACTTCGGCCCGCTGCAAGCCCCAAAACCAATAGCAGCCTCTATCACCAAAACCCTCTTCCCCGCACCCTAACCGTCATCACCTCTTAAATATCCCCACCCGTTGGGCCTAATTTGCGTTTGTTTTTAGCACTAGCCCTATTTCTGCGGTTAGCCGCAGCTCGCTGTTAGCGCCGTGCTTCATGCTTGGTACGCCTACAGCTAGCAAGTCCACTAGTTCGCCGTGCTGTTGTAATTGATTCATAGTCCACGCTGCTACTGCTTGGCGTTCGCCTGAGCGTATGTGGTCTTTTACCCAGACAACTACTAGCCCACCGGGCACGACCACGCGAGCTATTTCGCTGTATATGCGGCTCATTGTGCTGCGGTAGTTGTCGCTCCACTGCATAGCTGCTGCGCTACCATCTGCTAGCATTCGCCCCGCAGCGTTGGCGTATGTGTGCCTGCGGGTGCCGTCTAGCAGCAGCTTGTCTGCCATACGATTGCCATAAGGTGGGCTAGTTACCACTGCGCTAAACGAATGGTTAGCGTGTGGCAGTGCCCTAGCGTCTGCCACCACTACTCGGTTGTCACCGTTAGCCCATGTGGTGGGTGGCTCGATGTCGCTAGCGGTAATGGTGCCAGTGTGCCCATGTTGTTGCAGCTCAAATATGCCGCCAGCACCAGCCATAGGGTCTAGCACGCTAGCGGTGGTCTCAAGCACGCTAGCGGTTAGCGCCATCATACCCACGCTGTAGCGTGCCGGGTGAGGAGACAGTTTGTTGCCTAGTTCGGATTCACACCGCTCTGTGCTGCGGGTAGCAGCTTGCATCATCTGAATACCCGACAAAGTAGCAGAGATGGTAACGGCTTGGCGCGCGATGGTTAGAGGATTGCGCCGGATTCTTTCATGGCGGCTATTTCTTCCCACTCGAAACCAGCATCTAGCAGTACCATCTCGGTGTGCTCACCGTGCTCTGGTGCTCGTTCAACCGTTACCGGTTGTTCGTTGAACTGAGCCGGATTGGCCACTAGCTGCATCTCATCGCCGCTGCTGGCCATCATGGATGGCAAGTAGCCGTTGGCAATTACCTGAGGATCTTCGTAGAGCTCTTCTAGGGTTTGGTATGGGGTCCACACCCCGCCGAAGTTAGCCAAGGCTTCTCTCCAGTGAGACATGGGTTGAGACCCAAACACCTCATCCAATATGGAAATGCACAGCTCGTTGTTTTCAGCCCGTGCTTTGATGTCTACAAAGCGGGGATCGGTAATCAAATCTGGCCTGCCGATGCATTCACAAAGTTCGCCCCAGAACCTGTCGGCTTGAAGCAGGATAATGATTAGAAACCTGCCATCGGAGGTGCGGTAAGTGTTTACCACCGGGTTAGGTGCTTTGGAGCGGTCACCTTGAGGCATCCTGTCCATGCCGTGCAACTTGGCAGCAATTAGCAGTGGCGACATCTGCCACATAGCAGTAGACAAAAGCGAAACATCTACGATAGAAGGCATTCCAGTAACCGACCGCTGGTATAGAGCAGCTGCTATAGCGCCAGCGGTGGCCATGCCTCCCATAACATCGCCATAGGCAGGGCCAAGCTGCCCAATGGGGTATCCATCAGGGCCTGGTCGAGCTGTGGCACCGTGCCCACCTCGGGCCCAATAAGATGTGCCGTCGTAGCCGCCTACATCGGCATCAGGGCCTTTTGATCCGTGACCTGAGCCTCGAGCAATGATGAGTTGAGGGTTGCGTTCGCGTAGGTCTTCGGTGTCTATCCGCAGCCTGCGCCGCATAGCACCCAAATAGTTAGTGAGGAACACATCTGCGGTTTCTACCAGCTTCAGCAAAGCTTCCCGGCCGTCCTCATGCCTTAGATTGATTCCAACCGAGCGCTTGCCTCTGTTGGGCTGTTCCCACATGAAGTTCGGGCCTTCGCTGCCACTAGTTCCAGGCACAATTCCCAATGTTCTCAAGCCTCGTTGCGGATCGCCGGTATCCGCAGGCTCCACCTTGATCACATCGGCACCCCAGTCCACTAGCACCGAACCCCCAGAGGGGATAAACATCCAGCTGGACACCTCAATAACTCTTGCCCCTTCTAGGGGGCGGCTAGACAGGTTGGATACATCAGTCATTGTGTTAATCTCCAATTAATAAGATGGCGTCTTCGGGACAGTTTGATGCGGCTTTGCGAGCTTGATCTTCCAACCCTGCGGCAACATCCCGCTCTACTGTAGGCTGACAGTAGCCGTAATCGTCTGTGTCAAACAGGTCGGGGGCCAAGATGTAGCAGCGTCCGTGGCCCTGGCAGAGGTCGGTGTCAACACTTATTCTCATGTTTAGGGAGTTTAGAACAACAGTGCTATTTGGCATAGTTGCCACAATGAGAATTGTGTGTCTTGTGGGTGGGAGAATGGCCGCACGATGAGCTTGGATGTTACCGCAGCCCCAGAAAAAAGCACTTTGCCTGCTACAGCACAAGCTACTGAGCAGGTTACAGAACAGGCTGTTGAACTCACAGCAGAACGTCGCTTCAGCCAATCTATGGTGGTTTCGGGGGTTCGCTGTATGTTGGCCTATGGGGTGTTCCCGTTTTTGTTGCCCTTGCTGGGCTTGGCCGAATCGGTAGGCCCAGCGGTAGGTGTTGTAATTGGGGTGGTTGCCATAGCGTTCAATGGGTTTAGCATCCGCCGATTTTGGCAGGCTGACCATCGATTCAAGTGGCCAGTAATCTGTGTGAACGTAGCCGTAATCGTGCTTTTGTGCTACCTCACGGCCGGAGATGTAGCAGAGTTAGCGTGAGTTGTGTTGCATCAACGGTTTTATGGGGCGCTCACTAGGATTCGTTGACTAGCAAAACTGCCTATGCCTACGTGGTTGCCTGCAATCGCCAACGTCATGGTGCCATCTGGTGAGGTAGCGGTGATAGAGCCGGTGGCACCAGGGACAACCGAGGCGTTTTCTAAGTACTCCAGCAGGCCATCGGCAAACTCCAGTTCTTCGGTGATGCGGGTGATCACAAAGCGCTCGCCCACCTCCACTGTAGCTAGCGATTTGGTTGGTGGTGCCTCATATTGGGAGCCTGGAATGGGGTTGCCATGAGGACAAGTTGTTGGGTTGTCCAGCATTTGGATCATGGCTCGTTCTACCTTGGGCGAGATTACATGTTCCCATTTTCCTGCTTCTGCATGGGCATCAGCCCACGACAACCCCAAAACTTGGGTGAGGAAAACCTCTGCTAGCCGGTGCCGGCGTACCACCTTTTCGGCCAGGTTAAGCCCTTCAGAAGACAGCTCAATGCTGCGACCCTTGAGCGTAACAAGACCTTCTGAGGCTAGCCGGTGGATCATCTCAGACACTGCAGGGCGCGACACCTCAAGGCGTTCAGCTACGCGGGCTTGAATTACATCCACATCGTCTTCGGCCAGCTCAAAGATGGTTTCGCAGTACTCTTCAGCCGCCGGATGCCATTCGGGGGTTTTATAGTCGGCCATAGCAGTTAGTCTAGCGAACCTCTGATAGCTCCCGCAGCCGCTCTTGCAAAGCCACAGGAGCCACCAGCTCAAAGGCGTGCGAATCTAAGCGTGCATAAGGTGCTAATGGGTGTTCGGGGCGCCACCAAAGTGCATTGGGGCTTACTGAGTTGGGCCCATCTAGGTAGAACAAGTAGCTAGCTGCAAGCATGGCAGCCGAAGCATCCACAAAGTGGTTGCTTTCTAAAACCGGACAAGCGATCACCATCTGTGCTGTGGGCACTGCCACCACAGCGCCCAACGCGCCTACATCGGGTAGCAACCGACAAAAGTCCAGCAAGTGCCCCGAGGCAAACAATGAGTCCCCGCTAAACACCAAGAACTTCTCTTGGGGTGTGTAGTCGGTAGAGATATTTAGGGGTTCTTGGGTGAGGGTGTTTTTTAGCCCCACCTGCATGGCTGTGGCTTGTGGCACGTCCCAGCTGTTCAGATATGAGCGGTCTATTGGGCAACAAGCCCCGTTTAGGTCTACCGACAAGCTCGCAAACAACCCTAATGGGAGTGGATCGCCCACAGCATCAACATGGCTTAGGTGTTGTGGGCCAACTATGCGTACGCGCAAATCCTCGCGCACTTGTTCGTAGTTGCTTAGCCGCTCGGCCAATATGTCGGGAGAAAAGTCTTCCAAGCGAGCCACGTGGCTGTAGATGGCCAAGCGCCATTGCTCGGGATCTAGCGCCCGACAGGTTTGAGCTAGGTTGGACAAGCCCAGCACGCAGTGGTTGTTGGAGATGCTCACCGTGCCCTCAGCCTCGTTGATTGTGTGTGCGCCGTAGCGGGCTTGCACGATTTTTGTGGTGTGCGTCAAAAAGCAAGACACCTGCTCAGGTGTCCACCATGGTGCCCAGCTATGGGAAACGGTTGATGTGGTCAAGGGATTCTCCCCTCATATAAGTTGGCCGTTGGAAAGCCGTAGCTAATGGAACTTACGGTTAGAAACCGATATAGAGGGAAGATTACTTATAGTTTACACAGATTGAGTTGGGAAACGCTCGCGGAAATGTTGGGGTTGTCAGTGTCTGTTGTGTCTGTTGCTGTTGAGCCTCACAAGATGCGGCTAACCTGCCAACATGTCTAACTTGGATATGTCTAATGCAGTTGTGTCTAACTCAGGTGCAGCGAGCCCAACTGTGTCTGAGCTAACCGCATCTAATCCGAAGCTCATTGCAGATCTCACAGCTGTCATCGCTGGGCGCGGGTTGTTGCGCCTGCAAGAGCCGGTACGGTTGGCTAGCGGTGCAATGTCGCAGGATTTTATTGATATAAAGCGGGCTTTGTGCGAATGGGAGGCTTTGCGGCTGGCTTGCCAAGTTATTGCCGAAGGGGTTGAGGCTGCGGGCATTAGTTTTGATGCGGCTGGGGGGATGACGATGGGGGCCGATCCTTTGGCAGTTGGAATTGCGGCTGTTTGTGGGAGCGGGTGGTTTTCGGTTCGTAAGACCCCCAAAGCGCGTGGCACTAACAAGCTCATTGAAGGCACGCCGCTAGGTGTTGGCCAACGGGTGTTGTTGCTGGAAGACACCACCACCACGGGGGGTTCGGCGCTGCGGGCGCTAGAGGTGGTGCGAAAGACTGGGGCTGAGGTGGTTGCTTTTGCCACTGTGGTTAATCGGGGTGATAGCGCTCAACGCAGTTTTTCTGAGGCGGGAGTTGCTTTTTTTGCTGCTCTCACATACGAACACTTAGGGATTGACCCGGTTGTGCCACCTGATGTGCCGGGGAGTGGTGCAGGGCCGCTTGCTTAGTCGTTGGCCGTGATGCTGGCTAAGAAGGGCTCTACTGCGGCTAAGAAACCGGCTGTGTTTTGACCGTGAACGTTGTGGCTACAATCTGGCACCGTAACAAGCTGTCCACGGGGTAGTGCTTCCACAAACCGTTGGGCGGCATCAGCTTCGAGCACCCATGAATCGGCACCTCGCACCAACAGTGCTGGTGGGGTTATGTGCTCAGCATCGCTGAGGCTGAACCTGTCGCTGTTACGGCGCTGCTCCGCTCCGTGTGCTAGACGGGGCCCGTGGTCAACCTTGGAGATGTAGATACCGTCTGTTCGTTGCAAAAGGTTGTACTTAACGGTGCGTTCAATGTGCTCGCGGCTTCGGTAGGGGTCGTAGGCTAAAACGGCGGCTACAAAATCGTCTATGTCGGAAAACTCTTGGTTTTCGATGATGAAGTTGCGGACAATGTTCACACCTACCTCTGAAATCTCAGGGCCCATATCTACCAACACGATGGCCTTGGGCAAGTTGGGCTCAACAAGCGTGACCCGAACCGTGTTAAACCCTCCCATGGAGTGTCCCATGATTATGGGCTCCATTAAGCCGAGTGCCTCGCAGAATGCCACAACGTCGGCAGCCATGGCCTGTGAGGAGTAGTCGGCATCTCTTGCCCATTCGCTATCGCCGTGACCTCTTTGGTCGAGTGCCACAATGTGGTAGCGATCTTGCAGAGCCAGGCTTACCAAATCCCAAGAGTGGGCGGATTGGTTGCCCCCGTGCAGGAGCAAGATTGTGGGTGCCGCAGCGTTACCCCACTCCAAAAAGTGAAACCGATGATGTCGGGCCACCAGATTGCGTGACACGTAGCGAATTGGCAGGCGGTAAGCAATGTTTAGGTCTGAAGCGCTGGCGCAGAGGCTGTCAAACTCTGCTGTTTGGGTCATGTCCATCGGGTTGGTGGTAGAAGCAAACTCATTGAGGTGCATAGGCGAGCCCGAGAGGAGAATCGAACTCCTGACCTATTCATTACGAGTGAATCGCTCTGCCGACTGAGCTACCCGGGCGTAGCTAGATAAGGTTAGCAGTGCTGGGCGCGATAGCTAGTTGAGGGAGTTAGTTGAGGGGCTGCTGGATGGCAGGTAAAGCCAGAAACAGTGCTTGGAGAAGCAAGGCTTCGTTGGGATTGCGTATCAAGCTGGCGTGTGCTTGTCTGATACGGCCTATTGCTGTTACGGCTTCTTTGGCTTCTTTAGCAGTGCGTTGATCTGCTTGCGGGTTGGCACCAATTTGGCGGCGATAGATTTCGGCTAAGGTTGCCATGCCGAATCGTAGTTCGTCGGTACGCAGCAAGCGTTGTTCGCGGCGGTGACGAGCATCCATCTCGCGGCGCTGGCGAGCTTGCTTGCCAATGTTGGCTTCAATCTCAGTGAGCTGTGCGGCTTCGGTTGTTTGACGTTCCTCTAAGGGTGCTTGGGCTTGGTCAATCAAGCCCCGCAGCTCTTCCACCAGCTTTGCCACCGTGTAGCCGCTTCCATCTAAGCGACCTAAGGCTGCGGCCCAGGCTTGGCTTCTTTGAGCCAGCCCCTTATCTGTAGCCAAGAGCCTGGCTCGGCTCAAATCTCCACTTGCCGCCGCCACGATGCTATCTAGAGCTTCAAGTGGGACACCTTCTGCTTCCAGAATGCGCCGTATTTCAGCATCGGGAACCGGATCAAACTCCACCACCACACAGCGTGAGGCAACCGTGACATGGCTAGGCGGTATCTCTTCGCTGAGGAGCAGGATTACCGCTCCAGCGGGCGGCTCTTCGATGGTTTTGAGCAGGGCTGCTACCGCTTCGGGTTCGGCGGTGTGGAACCTTTCGCAAATTACTACCTTGCGGTTGGCTTCCACCGGGCTGCGTGACACCTCAAAGATGATGTCATCAGCTTCAGCTACCCGCAGGCTGCGTCCTTCTGGGGAGTGAATGGACAAGTCGGGATGTTGTCCAGCTAAAGCTAACCTGCGGCCCCGTTCATTTGAGCCAATAATCTCTGCTGCAAAAGCTAGTGCTCCAGCCCTTTTGCCGGTGCCGCGTGGCCCATAAAATAAGTACGCATGTACCGGTTGTGTGGCGGCACCGGCTAAGACCTCGGTGGCCCGGGGTTGCGCCTCTAGCTTAAGTGGTTCAGACATTCAGTGGTTCAGACATTCAGGCGTTCAGACATTTAGGCGTTCCTTTACGGCCACATAGACAGCTTCGGCCACTTCGTCCACATTGCCCATCCCGTTGATCACCACCCAGTGCTTTGGGTCTTGGGCAGCTAGCGTGCGGTAGCCCTGCATCACCCGGTGGTGGAAGCCGTTGCCCTCGGCTTCGATGCGGTCGCTTGGTGCTGCTTGACGCTGTAGTGCTGTGTGGCTATCTACCTCTAACAACACCGTGAGATCGCATGTAAGGCCCGCAGTGGCGAACTCAGATATGGCAAGAATCTCGGTGGTTCCTAGCTGCCTAGCGATGCCTTGATAGGCCAAAGAGGAGCCAATGTAGCGGTCGGTAACCACGTGGGTGCCACCATCTAGGGTTGGGCGGATTACCTCGGCTACGTGTTGGGCTCTGTCGGCTGCAATCAACAAAGCCTCGGCACGCGCAGTAGGTTGCGGCCCGCTGGAGTTCAGCACTAAGGAGCGAATGTGGTTTCCTAGCTCAGTAGCGCCCGGTTCAAAGCTAAGTTGTGCGCCAATGCGCTCGGCTAACAGGCGCGCTTGGGTTGTTTTTCCAGCGGCCTCTCCGCCTTCGAATGCTATTAATCGCCCTTTGGCTGCTGTGTTCGTGGCTGCTGTGTTCATCGTGAAACCTCTGAGGCTGGTGCTGGCGATTTACGCATCGAGGTTAACGTCAGCAATCCTGCAGCCACTATAATCAGAGCAGCCAACCACATTGTGAGGCGCACTCCAGGGATGATGATGTGAAAACCAAAGATGTTCACATCTTTGTCGAAGAACTTGTCGGACAGTCCATTTAAGAACAGTGCTAAGGCTGGCCCCACCAGCAATGCCATCATCACCGATGACCGAACTAGCGTAAACAGCCCAGCAAACACTCTAGCCCGTAGGTCTTCTGTGGCGTGTTCTTGGAGCAATGTGAAGCCCAACACATACACAGTGCCAGCACACACGCCCAAACCACCAACCAACAGCGCTGCGCCTAGCAGCGTCCACATAGAAGTAGCCAAAAACAAGCACACCCCTGCTCCAAATACGGCGGCCACAAACACTCGTTCTTTTTGGAGCTTGTTTTGGCGGGCGGTTAGCAGGGCAACCCCCCAAGCTACGCCAATGCCTAATGCCACCATGAAAGCTCGGAAGCCATCGCCTTGGTCTACCTTTAGAACGTCTTCGGCAAACACAGGTCCCAGGGGAATAACCATACCGCCGCCTATCAGCCCTACTGCTAGGGCGATGTTTACCATCCGTACTGTGGGGTTGATGAAGATGTAGCTCCAGCCTTCGCGTAAATCTCCAAATACCTCAGACGGCGACCATACCTTCGTAGCTTCAGCGTCGCTTACGCGATATATGCGATGGTCTGTTTCTGATAACAAAGCACGGGGTAGGGCTAAGGTGGCGATGATGGCTGCAGAGGTTGCAAAGGTGAGCGCATCAATGTAAAAAGCCAACGACTCGGCATCTATGCGCAAAACATCTAGCACAGCTATGTGCTCTAAAACAGACGCTAAGCCTGCTAAGCCAATGGATACTGCCGCGGCAACGGGGAAGGTGCCATAAGCGGCCACTAGTGAGAGCGAGTTTACTGCGGTGAGCTTTTCAAGCGGTACTAGGTTTGGCACTGAGGCTTCTTTGGCTGGTGCCCATAACAAAGCAAACACCTCCAACAACAAAGAGGCCAGAACAAGCTGCCACACAAAATCTACAAAAGGCAACCACAGCAAGGTGGCTGCACGGCCTATGTCGCAAGCTATCATGGTGCGTTTGCGATCCCAGCGATCTACCAGCACGCCTGCTGCTGATCCGAAGATGAGCCCGGGAAAAAAGCGCGCAATCATCACATAGGCCACAGAAGCCTCTGGTGTGCCCCCGCCGATGCGCTCGGCTGTAATCAATATGGCAAAGAGCCCCAACCAGTCGCCACATGATGACAGCACCTGAGCAATCCATAGCCTGAAGTACTGCGTGCTGCCGAACACCCTTTGGGTGCGGGTTTCTAGCGGCCCTTCACTTTCCATGCTGCGCCACCTTCGTTGTTTTTAGGCACTTGCCTAAGGTTAGTGGGGTGCTAGGTTTTCTGGCCCACTAGGATTTTTTGCTCTGAGGCTGCTTCGCTTTAGCAGGCTTTTTGGCTTTAGTGGGCTTTTTGGTGCGCCCTGAGGTTTTGCGGGCGGGCTTTTTGGGGCCGCCATCTGCTGCGATCCTGTCGCGGCGCCGTTGTAATAGCTCGGCGGCCCTTTCTATGGTTAGAGATTCCACAGCATCGCCTTTGTTTAGCGATGCATTGACGGTTCCGTCGGTAACATAGGGGCCGAATCTGCCATCTTTCACCACCATTGGTTCTTCGGTATTTGGATCTGGGCCTATAACCCGCAACGGTGGCTTGGGGGTTTGCCCCCGGCGGCGGCGGGGCTGTGCCAACAAGGCCAAGCATTCCTCTACGGTGACATCAAAAATCTTGTCCTCAGAATCTAGGCTGCGGGTTTCTGTGCCTTTGGTGATGTAGGGGCCGTAGCGACCGTTTTGCGCCAAGATCTCTTCTTGGTCTGTTGGGTCTGTGCCCACAACTCGGGGTAGCGACAACAGCTTGAGGGCATCTTGCAGGGAAACCTCATCAAGCAACATAGAGCTAAACAGGGAAGCTCGTTTGGGTTTCTCAGCAACACTTTTTGAGCCTTTGTCTGTGCTAGAGGCGGTGGTATCGGGATCTCTGCCTAGCTGCACATAGGGGCCAAAACGGCCGTTACGTGCTAGCACCACCAAACCGGTTTCGGGGTCTTCGCCTAGTTCTCTGTCGCTTGTTGGTGCGGCGATGTACTCAAGAGCTTTCTGCACGGTTAACTCGTCTGGGGGCAGGTCGTCGGGCACGTTGGCTCGGTCTTCGCCGCATTGCACATAAGGGCCGAAGCGTCCCACTCTTGCTACCACTGCTTGGCCGTTGTGTTCTCCTATTGGAATGGTGTTCACGGCGCGGGCATCAATCTCAGCTAGTCGATCAGATACAGCAGTGCGGAGTCCGTACTTGGCTACTCCGTGAGCCGAAGTGTTTTCTGCTTCGTCTTTGTTGGGCCCGAAATAGAAGCGACTCAACCATGGTATGGCTTCATGGTTACCGGCAGCTATGGCATCTAGGTCGTCTTCCATCTGCGCGGTAAAGGTGTAGTCCACCAGGTTGGGAAAGTGCTTTTCCAACAGGTTGATAACCGAAAAAGCTGTGAAGGAAGGTACCAAAGCAGCGCCCTTTTTCCACACGTAGCCCCTATCTACGATGGTGTTCATTATTGCCGCGTAGGTAGAAGGCCGGCCCACGCCTAGTTCTTCTAAGCGTCGCACCAGCGATGCCTCAGTAAAACGCGCCGGGGGCTGCGTGCTGTGACCCTCAGGCATCACGGCTACCACGCCTAGCTTATCTTGGGCTTGCAGGGCAGGCATTCGGCTCTCTTTTGTGGCATCGGCAGAGCCGTTCGATGGGGTGTTGGCATCTTGGGCGTTGTTTGCCTGTTCGGTTTCTTCGTCGTTGCCTTCGCTATAGACACGCCTAAAGCCTTCATGGCTGATCACCGTGCCAGCAGCCTTGAACAACACGTCTTGGCCCGCTTGAGTTGTACCCCCAAAATCCACGTGAGCGGTTTCGCCAACCCTATCGGTCATCTGCGAAGCCAAGGTGCGCTGCCAGATCAGCTCATACACTTGCGCTTCTAGCCGAGGCACTTCTGCGGCAACCTCTGTTGGTGATCTAAAACGTGCCCCAGATGGGCGAATAGCTTCGTGAGCTTCTTGGGCATTTTTCACCTTCTTGGCGTATCTGCGGGGCTCATTGGGCAGATACTCTTTGGAAAATCGCTCTAGCACCGCTGCTCTAGCAGCTTGGAGGGCATCATCAGACAAGGTGGTGCTGTCGGTACGCATGTAGGTGATGTAGCCCTTTTCATATAAGGACTGTGCTGTTCGCATTGCCATAGCCGCCGACAGACGCAGCTTTCGCCCCGCTTCTTGCTGAAAGGTGGAGGTCATAAAAGGTGCAGCAGGTCGGCGACGATAGGGTTTTACCTCCACGTTGCGAACTTGTAGCTCTTGGCCTTCCAACCCCACAGCCACAGACCGCGCTAGCTCTTCATCTAGGCAGATCAGATCATCACTGCGGAGTTGGCCCTGGGCATCAAAGTCTCTACCGGTTGCTACCTTGATGTTATCTATGGCGCTTAGCGAGGCTGAAAACTGCTTGGGGTCGCCATCTGTGCGTGGATTTAGCACCGAGAACTCTCCCACCAACCCCCAGTAATCGGCCTCGTTGAACGCAATGCGCTCTCGTTCACGATCCACCACAATGCGAGTAGCCACGCTCTGTACGCGCCCAGCAGATAGCTTGGGCAGTACCTTGCGCCAGAGCACCGGCGACACTTCGTAGCCGTACAGACGATCCAGCAGGCGGCGCGCCTCTTGAGCATCTACGAGGCGTCTATCTAGCATGCGAGGCGACTCAATGGCCGACTGAATGGCTGAGGGGGTAATTTCGTGGAACACCATCCGCTTCACAGCCACGTTGGGTTTGGGAGACAGTACCTCTAGGAGGTGCCAAGCGATGGCCTCGCCCTCGCGATCTTCGTCAGTAGCAAGGTACAGCTCATCGGATGTCTTCAACAGGTCTTTCAACTTTTTGATTTGCTGTTTTTTGTTAGAGGGCACCACATAGAGCGGCTTGAAGTCGTTGTCTACGTCTATGCCGAGGCGCGCCCAGCTTTCGTTGCGATAGGCAGCTGGGATTTCGCTGGCCTTTCCCGGTAGATCCCGTATGTGGCCGATGGAGGATTCCACCTTATAGCCATCACCTAAATAACCCGCGATGGTTTTAGCCTTGGCGGGAGATTCAACAATTACTAGCGCGTTAGGCACGGTGAGAAAGTAGGGGCTGAAGTGGTACTGATGTCAAGCAGAAAGAACATTTGTGTTTAGCTTGGCTCATGGTTTTGGTTTCTCTGGGTGCTTGGGGGGTTGGGTTTTGGGGTTGTTTTGAGGTTGGTGTTGGAGGCTGTTTTCGGGCCGTTTTTGGGTGCGCGCTAAGATTACCAAGCCTGCCACGGCTGCAATTAGCGAGCCCATCAATATTCCGATCTTAGACTCGTCGGCAATTGCCTGTTCGCCAAAGGCTAGCCGGGAGATGAACAGCGATACCGTGAAGCCTATGCCCGCTACCATCGCTACTCCTAACATGTGCGTTCCAGCTAGAGACTTAGGAATGGTCACCCAGCCTAAGCGATGGGCAACCCATGAAAATAGGGTAATCCCCACCGTTTTGCCAGCAACTAGCCCTACTGCCACGCCAAGCGTGATGGGTGAGGTGACAGCATCTGCCAAGAGGTCGCCCGAAAGCTCCACGCCCGCAGCCGATAGGGCAAAAACCGGAATGATGATGTAGCTGGTGATGGGTTGCAGCAGTTCTTGAATCCGCAGGCTCACCGGTTGAGACTCGCGAATATGAAAGCCCACCCGGCGCACTTCATCTAAGTGAACCACATCTTGCATCTGTAGCCAGCTTGCCCAGCGTCGCGCATCGTCTTCGGATTCCAACGGCTTAGCAGGAGTAAGCAGCCCTAAAATCACCCCTGCAATAGTGGCGTGTACTCCCGACTCCAGCACTGCAAGCCAAAAGGCCACTCCGATTACCATGTACACGGGCAGGTACCACACATGCAGTTGGCGCAAAATCAAGATGCCGCCTAGCAAGATGCCCGCAGTTAGTAGCCAGTTGCCCGATAGGTCGCTGGTGTAGTAGGTAGCGATCACCAAGATGGCACCTATGTCGTCTACGATGGCCAAAGTTAACAAGAAGACCTTCATCTGACTAGGGATACGATTGCCTAACAGCGACAAAACACCTACGGCAAAAGCAATATCGGTAGCCATGGGTATGCCCCAACCATCTTGGCCTTCGCCGCCAGAGTTAAACGCCAAGTAGATGAGCGCTGGTACCACCATTCCGCCTAAGGCTGCCACCGCAGGTAACGCGGCAAAGCGAGGGTCGCGCAGCTGCCCAACCACTAGTTCTCTTTTTATCTCTAAGCCCACCACAAAAAAGAACACGGCCATGAGACCGTCTTGAACGACGTGTTCTAGGTCGTGTTCAAAGTGGTAGTCGGCCACTGAGAACGAAATATGAGTGTGCCAGAAGTCGTAATAAGAGCCTTGCCATGGAGAGTTCACCCACACCAGCGCAGCTACTGTGGCGATCAGCATCAGCACTCCACCGGTGGCTTGGATGGCGGCAAAGTGATGGATGGGTCTGCCGATATATTTGGCTAACCTGCTAGAGCCGCCTAAGAAAGTCAGGTCGCTTAGCGGGTTTCTATCGGGCATCGGCCAAAAAAGGTAGTGGCTACAGCGCTGTATTGCTCAACTAAGCGCTGTATTGCTCAAATATAGGACAATTACTGCACTTGAATGACCAAAGTCACTCTTGTGCCGTCTGGGCTGCTGTGGATTTCTACCTCGTCTGTTAGCACCTTCATAAGGTAGATGCCGAGCCCACGTTCAAAGCTCAAGCGCTGCGGATCGTCGGGTTCGGGCAGTTTTTGCACCTGATCTGGGTAGAACCCCTTCCCTTTGTCTGTGATGTGGAACTCAATGCGACCGGGGCTGATGATGCAGTGAATCTTTATGGTCTCTTTGCTGCTAGCTCTGGTATGAGCTTCGATTGCATTGGTTGTGGCTTCAGATACTGCGATCTTGAAATCTTCAACCCGCGCGCGGCTGAGGGTGGTTTTGTTCTCGGCGGCTTCGGTTACTAGAGAGCGCACCATCGATAGGTATTCGGGCTTAGCTGGAATCTCAATATCAAAGCTGCTGGAGTCGTTCACGGGGGCTTAGTTTTGTGCTTGTTCTGTGTGGGTGGGAGGCATGTTTTCGGTGTGGCCGGGAGTTTCGGGTAATGCATGGGTAGCGTCGGCCACCGAGCTAAAGACGCTGATTGCCTTGTTGAGCTTGGTTATCTCTAACAGCTCGGCAACTCTAGAGTTGCCCTGAACTAGGCGGATATCTCCTTTGGCGCTGCGTACTCGCTTGACAGCACCTATAAGCACGCCTAGTCCTGTGGAGTCCATAAAGTCCACCTGCGAGAGATCTAGTACCACGTATGGATGTCCAGCATTGATCACCTCCAACAGCTGTTGGCGAAAGCGCGGCGCGGTGGCCATGTCAATTTCACCTACAACAGATAGCACCTGCCATCTGTTAGGCGATGTCTTTTCACAAGAGGTGTCTTTGCCACCCGTAGCGTTTGTGGGCGTAGTTTCGCTTGATGTAACCGTAACGCTGAAGTCCACAGTATGAGCCTAGTGGCAGCTAGCTTGTTGCTTCGTTGCTCAAGCGCTGTTGGTTTGCTTATTCCACCCTTACCGTGAGTGCTTCGGTAATGGTTATGTTGGGGAAAAACCGCCCCACAACCGGTACTGTTGTTTTGGGTTTGTAGCTTACTTCTACTCGCAGGTGTTGGCCTGTGGCGCGCCCGCCTGAGGTAGTTACCGTGAGCCTGTTGGCATCTAGTGCAGATGCTGTTGCGGCAGCTGTTGTGGCCGCTTTCGTAGATGGCGTGATGGCGGCGGCACGGCCAGCTTCGCGGGCTGCATGCACCACCAAGATATGGTCGCGCACCAAAAGGCCCACTTGCACCAGCATAAGTATCACCGCCGCTAGCAGAGGCAACACCAGAGCTGTCTCTACCGCTGCTTGTCCTCGGTTGAGATGGTTGCAGTCACTCAGTTGATGGTTACCGGTGGTCAGCCGGTGCTTGTGGGCCGCTTGTTGGTGTTTTTGGGCAGCTAGCCGATGAGACCGGTTATGTGGCGAAACACCGCGTCTAGCAGGTTGGATATCCTGTTGGTGCCGGTTACCCAAGACACCAACAGCATTGCAACCGCAGCTGCACCCAACAGCACTAGGGCGTACTCGGCGGTGGCTTGCCCTCGCTGAGCTTTGTGGGTTTGGGCTTTGCACAGTTGGGCGTGGGCCTTGTGCAGCCAAGTGTGTAGTAGCAACAGCAACTTCAGCATCATCATTATTTGATCCTTTCGTTTGGAGTTTGGTCATAAGGGTTGTTGAACAGGGGCAGGGCAGCTCATAGCTCACTTCGCAGCATCGAGATTGTGTCGGCCAATACCGGTGCCAATGTGAGCAACACAAAGGCCGGGAGGATGCAAAACACAAGCGGGCCTAGCAGCCGTAGGGGAAGCTTGCGGGCTAACTCCTCGGCGCGCCGCCTCCGCATCAGGCGGCTGTCTGCGGCGAGCTGCGCTAGAGCTGGCTCTAGGTCGGTGCCATAGCGGTCGCTGTCGATGAGCACTCTCACTAACGGGCGTATCGGCTCGCCGACGGTGTGGGGCAAGGTTTCTAGGGCTTCCCCCAAGCGTTTGCCGCTGTCTACCTGTTGGGCTACGGAAGCCAAACCTCTGCCAACTGGCCCGAAAAGACGCTTGGCTACCGCCACCACCGACTGATGAATGTTCAAGCCCGAAGAGATAGCTAAACGCAGCAACTCGGTGGCTTCAGGCAACTCGTTGGTTATAGCTGCTTGTGCTTTGCGGTGTTGCTGAGCCCGTCGGCGCTGCGGCACAACCCAACAAGCAATGGCCATAGCTATCCCTAGAACGGGTTGAATAGCCATTACTGCTATTGCTGTTACTGCCAAAGCCACGGTGGCTGGTTTGATGGTTAGGGCCTTGTTGGAGTTTTTAGCGAGGGCCACCTCGTTGGCGTTGTAGGCATCGTGTGCATCGTGGGCGCTGCTGGCACTGTAGGCACTGTGGGCGCTGCTGGCACTGTGGGCATGATATGTGCTGTAAGCATCGTTAGCAGGTTTGCGAACTTGTTTGGGGCGGGCTTGCCAGCCCCAAAGCAGCACAATTACTACCCAGAGCAGGCCCAGAACAACAGGCAGGCTCATGTCAAACTTCAGTACACACAATCCGGCGCATCCAGAAAGCGCCGATTGCATCTAAGCCGAGGCCCAGCAACAATATGATGAGGCCAATTCGGGTGGTGAACAAAAAGCTGCCAGCACGTTCGCCCGCAGAAGCGGACACTGTCAAAAAGCCCACCGGTAGTAGGGCAATTAGCCAAGCGGAGGCTTTGGCTTGTGAGGTAAGAGAGCGGGTTTCTGCTTCTAGGGCAATGCGGTCTCGCAGTGTTGTTGCCACAGCATCTATGGCTCGGGCCCTCGCTCCGCCTGCTGAGGCTGCAAAAGATATGGCCGCAGCCGCAAGCTGTGTTCCGCCTTCAGGTCTGCGACGGGCCCAGCGTTCGAACACATCAGAGTTACGTAGCCCCTGCTGTAAATCTGTAGCTAAAGGAGCTACCTCAGTTGCCAGAGGGGCTGGGCTGGTTGCAGCGGCTTCCACCGTAGCTGGGCCCAACTGCAGCCCGGTGCGTAACCCTCGGGCGATAGCTTCTAGAAACCCAGGAAGCTGTGCCTCAATCTTTTGGTCGCGGCGATGACGGTTCCCCCATAGCGCTGCTACTGCTGCAGTTTCTAACACAACAGCACCTAGCAGAGCTCCCACCAGTCCAGCTTGCAATGCACCATATCCAGCGCCCAAGAGTGCTACAGCAGCTAAGCCTTGCCACAGCCGCGCCGGGGGCAGGTTAAGATCGGCTGCTTCGGCCATGGTCTGCAGCCGGTGGGTAGCCTGTGTAGCTAGCCAAGCCATTTTGGATCTGGTTTGGGGGTTTGGGGACAACGACCAAACACGGTAGGTAGGCTCAACAAGCCTTGTTCGTTAGCTAACTGCTCTAGTTGCGGCTTGGAACCGCTTGCGCGATTCGCGGCGCGATGCATTTCTGCAACCGAGGTGATGCGTCTGGTTCCGTTAGGGCGCCGGGCTACGTGTACGACCAAGTCGATAGCAGCGGTAATCTGCTCGCGCACAGCCGCTAGTGGTACCGCACCTCCATCAAAGAGCACCATGGTTTCTAACCTGCTTAGAGCATCGGCGGGGGAGTTGGCATGGCATGTAGACAGCGACCCTTCGTGGCCAGTGTTCATGGCTTGGAGCATGTCTAGGGTTTCTGGCCCGCGAACTTCGCCTACAATGATGCGGTCTGGTCTCATCCTCAAGGCGTTGCGTACTAGCTGTCTAATTGTTATGGCCGTTACCCCGTCAGTGTCGGACGGTCGAGCCTCTAAGCGCACAACATGGCTGCTAGCTAAGCTCAACTCGGCAGCATCTTCTACCGTTACTATGCGTTCGTCGGCTGCAATAGCCCCCGCTAGAGCGTTCAACAAGGTGGTTTTGCCAGCGCCAGCGCCACCTGAGACCACCAAGTTGCAACGAGCCGCAACTGCCCAACGCAGCGTGCTTACCACGCCTGGTGGGGCGAACCCATCTAGGGCTATAGGGCGTACAGAGAACCGGCGAATGGTTACATAAGGGCCGTCTACTGCTACTGGAGGTACCACGGCGTTGAGGCGCGATCCGTCGTTAAGGCGGCCATCTACCATTGGGGAGCTGCGGTCGATGCGCCTTCCTAGCGGGGCGACCGTTTGTTCGATGAGCAACTCAATGGTGGCTGTGTCCAAGATGGTGCTGGTGGGTTCTACCCGTCCGTTGCGTTCTACCCATACTGGGCCAGCGCCGTTTATCATCACCTCTGTTACCTGAGGGTCGTGCAAGTAGGGTTCTATTGCGGCTTTGCCATTGCTAGCGCTATTCCACCCCATGACACTTAGTTGCCTTGTGTTAGTTCGCTGAGGGCGCGCATGGCTTTTTTGGGTACCCGCGTGCGTAGCATCCCGGCATCTACTGCCCTAGCTATATCTGGATCTATTGCGACGGTGGCAATAACGGGTGCTCCGATGGCCCGTTCACAGTCGAGGCGGGTAAGAGCCCGACCAGCTTCGGCCACCAGCACCACACCGGTGGGGCGAAAAGGCAGCTTGACAGCTTTGCGTAGTGATAGATAGCACGCACGGGTGACAAGGATGGATCTATTGGCACCACAGATCAGCTGCGTGGGCAGATCGTGTTGTTGTTGGGGGTTATCACTGGCTGCTTGGGGTTTGTTGTAGCTATTTGCAAGCCATGTTCCCGCATCTACAACTACCAATGGTTCGCTAGCAACCGATTTGTTTGGTGGCGCACCAGAGGTTGGTGGCGCACCAGAACTTAGCCACTCCAGCAGCGCATCGGTTCTGCGAGGGTTTAGCTGTCCGCTTCCTCTAGGTAAAAGCGAAAGGTTATCGGTGAGTTCTTGAAGGGTTCGCTGCAAAGAACTGGAGTTCAGATCTCCGTTTAGCCAATCAGCCAAACCAGATTCGGGCTCAGGATTGCCAAAGGCAGCAGGAAGATCGCCGCAAAGGTCTACCAGCAAAGTTGGCCGGGTTGAATCCCTTGCGGTTTGTAAGCTCAGCAGCGCAGCCACCACCGTGGTGCCAGCTCCCCCTTTGGTTGACCAACAGGTGAGCAACATGAGTATCTCCACGACAAACGTCGTTTGTTTGACTTAGGGGGAAGCCAAAAGCAACTTATATTGAAAACTTTTAAAAAGCAACAGATAGTTCAAAAAAGTTTTAAAAAGGTTGTTGAACTATATCTTTGAACCTGTAGCTGAAGCAGTAGAGCTGAAGCAGTAGGCTGTCTTTTGATTAAGGAGGTGTCTGAGTACCTGGTGGGCTCCCCCGCCTTCAAAGCGGGTGGGACGGGCGACCCCCGTCCGGCGGGTTCGATTCCCGTCCACCTCCGCGCACCTAGCTGTTGGGGTGCTATACAGCTAGGAGGTCACGGGCTCCAGTGTCGCTGCTTGGATGGCGCAGCTTAGACATGGCTCGGGCTTCAATTTGGCGAATTCGTTCTCTGGTAAGGCTAAAGTGCTCGCCCACTTCTTCTAGGGTGCGGGGCTCGCCACGATCTAAGCCAAATCGCAGCTTGAGTATTTCTCGTTCTCGTTCGTCTAGAGGCCCCAGTAGTCGGCTGATCTCTTCTGGTAGCAAGGTGGTGGCGGCTACCTCAAAGGGTGATTCCACCGAACGATCTTCCACAACGTCGCCCAACTCGGCATCGCCGTCCTCGCGCAGTGGCTCGCTTAGCGATAGGGGTTCTGCGGCAAAGCGCAGGGCCTCGGTTACCTTATCTTCGGGTAGTTCTACTTCTCGGGCCAGTTCGGTTAGCGCTGCAGGTCGGCCTAGCTTCTTTTCTAAGCTGGCTCGGGCCTTTTGTAATCTGGCCAAGGTGTCGCCTGCATGCACGGGCAAACGGATGGTGCGTCCGGTGTTGGCGATGCCCCTAGTGATGGCTTGGCGAATCCACCAGGTGGCGTAAGTGGAGAACTTGAAGCCCTTACGCCAATCGAATTTCTCTACCGCGTGCATTAGCCCGAGGTTGCCTTCTTGAATCAAATCCAAAAGCGGCAAACCCGAAGCTTGGTATTTTTTGGCGATGGACACAACCAAGCGGAGGTTGGACTGCACAAAGCGCCTTTCGGCTGTTTCGCCTTCCTTCACCTTTCTGCGCAGCGTGCGACGCACCGCAGGCGATAGCCGGTTGGGGTTGCCGGGCGCGTTGTTTTTGTCTAGCTCTAGGGCAGATTGAGCTTCCTTGCCTTCCTCAATGGCCTGAGCCAGAATTACCTCGTCGTCTTTGGTCAGCAGCTCGTATTGGCCGATGTCGGTTAGGTACAAACGAACGAGATCCTCATCATCTCGTTCAACACGCTCCTTAGGCACTGTCACAACCTCCCGTGTTTGTGAGCCAGTGGTCGCACCATTGAACCGATCTACGTTGACCGGCAGAGACCAAGATGGTTACTGCGGGCTAACGATACCCGTTCAATTCCAAATGTGGCATCAGGCGCGCAATTCTTTTCTGGCAACCTGTTCAGTGGCTAGATCGGCCAGCACCATTTGCGCCACTCGCATGAAAGCTTCCTCGCTGATTGGCGATGCCAATTCCAGCAGTTTTTCTATGTGCATACGCAGCTCATCTAGCACTTCGGTATGCAGGTTTGTCACAGCTTCGCTAGGCGACACATCACTAAGTTGGTTGAAGGTATCAGCCCATTGTTGTGTGGGTGGCCCAATCCGGCTAGCACTGTTAAGTGCTGGCGAGTCGGGCAGCAGGTCTCTCCACCAGCCACCATGCTGGGCATAGCGCCTACTAGAGAGCGCTAGCAGAGCGATGGTACTATCGTCCAACGCCCCGGGTGTGCTCTCATCTACCCCGGTAGCGAGCGAGCCAGCACTGAGCTTGTCTAATTCAGCCATAGCCAAGCTCCGTTGGGCCAGCATCATCTGTTCAGAGATCCAAACCAACCCCCCACAAGCATCAGCCAACCGTTCAATATCCACACTTCACCCCGACTTACCCTCTAGCAGAGAACTAACGTCAGATCGCTCATCCATGAAAACAACCAGCCCGCTTACCGTGTCCGCAACAGAACCGAACCGCAACAGCAAGGTCTCACGGCGGTTAGTTTTCATTAAAACCTCTACCTCCGATATTCGGCTCTGTACCGATTCACCGGTATCTTCCAAAATATCCACGACTGATGTTATGAGCCTCGGCATAATGGCATTGGTTAGTGCATTAGCTAAGTTGGCCTTCCCGTTTTCACTGAGAGAATTGAAGGCTTGCAGCGATCTAGTTGGGGTCAGCCGGTCTTTTTCTGCCCAGTCAAACTCCACTCCGTAGCCTTCCAAGACATCCACCATCGTGGAGAAATCTTGGACAATAACTTCTATGCCAAAGCTCTCGATCAGCGCTAGCGATGTTTTAGACCAGTTCCCTGCAAGCACTGCGGTGGTCTTGCGTATTGTGGGATAGGTTTTACGAAGGTTGTAGTGGGCGACACACAGCCAACTGCCCTTGTCGCGGTTGTGCTTCTTGTAGCGTATGTACTTCGGATCCAGGATCATCACCGGTTGTCCTGCCGGGTTAGAGATGACGGCATCGATTTGGTAGATGTTGTCCGTTCCATTCACCATGCGCTGTGGGTTGATTGTGTAACCTCTCGCCTCCACTTCGGGACGCAGGCGTTCCACGATTGAGGCTTCAAATAGCTTGCCGATTTCCTGGCCGAGTGCTGCTGCTGGATTCGACATCAGCGGATTACAGTGACGATGCTCTCGCGGAGAGGAACCTTGTGACGCTGGGAATTACCTGCCCACTTGTCGCCCCTAGTGCGGATGACTTCGATTTGGTAAGAGGAAAAGCCCGCACCCACGGCCAATCGTCCGATTATCTCATCTGTAGGAACATGGACACCGTAGGGGGCCGAATCTCCTAGCACCAAGATCATCGGACAGCCGGGCTTGGTGGCTTTATAGGCCTGAACAATTACTTTGGCCATATCCTCGAAATAACCAGCGGTCATCATGTCGTAAGACTTTTTTCCCGACTTTTGCTTACGGAGTTCTCCAAGGCGTGATACGGCATCTTGTAGCCCTGTATGCACTTTTGAGTCCAGAGACTTTACAAGTGGCATCTTTGATATTGCAGCCATTTCGTTTCTCCGGACTTGAGTCGTGGCTGCCATCATTAGCTTGTCGCGTACTTGGGTTGTGATGTCGGCCCAACTGTTGTAAAGCCCCCAGAAGTAGGTCTCCAGTCTGGTGCGGTCGGCGTAGTCGTAGTTATTTAGATATGGGGGAGATGTGAGAACCATATCCACACAACCCTTCCCAGTGAATGATGCTAGGTTTCTGGCGTCGCCTTTAACGAGGTTGTGGTTTGAGCTAGCAGCGGCGAAGGCTGTTACGTCTGCTGCCATCAGAACGCAGCGTTTGGAGAACTCATCAAAGGCGTTACGCTTGATTTTGCGTTCAGCGAACTTGCTGGGGGCTATGTATGGCCAGCCAGCACCTGCTGAAGTGGTGTCTCGCAGCGCTGCTGTTAGTGCTAGCTTGAAGAAATCTTGGCGCTCTGATGAAAGTAACAGTATTGCGGCTCGCAGGGAGTACAGCCTGTCTAAGTTTTCGCGATCAAAGCACTTATGCACTAAATCAGGCCATTCTGCTTCGGTGAAGCATCCTTCGGACAGCAAATCTCGTGCCTCGTCCATGATGATCACCGCTTCTTTTTTCAAAAGGTCGGTATCAAGTTCATGGTTTATCTTGGTTTGGGCTACCCAGTGGACGAATGGGTGGGCCTCCACTCCCACAGAGTTGATTCCCAGTGATTTCGCGGCCAGAGAGGTAGTTCCTGTTCCAACGAACGGATCGGCTATAAGGCTGCCTGCACCTAGCGAGAACTGGGAGCATTTGGCTTCCACTAGCTTGTGGGAATACCCAGCGGGGTAGGTGAACCATCGATGAATAGGAGCACTCAGACTGTCTTTGAAAGTGCCATAGGCAGATACCTGCGTCATACTGTCAGCTCCTCCTTCTTGCTACGGGCGCACATCAGTTGTGATGGTGATGACGATAGTCTTACCGACAGAGCCGTTGGTGGCTTTTGGTGGGTTGGCGTTTTCTTGGTTACCCATGTCCTACATATTGTCTGGTAGTGGTGACAATTTGTTTAAGGGGTGGTACACCTTATGGGTGGTAGTGGTTGGTTATTGGTAGGCGGCGATCGCGGCCGAAGGCTTTGGCTGTGATCCGCACACCGGGAGGGCTTTGGCGACGCTTGTACTCGGCTTTGTCTACCAGCGTGGTAATTCGCGCTACCAACTGCTCATCGAACCCTTGCTGACACAAATCCAAAGGCGTGAGATCGGCTTCCACGTAGGCTTCTAGCAGCGGGTCTAGCACTTCATAGGCAGGCAGACTTTGATCGTCACGCTGATCGGGTCGTAGTTCTGCGGAAGGCGGTTTTTCCAGCACGTTAACAGGTATCAGCTCTCGGTTTGCTTGAGCGTTACGGTAACGGGCAAGCGCATACACCTGTGTCTTCCACAGATCCTTAATGACGGCATAAGCTCCTGCGGTATCTCCATACAAGGTGGAATAACCCACCGCGCTTTCGCTCTTGTTGCCGGTGGTTAGGATCAACCAGCCCAACTTGTTGGACAACGCCATTAGCAAGGTGCCACGAATACGAGACTGTAAGTTTTCTTCGGTTAGGTCGGAGGTTAGCCCTACAAAAGATGGGGCTAACATGTCCAGAAAAGCCTGATGCCCGGGCTCAATTGGAATAACCCGCTTGGAGATGCCGAGGTTCTGACACAGTGTTTCGGCATCCACCACAGAGTGATCGCTGGAATAGCGCGAAGGCATTAGCACCCCGTAAACATGGTTAGCGCCAACAGCGTCGGTAGCTATCGCAGCTACTAAGGAGGAGTCGATGCCCCCTGAAAGCCCGATGCCCACATCGGTGAAGCCATTTTTGTGTACATAGTCGCGGGTAGCTAGCACTAGGGCTTCGTACTGTTCGCCTATTTCGCCCAAGCCGGGGTGTATCTGGTTGATCGCTGGCAACCGGTTAGGAGGCAGTGATGTCTTATCTTGGGATGCCTCATCTTGGGGTACCTCACGTTGGGTGGCCATCTCATGTTGGGTGGGCATCTCTAGTTCGGCTAGTAGCAAGTGTTCACTAAATGGGGCTGCTTTAGTCAGAACACGGCCATCAGATTCCATAACCAGCGAGGAACCGTCAAACACTAACTCGTCTTGTCCGCCAACCAGATTGGTGTACACAACAGGAACGCCGGTTTCTGCTACGCGCTGGCGGAGAATATCTAGACGTTGGTCTGCTTTGCCAACATGATAGGGCGACGCATTCAAGTGGAAGATCACCTTTGCTCCAGCCGCAGCCACCTGAGCCATTGGGCCAGCAGCTACCCAGCCATCCTCACAGATAGATATACCAAAGGGAACTCCAGCTGTGTTGTACACAACGGCAGCGCCGTCAGCAGGCTCAAAGTAGCGACGCTCGTCAAACACGCCGTAGTTGGGGAGTTCCCGTTTGTGGTAGATGCCCAGCAAATCACCGTTAGCTGCTATGCCCGCGGCATTTCGACAGCCTTGGGCATCGTCCACAAAACCTACCACCGCAGTACAAGCTCCAGAGCACGCAGCAATGTGTTCCATTGCTTGGCGACTGTCTTGGATAAATCGCTGTTTGAGTACTAAATCCTCAGGCGGATAGCCGGTAATCGCTAATTCTGGGAAAACTGCCACATGGCAGCCAGCGTTTTCGGCACCAGCTAGCCACTCCAGCACTTTTTGGGTGTTGTGGGAAATGTCGCCAACAATGGAGTTGATCTGACACAGCGCCACTCGCAGTTTGCCCACGTCAACAGATTAGCGGCACCTAACAGGCCATGCGGCAGTACAGGTTTAGGGGCAAAGGTTTAGACGATAAAAGCCTAGATGGAGTAGTACATCTCGTACTCAAGTGGGTGCGGCCTGAGGCTGATCGCATCAACTTCTTCACGCTTTACCTCTAGGTACGATTCAATGAGCGCACTGTTGAACACATCGCCTGCCAACAGGAACTCATGGTCTGCTTCTAGTGCGTTTAGTGCATCGGCTAGCGATCCCGGTACGGTGGGAATATTGGCAGCCTCTTCTGGTGGCAGATCGTAAATGTTCTTGTCTAGGGGATCACCAGGGTTGATTTGGTTTTGGATGCCGTCTAGTCCCGCCATCAACATGGCCGAGAATGCTAGGTAGGGGTTGGCGCTAGGGTCGGGACAACGGAACTCCAAGCGCTTGGCTTTGGGGTTATCCGACAAAAGCGGGATGCGAATTGCTGCTGAGCGGTTTCGTTGTGAATAGGCCAAATTAACGGGCGCTTCGTATCCGGGTACTAGCCGCTTGTAGGAGTTGGTGGTGGGCGCTCCAAACGCCAAAATCGTAGGTGCATGCTTTAGCAAACCGCCGATATACCAAAGGGCCAAATCTGACAAGCCAGCGTAACCCCGCTCGTCGTACATGAGCGTCTGGCCTTCTTTCCATAAAGACATGTGCGTGTGCATCCCCGAGCCGTTATCACCGTAGATTGGTTTTGGCATAAAGGTAACGGTTTTGCCGTGGGCTAAGGCCACGTTCTTTACTACATACTTGTAGAGCTGCACTTTATCGGCCATTTGCAACATGGCATCAAAAACCATATCGATTTCGGCTTGACCGGCGCTGCCAACCTCATGGTGTTGAACTTCAATGGGAATACCCACCGATTCCAAGGCCACCACCATCTCAGAGCGTAGGTCTTGGAAGGTGTCCACCGGCGATAGAGGGAAATAGCCACCCTTGTAGGGCACCCGATGGCCCAAGCTGGGCATGTTATGCACCGAAGCACGGCTGCTTTCAAAGATGCCCTCTACCGAACGAATCTGGAAGCCAGCCACATCGGGTTGGTTTTGGAAGGCCACGCTGTCAAAGATGAAGAACTCCGCCTCAGGCCCAAAGAATGCTGCGTCGGCAATGCCAGTGCTGGCCATGTATGCCAAAGAGCGCCGCACTACCCCACGAGGGTCTTTGCCGTACATCTCACCGGTTACTGGGTCTTTCACATCGGCTAGCAGCACAAGGGTCTTGCGTTTGTTGAAGGGATCGTAGAAGGCAGAGTCTGGGTCTGGGATTAGCACCATGTCTGAGGCATCAATGGGCTGGAACCCGCTTACCGAGGAGCCGTCAAAGCCGAGGCCGTCTTCAAACACCGTTTCTGTGAGCTGGCTAATGGGCAGAGAAAAATGGTGCTGTGTGCCCGGGAGGTCGGTAAAGCGCACATCAAAGAACTCAGCGCCCTCCGATGTAGCGTGGGCTATTAATTCTTGTGGCGTGGTCATGGTGGGTTCTCTCCCGTTCAACTGGTTTGTTTCGTTGCTTGTTTCAGCCTTCAAATCTCCCACAAGACAAGGAGATGTAAGGCATCATGGCATAGTTAGGTTTCCAATGCTTTTCCCGATTGTGACATTCTTGTAAACACTGTGGGAATAAAACTATATCTGCAAAGTGCTACGGCACCCTGAGAGATCGTTATGGAACCTCAAAAAGATTATGTACTGCGAACGGTAGAGGAGCGCGGTGTGCGCCTCATCCGCCTCTGGTTTACCGATGTGTTGGGCCAACTCAAGTCGGTGGCTATCTCCCCGGCGGAGCTAGCCGATGCCTTTGAAGAGGGCTTGCAGTTTGATGGTTCGGCTATAGACGGTTTTTCTCGAGTGCAAGAGAGCGACGTTTTGGCCGTGCCCGATGCATCTACCTTCGAGCTGCTGCCATGGGCCGACCCCGATGAACCTTCAGGCCGTATTTTTTGCGATATCCGCAACCCAGACGGCACTCCTTTTGCAGGCGATCCTCGCTGGGTGTTACGCCGCACGCTAGCTAAAGCGGCTGAGATGGGTTACACCTTCTACACCGCGCCCGAGGTGGAGTTCTTTTACTTTCAAGACAGCAACCCAAATGCGCCTCTTGTGCCAGTGGACAACGCCTCATATTTCGATCTGACCACCGCCGATGTTGCTAGCCCGCTGCGCAAGCGCACCATCGGCATGTTAGAGGCTATGGGCATCCCTGTGGAGTACTCCTTTCATGAGGACAGCCCTAGCCAACATGAGATAGATTTGCGCTACACAGAAGCTCTTAGCATGGCAGACAACGTAATGACCTTGCGCTTGGTGGTGAGAAAGCTTGCGTTGGATCGCAACCTACACGCTACCTTTATGCCAAAACCGCTAAACGGGGTGCAGGGCTCGGGCATGCACACTCACATGTCTTTGTTCGAAAACGACGTGAACGCCTTTTACGATGCGGGCCACAGTTATGGCTTGTCAAAAACGGCCCAAAGCTTCATTGCCGGGCTGCTGATTTATGCACGGGAGATAACTGCGGTAACCAATCAGCTAGTTAACAGCTATAAGCGCCTTGTGGTGGGCGATGAGGCACCTACTTTTGTGTCTTGGGCCCGTAACAACCGGTCTGCGCTAGTGCGAGTGCCGGTGGTAAAGCCTGGCAAGGAGTCGTCCACCCGCATTGAGTACCGAGCCCTAGATTCGGCTGCCAATCCCTATTTGGCTTTTTCTGTTATGTTGGCCGCAGGGCTAAAAGGTGTTGAGGAAGGCTACGAACTGACTCCTGAGGCTGCCACCGATCTTTACACCACCTCTAAAGAAACAGCGCGCGCTACTGGTTTAGAGGAGCTTCCCATGTCGTTATCTGAAGCTTTAGATGCGTTGGAGTCGTCGCCGCTCATGGCAGAGGTTTTAGGAGAGCACATTCACGAATGGTTCCTGCGTAACAAGCGGGCTGAGTACAGCGAGTTTCGTCAAGAGGTTACTGCTTTTGAGTTGCGTCGCTACCTGAATACTTGGTGATGGCAGATCCACTTTTGGTTTACCCCGATCCGCCGCCGCCTGAGTTGGTAAGGACTTTGGATCTTGGCTGCTTCAACTGGATGGTGGTTGATAGTGCCAAAAGCCCTGAGGGGCGTTACGTAGGCGCGGTGGTGTCGGTAGATGAGAGCCCTGAAGATGCGTTTGCTTTTTGTCGTGCCCTGAATCGACGTGGCTTGGATATTCCAGTTTTGATGTTGGTGTCGGGCAGTTTGTTGCAAGAACTTGATTTGCGTGACGATCTCTTTACGGATTTCTGCATCACGCCGTTTCATCAAAGGGAGTTAGAGGCCAGGCTAGCTCACCTTGTATGGCGTTCTGGTACCCCACTGCGTCCTGAATTAATTGAATACGGCCCCCTAATGCTCAACGTGGAAACCTATCAGGCATCCATAAACGGCAAACCCTTAGATCTCACCTACATGGAGTATGAGCTGTTGAAGTTCTTAGCTAGCTCCCCGGGCAAGGTATTCACCAGAGACACGCTTTTGAGCCGAGTGTGGGGTTACGACTACTTTGGCGGTGCCCGAACTGTAGATGTGCATGTTCGACGCCTCAGATCCAAACTTGGCGAAGAGCACGCCAGCCTCCTAGCGACAGTCCGGTCGGTAGGCTACCGCTTTGGCCTCTCCCGCTGGGACAGACAAGCAAGCTAAAACTCCCCTGTGTGCTATATCTATGTTTGTGCGTGGTGGGTTGAGGATTGGGGGGTTAGGAGTTGGTGGGGTTAGGAGTGGGGGGGGGGTTAGGGTTTGTGTGCCCAGAGTTCTACCTCAACTGCTGCACCTAGGGGGAGGGCTGCTACGCCCACTGCTGAGCGGGCCGGGCGGGCTTCGCCAAAGCATTCCATGTACATCTCGTTCATGGTGCCAAAATCGTCCATGTCAACCAAGAACACCGTCACCTTCACCACATCGTCTAGCGTTGCTTGGTGTGTAGCTAGAACAGCTTCAGCATTGGCCATGGCTTGGCGGAATTGAGCTGGCAGCCCTCCTGCTACAAGCGAGCCTTGGGCAATGCCAATTTGGCCCGAACAGATAAGCAGGTCGCCTGAGCGAACTATGGGAGAATACGGGCCAACTGGAATGCTCATAGTATGAGATATTATGAAACCTGAACACTCCAGCCCGCACAATAGCGAAAGTCACAGCCACGAGATTCGCCCCCACTAGTTTCATAGCCACGAAAGTTACAGCCGAGCCCATGCCCAGCCAAGATGTCTACACCCAAGATATTGAATCCCTAATCGCTGCTAGCCCGTGGCCAACCGAAGCTCGTAGCTTGATTGAGCACTTGGGTGTTACCAGCGAACGTCAGGCCCGAGCTGTGGCAATGTTGGCCGGGGCTTCACGTAGCATGAGCAGCGCTCTGCGGCGCGATCAGAGCCTGCTCGGCGTTTTAGATCCTCCCGCCGAGTTCTCCGCAGAAAAAACAACCCTGAAGGCTCCCCAAGATGTCGATTCCCTAGACGGTTTGCGTCGGTGGAAGCGTCGCCAACTGATGCGTATAGCTCTGCGCGACCTGCTGGGCGAGGCCGACCTAGCAACCGTGGGCAGGGAGCTGTCTGTGTTGGCTCAAGCTTGCTTTGCTCGTGCGCTAGAGATAGCTAACGAAGGCCCACCTCTGGCCATAATCGGCATGGGCAAGCTAGGTGGCAGCGAGCTGAACTATGCAAGCGATGTGGACATTGTGTTTGTGCATGACGGTAACACTGCTGATGCGGTGCGTAGGGCACGCAAGGTGGTGCAGACCTTAACCGACTTCACCAGCGAAGGGATTGTGTATCGGGTAGACACAGATTTGCGCCCAGACGGGCAAACCGGTTCTCTCAGCCTGCCCCCAGAGGCGTATCAGCACTACTTTGAGCAGCGTGCCCACGCATGGGAGAGGCAGGCTTACATTAAAACCAGCCTTTGTGCGGGCGATTCTCAAGTTGCAAACGCTTTTTTTGATGCCATCCGCCCAGGGGTGTGGGAGGAGAACTTGGCCGAGGGCACGGTTGGGTCTCTACAGACCATGAAACAGCGGGTGGAGGAGTCTGCTAAGCACAAAGGTGATCGCGAGCTCAAAAAAGGCCCTGGCGGTCTTAGAGATATTGAGTTCACTGTGCAGTTGCTGCAACTTGTACATGGCCGCACCGACCGCACTATCCGCTCTCCAAACACCTTGACTGCGCTGCGTCAGCTGAGCTGGGGTAACTACATCGACCAAGCCGATGCTGTGCATTTCACCACCGCTTACATCCACCTACGTACCGTAGAGCACAGGTTGCAGTTGCGCGATGAGCGACAAACCCACGAACTACCCACCGAAACCGCAGATATGCAATGGGCTGCTCGAGCCGCAGGGTTTGCCAACTTAGAGGAGTTTCAAGCCTCACATAGTCGCCATCAGGCTTCGGTGCGCGAGATACACGAGCGCGTCTTTTACCGTCAAACCCTCAACAGGATGCACAATACCGGCTTGGTTACAGAGCTGCGTCCAGCTCGTTTGGCTCAGCTTGGCTTTGACGACCCCGATAGGGCTGCTGGCACCATCGAGCGTTTGACCCAGAATCTAGGTCGCCGAGCCAACGTTATGCAGCAGGTGTTGGTGATAATGGTAGAGGCTTTAGCCACCACTCCAGACCCCGACCTTGGCCTAGTGCGACTGGCCTGGTTGCTAGACGGCAACTATAGGGTGAGCGCCATCTTGCCGGTGTTGCGCGATTCGCCCATTGCTATTAGCGGTATTGCCCGCTTGTTGGGTTCCAGCAAGGTTGCTGCGGGTTTGTTGCGCAACACCCCCGATTTTGCCCGAAACCTTATGGGCGCCGATGCCTTAGCGGAACCCCGTGTAGCCAAAGAATTAGCTGTTGAGGCAATCCAAGCCATCGCCAGCCCTGCTAACGCTGCTGGCTCTGCCTCCAACCAACCTGCCAGCCCTGCTAACGCTCAAGTCAACACTCAACCCTCTGATAAAGCGGATATCCAAGCTATGCAGATGGCTGAACTGCGCCGTTTTGTGTGCTACGAACAGCTAAGGGTGGCAGCCAGAGATATCTTGGGTTTGGCTTCAGTGGTGCAAATCCCCGAAGAACTATCGGTGTTGGCCGATGCTGCGGTGGCAGCAGCCATCGAGTCTCTACAGCCAGAGGTGCCGTTTGCGGTGATTGGGCTAGGTCGCTATGGCGGATTAGACCTCTCGTATGCTTCAGATCTAGATGTGATTTTTGTATATCACGGCACTGGCGCCGAAGAGGCCCGGAGTGCTGCTCGCACCGCTCGGGGGTTGCTTCAGCAGATAGGTGCCCAAACAGCCCAAGGGCGAGTGTGGGAGATAGATGCTCGATTGCGTCCTGAAGGCGAAAACGGCCAGCTCGCTCGCTCTGTAGGAGGGTACGAACGGTACTACAAAGAGCGTGGGCAACTCTGGGAGCGTCAAGCCCTGCTCAAGCGCCGTTTTGTGGGAGGCGACCCAGCATTGGGCGAGCGTTTTTTAGAGCTTGTAGATGGGTGGTGCTACCAGCCGAGCTTTAGCGATACTGAAGTAGCTGAGGTGCGCGCCATGAAGCGAAGAATTGAATCTGAACGGCTGGGCATCGGTAGCAAAGCCAAAGATGTGAAGCTAGGTGCTGGTGGCCTTAGCGACATTGAGTTCACCGTTCAGCTTCTGCAACTCCAACATGGCTACAACCACCCCTTAGTACGCGACAACCGTACCCTCGCCGCATTAGCTGCACTGGCTAACCACGATCTGCTATCGGGTGGAGATCGAGCAACTTTAGAGGTGGGCTACCGCTTTTGTCAGCGATTTCGTAACGCTCGCTATCACCTGTCGGGTTTGGCTTCTGATGTGTTTCCAACAGATGCCCACGAGGAGAGATTGTTAGCTCGTAGGCTTAACTATGACACCGTGGCCGACATGCAAGCCGATTACGCCGACATCACAGCTCAAGTAAGAGAGGCAACACAGCGGCTCTTCTACGGTAGTGCGGAGTAGTTACGGTGTTGAGGGGTAGTGCTTTAGCCCATCGCTTGCCAATTCGCCGGTAGGCCAATCGGCGAGGTAGCCCCCGGCACGCCATGTTTCAGCAGCTACGGCTGTAAAAACAGCATCGGAGCCGTTTACTGGACGACTCTGGCTTGGCTCAATCTCCACTTCAACCGGCGGCATCTTAGCTGCTGAAACAATTCCAAAAGAGCGTACCGTGAGGTCGTGTACCTCACCGGTTGTGTCCACGCAAAGCGCCTCTGAGGTAACCCAGCTATAGGCCATGTGCGCCGCGCCCACACAGTAAGAACGCAACACAACCTCATCTAGCACTACCCCACAACGCACTCTTACTTGCAACTTACCGTTATGCCATTGTGCTGTGGCCTGGCCACCGCCGGGTGAAGAGAACCACCGTTCGTCGGCACCTTGTTCTGTAGCCCCCAAAGCACTTAAAGCCACAGCGGCCTCAACCCAACCGGCACCTCGAAGCGCGCACGATGTGGGTGGGCCCGCAACATCTGCTTCTTCTATCTGTAGCTGCGGCGCAACCGCTGCTACAGCTTCGGCTATTTCGGCCGTGCGAGCAACCCTCATTACACCGTAGCCATCGCTAGCAATACCAATAGCCACAGGCGGACGCTTAGGGCCGAAACGCACGGTATCTTCGCGTGACCACAAAACCCGAACCGCTCGTCCATGCGTGTTGGCCAAGCTACGAGCCACCTCACCTACAGGCGAAATAGTCTTGCCGCCAAATGCACCACCATTGGCTAGCGGGCTAGCTGGCTCTGCGCCCGGTACACACCAAGCAGCATCTGTTTCTAGATAGGCAGGCTCAACCCAAGATGTGCGAAGCCGCACAGCCCAATCACCTTCGGGAAACTCCAGTGGCATCTTATGAGCAACAGGGGTGCGCCGCCCTTGTATGCGGCCAGCCAATGCGCGGGCTTCGCTGAGCGTTTCTCCCACAACCCATCGGCCTTGGCCATTCAATAGAGCAACCAAAGCATTGTCGGGCGCAGCATCAGCAGCAAAGCCAGCTTGCCCTAGCGCTACCTGTGGCCCTACCGTTTGTGGGGTGCCACCTTCAAGCTGCGCCCGCTCGCTAGCTGTCGCCCAGTCTCGTTTGGCACTGCTGTGCTTTGTACCTGCTTCAATTTGGTTGCCTAAACCCGCTTTAGCATCTTTAGCGCCGCCACCGTTGTTCTCCAAGCCTGCTTCAAAGCAATCCCAAGCATTCAAGATGGTGCGCCAACCGGTGCAGCGACACAGATGTGCGGCTAGAGCATTGTTTATTCCATCCACATCGGGCGATGGTGTTGCGGTGTGCTGTGATTTGGTGTGTTGTTTGCGTAATCCTGCTAGGCGCATGATGATGCCTGGAGTGCAAAACCCGCATTGGCTAGCGCCGCTACCACAAAACGCTTCAGCCCAAGCTGCTCGCTCGGTGGCCTCAAGCCCCTCTATGGTGGTTATTGCACGCCCGGCCACCCGCCGCGCTGGCGTTACGCACGAAACTCGGGGTTTGCCATCTACCCAAACGGTGCAACAACCGCATTGTCCTTGTGGGCTACAACCATCTTTTACCGAACATATCCCAAGCTGTTCTCGCAGCACATCCATAAGCGAGGCACCCTTATCGGTCACCTCAACGGCTACATCGTTTATGGTGAAATGCAACAAATCACTGCCACCAAGCCACTTTATGCGGCTACCTCAGAGGCTGCTTCGACAGTGATTTGCTTCGGCAGTGATCTAGCTGCTTCGACAGTGATCTGCTTTAGCAGTGATCTAGCTGAAGCTCTGCCCGCAACCGCAGGTGCGTTCGGCGTTGGGGTTGGTGATGGAAAACCCTGCGTCTACAAGGCCATCTTTGTAATCCAGCACTGCTCCTTGCAGTAAAACAGCGCTCGATGAATCCACAACCACCTTCACATCTCCAAACGAAACCTCTTCGTCTTCGGCCCCTACATCTGCGTCAAAGTACATCTCGTAGCTGAACCCCGAGCAGCCACCGGGCCGCACAGCCACCCGAAGCGCTAAGCTCTCATCGTCGGCTTGTTCTTGGCGAACCAAATCACCAACCTTGCTAGTGGCTGCATCTGTGAGCGTGATCATGGCTGCCCATAATACCGGCTTAGGGGGCTTGCAACACATCTCCTAGCGAACCCTTTTAGCCCTGTAGTTCATCTCGGCACCCACTCGCCATAATTAGAGCCCGATAGCATGGTTTTGGTGAGCAACCCAACACCTGTAGTGAGCAGTCCAACCCCCGGTCAAACTCCAACGTCTCAGCCACTCGAAGCCAGCACACAAGGCCCCACATCTTTGCCTGGTGTAGAAGATGTAATGGGGGTGCTGCGTGGGGTGATCGATCCTGAGCTAGGCAGCGACATTGTAGAACTTGGCATGGCCCGCGGCGCGGTTGTGCAGCCCGATGGTTTGGTGGAGGTAAATGTGGCGCTCACCACTTCGGGCTGTCCGCTTAGGGCGCAAATTCAAAGAGATGTTCGGGCTCGAGTGGGCAACCTACCGGGGGTTACAAAGGTGAAGATTCACTGGAGCGAGCTAACTCAAGAACAAAAGGCCACAGCCATGGCTAAGGCCCGCTTCAACGTTTCTCAGAACGCTCCCGATACAACGGTGCCCACCACCACCAAAGTGGTGATGGTGGCCTCTGGAAAAGGCGGAGTTGGCAAGTCTTCCATCACCGTGAACCTAGCTGCGGAGCTAGCTCAACGCAAGATGCGCGTGGGGGTTATGGATGCCGACATTTGGGGTTATTCAGTGCCCCGAATGCTTGGCGTAGAGGGGCGTTTGGCTGGTGTGGAGGGCGAGAAGAAGATCGTCCCTAACGAAAAGCAGGTGGGCGCTGGCGTGCTGGAGGTTGTATCCATGGGCTTTTTGGTAGACAAAGAGGAAACGGCGCTGATGTGGAGGGGCCTTATCTTGAACCGCGCTGTGAAGCATTTTTTAGAAGACGTGCGCTGGGGTCAACTAGATTACCTTTTGATTGATATGCCTCCGGGCACTGGCGATGTGCAGATGGGTATTGCCAAGATGCTTCCTCAGGCCGAAATGGTGGTGGTAACCACGCCTGCTCGCAGCGCCCAAAAGGTAGCAGCCCGGGTGGCTTCTATGGGTCGCTCTAACTATCTGCGTATCGCCGGGGTGATAGAGAACATGAGCGAGTTTGTGGATCCGCAGGGCAATTCCTACCCCATATTTGGTAGTGGCGGAGGCAAAGAACTGGCCGAAGAGCTAGGTGTGTCTCTGTGGGGGCAAGTGCCTATTGACGGTTCGGTGGCAACTGGCGGCGACGAGGGAACGCCTACGGTTTTGGGACAAGGCTCAGGCCCAGCCGCCCAAGCATTGCGTCAAATCGCAGATCGCCTTTTGGAAGAAATCCCGAAGATAGATATGGCGGGTTGTACGGCGCGTATCTTTGAAGCGGCTAACGAGGCTCTGGCCAACCTTGAGATTACAGCTAGCTAGCACGTTAAGTTGAGGGCTGTGAGACCTCCGTCTGTAGATGCCCTAGCACGATCTCTAGTCGATACTGGTCTGCCTCACCCCTTGTTGGTGGCCGCTGCCCGCAAAGCCATCGCCGAAGCTGCTTCAGACCACGTATCGGATCACCACATAGTAGACAGAGCTCGCCAGCACGCTTTTGTGTCAAAAAGGGCTATGTTGCAGCCGGTTATCAATGCCACCGGGGTTTTGCTGCACACCAACTTGGGTCGTGCCCCTTTAGCTACAACCACCGAAGCGGTATACACCAACCTAGAGCTAGATCTGGTTTCCGGAGAGCGTGGTTCTCGTCATGCCCATGCAGCATCTTTGCTAGCGCAGCTTTGTGGGGCTGAAGATGCCATCGTGGTGAACAACTGTGCTGGTGCGGTGATGCTTGTGTTGGCCGCTTTGGCCAACGGGCGCGGCGCGGCGGTTTCTAGGGGCGAGCTAGTTGAAATCGGTGGAGGTTTTCGAGTACCAGAGGTGATGATGCAATCTGGAGCACACCTAGTGGAGGTGGGCACCACCAACCGCACACGCCTAGGTGATTTCACCACAGCACTCAACAACCCCACCCACAACATTGCCCTAGCGCTGAAGGTACACCAATCTAACTACCGTATCGTGGGCTTTACCCAACAAGTTTCGGTTGCTGAGATGGCCTCTTTGGAGGTACCAGTAGTGGCAGACATAGGTTCGGGCCTAATAGATGCAGCTTGCCCGTGGTTAGAAAACGGGCCTCCAATATGGCTAGAGGGCGAACCCGCCGCCCGTCAGTGTTTAGATGCTGGAGCAGCTTTGGTTACCTTCTCTGGCGACAAGTTATTTGGAGGCCCCCAAGCAGGCATTATCGCTGGTCAGGCTCACCTAGTTCGCCAATGCGCGCAACACCCCTTAGCACGGGCTCTTCGTCCGGGCGGCCTGGTGCTAGGTGCGGTGCAACAGGTGGCTTTGGCTTATCTCAACCGCAACCCTCAAGCCATTGAGTTTTGGCGAATGGCTTGCATTAGCCCGGCGCATTTACAAGAGCGAGCCGAGGCCATTGCCAACCGCGCCAACCACACTACAGCTATTCGGCCAACCCCAACCACCGCCATCACAGGCGGAGGCACCTTGCCTGGGGTGGAGATACCTTCGTTTGGTCTTGTGCTAGATGGCAATCATGCAGCCGCTTTGCGTGCCCACAGCCCCCCTGTAGTGGCTCATGTGCGAGACGATTGCACCTGGTTAGATCTACGCACGGTGGCCCCTTCGCAAGATGAGCCGTTAACCCAAGCTCTGCGAGCGATGGCTTGAGCCTTACTATCGCCACGGCTGGCCATGTGGATCATGGTAAGTCCACTCTGGTTGAAGCTCTAACCGGCAGCCATCCCGACCGCCTCGCCGCAGAGGCGGCCCGCGGTCTTACCATCGATTTGGGTTTTGGTGCAGCGCAGCTACCCTCAGGGAGAACCCTGTCTATTGTTGACGTGCCTGGGCATGAGCGTTTCATTCGCAACATGTTGGCCGGGGTAGGAGCCATAGATGCCTGTTTGTTTGTTGTGGCCGCCAACGAGGGTTGGATGCCCCAATCCGAAGAACACTTGCGTATCTTGGAACTTCTCGGCGTATCGCAAGGTGTGATAGCCCTCACTAAGGTAGCCATCTGCGAACCCGATATCGCCCACCTAGCACATCTAGAGGTTACAGAAAAAGCAGCCGGAACCTTCCTAGCTGATGCTCCTGTTGTGCCTACCGATGTACCTACTGGTATAGGTCTCCAAGAGCTACGCAGCGAGTTAGACCGTCTTTTAGATCGCACTCCAGTAGCAGCAAACAACCAGCGTCCTCGCCTGTGGGTAGATAGATCTTTTGCCGCTAAGGGTGCAGGCACTGTGGTAACCGGCACTCTAGGCGGCGGGCCTCTGCACATTGGCGAAGAACTGCTGTTACATCCCAACAACCACATGGTGCGTGTGCGGGCCTTACAAACTCACCACCAGGAGTACGCCAGCATTGCGCCCGGCAATAGGGTAGCGGTGAACCTAACCGGCATTGGGTATCAACAGATAAATCGTGGCCATGTGCTTGTCAAACCTGCCCAATGGCACCTTACGAATTGCTTCGATGCCTCTGTTGCCATACTTAGCACCCTCAACCACCAGGTTTCGCGCCGCGGGGCACACACCATATACATCGGCACCAGCGAGTTGCCTGCCAAGATGCGTATTTTGGGCCAACAAACCATTGAACCGGCCGACACTGGCTTGGTTCGTCTGTATCTACAGCGCAAACTTCCGTTGCTGCCCGGCGACCGCTTCGTGCTACGAGAGAGCGGAAGAGCCGAAACCATTGGCGGTGGCACAGTGCTAGACGTGGCACCTGTGTTGGCAGCTTCAAAAGCAAACCCCGATGGGTCAATCCACAGGCTTATTGCCGAACGAGGCTGGGTGGAAGCAAAAGAACTAGCCCTGCTAACCGGCCAAAACCACCAACCTACTGTAGGGCGCTGGCTTGTGAGTCCATCTTTGCTGGAACAAACAAAGATCAAGTTGCGCCAGGCTGTGGCTGATGCTGGCAGCGTGGGTCTAGACATCGCTACTTGTAGCGACAAAGAACGCGCTGTGCTGGGGTTGCTTGCAGAGGTTGTTATATCCAACGGTCGGGCCCGCAATAGCGCTCAGCCCGACCCTTTTCAAGATCACCCCTACATCGTTGCTTTGCAAAGTGCGTTGTTTGCTCCGCCTAGCCCTGTAGATGTTGGTGTGGAGGTGCTTGAAGCGCGTGAGCTAACCAAACGAGGTTTGGCGATAGAGCAAAACGGCATCTTTTTTGCCGCTGAAGCAGTTGTAGAAGCCCAAGGCGTGCTCACAGAGATGCTGCACAACAAACCCGAGGGCATAACCGTAGCGGAGATACGCCAGCGTTTGGGCACCAGCCGCAAGTACGCCCTAGCGCTTTTGGCCTATCTAGATGCCAACGGTATTACCCGCCGCCGCGAAGACGTTCGCATCGCTGGACCTCGTCTTACAGGCCCTGCTTGAAGCTCAAACAGGTGCTTAGAAAAACTGTTCTCCTAAGATGTCTTGGCGCTCTAGTTCGTTGAGCCCACCCCAAATGCCATGGCGTTCTCGAATCTCCAAGGCATACTCGCGACATTCTGTCATCACACTGCATTGCTTGCAGATAGCTTTGGCTCGTCTCTCCCGATTTATCTTGTCGTTCTTGCGTTCAAAAGATGTCGGCGGGAAGAATACCGCCGCATGCGGCCCTCTACAGGCCGCTCTCGTTTGCCATGCCCCCAAATTGGTTAAAGCGCTCACTTTTCCCTACCCCCTTTGGGGTGACCTTATATCCACAACCGCTGCGCGCACAAGATGCAACCTGTGATTTGATTAGCTGCGCCGCTCCCGATAGTCGCGTGCGGCACCTTCGGTGGGCTCTACTTGTAGCCACAGCCCGTCAATCTCAACCACCTTAACTTGGCTGCCTGTGTGTACTGGAGTAGCTCGATTTACCCGCGCTCGCCATAAGGCTCCTCGTATTTTCACCACCCCATCGGGCGATACGTCTTCAACAACGGTGCCCAACTCGCCGATCATCCAATTTCGTCCGATGGTGGGCGTGGAAAACCGTGTCCGCACCATCGAGGGCATTCCCGAAATCATGGCCACCCCCACAGCGCCCATCATCACCACCATCGGTATCCAGCTCATGGATACCTCTCTGTACAGCCACCAAGTACCTGCGCCAAACATCACTAGCCCAGCTCCAGTCCAAAACCGTGGCACAGAGGTTTGGATGTCAACCCCAAACGCCACCATGGAACCTGCCAACAAGCCTAAAGCCCACGCATTAAACGGCAGCACCGACAGTCCGTAGCCTCCCAGCACAAACAGCAGTGCTCCCACCACTCCCGCTACACCCACCCCTGCGGTATAGAACTCAAACAGCATCAGGCCCATGCCCAAGGTTAACAAGATGTAGGCGATGGGAGGGCTTGCTACGGTGTGGAACAGCTGATCTGCTAGCGATAAGCCCCGGAACTCTACTTGCGTGATGGGCTCTAGGCGCGGCTGATTGTCTCCAGCAACTATTTGAGATGCAAAGCCTAGATGGTCTAAGTCCACCAGGAAGTCGCCTATAACCGGTGCCACGCATTGCTCTTCGATTGGCGGCACCCGTACCTCGGCAGGGTTAAAGGCAATACCCGCTTCTTGGTAGCGCACGGCTAGATCGTCTAATTCTATTTGCTCGCATCCGATTACCTCAGAGGCAATTAACTCTCGCCAACTCAGCTTGTGGTTGCGCAACAGTTCTTGGTTAGACCACACAACCGGGTGCTGTTCAATGCCCGAAAGAGCAGGCCCAAGTTTGCCTATCTTTATGCCCGGCGCAATGCCTAGCGCATCGGCTACCCCGAAAGTTTGCGCCACCTTGCCTTCTAGCGCAGATCCGTTAGGCCCCACCCATACCGCAATCGGCACAGCAGAGTTAGCAATGGTGTTGGCTAACTCCACCAACCGCTCATCAGATACCACGGCCTGCGTGCTGTCCACCCGAAAGGCCAGCAGAACGGCATCTCTGCTAGATGCCTCTGCAATGGAGTTCTCAATCAGCTCAGCCATTACCGGGTCTAGCAGCCCAGTAACCTCCACAACCACAGCGGGCGCACTCGTGCTGATTGGGGGGTTTGGCAAATCATCTTCAGCTCCTGCCCAACTGCTGCCTATTGCTAAAGAGGTCAAGATGCCAGCCCCAACCAAGCAGGCTGTTGCTACCTTTAGTGTTTGTAGCCGTACATTTGTTACGTCTAGCTGCATTGTTTAGTTGCTGTTTAGTTGCCACACACCACTAGCTAGGCGGTTAGCTAGTTGGCTTGCGAGGTGTTGGTTCCCAACAAAGACTCTAGGGCTTGTTCCGCGGTTTCAGTTACCGGCACAATCCGATCAAACCCGGTGGTATGAAGCAGCCGGTGCAATGCTCCCTCGCCGCAGGCCACCACCACCTCACCCTCAGAGTCTCTAATTCGCCGGATACCTCCTATCAGAGCTCCTAATCCTGCTGAGTCCATAAACGGTACTGCTTGAAGGTCAATCAGCAGCCGTGGCTCCAAAGCGAGTTCGCCAATTTGTTCCCTAAACTGTGCCACGGTGTAGGCATCCACCTCTCCAGCGGGGCGCAGCACCGTATGGGTGTCTAGCTTTTCGATTTTGATCTCCAGCACGGTGCCTCTCCTTGGCTCTGTAGCCGACTCCGATGTTATCTCCCAAACAGGCAAAACCGGTAGCCGGTTGAGTACCATCATCTATATGACTCGAGTGTTGCTAGCCACAGACAGCGATTCTGTGCATCAAACCATAGATGCCGCGCTGAGAGGTTATGCCTCTCACATTTTGAGGGTTAGTTCAGGAGCAGAGGTGCGCCACGCAGTGCAGGCTCACAGCCCAGATGTGGTGATTTGCGACCTACAAATAGCCAACATGGGGGGTGTGGCAACCAGCTTAGATTTGCGTATGGAAGCTGATATGGGCAGGCTCCCCAACACCCGCATCTTGTTGCTCTTAGATAGAGAGGCCGATATTTACCTAGCCCGCCAAGCCAAGGTTGATGCTTGGTTGCTGAAGCCTCTAGATGCGGTTCGGCTCCAACAAGCCCTTGCCTCATTAGCACCAGAGCCTGCACCCTAGCCTGCTCTGGTTTAGCCAACCCTTAAGTTAATCTCAGTACTCACGGCGTAGTGAAGCCGCTATATTACAACTTGCAACGGGCAGTGGCGCAGCTTGGTAGCGCGCTTCGTTCGGGACGAAGAGGTCGTGGGTTCAAATCCCGCCTGCCCGACCCGCAGTGCTTGTCTCGTGTTTGTCCTTAGAGGGCATACGGGTATCCTGTCGGCTATGAGGTTGCGCTCCATTTGTTTGAGTGTCGGTGTCGCTGTAGCACTGTTAGCACCCACCTTTGTCGTTCCTGTGGCGTTGGCTCAATCCAACAACGATCCTCCCGACGCTGATGCCGGGTTAGATTATGCCGTTACCCCAGGCCAAGACACCACCGGCAAGCTAGATGCATCTAACACCTTCGACACCGAAGATAGAGCCAACGAACTTGCCTATTCTTGGAAACCCATCACCGATGCATATAGCTGGATTGAAGTAATACCGAGGGGCAGCCCTCGAGGTCGCACCGCAGAATTTGATGTGCCCCCTCTCAAACTCGTCAACCAACGAGGCGTTTATCACATAGATTTTGAACTCACCGTTGTAGACACAGACGGAGCCTCTAGCACCGATATAATCCGCGTAACCCTCAACCAGCCTCCCCAAGCTCAGATAGCCTTGTCGGCTAAGCTCCCGCATCCCAATCCCACAGATGCCAACCAAAACGGTGTGATAGATGACGAAGAGAAGTACACGGTTGACGCTGTTATAGATGCCCCACTTGAAGGTGGCAATGATGCCAACGATTGGGACATCCAAGAAGGCGCCCGTCTCACCCTCACCGGTTCATCAAGCACCTCGGGTGAGGAAAACCCAAAGCTCACCTACACTTGGGAGCGTCGTGCGGTCCGTCCCAACAACTTACCTGTTTTCGCCAACAGCCCTGCTCGCACACGGCGGCAGTCCATTACCATTGATCTGCCAGACACCCTTCAAAATAATGCCACAGCTTATGTGCAGTATCGTCTGGTTGTTACCAATCAAAGCGGTGTAACAGATAGCGCGCTCGTTAACATCACCGTGCGCGATCAACCCTCAGCTCCTACCGTGCAGGTGTCGCTGCGTAGCGCTAATCAGCCAGCTCAGGTTGCCTATCAAGTTGATCCAAACCAGCTAAACCAGCCAGCCCGCTTTGTGGTAGCTCCGGGCCAAGCGGTACAGCTCATCGCCACAGCCGAAGACAAAGACGGCACCCAAACTCGCCGCTTGTCTCACCTCTGGGCTGCTGGTGATACAGGCCAAGCAGCAGCTATCCAACTAACGCAGGTTGCTCCCACACGCAGAGGCGCTACCTCTCGCGCCACCTACACTGCCCCCGCGCAGCTTCCAGAAGATACCAGTGCCGTTACCCAAACCCTCACCGTCACCGTTACAGACGACACCGAACGAACGGCCCAAACCACAGTTACCTTCATAACCGCCAACAACCAAGCCCCTCAAGCTGTAGCTCCAGCCAACATAATCAGCGAGGACGGTGCTCAAGGTGGTGATGATCAATCAGGCACAGTGCAGGTTCGTGGCCTTGGTATCGACTCTGCAGACGACACCCTCACCTACCAGTGGCGCTTTGTGGATGCTCAAGGCAACCTTCTAGACCCTACAGATGCACCAGTTACCCTTGTTGATCCAACCCAACCAACCACCTCATTTGATGTTCCAGAACTTCGCGGCGGTAACTTGCTAGTGCATCTTCAACTAGTCGTTACCGATTCGTGGGGTGTGTTTGATACCGACACTGTTACCATCACCATTTTTGGCCGCAACGATGCTCCTACTGCCAGCGCTGGTGCTAATCAAACCGTTGTAACCCGAACTCAGGTAACTTTAGATGCCACAGCCTCCACAGACCCAGACCCAAACGAACAACTTAACTACTCTTGGGCCTACACCGGTATTACCCTCAATCCCCCAGCACGTGTCACTCCGCTAACTCCCCAAGACAGCAACGATCTCAGAGCCTTTTGGCCAACTGCCAATAACGAATATCCTACAGTGCTCACTTCTGCGCGCTCGGTAAAGCCCACCTTCTTAGCTCCCAAATTCACCCACCTGCGAAGCGTGCGCCTCACCTTCACGCTTACCGTTACAGATTCAGCTAACAGCACTAGCCAAGACGAAGTTCACATCACTGTGGTAGGCCGTTTCTTCTCTGGTGAAATTGACCACCCAGATTTTTGCCGTAACAAGAGCCTCGGCGGTCAGCGCACCTACCCTCACGACAGCACTAAAGATGGTGTGGCTGATGTGTGTTCTTTACGATCTACCCGTCGCGAGGCTGTGGTTCGTCAGCAAGCTCTTACTACTTTGGCTAGTATCAATCGTGGCGACTTTGTGAGACAGGTCAACCAAGCCTGCAGAGGTATCGGCGACGAGGACTATACCCAGTATGGTGATAAACCTGAGGATCTAAAGAAGGATGTGTGCTCTACCGGCCAGATAGCCGCACCGCCAGAACCCCCCAATCCAGAAGCCAACCCAAAGTTTTATTCTGGCCCTGTTATCACCGGTCCCAACTTCTGTGTCAACTTCAGTTTGGGTGGTGCGCTTACCTATCCCCATGATGGCGATGGTGATGGCATCGCCGAGGTCTGTGCCCTTCCATATACCCGTCGTGAGGCTGTGGCTCGTCAGATAGCCCTAGATACCTTTGCATCGCATTCTCAGTTTCGAGGTCTGCTCGCTGTGTCTTGTCAGGCAAGCGCAGGTACACAGTTCGGAGGTGACAAACCCGAAGATCTGAAAACGGATGTTTGTGCCACAATCGCCTCAACCACTTCCCAAGAACGCACAGGCACCGCTCTCCCGTCTTAGGCACCTCCACTAGAGCTTTCCTAAAATTGTCTCTTGCTAAACCTGTTTTGGTCGGCTAGGTTGAGTTCATGCTTCCCCATTTAGTTTCATTCACTAGCATTAAGGGGAATCTCTTATGGAATCAGTTTTAAGTTCGTCCATCGTGGGCGCATTCTTAGCCGTCCTGATCGGCTATGTGATCTACACAGTGCGCGACAAGTTCGACAAGGTGGATGCTCGCTTCGACAAGCTGGAAGCCATTCTCTTGAACCATGCAGAGCGCATATCTCTTAACCATGCGGAGCGGTTAGCTCGCATTGAAGCGAAGCTAGATATCGTGCCTGCGGTTGCCCCCGTCACTCCGCCCACCGAGTTCGTCGACCCCCCCGAACCAGCCGCACTAACCCAAACCACCTCAAGCTAAGCCCTTCTCAGCGCAGGACGAGGTTCTTGCCTTGCACCTCCACTAGAGCTTTCCTAAAATTGTCTCTTGCCAAACCTATTTTGGTCGGCTAGGTTGAGTTCATGCTTCCCCATTTAGTTTCATTCACTAGCACTAAGGGGAATCTCTTATGGAATCAGTTTTAAGTTCGTCCATCGTGGGCGCATTCTTAGCCGTCCTGATCGGCTATGTGATCTACACAGTGCGCGACAAGTTCGACAAGGTGGATGCTCGCTTCGACAAGCTGGAAGCCATTCTCTTGAACCATGCAGAGCGCATATCTCGCATTGAGACCATTCTTGTTAGCCAAGAGAACCAGTTAGCAGCGATTGATGCCCGCTTCCAAGCGATTGATGTCCGCTTCCAAGCGATTGATGTCCGCTTCCAAGCGATTGATGCCCACTTCCAAGCGATTGATGCCCGTTTTCAGGAGGTCAATGCTCATCTCGATAACATTGAGGCGACGCTCGCCGACCATGGTGAGCGCCTTATTCGTATTGAGGTCACCCTGACGAATCACGATGCCCGCTTCGATACAATCGATGTCCGTTTGAATAAGGTGGAAGTCATTCTCTTTAATCATGCGGAGCGGTTAGCTCGCATTGAAGCGAAGCTAAATATCGTGCCTGTGGTTACTCCTGTCACCCCGCCCACCGAGTTCGTCGATCCCCCCGAACCAGCCGCACTAACCCAAACCACCTCAAGCTAAGCCCTTCTCACTAGCTCACTAGCCCCCCCTAGCGCCACACAACCCCGGCACCGGACAAACCCAGCCGTGCTGACCCGTCGTTAGACATCACGTCAACTTGCGCTTGTGTGTCTGCAGCTACGCACCTCTCATAACAAACATCTGCAACGGGTCGGTGGATGAGCACATGGCCCGATCCTCAAGCTCACCTGGATCCTCAAGCTCGCACCACCCAAACCTGCAACCTCCCCAAACTGCCCTACCGCTAGTCCCATACATGTTGCCGCACTACACCCTTGCTGCCTTCCAATGTGAGGGCTACAGATGCTAGTTTCAGTACCCTTGAGGACATCTTCCGTATGGCTACTCACACCCCTGCGGTGCCCCCTCAAAATTGGCCCCTAAATTTCTTCTCAAAAAAATTGTCTTACTGTGTTTGAAATTGGTGCCGCAACCTGCAAGACTTACCGAAGCACTGAGTCAGGGTCGGCTCAGTGTCACTAAGCGGGCTGTTCGGCCCACTAGCACCACATGGTGCTAGTCATCTGATATAGTTTCAACATCCAGGCCCGTCTGATAGAAAGTTGTCCATGATTATGCTTCACTCGGTTTGGTCCGGCGAAGAGAGTGCTAACGCTCGTCGGAAAGTCATGACCATGTTGGCAGTGCTGGCTTTGCTAGCAAGTGTCCTGATGTGGGCCACCCCCCAAGCAGCGGCGCAGAGTGGTAATGATGTGGTAGCTGTTACGGCTACTGTTAGTAGGTCATCAGATGACGCTAGTGCTACTGATGAGGTGACTGTTGAAGCGGGTCAGCGGGTTTATCTTGATGGAACGGCGACTCTTATTAACGGTGATGATCCTCCAGCTACTTCTTATAAGTGGGAGATAGCCGATGGCCCTTATGATTGGTTGACTATTAATCAGGACGCAGAGACGTCCACAGATAATGATAGTGATATAGAAGCTAGTTTTTTGTTGCCTAATCAGAATTATGTTGATGGTGTAACTGGTAGTGACGATCAGAAGTATAAGATTCAGGTTACTTTGACTGCGACGCGTAATGGTTCTTCAGAGAGTGATACTGTGACTATCACGATTGCTCGTCCGCCTGTTGCTGATATTACGGTTTTTGCTGGTTTGCCTGATTCGGCTTTTGCAGATGATGTGAATGCAACTTTTGAAGAAATCTTTGGTGAGGATGCGATTATTGATGGGCCTGGTGAGAACGGTAACCGTGATAATGAGTGGGATATTCGTGAGAAGGCTTATCTCCGGTTGGATGGTTCTGGGAGTACTGTGCCTGGTGGGAAAGTAGATCGTTATCGGTGGGAACGGCTTTCGCCACCTAACCTGCCTACCGGTGTTACGCTTACTTCTGCTCCTATCATTTCTGGTCCTTTAGCAGATACCGACATTAATCCTATTTTTGTGGCTGGTAATAACGATTTTACTGCTGAGGCTGCTTCTGGTACTTACACTATTCTTCCTGATCTAAATGCTGGCGAAATTTCTGTTAAGCGGTTGACTTTGATTTATCAGTTGTCTGTGCAGTCTGGAGGGGGTACGGCTAAGACTTCTCGGGTTCGTATTGTGGTGCATGATAGTCCTGCTGAAGCAGATCCGATTGGTGTGAGTGTTAGTTTGGCTGCGGGTAGTCAGGGAAGCGCTCCTCAGTCTACTTTGTCTGCTTTGAATGGTGGGGTTGAGAATCAGTATCTTGTGAGTGCTGGTTCGGTAGTTCAGTTCACTGTGACTGGTTTGTTGAATGAGAAACTTACTTGGACGGGTGCTACTGCGAGAGGTGATGTTGATCTATTGCCTCCTAATAATCCTGATGGTACTGATGATAGTGGTACTGCTACTCGTAGGGTTCCTTCTGGTGTGACTGCTGGTACTACTTATGATGTGACTGTCACTGATGGTGATCGCACTACGACGGTTCAGTTGTTGGTTGGTGCTAATCAGGTGCCTACTGCTAGTCCGATTGCTGGTGTTAGTCTTGCCGAAGGTCAGACTTTGGATAGGATTTCTGCTGGTCAGTTTGATTTAGCTGTGTTGAGTGTGAATGATGGCGTGCAGTCAAATAGTAAGCCGATCACTTTGCGTGGTGTGGGTAACGATCCTGATGGTGGCGCGATAATTCAGGCTTGGACGTTGCGTCATGTGCCTGCTGACAGTGAGTCTGCTGTGTTGGGTGCGATTGATACTTGGCTTGACCCTGATGGTAATAATAAGTCAACAGCAGGAAATGGTGATGTAGCTGGAGTGGTTGGCCCTGTTCTGCTTCAGTTGTCAGCTGATGATCCAGCTGATCCTCTAGTTGAGTTGATTAATCCGATTGGTGATGGTGAGGTGTCTTTTGAGGTGCCCCAGGTTAGAGCAGATACTGGGGTGTTCCTTACCTATTCGGTGGTTGATTCGGCGAATGTTCTTGCAGCTAGGGTGTTGTACCTGCGTATTGAAGCTGATGATGATAAGCCGGTGGCTAATGCTGGTACTGGTCAGCAGGTTGCTTCTGGTGCGTTTGTTCGTCTAGATGGTTCTGGTAGTGCTGATCCTGATCCTGGTGACAGTATTGCTGGTAGCCATAGTTGGACTTATGTTGGTGCCAATATGAGTCCTCTGCCTGATGCACGTAGGGCTTTGTCTGATGCGGAGATTGGCCAGTTAGACGGTTGGGTGCTCCGCCAGGTTACGACTGATAATCCTTTACCTGATGGGGATACTCGTAAAACCTTTAAGGATTCCGAAGGCAATGATTATGTTTACATTGTTGATGCTAAGGGTGATTTAGTTGCTAGCGAAGTTCCTGAAGGTGGGCATACAGGTAAATTGATGGAATCAGGTTCTGCTTACCCGTATTTCACTGCGCCTAAGTTAACTGGTTTCAATAATCTTGGTCTTACGTTCCATTTGACTGTTACTGATGGGCAAGGAACCACTACCGGGGATGATCCTACTGCTGATGATGATAAGTCAGATCCGTCTCCTGTGACTATTACTGTGGCTCGGGTTGCTAGTAATGAGTTTTATAGTGGTGTGATTACTGGCCCTGGTTTTTGTACTAATCTGGCGTTTGGTGGGCCGATGTTGTTTGCGCATGATGGTGATGGTGATGGTGTTGCGGAGACTTGTTCTTTGAACACTACTCGTCGTGCGACTATTGCCCGTCAGAATGCTTTGGAGGCTATCGCTGCGTTGAATCCAACTGCTTTGGATAATGCGATAGACGCTGAGTGTGGGAAACTTGTTGCTGGTAATGCTAGTTATGAGGGTGATGAGCCTGCTGATTTAGCTGGTGATGCTTGCGCTGATGCTAGTAACCCGGTTGCGGTTATTCCTGTGTTGAGTGGTGCGACTGCGTATGGGCCTACGGTTAATGGTCCTGCGTTTTGTTCTAACTTTAGCCTTGGCGGGCCGATCATGTATCCGTATGATTCTGATGGTGATGGTGTGTACGATATTTGTTCGTTGAACAGTACTCGCCGTGAAGCAGTAGCACGCCAAACAGCTCTAGCCATCTCCTTTGAGGTGTCGTTTAGTGCTGGTGATCAGACTCGTCACGATGAGTTGGTTGAGTTGCGTGAGCTTCAAGAACTAGGTGATGATCGAACTGACGATCAGGACACCCGGCATATTGATCTTATCACGAAGTATGAAGGCGGTTTTACCGATAGCACTGACGGTGCGTTAGATAGTGATGAGATCATTGCTTTGTCAGCAGAGATTGATAGTCTTGCTGCTGCTAAGTCTGCTGCTGCTCGTTATGCTAATGCTTTGGCTGCGGCGTGTCGTGCGTTGGCTGGTCAAGTCTTTGAGGGTGATAAGGCTGCTGATCTTGCAACAGATGAGTGTGTGCGGCCTACTACTTCTGGTATTGCGCTTCCGTCTGGTAGCTAACTTTTAGAGAGTTTCAGGTTTAGCCTGGACAACCCAAACCACCGGGGCCCGGCCCTCCCACAAGGGGGGCCGGGCCCCACCGCGTTAACCGTTATTTCTTCTTTTAGTGTTCTTCTGCTTAGTTATTTGTTTTTATTATTTTTCAATATTTTCAACAAATTAGGGTTGCAAACCCTCCACGCACTTTGTATTGTTATCTCATGACCGGTTTTGAACTAGCCCAGTTCATCGCAATCATGCTGTCGTTGATGGGCATTGTCTTACACCAACAAAGAAGTAACTGGTACCAACAACGAAGCATCGACCAGCTCCGCTCCGATATGAACGCTGGTTTCGCTGAAGCCCGCGCCGACCGCCAAGCCATCCGCAACGAGATAAACCAACGCTTAGCCGAGGCCCGTAGAGAAACCACACAAGGGTTTTCCGATGCTCAGGCTGCATTAGACAAAGCCCGCACCGAAAGCCGCGATGGGCTAGATACCCTACACTCTGACACTAACAAGAGTTTCCAACAGGTGTGGGCCGAACTATACAAAATAGTTCAACGCTTAGTCCGCATAGAAAGCCGCCTAAAAATCGAACCACCCCCAGAAGACTCCACTCCACCCCCCGCTACTACTCCACCAACGCCATAACCTCACCGATAGAATACGAACACTCCTAATCTAAAAAATTCACTCTCCACAAAATCACACTTTGGCCTACAGACCTTGCTCAGGTGAGTGTTGAGTTTGATACAAGTTGAGGGGTTAGGTTATGGTTTAGGATTGGTTTGATCCTTCGGAGGGTGGTCCAATTTTTAGGCGACTTTCAATGCGAATAAGGCGTTGAGCAACCTTGGATAGTGCAGCCCACACCTGTCGGAACCCCCGATTTGTTTCAACACGATGCACTTCCATCGTATTACGGATTTCCGCAAAACAATTATTAGTTTCTTTACGAGCCTCATCGAAGCGCTGGTTAGTATCAGAGCGTAGGGTATCTAGCCCATCGCGACTTTCAGTGCGGGCTTTGTCTAAAGCAGCCTGGGCATTAGAAAAGCGTTGGTTTATCTCGTTGCGGATGGCTTGGCGGTCGGCGCGGGCTTCAGCGAAACCAGCGTTCATATCGGAGCGGAGCTGGTCGATGCTTCGTTGTTGGTACCAGTTACTTCTTTGTTGGTGTAAGACAATGCCCATCAACGACAGCATGATTGCGATGAACTGGGCTAGTTCAAAACCGGTCATGAGATAACAATACAAAGTGCGTGGAGGGTTTGCAACCCTAATTTGTTGAAAATATTGAAAAATAATAAAAACAAATAACTAAGCAGAAGAACACTAAAAGAAGAAATAACGGTTAACGCGGTGGGGCCCGGCCCCCCTTGTGGGAGGGCCGGGCCCCGGTGGTTTGGGTTGTCCAGGCTAAACCTGAAACTCTCTAAAAGTTAGCTACCAGACGGAAGCGCAATACCAGAAGTAGTAGGCCGCACACACTCATCTGTTGCAAGATCAGCAGCCTTATCACCCTCAAAGACTTGACCAGCCAACGCACGACACGCCGCAGCCAAAGCATTAGCATAACGAGCCGCATTAGCTGCAGCTATCGCTTCAAGCTCGCTAATCTCTTTAGCAACAGCAGCAGTCAGGTCGTCGCCAGTCAAAGCATTCCCATCACCATCATTGATAATAACTGGAGTGTCGTCATGAGCCTTCAAATCAGCTAGCCTACCCATCTCTCTTGGTGTCAAAGCATCCTCAAAGGTGGCTAGAGCTGCTTGGCGTGCTACTGCTTCACGGCGAGTGCTGTTCAACGAACAAATATCGTACACACCATCACCATCAGAATCATGCGGATACATGATCGACCCACCAAGGCTCCGGTTAGTGCAAAACGCAGGACCAGTAACCACAGGCCCATACTGAGTAGCACCACTCAACACAGGAATAACCGCAACCGGGTTACTAGCATCATCGCAAGCATCATTAGCTAAATCAACAGGCTCATCACCATAACTAGCATTAGCAGCAACAAGGCGCTTGCACTCATCGTCTATCGCATTATCCAAAGCAGTTGGATTTAACGCAGCGATAGCCTCCAAAGCATTCTGACGGGCAATAGTCGCACGACGAGTAGTGTTCAAAGAACAAGTCTCCGCAACACCATCACCATCACCATCATGCGCAAACAACATCGGCCCACCAAACGCCAGATTAGTACAAAAACCAGGGCCAGTAATCACACCACTATAAAACTCATTACTAGCAACCCGAGCCACAGTAATAGTCACATCAGCAGTAGCAAATTCTGCGACCCCATCATCAGACTCACCATCTTTCAACGCTACACCATTAATCTCAGAAGCACTGCTATCAGCACTATCTGTCACAGTGAGACGGAACTTGAGACTAATGTTGTTAAAACTAGTCAACTTAGGAGCAGTAAAATATGGATAACGAGAAGCTACACCCTTCAAATGAGCTGGTGTGTTATCTTTGTTGTCTAGCAAATCACCAGCAGCGTTAACTATCCACACATAATGCTTACCAGCAGAATCTTGGAATCTCCCTGCCGCTGGATCATTATCTGTAGCCTCCCGCAGCACCCAACCATTCAGCTCCTTGATCTCCGCATCAGACAAAGCCCTACGAGCATCAGGAAGCGGACTCATAGTAGCACCAACATAAATCCAACTATGACTAGCAATACTATCATCAGGATCAGGATCAGCGCTAGCAGAACCATTCAGGCGGACACGCGAACCAGAAGCAACTTGCTGATTAGCACCAGCATTAGCTACCGGCTTATCATCCTCGGCAGTGACATGAATGTACACAGGCTGTGCGGCAACAACATGAGCTGAATCCACAACAGAGTACAAAAGAATAAAACCAGTGTTCTCTCTTACTTCTGGCACCTCAAAAGAAACCTCACCATCACCAAGCGGGTTAATAAGTGTCACCAAAGGATCAGACGGATCATCAAGCTCCCCTAAGCGATTATAAAAACCAGCTATATCGCCAGCTTTAGTAAGATCAGGAGTATCACCTACTAAATCTTCAACATCTGAATTCAAATTGTTTGCATCATCACCAGCAAACTGCCGCAAAGTCCAAGCTTGAATTATCGCGCCACCATCAGGATCATTGCCTACACCACGCAAAGTGATTAAAGCGCCACCTTTTTGTTTTCCATCACGGACACTGAAAACAGGAATGCCTGGAATACTTGATGCAGAGTCAAGATTACTATCCCCAATGCTAGCAGAAATCCCACCAGCAGTAGGCGCTTGATTAGTGCCAACTAACAACTGAACCGAAGCAGTACGCTCGGCTTGACCAGAACCATGACTAACGGTGACATTATAGGTTGTACCAGCAGCCACACCAGCTGGAATCCTGCGTGTAGCAGTATTCCCATTAATTGCATCGTTATCACTATCTGGAGCTTCTCTTGTTGCTCCATCCCAACGCAGTTCAGCAGCATTAGATATACCTGATGTAGTGAGATTAACAGTCAGGCGTACTATAGAATTAGCACTAACTATGTACTGGTTCTCAACACCACCATTCAAACGAGAAACTGTGGGACCTTGTGGTTCTGCGTCATCTGCAAGCCTAAGACGGGTCTTGCTAGCAGTAGTGTAAGTAGGCGTAACAGCTATTGGTTTCGCATCCTCTGGCACATCATGAACCACAATACGCACCCGAGAACTCTGAGGTCTCCCGCTACCATCAGCGACAAATAAGTCATAAACCACAGTTACCCTCTCTTTAGGGTCTAATTGTGGTAACAAGGTGATCTCTGGATCTTCTGTAAATACGGAATTAGTTACACTAGATGCTGTATTTGTATTTGCTGTTGGGTTACTTGGGTCGTAAGCAAAGTCTACAGTACCAACCACAAAATTAGGATCATTATCGCCAGAAACCAGCGATACTCCTGTATCTGGCCTCTCCCCTCCAAGTCCAATATTGTCATTTGATGGGACAAGAGCCGATCTAACCCACCGATAACGGTCTACTGTTCCCCCTGCAACTGTACTGCCGGAACCGTTTAAGCGGAGATAGGCACCTTCCATGATGTCCCACTCGTTATCATCATTACCATTTTCACCAGGCCCATCAATCACAGCATCTTTGCCAAAAACTTCTTCTAAAGTTGAATCAGCATCCGAAGAAAAATTTGTGTCTTCTAAACCTGCGAAAACAGTGATATCTGAAGATGGAGGACGAGCAATCTTCACCGTCACGGTCTGAGTTTCTGTCAAACCATTAAACGTTGCAGATAACGTCACTTTAAATTCATATTTCTGAGGATCACTATCAGCAAGCCCATTAATATAAGTTTCGTTAGGGATAGTGAACTGAGCAGTTGCATCTGCCGCGCTGAAGTCTTCAGATGCATTCTGAGTTATACGCGGCCAACTATAAGGACCAGTTTCTATTACCCACTTATAGCTTACCGTAGCATCTTCAGGAATTGTTGTAGCACTGCCACCCAAATACACAATACTTCTGGGATTGACAGTTACCTCACCACTAGCATCGCCATCCGAGAGTACAGAAGCTGCTGTAGGGCCAACTTTAGCTTCAAGGAAAACAATCGAATTCTGCGCCGCTGCTTGGGGGGTGGCCCACATCAGGACACTTGCTAGCAAAGCCAG
>JAPOTT010000014.1:0-17136 GCA_026709025.1 bacterium
CACACCTTAGTACAAAACCACAACCCCCGGCCACACCAAACACCTCAGTTAGCTCCATGCGAACTTTCCCCTGTCTTTGGAGAGTGTCGTTATGAAATTTCAGGTGTGAGGTCACCTCATTGAACGCCATCAAGGACGGAGTTAAACGACTTTTGGGTTTAGCGGGGTTGTAGGACGTAACTACGCAGTAGGTGGTTCCAGCCACAGCCACTACACACTTCTACTTCATAGCAGGTGAACCGGCCCTTGCGCCGGGCTAGCTTGGCTTTCTCGGTGGCGTAGCTTATGCAGCGCCCATGAGCAGGCAAACGAGGGCCAAACACATACGCCACCAACGCTAGCTTGCTGCCACCACACACAGGGCAAGGCTCACCTAGAGCCGTACCCACCTCGCGGCCCGCCCTTAGTAACTCTGGGTGAGCATCGCAAAGATCACCTTCAGAGCATGCACCGCTGCGTAACCTATGCAGGGCATGAGCCCGCACCAAGTGGTAATCCACCACCGAGGCGGGTTCGGGTTGTACCCCTGCTACTGCGGCCGACTGCTTGGCCATGCCTCACAGGGTACTCAATAACTACCCCCGCACAAAGATTTGGCCCATCATAAAAATGGCAACTCTTTGTGTTCAGATGGCATCCCCTACGTTGCTGCGCCGAGCAGCAGACGCCCATGTCAACCCGCTCAGGATCATCAAGGGGTTGATTATGTCCCACGCTCCTTCGTCGCCCACCAAGTATCCGTTCACCACCACAACTACACCAATACCCACCGCAACCACCGTAGCTGCGGTAGTGAGAGGATTGACCGCTTCCATGCCTTGACGCTGCGCCATGATGCGACCCCAACCATTTGCTGCCACCACGCTGGCGCAGGCCACATACAAGGGGTCGAGGGTGAACCACAAGTTGATACTGGAATTGAAAAGATCGGTATAAGCGTTGAGCAGGATCGCCGTAACCAACGCCACCAAACTCACAGTACGTACCCACGGCACCTTTGAGGTGTTACGCCACAACCACCAAACCCCCACCACCGCTAACACCACCGACCCAATCTGCCATAGCTGCCACTCCCAGTTATCTTGCAGTTCCACGTCAGGGTCGAAAGCCGTGCCACCCTCCACCCACATGAACACCCCGGTAGCCAAAACACCCGCTGCAATCAACGAATCAATGATGCCGAGGTCTCGCCTCCGCACAATCTGCTGCCAAAACTGCTGCAACCAAGCCATCCTCACAACTTAGCACCAACCCCCACTACGGTACCGGACTGGCATGCCTGTAGGGCCAAACCTAATGTGTAGAGCGAAATCCTGCTTTTAGGGCTCAACCATCACAGGGGCTACCAATAGCCCAACAAAAGTGGAGCTGATGGGACTCGAACCCACGACCCCCTGCTTGCAAAGCAGGTGCTCTAGCCAGCTGAGCTACAGCCCCAGAAGGCTCTAGCGTAACCGGCTGCACCCGCAAAAGCAGCTAAATTACCCACAGACATAAAACCTCGCTATAGCAGCGCTCGCCATAACAGTGGTTGAATGGCACCGCCTCGCTATGTGTGTGGTTGAATAACAGCAGTGCGCTACGACCTCACCGATGATCAGGAGTTCTTCCGCGAGACCGCTCGCCGTTTCATTGAAACCGAAGTGCCCATCAGCACGGTGCGAGAATGGCACGACTTAGCCGAAGGTTGTCCGCAGAACTGGTGGCGCTCGGCTGCCGAGTTAGGCTGGACTTCGCTGTTGGTTCCCGAAAACTTAGGCGGAGGCAGCATCTCAGATCGGCCTATTGTGGATTTATCCATAGTTGCCGACGAGATGGGTCGCGGCATAACCCCTGGGCCATTTATGCCTACCAACGTAGTGGCAGACACCATAGCCCGCTCTGGAAACCCCGCCCAGCAAACACTTCTTGAAGAAGTGGTATCAGGACAGGCGATGCTGGCTTGGGCTGTAAATGAACCTGATGGGCTTCATCTAGACAACAACTTTGCAACCCACGCCACCCCCACCAACGGTGGCTACACGATAGCGGGCACCAAGGTTGCGGTTGAGGCCGCCGCCCAAGCACATCACCTGCTAGTTACCGCTACTGCTCCCAATGGTTTGGCACAGTTCTTGTTGCCTACCAATACAGTTGGCCTAACGATTACACCCCAAGAATCGCTGGATTTGGGGCGTCGCTTCGCTCAAGTACAACTAGAAGGCGTACAGGTGGGCACCGACGCTCTTGTGGGGAGCCCCGGGGCACCTACCGAGGCCGATGTCTGTCGCCAGCGCAACATAATGGTGCTGTTGCAGTGTGCCGACAACGCTGGAGCTGCCAGCAAAGTTCTGGAGTTCACGGTGGAATACGCCTTTGATCGCTACTCCTTCGGGCGACCGTTGGCCTCCTATCAGGCACTCAAGCACCGCTTTGCCGACATGAAGATGTGGGCCGAGGCATCTTGTGCTGCCGTAGACGGTGCCGCTGATGCGCTAGCTGCAGGTCAAGCCGAAGCTCAGATGATCAGCGTGGCTAAATCCTACGTGGGGGATTACTCCGTGGAGTTGATGCATGAATGCGTGCAGATGCATGGCGGCATCGGCGTGACCTACGACCACGACCTGCACCTTTACCTACGCCGTGCCACAGTAAACCGAGGGCTGTTTGGCACCCCCTCAGACCATCGCGCTCAGCTATCGCAAATGCTGGGCTACTAAGGCTACAAAGCACATTATGCATATACGTTCAGCACACACAAGCAACTGAGATACGGAGGCGATGCAAAAATGACGATGACAGACCAATTCATTTACACCGAACCCGACCCTTTGGAGCTAGCTGAATATCGGGAACAGGTACAGACATGGATGAACGAGAACATGCCCAAGCGAGATCCGCTCAACCCGTGGCATCCCTCCGAAGATGATAACGAGCGCTCTAGCCGCAATCGGGAACTACAACGGCGATTGCACGATGCCGGGTTTGCCGCTGTGTGTTATCCCAAAGAGTACGGAGGCCAAAGCCTGACCGTAGCGCATCAGCGCATCATCGACGATGTCAGCGAAGGCTTTGACATGCCGATTTTGTTCTCTGCACCCACCCTGTCAATTATCGGACCTATCCTTTTGGAGTTCGGCACTGAGGAACAAAAGCAACGCTACATTCCCAGGTTCATTCGTGGTGATGACCTATGGGTGCAGTTCATGTCGGAACCTAGCGGGGGATCCGATCTAGCCGGTGCGCTAACACGGGCCGACAAAGATGGCGACAGCTTTGTAATAAACGGCTCCAAAATATGGAGCACCTTCGCCCAACGCTCCGACTTTGCGTTGATGTTGGCTCGCACCAACTGGGAGGTGCCCAAACATCGGGGCCTCACCATGTTTATCGTGCCCATTCATCAACCCGGCATTGAGATTCATACCATCAAAATGGCAGACGGCACCGATGAGTTTTGCCAAGAGTACTTTAACGATTTGCTGGTTCCAGCCGAAAACGTGGTTGGCAAGGTAGACGACGGCTGGACGGTAGCAACGCGCTTGTTGTTCCACGAGCGCGCTGCGGTTGGGGGTGCCTCCCCCTACACCCAGGGCAAAATGCGGCAACGACGCGCCGACAGCTTGGAAGACCTTGCGGTTCTTGCCGCCAAAGAGCCAGTTGGCGATGCAGGAAACCGCCGCCAGCAACTAGGTCGTCTAGAAACGCTCAACCGGGTACACAGGCTGTTATCCGACCGTGTGGTTCGTGGTATCAAAGGCGGCCACCTGCCCGGCCCGGCCGGATCGTTAGTCCGCCTTTTCCACGGTTTGGTTGGCGTAGAACAGGCATCGGTGAACATGGACTTATACGGCCAGCAAGCTTTGGTGTGGGATGAAGGAGCATCGGTGGGGGATCACGGTGTGCGGTTTGTGCAGCGCCAAGCAGCCTGCATTGGTGGCGGCACCACCGAGATGGCCCGCAACATCATCAGCGAGCGCATTCTAGGAATGCCCCGCGAGTTAGCCACAGACAAAGAACTCCCGTTCAACCAAGTGCCCCGCAACGGCTAACCCCACACTTCGGCCCCCCACCTCCACGCGGTGCCTCGGTTAGGGGGCGGCCTAAGGAACTGGTACTGCTTAGTGGGCGACCGAAAGAGACAGGTTAGGGAGCTAGCGGGCGACCAAAGGGCAGGGTTTTTTGCCATGTGGCTAGGAAAGCTTCGGCCCTTTGGCAAGCGGCAAGGAACATCGACTCAGGCTGAGCGGCGATCTCTTGCACTAAGTTGCCGATTTTGCTGATGGCATCTGCAATGATTGCTTCAGGGTTTGTGTTGCCGCTAGGCCACCAAGCAAACAGTGGCCCAGCAGTGGAGATGAAGTCGGGCACCACGGTGGTTTCGGCCCGACTCAACACAGCCAACGCCCTAGCGGTTACTGGGATTGGGCCATAAGGCACCAAAGCGCCAACGTTGAGCTGTGCTGCGGTGATGTGGTTAATCACACCCATCCCCGAGCCTGCTAGCAACACATCTGCCGGTACAGCTAAGGCTTCAGCGGCAGTCTGTTCACCATAGGGAACACCTGCGGGCGCAGCCAGCAGATCTGGAGAAAACCCACTTTGGGCCACAACACCTTTGTTGCCTGCGGTAACGGCCACCACCTTGCCGCCTTGTTCCAGCAAGGCTTTGGCCAATGCTACGCCGCTCTCACCAAAGCCCTCAATGATCACGCTACGGCCTTCCAACCCGCCAACAACAGCGCTAGCGGCTGCCACCACACCAGCAACTGCAGCTTGATCGGCCACCGCGCCGGTGTTGGCACGTGAATCGTTGGCCACCAACGGTTCCAAAGCTGAACGGGGCACACGCGTACCTGGTTCTGGCAGAAAAGCACCCGCTGCCACCATAGGAGCCACCTCGCTCACAAACTTGGTGATGGCTCCATCACGATCCTCATCTGTTGCATTGATGCCCGCCGAGGCTCCACTCCGTGGCATTTCAAAGCTTGCAAATGTATAAGTGAGCGACCTAGCTAGGTCGCTTGCTCCACTAACCAATATCTTGCGGGCCGATCTAACAACCCCCACCGATTCAGTACCCACCGATTCAGTACCTACGGATTCAGCAACGTCTGGCACAGCAACGTCTGGCACAGCAGCGTCTGTTAGGTCGAAAACTATGAAGGCATCAACGGTGTTAAGTTTGTGTATCAAAACCAGTTCTCCTCGTTAATTCTGGTGCTGCTGTCGGCCTCGTCTGCTTCTGCTTGGTTTCTGACCGGATTACCGTGGTCTTCTTCTAAACCAGCCACGATCTCTCGTACCCGCACCTCCGCAGATTTAATCCGCCCGCGGCAAACCTGTATCAGCTTTGCAGCACGCTCCACTTTGGATGCCAAAACGTCTATGTCAATATCTTCAGCCTCTAGCTCCTCTAAGATTGCGTAAAGCTCATCTAGCGCAGCGGCATAGCCAACCTCATTGCTGCTCATATCATCAGCTCCTTGTGCTTTGGCCTGCTTGAGTACTCTCAGACACCGTACTTCGCAATTTGCCTTCAGCTAGGGTTGTCTCCAACTCATCGCCCTGCTGTAGCTCTTTCAGATTACGCACAACCCGACCATTATGACGGGTAATAGACCAGCCACGAGCCAGAATTGCACTGGGGTCTAACAGTTCTACCCTTCCCTCAACATGATCGAGGTCTTTTGCTGCTGTAGCGCAAGCCCGCAAAGCCCTGCTGCTGGCGGTTTGTTGCATCTGTAACAGGCTACGACGAGCATCTCCAACAATTGTCACGGCCCGATGCTGCATAACTTGGGCCAAACGATCCACCTTGCGGGTATCGGTGCGAGTTCGGTTTTCAGCCAAATAGCGAATGTGCGCTCCGCATCGAATTAGCTGATCGGTGGCCACCCGCAAGCGCAACTCGCCAGCACGAACTGTTGTTTGGCTGACGGTTGCTAGATGCTCACCGCAAGCTCGTAAGTGTGCTGCTGAGGCATTGGCAATCCCATCCCAAGCCGCCTCTGCAGAACTGATGTGTGCGCGAGCAACGTTGACCACAAACGCGGCACACGCAGTTGGTGTCTTTTGGGCCTCGTAAGCCACCTCATCGGCAATGGTGCGGTCTATCTCATGGCCAATTCCGGTTACCACGGGCACCGCCGCAGTGGTAATGGCGCGAGCCACAGCTTCATAGTCAAAGGCTGCCAAATCGGTGCGCGACCCTCCTCCACGCACTACAGCCACCACATCCACCCCAGCATCTATCACCGCATCAATGGCTGCAGCAATCAACGGCGGGGCATCTGCACCTTGCACCAAAGTATGAGCCAAAAGCACCTCCCAAGCTAAGCCGCTACCTTCCAATTCGTGACAGAAATCTCGCTGAGCAGCGCTGCCAGCTGATGTGACCAAACCGATTCGCAGCGGTGCAACAGGAAACGCCAAGCTCCGGTTGCGATCCAACAAACCTTGTTGGCTGAGCGCTTGGAGCAACGCCAGCCGGTCGGATTCCAGCTGACCTAAGGTGAAGTTGGGATCGATCTGAGACATGTAGAACTGCAGACGCCCAGCCGCCGCATAAAAGTCCACCCGGCCACAGATGCGAACCTTCATTCCATCTTCTAGGGCCATACCGCCGCTATGTTGCAGCGTGCGATCCACCTTGTCTCGTTCCCGTCTAAACAGAGCCACTGCTATCAATGCTTCAGGTTGACGGCTAGCATGAGACACCTCGCTTGTCTCAATAATGTCGAAGTAGGCGTGACCGCTGCGGGCCACCTTTAAATTACGAACCTCTCCTTGCACCCAAAGTTCCTCGGCAAATTCGCTGGTCAACACCGCTTTGATTCGCCCAACCAACTCAGCCACGGTATAGGTTGCCCCTAGCTGGCTGACCTCTTTAGAAACCAACCCTCTAGCGCTCATCGGACACTCACCAAAGGGGCTTGGCGTTCAGCGCGCACCAAAGTGCGATACAACTCGGCATATAGCCCCTCAGCAGCGAGTAACTCCTCATGACACCCTCGCTGCACCACCTCGCCCTCGTTTAGCACCAATATCTGATCTGCGTTTGTTACCGTAGAAAGACGGTGTGCAATCACCACGGCGGTGCGACCTTGCAACGCCTTGGCCAACGCTCGCTGCACAACTGCCTCGTTCTCGCTATCGAGATGGCTGGTGGCCTCGTCTAGCACAATGATGGCTGGGTTTTTCAACAGCACCCGCGCAATAGCTACCCGCTGCTTCTCACCACCCGACAAGCGGTAACCTCGCTCGCCCACAACAGTGTCATAGCCATCTGGTAGCGAAGCCACAAGATCGTGGATATGGGCAGCACGACAAGCCGCCTGAATGTCGGCATCGCTGGCATTGGGACGACAGTAACGCAGATTATCGGCTACCGATTCATGGAACAGGTGTGGGTCTTGTGGCACCACTCCGATAGCGGCTCGCAAAGATGCCGCGGTAACAGCGCGCACATCGTGGCCGTCTATCAAAACAGCACCTTCATCCACATCGTACAAACGAGATAACAGCGCAGCCAGAGTGGTTTTACCTGCTCCCGAAGGCCCCACCACCGCCACAAGCTGACCAGGCTCAATAGATGCCGACACCTTATGCAGCACTGCTCTATGTGCAGATCCGCTTGGTGCAGATCCGCTTGCAGGCCCACTCACAACTCCATTTACAGAACCATCGTTAGGGCCAGCAGCGCCGCCTCCTTGGAGTGAGGCCAGCCGCGTATCGCTAGGCGGATACCTAAAGGTAACCTCAGCAAGCTCAATGCGGCCTTTGGGTTCCTCCAACCGCACCGCATTGGGAGCATCGGCTATGGGATTGGGGGTGTCTAGCACCTCAAACACCCGCTCAAAAGACACCAACGCCGTCATCACATCTACCCTGGCATTGGTAAGGCTGGTTAAGGGCGTGTAGATACGCACCACCATCAACCCCATGGCCGCTAAAGTGCCCACCGTTATCGTGCCAGAAATTACAAGCTGTCCGCCTACCCAATACAACAAAGCAGCACCCACCGCACCCACCAAGCTCAGCGCAATGAAGAAAGTGCGCCCGTACATGGCACTTTTTACTCCAATATCGCGCACCTGCCCGGCCCTGTTGCCAAAACCTTCCCGCTCAACATCATGGTGCCCAAACAACTTCACCAAAAGCGCCCCCGAAACGTTGAGCCGCTCGGTCATAACCGTGTTCATAGAAGCGTTGTGCTCCATCGATTCACGGGTGAGGGCCTGAAGCTTGTTGCCTACCCGCTTGGTGGGCAAAATGAACACCGGCAGCAGCGCCAACGCCATCAGCGTGAGCCGCCACTCCAACACGAACATGGCAACCAAGGTGGTAGACAAAACAATGGTGTTGGACACCACCGACCCTAACGTGCCGGTGAAGGCTCGCTGTGCGCCGATCACATCGTTGTTCATCCTGCTGATGAGCGAGCCGGTTTGCACTTGAGTAAAAAAGGCCATAGGCATGCGCTGCACATGATCGTAAAGGCCCACCCGCAGATCGTAAATCAACCCCTCGCCAATGCGGGCCGACCAATACCGCTCGATGAAAGACAAAGCCGCCTCACCAAAAGCGGCCAACACAATAATGGCTGCTAGCAGGTTTATCTGGCCCCTGTTGCTGTTGGCTATGGCATCATCAATAATTTGGCGAAACAAAAGCGGCGGCACCAAAGACAACAGCGCCCCCAGCAACAAAACCGCCACAAACCCCACCAACATTGCCCGATAAGGACGAGCAAAACTAGCCACGCGGCGCATGGTTTGACGGCTAACTTGCTTGCCCTGCACCCCTTGCGGGTCGTGCCCGATAGCACCGTGAGCGCTTGTTGGTGAAAACACAACCTGCACCATAGGCCGCTGCGATGACAGTTAGGCTGTTTTGGAGGCTATTTTGGGCGTATTCTTACAGGTATGAAAGCTCGTACCCGCAAAATGGTTGCCTCGGTAGTGGCTATTTCAATAGTGCTGGCGTTGCTATTTTCTCTACTCACGGTGTTTACCGATGGTGCGGCTGGCCACGCTGAAATGCAACGCTCGGCTCCGCGACCCACCCAAGCGGTGGGTGGCCTTGTGGATCGGGTGGAGATGGCGTTTCGTGAACCCATTCGGCCATTTGAGGGCAACCAAGTTGTGCTTGAGTTTCCCGATGGGAACCGCATTCAAACCCAAGTGGAACTAAACAGCCATCTGGTGCGAGGGCGGTTTGCAGCAATCAGCGAGCCGGGCACCTACAAGGTGATCTGGGGCTTAGTAGACGACAACGACGGCGACTGGACCACCGAGGAGTTCCCCTTTACCTATGCGCCCAACGCCGCCGCCCCAGAATGGTTGCCAGCCACTGCGGCCGGTGGCCCTACAAACGGCGGTTCTTCTACCCAAACCATCTTGTTAATAGGTGCTGTTGTGGTGGCTGTGGTGTTGGCTGCATGGCTGTTCTGGCCCCGTCGCTCCCACAGCTGAACTGGCTAACCCGCTGCCTGCTAACCCGCTGCCTGCTAACCCGCTGCCTCCAAGCCCGCTGCCTCCAAGCCCGCAAGCCCGCAAACACGCGAGCCCACCTAAGCCTGTAAAGTCTGCGCTACCTGCGCTCCGCAAAAAAGTCCTTCAGCAGGGTGGCTGCCTCGTCTCTACCTACACCTGAGGTCACCTCAAAGTTGTGATTCAAACGAGGATCCACACCAAAGTTGTAGAGGGAGCCACAAGCCCCCGCCTTCGGATCATCGGCTCCAAACACCACTCTGGCAACCCGGGCCAACACCGCCGCTCCTGCACACATGCAACAGGGCTCCAGCGTGGTTACCAGCACCGCCCCATCCAAATGAGACGTGCCCAATACCGCTGCTGCATCGCGCAATGCCAAAAGCTCGGCGTGAGCCGTGGGATCGCACAAGCGCTGGCGTTCGTTGTGACGCGCTGCTAGCACCTCTTTACCTAAGGCCACAACCGCGCCCACCGGCACCTCGCCAAGCTCAGCAGCTTTACGAGCCTCGGCCAGCGCCAAATCCATCAGCTCAGCGTTGTCTAACACCCCCTGAAGAATACGGGATACAGGCAAGATACAAATAACGGCTACCACACACCAGCAACAACCCGCTACCCTGTGCAACGGAAGGTTGCCAGAGCGGACGAATGGGGCGGCCTCGAAAGCCGTTGTGGCCTCCGGGTCACCATGGGTTCGAATCCCATACCTTCCGCCATAATCTCACGTCCACAGATCGCCATAATCTCACGCTAATCTCACGCCCACAGATTGCGTCACACCGGTGCTATAGGCTCTGGCTATGTCTGAGATGATTATTCGCGGTGGCAGTCTGATAGACGGCACTGGGGCTGTGGCTCGGCCCGCCGATGTGCGTATCAACCAAGGTGTGGTTACCGAGATTGGGCCTAACCTGAAGCCCAACGGTGAAACAGAACTAGATGCCAGCAGCTGTTATGTAACCCCCGGTTTTATCGACTCCCACACCCACCTAGACCCATACATGTTCTGGGACAGGGGGTGCGACCCAATGCCACAACACGGCGTAACCACCGCTTTGATAGGCAACTGTTCATTGTCGCTGGCCCCGGCCAAACCAGAACATCTAGATGAGCTGATCGACGTGTTCTGTTACGTGGAGGACTTACCAGTTGTGGATTTCAAAACAGGCGTTCCCTGGAACTGGACTACATGGCAGCAGTACTACCAAGCAATGAACCAAGAAGGAACAGCTCTCAACATAATCCCGCTGGTTGGTCACACCATGCTGCGTACGTATGCCATGGGCGAAGACGCTTGGACTAGAAAAGCAACCGAACAAGAAATCAGCACTATGACAGAGGAGCTAGCCGATGCTATGGCCGCAGGCTGCTTTGGCTTCAGCACCTCATTTCAGCACCAAGACCGCAATGGTCGCCTAGTGCCCAGCCAGCTGGCTTCCGACACGGAGTTGGCTGCCTTGGCCGATGTGCTGGTAGCAGCAGGCCATGGCTTGGTGGAGTTTGTGCCCAACTTTATGGAGGGCGATCTCGGGGCCGACATCTCCCGGATGGCCAGCGTGCTAGGCAACCGCAAGGTTACCTCACTGTGGAATGCACTGGTACATAGCGACAGGGCACCAGAAGTTCCCGATCAGCTCATGGCTCTTACCCAAACCATCCGCGATGGGGGCTGCAACATGTGGCCCCTAGCCTCACCACGCACCATAGACATAAACATTAACTGGGACAGCACCATGGTGTTCTTGAAGTTCCCCCAGGGATGGAACAAGATTATGGGTGTCACCGGCCAAAACAGGGCGGAGATGTTGGCCGATCCTGGCTGGCGTGAGATTGCCCGCAACGAGTGGGACTCCCCAGATAATGCGCTCTACACCTCAACCTGGGCCAACTTGGTGCGGTGTACCTCTGTTACCAACCCAGAAAACGAGGTTTGGCTAGGCCACCCACTTGCTGATCTTGTTGCGGCTCGCGGCGGCCACACATCAGACGTGCTGGCCGACTGGATTCTAGAAAACAACCTAGAGCCCGGCTTGGTCATGACAGGAGCTGCCAACAGCAACGTTGATGCCATAGGGCAGATACTGGCCGACGATCGCTGCCTAATCAGCGCTTCAGATGCTGGAGCACACGTGCAGATGATGTGTGCCGCAGGCGACTCTACGTTGCTGCTAACCCGCCATGTGCGAGATCGGGGCGATCTAACCCTTGAAAAAGCCATTTACGAGATAACTGGCCGTCAAGCCGACGTCTTAGGGCTACATAACCGTGGCCGTCTAGCCCCCGGTTACGCTGGCGATATAACGGTGTTCAACCTAGACGAACTTTGCTGGGAAACCGACAGCTTCGTAGCAGACCTACCCTCTGGTGCCCGCCGCCTGCGCCGCCCACCGGGCGGCTACAGAGCCACAGCAATCGGTGGAGTGCTCACCCAAACAGAAGGCACCCTAACCGGAGCCCACCCCGGCAAAGCACTCAACTCCAACACCACAAACCCCTAAACCACACCCAATACACAAAACAACTAACAAACCCCCGAGGCACGAGCGGCGCTTGCCCACCTAGCGGTTAATGTAGATATGGATGTTACGGTTGTGGGCGGGGGTTTGGGTGGTGATTGTCCAGCAAGGGGTATTGGGGATTGAAGTTTGGCAGTTGTTGTGGTTCCAGTTTGTCACCCAGATTTTTTGGGGAGTGTTCCATGTTGGGCCTACGGGGACGCGGTTGCCGGTGTATTTGCCTTTTGGCACACATCGGGCTTCTCTGAGGAGTTCGCCGGTGGCGGGGTGACGTGATTCGGGTCTCCATTGGTATTGGGTTGTGTAGTGGCGGGTGATTTGTTTAATGGGATCGGCGATGAAGGTTATTGTGTGGTTGGGGGTATATTTGATGTGGTTGTTTTGTTCACATTCAGCTTGAGTTTGAGGATTAGGTACATAGGGAGAACCGGTGGTGTAGTCGGTGGGGGGTTGTTTGTTTACAGCAATACCAACAGGATGAACAGCGGGGTTGGTGTTAGTAGGGCCGGAGCGGATTTGTAGGGTTTGCGTGTTTTGAGGTGGGTGAGATAGCTCTACGGTGTAGTAGTCGGTTCCGTCGGGGGCGAGCGTAATGGTGTGATCGCCTTCAACAACGTTACCGCTGCTGTCTCGCAAGATGATCTCCGGCGGGCCAGCGGGTTCAGCATTAACCATATCTGCCAACTCGCATGGTTCAAGACCGGCGGGATTGTTGTTGTTGATTTGAGCCGCTATTAATGTTGGATGTTTACGGTTTTTGAAGTAGTCACCTATGGAAAAGGAGCCCTCGAAACTAGGTGTGCCGGTGAATCCTGTGATGGTTTGGTGTGCGATAACAAAGTTAGCGTACGTGTGGGAACGTGTAGCGCACACAGAAACAGTTTGGATACGGTTAGCCGCCCAGTTGTCGTGTGTCCAAGTGATCTGAGCTGGGGTGAAAATTATGTCTGACGTGTTCAAACTAGTGTTCGTAATAATAGGTGCAACCGTATACGTCTGTCCCAGTGTAGGACGTTGCGGTAACTCTATGGCATAGGTTTTTTGTTGGCCTTGAGATAGTTTGAAGCACGGATCCCACGCGCGCTGTATACGACCTGAACGAGTGGTATAAGGTGCCCAGGGTTGCGGGCAAGCTGGAGTGACTTTTAGCTGGTCGAACCGTAAATCGTTGTTGACAACCCGAACTTTTATGGTTTTGGTTGGTGTGGATGTCATCGCGTAGGCAGCTGATCCTGCGGGATGATAGGTGATAGTGGTGCCCAACCCACCAGTAGGCTGAGGTTGCGCTAGTTCGATAACAACTTGCGCGTTGATATCATAAGAATGTTGATCGGTTGCAGGAGCTGTAACCATAATGGTCTGCTGGTTCTGTTCGTTTAAATCACACGGGACCTCTTGGAACGCCGAACGCAAAGACTCACCAACATAAAAGTACTTCTCAGCATCACTCACCGGTATCACCGCACCAGGCACGCTTAAATGAGTACCTGTCGCCCACAAACGCAACGCGCAATGATCAGCCCAAAACGCCTCAGGCTGGCGACTAAACGTTAAAGTAATCTGCCTAGCCGTGCCTTCGGGCAAATCAAAACTAGTGTCGCTTAACGTGAAATCCACAAACCCCGGCCAAGCCGCTACTTGAGGCAACTGAGCACACACCAAACCCGGGGAAGAATTCGAACATACCCGTGGCTCTGTACCCGGCAACGGCTGATCATCAGGCTCATCATCAGCCACCATCACCTGATGAGCCGAAGGGCTCTCCACCGAATGAGCCCGCTGATAACCCTGCCCATCAGCAATCACCAAAATAAACGACCCCTCATCAAGGTCTCTAATAGCATCATCCAAAGTAGTAACGGTAACCGGCATCGACACCTGCCCGGCCGGAATCACTACCTGATCACCACCCGAAATCGCAGCACCAAAATCACCAGAAGTCAACAACCCCAACCTCACCGTAATATCTTGCGATGGTGCCGGGTTAGCATTAATCATGAACTCCGCAGACCCACCCTCAACAATCTCCCCCACGCCAGAATAAGAAATATAAACCATCGGATTGTCGGCAGTACCAAGATCAGGATCAGGATCAACGCCTTCTTCGGTACCATCGTTGATCGTAATCTCAACGCTGTTCGGTGTTCCCGCAATATAGCCGGTTGGCAAAGTCCCGAACTCCAAAGTGAGCGTCTCAGGGCCTTCCACACTGTCATCAGCTATCGCAGTCAGCGTGAGCGTGCCCGTTGTAGCTCCGCTAGAGATAGAGACACCAGAAGCCGACAGAGTGTAATCATCTACAGCCGCAGTTCCACCCCCGGCCTGTACAGGAATGATCGCGTTAGCCGTAGCTGCTGAGGCAAGGGTAGCGGTTACGGTGAGCGTACTTCCCTCGGTTACGATACCGCTGTCGCTAACAGAGAGGATAACGGCCACATCTGTAGCCAAAGGATCTTCAATGGTCAAAACAGCCGCGTTATCAACCACCGTAGCCCCACCACCGAGGCTTATGGCACTAGGAGTGCCCAACCCAACATCCACCGTCTCACCACCAGTTTCTGCAATGTTGTCTGGGGCAGCTGTCAACATAACAGTCACAGCCATCGCTGACGGGCCGGTGAAGTTCAGCGCCGCGTTTCCGCTGTTTAAGTTGACACAGCCCACACCGGCTGGCAGCGGGGTCTCGCAGGCCAGCGTGTAATCAACACCCCTAGTTGCCGCTCCCGTACCCGAGCTAAACGAAAGCGGCACGCTCACCGACTCGCCCGAAACCAAACTACGGCCCAAGGTGACGGTGTAAGCAAGCGTGGTGCCCTCGGTAATCGCCGCACCAGAAGCCCGTGCCAAAGTCACCGCGGTTGCATCATTATCCCCGATGGTGATATCAACGCTGCTGGTAGTACCCACTCTATACCCTGCCCCTAGCGTGCCGATTTGCACGCTCAACATCTCAGACGGCTCATCAGCGCTGTCATCAGTAGCGGTAAAGGTGACCGCTCCCGAAGTCTGCCCACTAGCCACAGCAATGCTGGTAGACAAACTGTAATCCGCAGCCCCAGCAGTACCATCCACCACAACAAGCGGAACCGCCACATTCGCAGTAGCCGCCGTAGCCAAAGTAGCGGTCACCGTCAATGTGCCGCCTTCTGTTACCGCACCACTGTTGGTGACGCTCAAATCAACTGCCACGGCAGTCACAGCGTCATTGTCGGCCACCGATATGCTACGAGAACTCCCACCAGTGGTGTAGCCAGTGCCCGCACTTAGCGCCAACCCCACCACGCTGTCAGGCTCAAACACGCTATCTTGTGTAGTAGACACCGTGAACAACACCTGCGTATCACCCGCAGGTAACACCACAGACTTAGCACCCTCATCAGACGAATTAACGTGATCACCGCCGCCTGTTTCGGTCACAGTTAGGTTTACGGTTAACGGCAACGAAGAAGCACGGATAGCTGACACCCTGAACACAGCATCTTGGCCCTCTGAAATGTTGGCATTCAACGGCGACAACAAAACAATAGTCGGAACAGCCTCATCGTCAGTCAACGCCAAAGAAGCCCCGGTAACGGTAACCCCCGCTAACACGCCCGACACGTTCAGCGATGCGTTAGCCTCTTTGACATCATCGTTCGTTGGGGTCAACGTAAACGACCCAGTACCGCTAGCGGCTCCAGCGCTGATGGTGATGTCAAAAGCGTTCGGCGGGGTAAAGTCCACAAACCCCTCACCCGAAGGGCCAGACACGGTCACTCGCACCGTCTTAGCAGTATCAAAACGGACGCTGCCCACAATAGTCGCAGTCACGCTGATGCTTGTAGCGCCAGCATTCTCAGCTACCGTACCCGGCGACACGCTCAAGACGATGTCTGGCGTAGCATCATCATCGGTCACCGTCACATCCACGTCGCGATCATCGAGACCGCCGTAATTCGGGTCGGTAGAGGAAAAATCGTGAGTTAGGGTGCCCGTCCGCGACCCGCCCGTATTATTCACACTGTCGTTTTGGCCTTGGAGGCGAATCGTCTGGGCGGTATTCCAATTACTAGATGTGAACGTCAAAGTCTCAAATGCAGTGAACGCCGTGGAACTGTCCTGGCCGTCTAACAGCACAGGCCCAGCTGCCATTACTAAAACAGTCACGTCCGCAGATGGCTGGCTGTCAAGCACCACAGTGTAAGAAGCGGCACCAGAGTTCTCAGACAACGACAGAGTGCTCGCAGAGATCGTCACCCCGGCACCGTCATCATCGGTCACCGTCACATCCACACCAGCGATCGTTGCTCCCTGGTACTTCGGGTCTATTGATGCCGCGGTATGCGTGACCGAAGAGGTACGACTATCGCCTGAATTGTCGATGTTGTCGTTAACACCGATCACGGTCACCGTCTGAGCCACATCCCACGCCGTAACCCCACTTGGGGTAAACATCAACGTCTCAGACGCAGAACCTACAGTACCGTCATCGCTACCATCCACCAACGCCGCTGTAGAAGTGCCCGATGTCACGGTAACCGTCACATTATGGGTTGGCTGAGAATCCAAAACAACCGTATAGGTGACCATCCCGTTGTTCTCTTCAACAGCACGAGCATCATGAGACACCGTCACCCCCGCAGTGTCATCATCGGTTAACGGCAACGTTGCCGGGTTCATCACCGCCGCGGGTGGCCCCGCAGACGTGCCCGACACGGTAATCGTCTCGTTGGCTTCGTCTATACGATCATCCTGTGGAGTCAAAGTGAAGCCAGCGCTGCCCGACACTACGCCCGCAGCGATGGTGATGTTGAAATCGGCTACCGCAGCAAACCCCACCACACCTGCAGCGCCCGAACCATCCACAGATACCACCACCGTGCGGGTCGCGTCGAAACGCACGGTTCCCTGCACCGTAGCCGTAACTTGCACCGTGGTAGCACCATCACCCTCACCCACCGATGTCGGGCTCACGCTCAAAGCAATGGCCGGAGTGGCATCGTTGTCGGTGATCTCCACCGTGGTGCCGATAAATGTGACCCCGGCGAGGGTACCGGTGATCGACAACGACTGCGCGGGCTCATCCAAAGTGTCGTCTGTAGGGGTGAGCGTGAAATCAACGTGACCGCTTGTAGCGCCTGCTGCGATAGTAATCATCTGATCAG
>JAPOTT010000014.1:17704-63648 GCA_026709025.1 bacterium
AGAAACACTCACACCCGCAGTGTCATCATCAACCACCATCAACGATGCCGGGTTAACAGTCCCACCTAGTAGCGTTCCAGTCACACTCACCGTCTCAGCGCCCTCGTCTGTGCTGTCGTCTGTAGGAGTAAACGTGAAATCCGCATGGCCGCTGTCAGCGCCTGGGGGGATCAATATCTGTAGATCAGCCACTACCTCGTAATCAGTGCCCTTAGTCGCAGAATCAGTGCCATTGCCCACTGCCACAGACACATTCACATGGTCGCTGAAACGCGTGACACCATCTACGGTGGCAGTCACACGCACCGTCTTCGCACCACCACCCTCAGCCAAACTGCCCTGCACCCCATCCGTGCCAGTATCAGCATCCACACTCAACGTAATCGCCGAAGGCGCGGCATCATCATCAGTCACCGTCACATCCACATCAGCAATAGTCGCTCCCTGATAATTAGAATCATCCGAAACCGAAGTATGCGTGACAGCAGACGTGCGCCGGTTATTCGGATTATCAATATTGTCGTTAACACCAATCACGGTCACCGTCTGAGCCACATTCCACGCCGTAGCCCCACTAGGAGTAAACGTCAACGTCTCAGACGCAGAACCCTCAGTGCCCGGATCGCTACCATCCACAACAACCGCACTCGCAGTACCCGACGTCACGGTAATCGTCACATCATGAGTGGGTGGCGAGGTTAGAACCACCATATAGGTATCGGTACCGCTGTTCTCGGCGACGGTGGTATTAGGCGGTGTTCCCGACTCGGTGATCAGCACCCCTGCGGTGTCGTTATCAGTAATGGTCACGGTGACGGAAGAAGGTTTACCAGCGGTATAACCAGCGGGCAACGTACCCAACTCCAGCACCAGCCACTCAGCACTCTCTGGTTGGGTGTCATCTACAGCAGTAAGGGTTACCGAATCAGACGTTGCGCCCTCAGCAACAGTGATGCTGCTAGCCGATAAATTAAAGTCGGTGGCTGACGCTGTTGGGTTCCCTGATGTGCGCATCTGCACAGGGATCGTGATACCGCCGGTGGGTGCCGCTGATCCTAAAGTGGCGGTGACCGTAAGCGTGCCGCCCTCAGTAACCGCGCCGCTGTTGTTCACCTCCAAAGTAACCACCTTAGAGGGATCAATGCCAACGGTGAACACTGGCGAAAGGGCATACAATGACAACTCCGTAGCTCGCGAAGCGTTGCCACCACTTAGTGGATTTTGCCCACCCCTAGAATCATTGAGCTTACCGGTGCCTACGTTGCCTCTAACCCCCAGCTGGTTGTTAGAACGTGCCGTTCCACTGTTGTTGGTACCAGTCCAATAGCCAGCTGCGTCCGGTGAGATGGCCGTGCCATCCTCGTTTCTCGGATTGGCCTCATCATCCCACGTACTATCCCAAAAATCACCATAGTCATCCGCCACCTTGTTGCCAGCTAGCCAAAAGATCTCCTCACCAGTGCCATCGTCGGTAAGATCAGCATCGTTGTGTGCATCAGCATCAACAGTTGCGGTGCTCCCCACTACCCGGAAGAACCCCGCATAAGGCACCACGCTCGCGTGACCCATAGCCGCATGTGCCCTTACGAACGCATCGTAGTCAGCAATATCGGCAGAAAGAGCATTGCGCTTACCTGAAGTAACGAACAGCAGCCTAAAGCTCTCACCACCAGCTGCCGTCGAAGGCTTCAATGGCCAATCAAAAGGCACCACAATGTCACCAACCTCATCGTCGGTAATGCCAAACGAGAACGGTCCACCCGCTGGTGTTGCAATAGACACGTTCACACCCGAAGGCGCACGAGAGCTGGTGCCATACGCAACAGTCACATAACGTTGGGTGCGTACCTCATTATTTACTGGCGTAAAACGCAGTGTTGCGGAGGATGCCCCCGATGCTAATCGCAGCGCTGGGTTCTGCGCGCTGTGCGGTGCTGCAGTCAAAACAGACACCCCCGTTTGAGCAGAAGGTGCTAATGCCCATGTAAAATCATCGGTTACCGTTACACCGGTCACGCTCAACGGCACCGTCACCGTCTCATTGCCGGTCAACGCACGTCCTAAAGTGACCGTGAAATCCTTGCTCCCACTATCCTCAGCCACGTCACCTGTAGGCGCGCTCAAAGCTAACCTCACATTCTCATTTACGCCGTCGTTATCATTGACGGTGACTGTTGCAATGTTTGGTGTACCTACCGTGTACTTCATATTGACAGGACTAATGAGGTCTGCCAACACCTCAACTGTCACGCCACCATCGGCTTCCTCTGTTTGGTCGTTGTGTGTGGGAACCCTGTAGGTGGCAGAGGTTTGGCCTCTACGCAACCAACCTGCGCCGTCCTTAACACCAGCATCATCGTTACGAACGAACGCTCCCCTTAGCACCCGAACACTAAACCGAATATCTTGAATTGCAGGCTTAGTGGCTGTCATCGTAAACACAGCGTTGCTGCCTTCGGTAACAGCAGGGCCTGCCGTGATGCTCAACAATGGCGGATCGGCATCATCCATGATTGCAACCGAAGCCGAATCCGACGAACCGATAAGATACCCCGAACCTGGTGTCAACATTACGGTAACCGAACCATCTAGCTCGCCCAACCTATCGTTGATGGTCGGCACGCTAATGGTTGCTGTGGTTCCACTGAACCTGAGGGTATTGCTACCTGTAGCCACAAAATCACCATCTTGTGTCACTGTGTAGTGAACCGTGATTGAGGCTGGTGGCGCATTATCGGCGGTCACCGTAAAGACAGCTGACGTCCCCTCAGTAACCGTGCTGCTGCCACTCACGGCCACGTTTAGCGTGGGCACTACCTCAAACACCGGTGACAAACCGTAAAAAGGGCGCTCTCGCGCACTGTCTAGAACACGTTCATCTATTGGGCCTGTATCCCAAGCGTCTGCAGCGGCCGTCTCTGCACCACCCGCGCCCACAACCACGTTCCCTGTAGAACCCAAATAAAGACCTCCAGAGTCTGTTCTGGTTCGACATTCGTTGCTAATGCCAGTAAACGGCGCAGCAATAAACGACTCCGTACCGCCTGTTTCTAGTTTAATTTTTCCCGTATGAAAATCGTCCTCTGTCCAGCCTCCATTTTTCTGTTCTTGGCAAAACACCGAGTGACTAGGAGCAATTTGAGTGCCATTAAGCCAGAAAATCGGCGGGCCCATAACATCCAAACCAAGCCGCTGGCGAGCGTGCGCGTTTTCCGTAGAACCCAATACTTTGAAGTTCCCGATGTAAGGCTTGACAGCCTCATGACCACGCTCAATCAGCGCTGTCTGAATAAATCGGTCATAATCGGTAATGTTTGTAGATGTGGCATCACGACTGTTAGAGGTTTTGAACAACAACCGGAATTGATCACCAGAAGTCTTGCTGCTAGGTCTTAAAGCCCAGTTATACGGCACCTGCACTACCCCGATATCATCATTATTCACAACAAAGCGAACCACACCGCCCCAAAACAGATCCCCAGTAATACCACTCGCGCTCGGTACACGCTGATCGGTTCCAAAGTCAACTGATACTAACGGCGAACGTCTGTCTACGTTGGGTACAGCAACATAGCTCAAGGTTGCAGTTTGAGCACCTGCACCAAACACTAGGCGAGGCTGTGTGTAACTGTCGGCTCCGCTGATACTCAAGCTCACAGCAGCCTGCGAAGATGGATCCAACATCAACATGAAATCTGCTGCTCCAACACCCGAAACCAACAACGGAACCTCAACCATCTCACCTGTTGTTAGCACACGGCTCAACTCCACAGTGATCGTCTTGGTGCCACCGTTCTCTGCAACATTGCCTGATTGTGCAGAAACCGACACGCACAGTTCAGCAGACCCACCGCTCACCGTAACATCAGTAGCTGTTGCTTCGCTCTTGGAATCCGCGCCAACTATGTTTCTGGCAATCACCGAAATGTCGTAATCTCCTGCGGGCAAACCACTAAAGGTGGCCGTCAGGCTAGTTAAATCCGTAACAGTCTTTTGTTGTTGCTGAATGCACGACTCTTCAGCCACGTTGTTTAACGTCACAACATACTCATGCACGTCTTTATGGCCTTGATTCTCTGGAGCTTCCCAAGTCACCGTAACCTGATTGGCAACGCTGGCATCTGTAGTAAGGTTCTTCGGCGCAGTAGGCGGCTGGTTATGCTGCCAAGGGTTCGGGATTTCCGCTAACATGGCAGCTACCTTTGTGCCAATCTGAGTTTTTTTCTCCTCATCAGTGAGCTCTGATGAGGCACGCAGAAGTTCCAGGCTCATTGCAAACTGAACGATCTCAACCGGGTTGTAATACTCACGACCAGCAAAGCCGTTGAAGGCTTGCAACACCATGTAACCATCACCAACACCTGAGCCACGGCCATCCCCATTCACTCCAAAAGTAAGGTCTAACACCCACTCCCACACATCGTTAAGTTCCGAACGTTGCCAGACACCATCCGCGCCTCGAAACCTATCATAGAAATATTCAGGCACATTGCCTGATAAGATCTCTGGAAACATTGTGAAATACGACTTATGAGTGGTTGAAGGGCTTATGCCACAGCCTCTCCAATATCCTCCGTCACTAATATGATCAACAAAAGTTTCTGCAAAGTAACTCGCGGCAAGATCAGCCATTAACTCGAAAATTGGCCCACAGCGTTGAAAGCCATCTTGTGTATTTACTAATTCCTGTAAATACAGGTATCCAATAGCATCAGACAGGAAAACACCTTCACCCGCTGGGATGTTTCTAGGTTCAGCTCCAGCAGGACCCACCCAATAGTGATGGTGTATTTCGTGGGCATAAGTACCACCACCCTCTGTGGGAATTATAGCCACGCCAAAATGCAAGCTTATAGGCCCAGATATTCCGAAACCATCACCCCCCGTCCAACTCCATCGAACAGCGGTACCAGCGCCAGCATTACCTAAGAAAACTGCACGATATTCAGAACTGTCTTGTGCAAATGGCACATTATCCCATCCCTTCCTAAACCAAGGCATCGTGGCTTCTGCTAGCTCAACAACCTGCTCAATATGATGGTGAAGCTGCTGGTTCTTTGTCAAAGGCGTAGCCGACACCACGGTAGACGCATCACTCAAACTGTCAGTGCCGTAACGCGTAAAAACTCGCACGTCATAAGTCGTTCCGTTTGTGAGGCCGTCTGTCGGACTCCCAATCTGATAGTTGGTGGTAGAAGCACCAACCACATCATGGTGCGACGCCGCAGACCAATCCGAAGCACTCGCCTCACGCCACTGCACCCGATAACCGATAGGAGACCCCGTAGTTACCTCATCCCAAGAAACTTTGAGGATCTTCCCACCCTCTAGCAAATCCTTTCTCCCGTTTTCATCTGGCTCGGTCTCACCGATCTCTTCAATGTACATAAACCCACCCAGCTCCACCTGCACATTGGAGGGCGCTGGTGGCGGGTCTTGTGCCATAGCAGCAGATGAAAACAAGGTTTGTGTCAATGCCAAGCCCAGCACAAACATTACAAAGCCACAGCCCCAACAAAAGGCCCGGCGCACCCTGTTGGTGTCAGAGCCAACCTTTTCATGCTGCAACACCGAAGTACTACCCCTTGTAGCTAAATAACGAGCATACGGGGGGGGGGGGGGGGAGCAGTGAGATTTCGCGCCAAATGATTGCACGCACTCACACGAGACATGAAAGCGCCCACTAGTTTTCGAGCTAAGATCCCCACCACTGCGATTTTCTACCACATCATGCAAGCACCTGCCACCACAAATGCTAGAAATCTCAACTCCACGAAAATGGCGGTGTGGAATACAACAGATGGATTAGGTAGCGTTGCAGGATGCCTACTTTTGATGTTTCCTCGGAGTTGGATATGCAGGAGGTTCGCAATGCCGTAGACCAAGCTGCCCGTGAGATTACAAGCCGCTACGACTTCAAGGGAACAGACACCGAAATCACCCTGGGTGAAGGAGCCATCACCCTACAATCGTCTAGCGAAGACAGGCTAGCTGCGGGCCGACAAGTGCTAGAAGAAAAGCTGGTAAGGCGCAAGGTATCTCTCAAAGGGGTAACTTATAGCCCAGTAGCCGATGCAGCTGGCGGGACGGTGCGCCAAGAAGCAGCTCTGGCTGCAGGCATCTCAGCCGACAAAGCCCGGGAGCTAAACAAGTTCATCAAGAACCTCGGCATAAAGGGTGTCTCCTCACAAACCCAAGGTGGCCAGCTGCGGGTAAGCGGCAAAAAACGAGACACACTCCAAGAGGTGATCGCATCCCTAAAAGAAGCCGACTTCGCTATCCCCCTACAATTCGGCAACTTCCGAGACTAACCACCGCTGTGTGAATCACCTGCGGGCTGCTCCCGTAGGCGATAGTGAAAACCACGACCGCGACCAACACTAGAACTTGGAACCAGATAGCCCTCTGCGGCTAGTTCCTTCAGCCGATTCGTGGCCGTGGCCTGAGAAACACCTGTTATCTCGCAATACTCGCCTGACGAAATGCGCCCACGTTCACGCGTCCATGCTAAGACCCACTCATTAGATTCGTGACTGGTTTGGAGCCCAAGAGCATCTTTGGCTTGCGGGCTAAGCTGCCATGCACTAGGAGTACCACGAGGCACGGTGATAGGCACTAACAATGGCGCTGCCTGTCTACTCAAGCGATACTTTGCAACTCGGTTTATGGCTGCTTCAGCCTCCACCTGCGAGCGTTGCAACATCTGAGCACAAGATTTGCTTGTGAGAAAAGGCGTACGCAGTTGCGCGCCTCGCCAAAGGAGCAACGCAGCATCCACATCATCACGAGCACTCGATGGCTCCAACTCATAAAACAACTTATACCAATTTTCATTCACTTGGTGCCCGTAGAGGTCTACCCGCACAGCTGGATCTGGCAGATTAGTGATCACAGGTGGACGACAACCGATGCGGACCATCTCAGCAAACATCATGTCCATCCCGATACCCTCTTGTTCCACTAAACCCATCAATCGCAATGCGTTCATCAACGTTCTGTAACGAGGTACAGACGGGTGGGTAATGATGTTGGCCTCGGTGATGCCACCAATGAGTCCGCCGGGGGAAGTAACTCGGAAGTGGTTGTCTATGTGCTCTACCACAGTGGGATGTTGCAAACTCCAGTCTCGATGGCAGACTGCGTTTAATAATGCTTCTCGCAACGACCGCTCTGGGATGGCCCGAATCCTATGTACTTGGAGTCGATCGGTGATCTCAGTAAAGGGATTGTTGCGGTTCGCCTCTGCTTCAACATCTAGCACCTCTTCAAGCAGCGATCGACCGCCCTCTAGAATTCGCGTAACGGATGGCCCACCGGGGACCCTTCGATATGTGTAGTCAATAGTCGGCGCAATACGCTCGGCTAATAGCATCTCGCCTGCCATATTCAGATGGCCACTGGTGCTTGCAATGAGTCCTAGTCGATTAAGCAGGTCTCTTAGGTTCAAGCGAGCCTTTTCCTTATCGATGGTTGCTAGCTGACCCCTTAATGCTTGTTCTGCACTAGCAGCAACTTCACTGACCAATGTTTGTGATGGCTGATAGGAAGAATCGGCTGCCAAATTGGAAAACAGACCACCCATAAGTTCAGTGATTGTCACTGGCACGCATCTCGCATCTACGCGGTGCTTATATTGCTTTTTGTATGCGACTGGTTGAACTGCTTGAGGCACATCCACAACCAGCAGCAAGTGGCTATGCATTTCTACGGTCTGCACGTCGACAGTCAACTGGCGTTCAGTCAGATCGTAGATTCTACTTCTCAGCCACTGGGGATCAGTATCAGCTCCGATGACATGCCCAGACTTGTCATCAACGCCGACAACTAGGGTTCCACCCCCCGGAGAATTAGCCATGCAGGCTGCCTCCTCAGCAAGTTGGTGCGCTGCTTGTTCGTTCTGCCGGTTTCCAGGAAGAATTGCGCCCTTAGAGTCCCGACGCCCCGCTTCTTCCTTAATATCAACAGCCGCTGACTCTAACTCATTTGCTGCAATCATGCCTTTGCTTAACTCTCGGAGGACGTGTTCAAGTGCGTCTCGGCGTCGCGGTGGGGACAAGAAGGTAAAAGTTGAGTCGCTCATGCGTTCTCCATGTTAGGATTTTACGAACCATAAAATCCTAACAAAAGCCCCCCAACACCACACACTAGGATTTTACGAACCATAAAATCCTAACAAAAGCCCCCCAACACCACACACTAGGATTTTACGAGGGATTTTATGGCCTGCGGGCTGCAACCCACAAGGGTGCTTAGTACGCCTGAGGCACCCAGTCGCCTGCACGGAGACGGCGAACTCGCTCTTCTGCGGGTGGATGTGTGCTGAACATGGCACGGAAATGCGCTCTTCCCGTAAGAGGGTTCACGATGTAGTGAGAAGCCTGCTCTACAGGCACATTTACGGGGATACGCTGAGAAGCGCTGTTGAGCTTCTCCAATGCCCTTGCCAGAGGCTCACCATCTCCAATTAACTGTGCAGCTGTAGCATCAGCTTGGTACTCCCGTGTACGGCTGATGGCCATCTGAATCAAGCTAGCAGCAATGGGCGCCAAGATGGAGGCCACCAAAACACCCACGATATCGGCCATACCCCGATCCCTATCGCGCCCTCCAAACAAGATCATTCCCCACAGGGCCATCCGCGAGGCAAAGGTAATGGCCATCGCCACGGCAGCAGCCACCGACCCGATGAGAATGTCCCTGTTGCGAATGTGAGCGAGTTCGTGAGCTAGCACGCCGCGGATCTCATCCCAGTTGAGGTGATTGATCAACCCCTCGGTAATAGCTACCGCAGCGTGATTGGGGTTGCGCCCTGTGGCAAACGCGTTGGGCTGCGGATTTGGGCTCACATAGAGCTTGGGCATGGGCATGTTGGCTTTGGCTGTAAGCTCCTGCATGATGGCGTGATACTTGGGGAGTTGTTCGGGGGTTACCTCAACAGCCCGGGCCGACGAGATAGCCAAGCGGTCGCTAAACCAATACGAGCCACCAACTATTACCACAGCAATCACAGAACCAATAATGAGCCCGCTGCTACCTCCTAGCAGTCCACCAACAACCACAAACAGCGCAGCCATCAGCACCAGCAGTAGAAATGTTTTTAACGTGTTCATACCCAGAATCACTCCCAAACTGATAGTGGGAAAATCGCTAATGCTTTCCCCTTCATCAGGCTATCGCGCAATGCTACCAACTGTATCGCTCACCGGTCGTAGTAGCCAGAGTGGATGTACACACAAGGCACACCGGCCTCTGTGTAAATAGCCACATTGCGCGGGTCATCCTCCAACGCATACAACAACTCAAACCCGTGGCCTCGCAGGTTAGCCACCTCTGCTGATTTGAAAGCACTTGGGGTGCCTGTATCAGCTGGAGGGCTCATAATCAACAAATCCCAGCGCACCTGATGCTTCAAAAGCCACCCGAGAGTGCTATCTCGAACGCGGATAGGGCGAGCCGTTAGCAACACTACGGCTAGGTTGGGCGCAATCGAGGCCAACAAAGCCATTGCTGGCACCAACGGCGGATCATCCCCACACCGGTTAAAGAACTCATCCCACAGATTAGATCGTAGCAGGTGTTGGCGATGTCGGGCATCGGAGATCACCCCATCCATGTCCACAATCACAGCGGGGCCAGCGCTTATGGGCCCGTGCTGCCATGTCCAATTAGATGGGATGGTGGCTAGCTGGCTCAATCTTCTTGGGGGGATTGGGCGGCTCGTGTGCGAATTTCATCCACCACCGACTGATCGGCCAGCGTGGTGGTATCGCCGAGGCTGCGGCCTTCGGCAACATCTCGCAACAGGCGGCGCATGATCTTCCCGGAGCGGGTCTTGGGTAAGTCGGGCACCAACACCACCGTTTTGGGCCGGGCAATGGGCCCCAACTTGGTGGCTACATGCTGGCGTATTTGCTCGCCCAACGCGGCGCTAGCATCATGACCGCCTCGCAAGATCACATAGCCGATGATGGCTTGGCCCGTTGTGCTATCAGCCGCACCAACAACCGCAGCCTCAGCTACCGCAGCATGGTCTACCAGAGCCGACTCCACCTCGGTAGTAGAAATCCGATGGCCAGAGATGTTCATCACATCGTCCACCCTGCCTAGCAACCACAGGTAGCCATCGGCATCTAACTTAGCCCCATCGCCGGCGAAGTACCGACCCTCAAACCGGCTCCAATAGGTTTGCTGATAGCGCTCAGGGTCGCCCCAGATGCCCCTGAGCATGGATGGCCACGGACGGGTAATGGTGAGATAGCCACCACCTTGAGCCACCGGCAGGCCATTATCGTCTACCAACTCGGCAAACACCCCAGGGATGGGATGGGTTGCCGACCCAGGCTTGGTATGGGTAACCCCAGGCAACGGCGAGATCATGTGACCACCGGTTTCGGTCTGCCACCAAGTGTCCACGATGGGGCAGGTGCCACCACCGATGTTGGTGTGGTACCACATCCATGCCTCTGGGTTGATGGGCTCGCCCACCGTGCCCAGCACCCGCAAGCTAGACAGATCGTGCTTAGCGGGCTCTTGGGCACCCCACTTCATGAAGGTGCGAATGGCGGTAGGAGCGGTGTAAAGCTGGGTGACACCATAACGCTCCACGATGTCCCAGAGGCGGTTGCGCCCAGGGGTGTCAGGCGTGCCCTCATAGATAACCGAGGTAGCACCGTTGGCTAGCGGGCCGTACACGATGTAGCTATGGCCGGTAACCCAGCCAATGTCGGCAGCACACCAATAGATGTCGGTTTCAGCCTTGAGATCGAACACATACTTGTGGGTGAAGGCCACTTGAGTGAGATAACCACCGGTGGTGTGCATGATGCCTTTGGGCTTGGCTGTGGTGCCAGATGTGTACAACAAGTACAAGAGCGCTTCGGAGTCCATCGGTTCTGGCGGGCAGCTAGCATCAGCACCTGCCATCAGCTCGTGCCACCACAAATCACGACCCTCGGTCATGTCGATAGCGGTGTTGCAGCGGTTTACCACCACCACGTGCTCCACGCTGGCAGCTCCTTGGCTTAGCGCCGCATCTACATTGGGCTTGAGCATTGAAGCAGCACCCCGCCGGTAGCCAGCATCAGCGGTGATTATGAGCCGAGCCTCAGCATCTTCACAGCGGTCTACGATGGAATCGGGAGAAAAGCCGCCAAAGATAACCGAGTGAGCCACCCCGATACGGGTACACGCCAACATCGCCACCGGCAACTCTGGGATCATTGGCATATAAATGGCTACACGGTCGCCTGCGGTGAGGCCCAAGCCCTTCAGCACATTCGCAAACCTGCACACCTGATCCAACAGCTCTGCATAAGTGATGGTAAGGGTATCGCCTGGTTCACCTTCCCAATAAAAGGCCACCTTGTTGCCCCGCCCCGCTGCCACATGACGATCCAAGCAGTTGTACGACACGTTCAAACTGCCGCCCACAAACCAGCGCGCAAAGGGCAGTTCCCATTCCAGCGTGGTATGAAAATCGGTGTCCCAACTTAACAGCTCACGAGCTTGGCGAGCCCAAAAGGTTTCGTAGTCGGCCTCGGCTTCTTCGTACAGCGAACGGTCATTGGCCAGCGCAGCAGCAGCGAAATCAGCAGCAGGAGCGAAAATACGCTCTTCTTGGTAATAGTCCTCAATGGTGGCATCAGCCATGCTTGGTTCCTTCCTCAAAAACGCTGAAACGATAACCTCATGAGATTACATCACCCAACTAGCAAAGGCTTGGGCAGAGATTACGGTGTTAGAGTTATTCAAGTAAACCAAAGCCAAGCCACCACCACGAAAGCTAGAGGTTATGGACATCAGGGTTGCAACGCTGTGCGATTTCGCCCAAGTACGCGAAGGGCTGCTGTTCGTGAGTTCGGCGGGCATAACCCGGGTATATCGGGAATCGTTTCCCGCACCCATCGGGGTGATGCTGGCGCTGGTGCTTGAGATGTCGCCAGTAGAAGCTGGCATCTCCAACAAAATCAAGGTACGAGTAGAAGATGCCGACGGACTCAAGCTAGTTGAGATTCTAGGTGAGATGCAGGTGAAGCTTGGCTCAGGCCACGATCCGGGTGAGATGGTACACGTACCTTTTGTGGCCGACTTCCGCAACATGAAACTCCCCAACCCGGGTCGCTATCAGGTAGCTATTTGCCCCGAGGTAGAGGAGGCCAACCCGGTAGCACTGGGCTTTCGCGCCGCAGTCCGCAACCCAGCCTGATCTTCTTCATCCCGGTCCCATTCAGCCACGGTGAAACTGCCTAACCCGGTGGGATCTAGCAAGGCTTGGGCTTCGATTTTCCGACTGCGCCCAACTAGAGCTTCTAAGTTGCCTTGAGCAGCACCGGCCCGCCACGCGGCGGTGCCTTCGGCTACCCGCTCTCCGATGCCGTGTGCTTTGAGCCAGTTAGCTTGACTGCGTACTCTGCTAGGAACGCTAATGGCTGCAAGCTGATCTAAGGCCACTTCGCAAGTGATATCTTGGGTACCGGGAGCGCTCCACGGATCATCACCTCGCTCATGGCCCCTGTAAGTACGGAGCCACTCACCCCATGGTCTGCGCGCCATCTCCTCAGTGGTACACATGTAATCAATCACCACAACCATGCCCCGATCTAAAACACACAAGGCTTGAGCGAGCCAAGCGCAAGCCTGATCTTGGCGGGGAATCAGCCTTGTCTGCGGATTAGGGCGTTCATCTCCCACCTCTTTGCCATCCAAATCAAATAGGCGCAACGGCAGATTATCCAACAATTCGTTAGCAATAATCACCCCTACAAATGGGCTTTCAGGCATACCTGCTTGTGAAACACCCACAGTGTGAGCGGCCCTCTGAGCAGCACTGCGTTCCACGTTAATCCAACGCAAAGCCCGGCTACATACAGGCTCTGCCTTTGCCACAGTGCGAGCCAAAGTGCCAGGCCCAGCCCCAGCATCCACCACAACAAACGGATTGGGATACCCCAACTCTTCCCAACGGCTGTCCAACATCTTGGCAACCACCGCACCAAACAACGGCCCCACCTCAGGACTAGTAATAAAATGCCCACCACGCCGCCCAACACCAGCCACCTCATAAAACCCACACTCAGGGGCATACAACGCCCGCTCCATAAACCCATCAAAACCCATCAACCCAACACTCCCCTCAAGGGTCTGCAAAAAATGTTTGGAACCACAATATTAGTGAAAAACTGCTAGGATTATCTTCATATTTTTGATAGGAGAGTGTCATGCGTACTTCAGATTGGACAGTTCCTGCGACTCAATTCCGCGACAAGTGTCCCAAACTTCTTGATATGGTCATGACTACCGGCAACACATTAGTTGTCACCAAACATGGTCGACCAGTAGCTGCCGTGGTTCCTTTTGCTGAACAAGCCGAAGACAACATAATCGGCTGGGCTAATGAAATGGTGCTTGATCACGATCTCACGCAACCAGCTATCCCTCCCGAACGCTGGAACGCTATCTCCGCCCCCACTAAACCCTGACCTCAGCCTATAAAGAGCGATAACCATGAATGTCCTCTTGGATACTGACGCGCTGCTATGGATGTCGCAAGGTAGCGTTCGGCTAGGTGAGGAAACCAAAGCTACAATTGAACAGACAATGCGAAACGGCAGAGTTAGGTTTTCGCCTATATCCATGCTAGAAGCCACTCGACTGCACTGGGATCAGAGAATCGATCTTCGCAGAACTCCCGAGGTGTGGTACCGCGAACTCCTCGACCGAGGCATTCGCGAGGTGCCGGTAACTACGGATATCACAATTGTGGCTGCTTCTTTAGAATCACAAGAAGGTTTTCATGCCGACCCCGCAGATCAAATGATCACCGCAACTGCGATGCTAACACGCCTTACACTAGTTACCTCAGACCGAAAGATCCTCGGATGGGCATCCACACGCACCGACATTAACTGTCTTGATGCACGCAAATAGGCACTTATTTTTGTTGCATCTATAGCTTTGATTCCATTTCAAATCTGAGTTTGGACAAGCATGGTGCTACGCGGGGCACTATTCTAAATCGCAGCGACGCGGCAGTGCCCCAAGCCTGATGCTTGGGGCACTGCGGTTGTTGTTATTTATGGGTTATTGGACGCGCAGTCTTCGGCTGAGGCTAAGCAGCATCGCACCAGCAAGCACCACTGCAACAGCAGCGATGATCAACAACGAGGTGTTAACGCCAGTGTCGGCCAGCATCTCATCGCCCATTTCATCAGCCATGTCGTCTTCGGGCGGCAAGAGCACCTTGTCAATCACGTGAATCACACCGTTGGATGCTTGAATGTCGGCAGTAACTACCGTTGCATCATTCACCATCACGGTGTCGCCATCAATGCTGATCTGCACCTCAGCGCCTTGAACTGTTGCCACGCCTTGTCCGTCTAGGCCCAGAACCGTTTCAGCAGGTGCCTCAATAGGCAACACATGGTAAGTCAAGATTGAGGTGAGTAGATCGAGATTAGCCACCAAATCTGCTGCTGTCAGGTTCAGATCCTCTAGCGCGGCAGCAACTGCCTCTTCAGTGGGCACGAACACAGTAAACGGGCCTTCGCCGTTGAGAGTGTCAACCAAATCGGCAACCCCCAACGCAGTCACTATGGTGGGGAAATCGCCCGAAGCAACTGCCACTTCAACGATAGTTCCAGGGCCGTCGGCTTCAGCGGAGTCGTCTTGGGCCGATGCAGCACCCGCTCCCACCCAAGCCACCAAAGCCAACGCCACAGCGATTAGCACAAACTTTCTTTTGATCATCTTGATGCTCCTTGGGCCACGCCTAAAAGCGCCTAGCCCCTACACTAATGTTGTTCTAGTAGTTTACCCCGGCGAACTCCCATATAGACGCACTCTGGGTCACAAAATGCAAAGCTCAAAGCTCATTGGAGGCTAATAAGAAAGAGCGATGAGAGCGCCGTCTGTGAAGTGCGTGATCGCAGGAGGATAAATCCCAAACAACAAGGTAGCTGCTGCGGTGAGGCCGAGGGCAGCCAATAGGGATGGGGGGATTCGTAGCGCGCTCATATCGGCTTGGGCGGGTGCGGCTTCGAACCACATCATGCGAGCTACCTTGGCGTAGTAGAACAGCGCAATCACAGAGTTAACCGCAGCGATTGCCGCCAGGGAGTAGCCCCAAGCAGTGTCTGCCTCCACTACTGCCCGAAATACCGCAAACTTGGCAAACCAGCCGCCTAGGGGAGGTATGCCAGCCAGCGAAAACATGAACAAAGACATCACCACGCAAAGCCCTGGAGCATACCCAAACAAGCCCGAATAAGAGCTGATCTCCCCCGATGCAGTGCGGCGAGCCACCGTGATTATCACTGCAAAAGCACCCAAGTTCATGGCAGCGTAAATCAGCACATAGGTAACAACAGCCGATACCGCTTCATCACCAATAGCGCCGATCACCGCTAGCGGAGCCAACATGAAACCGGCTTGTGACACCCCAGAATAGGCCATCAAACGCACGATGTTCTTCTGGCGAAGAGCCATCAGGTTTCCTGCTGTCATGGAACCCACCGCCAGTATCCAAAACAGCGGCTCATACACATCGTCACGACTGCCAAAACCTGCGTACACCAACTGCAACAGCGCCACGAACCCCGCAGCTTTAGAGGCCACTGCCAAGAACGCGGTAACAGGCGTTGGCGCACCTTCGTAGGTGTCGGGTGCCCAAGTGTGAAACGGGAACCCCGAAACCTTGAATGCGAACCCCACAATCACAAAGATGATGCCCAAAATGGCCACCGGCTCGGCATCGCCTCCCGACAAAGCAACGGAGATCTCGCTGAGGCGGGTATCGCCAGCTAACCCAAACAACAAAGACATGCCATACAACATGATGGCCGAGGCAAACACGCCCATGAGGTAGTACTTGAGCCCGGCTTCGTTGCTCTTGAGGTCGCCCTTACGCCATGCAGCGAGCAAGTAAGCCGGAATAGACAGCAACTCAAGGGCCACAAAGATGGTTATTAGGTCTCGGGCTGAGGCCATCAGCACCATGCCCAACACAGCCGACAACAACAAGCCGTAGTACTCGTTCTCCCAATAGTCGCCCTCGGCGATGTAGTTGGTAGACAGCAACACCACGATGTATGCCACCACGATGAACATGGCCTTGAGCACTAGAGCGAAGTTGTCCACCACGAAAGCACCGCCAAACATTTCCCGGGTGGTGCCTTGCGCTGCCAGAGTCACGATGGGGATGAGGGTGATAAGCAGCCCTATGCCCGCCATTGCCGAGGTGTAGGCACGGCCACGCTCCAAAAAGATGATGTCCAACAAGGTGACCACCGCGCCAACGCCCAGCAAGGTGAGTTCTGGGGCAACCGCATGCCAATCAATATCGGGCCTAACAAAGCCTACCAACGAGGGCGCAAACGAAAACATGGAACGTCTCTACCTAGCTACCTATAGCTACTGACCTGCCGCAGCATCAAAACAAGCCTCGCTTGTGGCCGATTCCAAACATTCACTCAAAGAGTTGACCACTGCAGGGTCTGTAGCCCCAAACAACAGCTGCGGGTACACGCCCAACAAGAGGATCAAGATCAGCAACGGTACCCAAGCCAGATACTCCGAAAATGTGGCATCTTTAACGTTGGGGTCGTTAGCAAACTCATCTTTAGGGTTGCCAAAAGCGGTTTTTTGGAACATCCACAACAGGTAACCAGCAGCTAACACCGTGCCTACCGCAGCAACCACCATGTAGCTTCTAAAGGTTTCCTCGGCCAGCACCTCTGCGGGGTTGTAGGAGGCCAAGATGGCAGGGAACTCGCCCCAAAAACCAGCCAACCCAGGCAAGCCCAGCGAAGCCATCACGCAGAACCCTAAGATCCAGCCCATGCGAGGTGCTTGCACCAACAACCCACCTAAGCGGGTCATGTCTAAGGTGTGATAACGCTCCTTTACCGAACCTGCTAAGAAGAACAACATCCCCGTGATGAGCCCGTGAGCCACCATGCCAAACACAGCGGCATTGATGCCAAAATCGGTAAGGGTAGCGATACCCAACATCACAAAGCCCATGTGAGCCACCGAAGAGAAGGCCACCAGCCGCTTCAAATCTCGCTGAGCCAAGCAACCTAACGCACCGTAGATGATGCCGATAACCGCCAACAGGCCAATAAAGGGTGCCCACTCTGCGGCAGCCTCTGGCAAGATTGGAATAGCAATACGCACAAACCCGTAGGTGCCTAGCTTTAGCAACACTGCGGCCAAGATCACCGACCCCACTGTGGGGGCTTCGGTATGGGCATCGGGCAGCCAGGTATGGAATGGGAACATGGGCACCTTTATGCCAAAACCCAAGAACATCCCACCAAACACCCACACCTGCGAAGACTTAGCGATGCCAGCAGCAGCATCAGGCAAAAGCCGCATGTCAAAAGTACGGGTTAGCTCACCAGCCACCATTGTTGGGTCGGCCAAGAAGTACAGCGCCAAGAAGCTCACCAGCATCAACGCCGAACCAAACAAGGTAAACAAGAAGAACTTGATGGCCGCGTAGCGACGATTCTCACCGCCCCAAACCCCAATCATGAAGTACATGGGCAAAAGCACCACTTCAAAGAACACGAAGAACAAGATGAGGTCTTGTGCGGCAAAGGTGCCGATCATTCCCGTTTCCAAGATCAAAATGAGCATCAAGAAGGCTTTGGGATTACGCGGCTCGGGGAAATGATTCCACGAGTAGATAACGCACAATGGCACGATCAACATCGTGAGCAACATCAGGGGCAGCGAGATGCCATCTACTCCCATGATGTAACGAGAATCAATAACGTCAATCCAGCTCTTATCAACCACGAAGTTGAGGGCACCATAATCGTCGTTATCGATGAACTGGATCAGCAACAGCACGCCAAACACTGCTACTGCCACGCTGGTAGCCAACGCAATTAGCTTATGAAGCTGTTCGTTTTCTTTGGGTATGAGCAGCATTACCGCAGCGCCAATAATCGGTAAGAACGTTGCGAGGCTCAAGCCCCAGTCGTTTAGAAATTCAGCCATATATTTGTGTGCTCCCTAAATGACGATGATGAAGATTCCAGCCAGAATGGTGGCAGCTATAAACATGATGGCCGCGTACTGCTGAACCTTGCCGGTTTGCATGCGACGCAGCTCTTCGCCCGAGGCATCGGATATCTTGCCGGTGGCATTAACCACACCGTCTACCACTAGCTGATCCACCTTGTGGTACACCACATTCCCAGCTTGCACCGAGCGGGTACCCACCTCGTTCACAACACGGTCGATCACATGCTGGTTAACCCAGTTGGTACCCTTTGCTAAGGGCCCCTTCACGAAGCCCACAATCACCCTGGTATAGAGCCAATCTAAGTAGTACTTGTTCACCAATACCGAATGGCCTGCACGGGCCAGAACCCAACGCCGTGTAGGGCCGTTAGGCAACTCTGTAGCCATCGGACTAACCGCCCGTACTCTTACGAAATAGTAATAAGCCGCTGCTGCAATACCAGCTAAAGCCACAATTACCGAAACGATGGCCAAGCTCCATGACGGCGTAGCGTGCTTGATGGAAGGGAAGTAGCTCACACCTACAGGCTCTACCCATTGGAAGAACTTCTCCCGCCAGCTTTCTGGCACTAGTTGAAAACCCGGGGGGAAGTTAATAAAGCCTGCTACCACTGCCAAGCTGCCCAAAATCCAAAGCGGCGCGGTAATTCGTGGTCCCGATTCGTGTGGCGTGCCATGGCCTCGGTACTCCCCAAAAAAGGTAAGGTACACAACCCGGGTCATGTATGCACCGGTTAAGGCCGCAGTAACTAAGCCCATTACTAACATAATGGTATAAGACCCGTTGGCATCTGTACCGCCAAAAAATCCCCAGCCGCCGGTGCCCACCAATATCTCGTCTTTAGACCAAAAGCCAGAGAAAATCGGCAACCCTGCCAGCGCCAGCGTGCCAAGCATGAAGGTGCGATAGGTATGCGGCATGTGTGCGCGTAACCCACCCATATCTTTTTTCATGTCAAAGGAGTGCACAGCGTGGCTTACCGAACCCGACCCTAAGAACAAACATGCCTTGAAAAAAGCATGGGTAAACAGGTGGAACAAGGCTGCAGTCCAAGCACCCACACCTAAGGCCAACACCATGTACCCAAGCTGTGAGATGGTTGAATATGCCAGCACCTTTTTGATGTCGTTTTGTACAAAGGCTAAAGAAGCCCCAACCAAAGTGGTTACCCCACCAATAAGCGCCAACAAGTTCAAGCTAGACCCACCAATGGAGTATCCCTCAAAAAACACCCCATACAAACGGGCAATCATGAAGATGCCAGCCACCACCATGGTGGCTGCGTGAATAAGCGCGGACACCGGCGTGGGCCCTGCCATAGCATCGGGCAACCAAGTATGCAAAAAGAACTGCCCCGACTTAGACATAACAGCAGCAGTTAGACACAAAGCAGCAGCCAGCGTAACCGTGTGGGTCATGGTGCCGTTCAGCGCAGCTTCGTTTACGCCGATTACGTCAAAGGTTCCCGCAGCAAAGAACAAGATAGAAACACCGATGATGAGACCCATGTCGCCCACTCTGTTGGTGAAAAAGGCCTTAAGAGCAGCATTGGAATTGGGCTTTTCTTCCCACCAGTGGCCAATTAGCGCAAAAGAACAAACGCCTACCAATTCCCAACCCACCAGCATTTGCAAGGTGGTAGATGCCGTTACGAAAAACAACATGGAGGCCGTAAACAGGCTCAAGAACGCAAAAAAGTGGGTGTAGCGGCGATCTCCGGCCACGTAATCGGTGGAGTAAACATGCACCAGCAGCGAAACCAGAGTTACCACAAAGATCATCATCACAGCTAGGCCGTCTATCAAGATGCCCGCACCAATAGACTCAGCCCCGTTTGTAAGCCAAGTGATAGACCGACTAACCGCGCTCACCCCGCCACTAGATTCTCCCTCTGCCGCCAAAGACAAAGCACCTGCACCCAAGGCATACTCCCCCTCGGCACCTTTGCTTCCGCCTCCTTCTACTTCGCTGATCCATTGAATGGCTGTAGCCACGCCAAACACAAACGAAGCGCCCACGGCAAAGATGCCGATCTCCGAGCCTCCTTTGGGAAACCGCTTGCCAAAGAGCAAAATCAACAGGAACGACACCGCCGGAAACAACCAGATCAGCCAAGCGTTCTCCAAGAACCAACCCGAAGCTGCTGTGGCTTCCCCAACAGCTTCCGCACCGAACACAGCACTCAAAGCGCCCACATCAACCCCTCATCAGATCTACTTGATCCAAGTTGATGGATCGCCGGTTGCGATATAACAACAATACGATGGCCAAGCCGATGCCCACCTCGGCTGCTGCCACGGTTATCACGAACAGCGCAAAGATCTGCCCCACTACCGTGGCATGGAAAGCGCCGAAGGCAACCAGGTTTATGTTTACCGCATTCAAGATGAGCTCAATAGACATAAGCACCAGCACCCCGTTACGCCGCGCCAACACGCCGTATACGCCAATGCAAAAAAGCACCGCAGCTAACAAAAGCATGGTGTTGAGATACATCAGCCACCCTCCTCGCGGCGGGCAACCACTATGGCCCCGATTAACGCCGCCAAAAGCAAAACCGACACAGCTTCAAAGGGCACGATGAACTGCGAGAAAAGCTCATCTGAAACCTGAGCAGTGGTTTGGGGCGAGAGGTCGTCTGGCAGTTTTTCTGTGCCAAAGCGATCTACCAATGCCACCACCATCACCGCCAACAACAAAGCAGCAGTTAGCAGTGCGGGGAACTTGCGTTTGTAGTCGGTGTCTTCGTTGTCGCCAAAATCCGAACGGGTAAGCATGATCCCAAACAAAAACAGCACTATCACCGCGCCGATGTAAATGAGCACCTGCGTGATGCCTGTGAACTCAGCTCCAACCAACAAAAACAGCGCTGCCACGCCTGCTAACACGATCACCAAGTACAGCGCCGCGTGCATGATGTCGCGGGTGGTTACCACACGGCTTGCCGCAGCCACCATCACCGCAGCGATGATCCCAAACGCCACATGCTCAGCAATCACCGCAGCGATACCTCCTGCGCTTGTGCGCAAACAAACACCATCACAATCACCGGGGAACCTTCAACACCTTTTGTTGCGACCCAGCCTCATAGGGCTCAAACTCAGGCACGGTATCCATCCATTCGCTAAGCCGCTGCTTGTCATGCAACAGATCGGCGATGCGAGGTTCGGAGTACTCATAGTCGGGGCTCCAAAACAGTGCCTCAAACGGGCACACCTCTACGCAGATGCCACAGTACATGCACAAGCTGTAGTCGATGTCAAAACGGTCTAGGGCGTTTTTTTGACGAGGCTTGCCTCCCTCTCGGCGAGGCGGAGCTAAGTATTTGTGCCCTTCGATGTAAATGCACCAGTCGGGGCATTCCCGAGCGCACAGCATGCAAGCCGTACAGTTCTCCTCATGCAGCGCAATAACACCACGGGCCCGATCGGCGGGCACTTCTTTAACATGGGGATACTGCACTGTGTGGGCATGCTTGGAAGGAGCAGGCACCCCCGGCGGGCCGTCGCCAAATAGCGTACGGAACATGGTGCGTGCTGTTACCTTCAACCCCGTTAGCAAGCCTGGTACCAATGCCATATCCAACTCCTACTTGAGGTTCCTACAGGTATTATGCACAACCACGCTTGTTGCCATCACTAAAACACAACCTTGAAAATACCGGTTACAACTATGTTGGCCAGCGCCAACGGAATCAAGAACTTCCAAGCTAGACGCTGGAGTTGATCCTCTCTCAGCCTGGGATAGGTAAACCGGAACCAGAAGATCAACGTGGCAACAGCCAATACCTTCACCAGCAAAATAACAGGGCCAGCGATGTTGAAACCCCAGTGAGTGATGTCGCCCCACGGCAATGCCCAACCACCTAAAAACATCACCGCAGCTAGTGCTGCAAATGCAAAGGCGGTGCCGAACTCGCCCATGAAGAAGAACAAGAACCGAAAGCCGGTGTACTCCACCTGATAGCCACCAACAATCTCCGACTCGGCTACCGGCATGTCAAAAGGTGGCTGGGTTAGCTCGGCCTGCACAGCCACCAAGAAAATAAAAAAGCCCACAAACTGCGTAAGGATGAAGGGGTTGCCGATGCCATCCCAACCAAATATCTCCCCTTGGGCTTGGGCGGTAACTATCTTTTGCAAATCCAGCGTGCCTGCTTGAATAACCACGCCCATCACAGCCAACACCAACGGCAGCTCATAAGCAATAAGCTGCCCCGCAGCACGCAAACCGCCCACAAGCGCGTACTTGTTAGACGAAGCCCAGCCAGCCATCAAGATGCCCACTACCGAAAGCGAAGAAACCGCCAACGCGTAGAAGATGCCCACATCAAGCTGAGCCACCACCGCATTAGGCCCTGCGGGTATCACCACGTAGATCAAAAAGGTGGAGATAAGCACCACCAACGGCGCAAGAGCAAATACCGTACGATCTGCCTTTTCGGGGAAGATGTCTTCTTTTTGGAGAAACTTAATGCCGTCAGCTAGCAGCTGCAAGGTGCCATAAGGGCCAGCCTCCATGGGGCCTAAGCGGCTTTGCATAAAGCTCATCATCTTCAACAAGAACACGTAACCCAACACCAGCGCTGCGGTGGGGATGATCAGCGCTACCAACCCCAGTTTGATGGCCGAAGACACCCAGTAAGGTACCTCTAAGGCAAACATGGCCGAAGGCAGCGGCTGAGCCAGCAGCGGAGCAAACGGTTGGGCAAACGCGGCGCTCATCGGTCGATATCGCCCAAAATGAAGTACAAGCTGGCCAGTATGGTCACGATGTCAGGCACGAACACACCTTTTAGGAGCCAAGGCGAGATGGACATGTTAGAGAAGCTAGCTGAGCGTATCTTCACCCGAAACGGCACTAAGTCGCCCTTGGAGACGATGTAGTAACCCATCTCACCTAAAGGATTCTCGGTTGCTGAGTAAGCCTCGCCAGCAGGCACCTTAATAATTCGGGGTACCTTAGCCATTATCGACCCGGCAGGTAGCCCGTCTAGAAGCTGATCCACGATCTTGGTGGCCTCACGGGTTTCTTGCAAGCGCACCCAATAGCGAGCGAAAGAGTCACCATCGGGGTGAGTCCAAACCTTCCAATCCGCCTGATCGTAAGCCAATGCTTCAGAACCATCGCGTCGCAAATCCCAGTCCACACCGCTAGCACGGATGTTGGCTCCAGACAAGCCATAGGCCAGCCCCACATCGGCTGGGATGATGCCAATTCCCCGACATCGGGCTTGGAAGATCTCATTGCCCAACACCAACTCGTCAAACTCATCACAAAAATCCCGCATTCGGCCCATCACGGCTTTGGTGTTCTCAATCCAACCTTTAGGCAGGTCGTCTTTGAGGCCGCCAATTCGGTTAAAGTTGGGGTGAAAACGCCCTCCAGTTACGGCTTCTATCTGGTTCAGCACGAACTCACGATCTCTAAAGGCCATAAACACAGGCGTAAGCGCTCCTAGCTGCACCGCCATGTCTCCCAAAAACAAGCTGATGTTAGCAATGCGACTCAACTCAAATAGCACCGTGCGAATCCACACAGCACGGGGGGGTGCTTCAACCTCCATTAGCTTTTCGGCCGCCAAAATAAACGGCACCTCGTTGGCAAAGCTGCCTAGCCAGTCGATGCGGTTGATCAGCGTGGTTACCTGCGGGTAGGTGCGAACCTCGGTGAGCTTTTCATAACCCCGATGCATATAGCCCATGATGGGCTCGGCCTCCACCACCTGCTCCCCGTCTAGGCGGGCCACTAGCCGTAGCGTGCCATGGGTGGCGGGATGCTGCGGGCCGATGTTGAGGGTCATCCCATCGGTTTCAATTTCCAGATTCAGGCGGGCATCGGCGGCTTGGGTAGCCACATAAGCGCTCTGGCGGCGCTTGTCCACATCTAGCGCAGGTGCTTGAGCCTGATTCATGAGCCGTCCTCGCCCGGCATCAGCTCCACATCTACTATCCCTGGCCAGGGCTTGACACGCCGTGCCAATAACGGGAAATCCTTACGCATCGGGTTACCCTCAAACTCGCCCGGAAGATATATGTGGCGCAGGTCGGGATGATTGTTGAAGACAATACCAAACATCTCCCAAGCCTCGCGCTCATGCCAGTTAGCACCGGCAAACACCCCAATCAAGGTGTCGATGCTCATGTCGCTATCGGGCAAGTCGGCCTTGATGTTGATGCCGGTGTGTGTAGCAGTGGAATGCAAACGCAACAGCATCTGAAAACGAGTGTGGCCGCCACCATAGCCCTGCTCCACAGATTCAACGGGGCGCTGTGGGGGGTTATCGGTTTGGGCATCCATATCCCTGCCATAAGGCGAGGGCAACCAGTCAATGGCCGACAGCCAATCAAAAAAATCGCAGCCAAGCCGGTCACGCGCAAAAATAGCAGCATCCACCCACGCTTGGCGGGTAACCCTCACCCACAAATCGCTAGAACAAACAATATGATGCTCACAGTAGCCGTCACCCAATGCCTCGGCCATCTGTGCAGCCCAACCCTCACGCAACTCATCGGTTTGAGGCTGCTGGGCCTCTTCTCCCTCGGCATCGTCAGCACTGATACCCGCTTGTGGGGTTTCGCCGCTAACCAAAGGAGCGGTTTCAGTGGACGACAATTGGCTCACCTCTCCACCGCTTAGCCGAGTCTTCGTTGCCGATGCGCTCCTGCAATAAAACGATTCCCTCCAATAGGGCTTCAGGCCGTGGTGGGCAACCGGGCACATACACATCTACGGGGATGATCTGATCCACACCCTTTGTCACCGAATAAGAATCCCAATAAGGGCCACCGCAGTTGGCACACGAACCCATAGAGATTACGTACTTCGGGTCGGGCATCTGCTCATACAGCCGCAAGATAGACGGCACCATCTTATCTGTGACGGTGCCGGAGATCACCACCAAATCTGCCTGACGTGGGCTAGCCGGAAACGGGATCACCCCTAAGCGCATCACATCGTAACGGGGCGACCCAATGGCTGCGCCCATCTCAATGGCACAACAGGCCAAGCCCCACTGATACATCCACAAAGAATACTTGCGGCCCAAGTTGAGTAACTTGGTTAGAGGCTTGGGTGCCTTGCCGCTTGCCACCAATCCCATCTAGCTACCTCAAATCCACCGCAACACGCCCTTGCGCCAAGCGTATAGCAGCCCTAGTGCCAAGATGAAGATGAAGATGGCCATCTCCACTAGGCCAAACGTGCCGTATGCCTCTAGCCGTGTGGCCCACGGGAAGATAAACACGGCTTCCACATCAAACATCACAAACAACAAAGCAAACACGTAGTAGCGAATGTTGCTTTGCGACCAACCCGAACCTACCGGGTCTACACCGCTTTCGTAGGTGAGGTACTTTTGAGGTTGTGAGCGGGTAGGCCGAATGAGGCTGCCAGCGCCAAGCATCCCAAATACCAGCGCCCCAGCCAACCCAATAAATAACACGACAAGCAAGTAGTCGCGGAGAAACTCCGACACAGCCCGAAGGTTACCGATGCAGATTTATAGGGGCCAATGCAAGCTACCGTTTAGCCACATAACCTACTGCAATAACTCCGGGCCCGGCGTGCGTTCCCACCACCGGCCCGATGAGGTTCACGCTTACGGGATGCTGAGCAGGTTCATCGCCAAGGGCGCTCACAAAATCTGCAATATCGTCTGCTTTTGCATGGGCCACGGCCAGATGTTCTAGCTCACCAGCAGATTTCACCTGATTTAGCAACCAACGGCGAGCCTTAGACCGGGTGCGCTGCTTGCCAGCTTCTTGCACCGTGCCTGAGGTTAAATCCACACAAGGCTTTATAGACAACGCACTTCCCAACATGGCCTGAGCAGCACCAATGCGTCCACCCCGCTTGAGGTTTTCCAAAGTATCCAACACGCCATAGATAAAGATGCGCTCTTTAAGTTCGCTGAGCTGAGCTTGAATCTCATCGGCGCTGTGGCCTGCTTCGGCTGCAGCAGCCGCCGCCAACACCACCAAGCCCAAACCAGCAGATACCTTGCCGGAATCCACCACCCTTACATCTACTTCGCCTTCTAGTGCCCTTGCTGCAGCTTGGGCCGACTCTCCAGTTGCCGACAAAGCAAACGACAGGTTCACGCAAACCACAGCATCGGCACCCTCAGAGCTTAGCTTCCGAAAAACCTCCTCAAAGGCCCCCGGTGCTGGTGCCGCTGTGGATGGAAGCTCTGGCGCATCTGCCATCTTGCGATAAAAATCCTCGGCGCTGAGATCTTGCCCATCGATGTACTCCTCGGCGCCAAAGATGATGGACAAAGGAACCACCACAATCCCATGGCGCTGAATAACCTCATCGCTAAGATCGCAGGAACTGTCGGTAACTATTCGAACTGTCATGCTTCAAGACTACTACTGAGATGTGACACTACTAGCGCGGCGAGACACTACTAGCGCGGCGTGCCCGCCAATGCCTTGCCCACCACAGTGCCAATATCGCTAAAGATGCAGCAGCTATAGCAACACCTGCGCCTGAGAGCGATGTGGCTCTCACCGTAAGCTGCGTCTCACCTAAGGTCAACAACCCCTCTGGAGATTGCACGCTCACCTCCAAGATGGCATCACCAGAGGTTTTGGCCCTCACAGGGGCCTCTAGCCGGTTGATACCCGGGGACAAACGCCAAAGCAGGGAATCGCCTTGGGGAAACTCCAGTTTGTCGCTGTTTAGCGCCAGCGTGATCACAACATCATGATCTAAGTGGTTGCGAATGAGCATTGGGATGTTCTCGGTACGGCTAGTAAGCGTGATGCGTTGGCGACTTGGAGGTTCAATGGCGGCCACGGTGTTACGCACGGTTTGAGCCACTACCGCTAAGTAAGCATCCCGTTCGGTTTCGGTAAGCCCATAAGTACCCGATAGCAACAAGGCGCGCTCCAACGCATCGATCAACTCCCGCTCGGGCGTGCCCACCGTGGTAATCGGATCCACCATGTTTTGATAAGAACGGGCAATCTGCTGTCCGCCTTTGAGCGCAGCGTTATAGTCCTCGCCAAAGCCACTCTCGCCCACAGACACCACCCGCCTCAGGGTTGTGGCTGGAATCTGTTCGGCGATGCTCTGAGGACTAACCGGTGTGAGAATAGGGCTAGCAACAATCTCGTCCAACAAAGTGCGGGTGCTACTAGCTGTTAGGCGCGAGGTAAGCGGAGGGGCTAGCACTATGGCGCGCACCTGCTGAGGATCCTCAAACCATCGAGCCGCTAAAGCTGCTAAAGCGAGATACGGGTTAGGCATCTGCCTCGCAGTGGCTTCAAGGTTGGAAACATCTGGGTTGGGGTTTGCAACCAAGCTGGCAGTAACCGTGCTATCGATAGCTAGCGCCCTCATCGGGCTGTTACCCGCCGCTAGCAGGAACGAGGTTTGGGCCGATGTGGAAGTTGGCTGTTCGCTCAGCTCCAACAAGGTGTCAGGCACCAACACCAACTCCACCCGCTCTCTTTGAAGACGCTGAAGATACTCTGCGCTAGCCGAGTTGGTGAGCACCATGGTGGTATGGTCGGGTGCTGTATCTAGCTCTGTGGTTAGAACCCTAGCCCCTGCTTCCATCTGCCAGCCGATCTCCAAGCTGAGGCCCTCTCCAATCCACGCGTCGCTGTCAATGGGAACATAAGTGTTGGCTGCAACCTGCCGGTTAGCTACAGATTGCAGCAGTTGGGCCAACAGGGTTGCGTGTTGAGGCTCAGAGCTAAGCGCCAACGCATCTATGAGATGCGGTTGTAAGGTAATGGTAACTGGATTTGTGTTGGCCCCATGCGAACTAAGCACATCGGCTAGGGCCTGTAATCGTTGGAAACCTTGTGTCAACTCCAATTCACCTTGAGGATTTATCTCAGGCTGTCCGTCTACCGACAGCACCGTGCTAACCAAAAGTGGAGTGTTTGTGTTCTGAGCACGCGGTAAACGCACCACAAACGTGTGCAGGCTGGCTGCTTGTGTGCCGTCAACAGAGCGCAAGATCAAGCTCAGCGGGTACACCCCTTCCTCTGGCAAGATAAGCACTGGCTCGTTGCTGCTTTGGGTATCGGTGGGCAGACTGGCTGTGGTTTGTGCCCGCAACGTAAACGCTCCATCTGCATTGGGTGCAGGCAGGGCCAACCCCCTTATGCGTTGCCATACTGGAGCGTTTGCTGGATTGGTTACCCTGTCTTGAAATGCAGTGCGAGAGCGCACCGGCACGCCCAAAACAAGCTCCAAACTAGACATGAGGGCCTGACTGGATACATCAGGCATGCCTTGCAACCTAAAAGTAACCTCTAGCTCATCTACTTCATCTAGCCAAATGCTCTGCTGGCGTAATAGCAACACCGGGCTGTAAGTACTATCTTGGCCTGCGGTTGGTTGAGCTGTATCTGGTTGAGCTGCGCTTGGTTGGACCTCTAGCCATCCTACAAGGCCAACCAACAGCACCCCTGCCGCCGCCAGCACCCTAAAAACGAGCCGAACTCGTGTCTCAGCCATCACAACTGAGCCTACCTGCGCGCTGAGTTGGCCCCCGTTATGGCTCACGAAGCTCTACGGTTCTGATCTGGCTAAATTGTCCTAAACTCTGCGGTCTTATGTGGAACAGCCAAGTACCGTGAGGGGGGTGAGCAAAGAACTCGCCCACCTCAGCAACCTGTCTGAACGACTCAAACCGGTTGTCCAAGAAACCCAAGAACTAACCAAACGGTTTGCTGATGCGGGCTACCGGCTCTTTCTGGTTGGGGGCATCGTGCGCGATGCCTTGCTGGGCCTGCGCGTGGATGAGGCTTGCGATCTAGACCTCACCACAGATGCTCAGCCAACTGCAACAAAGCAGATTTTGGAGGGTTGGGCAGATGCCTTGTGGACACAAGGGGAGCGCTTTGGAACCATAGGTGCTCACCGCCACAACCGCCGGGTAGAGATCACCACACATCGCACCGAGCACTATCAGCCTGGTTCACGCAAACCCGATGTGGTGTTTGCCGAAGCCATTGAGGCTGATCTGTCCCGGCGGGATTTCACCATCAACGCCATGGCTGTGGAACTCCCACAAGGCGATTTGGTGGATCCCTTTGGCGGGGCCGCCGACCTAGCTGCCCGTCGCCTACGTACACCCCTAGAGCCCGCCAACACCTTCAGCGACGATCCCTTGCGGATGCTAAGAGCAGCTCGGTTTTTGGCCCAGTTTCAGCTGCACTGTACACAAGATGTGGTTGAAGCCATTCAACAAACGGCTGAACGTCTCAGCATCGTGGCTCATGAGCGCATCCGCGCAGAGTTGGATCGGCTCTTAGCTTTAGCAGACCCAGTGCCAGGCTTTGGGTTGCTGTTTTCTACTGGCCTAGCTGAGCGGGTAGTGGGCCCGATTGACGATCCGCAACGCGCGCTGCGGGGCCTTAACCATGCAGGTAGCAGCCCCATGGTTCGCCTGACGGTTTTGATGTCTGGCGTGGGCAGCCCAGATGAGGTGCGCGCCGCGCTTGTAGAGCGCCATTTCACCAAAGATGTGAAGCAAACAGTGCCAACCCTGTTAAAGCTGGCACAAGCCGCCCTTAACAACCCGCCGCAAAACTTGAGTGAACTACGCCGCTGGATTGTTGGCGCACACAGCCATCACCAAGAAGCCTTAGAGGTGGCCGCAGCACTCGATACGGCTACAGCACTCAATGAGTCAGCAGCCTTAGGCGATGCTAAGCCTTCTGCCATAGATAAGCTTGCGCTCGATGTGGCAGCCCTGCTCCAAGCCGAACCCGACCTATTAGGGCCACCGGTGTTAGATGGTAAACAAATCATGGCTCACCTAAACCTGCCGCCCGGCCCTCAAGTAGGCAAAGCAGTGGCCGAACTCCATCGCTATCGCCTAGAAACTGGCCCCCTAACCCCAGCCGAGGCCCACAAACACCTCAACCAATGGCACACCCGCCCTCTAGCCCCGCAACCCCCTCACAAGACATAAGATTGCAACCTGTGCTAACCAAGCTAACCGTCCGTAACTTCAAAGGTCGCGCCGAAGCCGAGATCGAGCTTGGCAACCCCGTTGTGTTTGTTGGGCCCAACGACTCAGGCAGGTGTGTAATCTCTGCTGATGCTTGCATTGCAATCACATACTCCTGATAGAGTTGTAGTAAGTCAGTGAGGATAAGAGATGGCGAGCATCACAATTCGTAACCTAGACGATGAAGTCAAGGTCAAGATTCGTATCCGAGCAGCTAGGCATGGTTTGTCGATGGAAGAGGAGGTGAGGCGTATCTTGCGCGACGCAATTGACCATGAGATTGGTCCTGTTGATCTGAGTGCTGTGATACGCGAGCGTTTCACCCATCTTGGCGGGGTGGAATTGGAATTGCCTGCAAGGGAAGCCATAGCAGAACCACCTCGTTTTGAATGAGGCTGCCAAGGTGATTGTTCTTGATACCAACGTTGTGTCAGAATTAATGCGCCCTCAGCCGAATTCGACGGTTGCAACGTGGATTTCTAACCGCTCGGCAGCCACTTTATTTCTCTCCTCAGTAACTGAGGCCGAGTTACTTTATGGAGTTGCTATCATGCCTGCTGGACAGCGTAAAGACGCTCTCAAGACAGGGATTAAGCAGATGCTGCGCGAAGACTTTGCTGGCCGTGTGCTGCCATTTGATAGTGACGCGGCACGTGCCTATGCAAGTATTGCTGCTTCTTGCAGAACACTAGGACGATCCATATCTCAGTCCGATTCTCAAATTGCAGCGATTGCTCGTTCGCGTGGCATGGCTGTGGCAACTCGCAATATACGGCATTTTGAACAGATGGCTGTTGAACTTATAGATCCTTGGGTGACGGGCTGAACTGTCTGCTCACCACCTACGCATATCAGATGCCATCACCACCCAACACCAAAAATCCCACCCACCCCTATAAAGAGAGAACCCCCCCCTCCCACCTCTAAACCAAAAGGAACAGGGGCGAGGCTGCTAGCTCACCTCGCCTCGGGCGTAGGCTTCTACCATCTCTCTGGCTACTTCGTCGCGGTACTGAACTGGGGGGCTTTTCATAAAGTAGCCCGATGGGCCTAACAGCGGGCCGCCGATGCCGTGATCTAGGCCCAGCTTGGCGCAGCGTAGGGCATCAATTATCACTCCCGCGGAGTTGGGTGAGTCCACCACCTCTAGTTTGAGATCGATGTTGAGCGGCACATCCCCAAAACCCCGCCCTTCAAGGCGGATGTGAGCCCATTTACGATCGCTAAGCCAGGGCACATGGTCGCTAGGGCCGATGTGAACGTTGTCGGAAGCAATGCCGTTGTCTATCTGGCTTGTGACCGACTGGGTTTTGGAAATCTTCTTTGACATCAGCCGAGACCGCTCCAACATGTTCATAAAGTCCATGTTGCCACCAAAATTAAGCTGGTAGGTGCGGTCTAGTTCCACACCGCGATCCTCATACAATCGTGCCAGAGTGCGATGCACAATGGTGGCACCCACTTGGCTCTTGATATCGTCACCCACCACAGGAATACCGGCATCGCTGAAGCGCTGCGCCCACTGCGGGTCTGAAGCAATGAACACCGGAATAGCGTTCACAAAAGCCACACCAGCCTCCAAACAGCACTCGGCGTAGTAGCGCTGGGCCTGTTCAGACCCAACCGGCAGATAAGACACCAGCACATCTGCCTTAGCTTCCCGTAGCGCCTCGGCCACATCCACCGGCTCTACGGGCGACTCCTCACATTGGGAGCGGTAGTACTCTCCAAACCCATCTAGGGTGGGGCCTCTTTGAACCCGCACACCCAAATCCGGCACTTCGCAGAACTGCACTGTGTTATTGGGCTCAGCCCAAATGGCCTTGCCCAAATCTAGCCCCACCTTGGAGGCATCCACGTCAAATGCTGCCACTGGCTCCACGTCATTGATGTGATAGCCACCAAGCACTACGTGCATCAACCCCGGTACATGGTCGTCTGGCTCAGCCTCGGCATAGTAACTCAGCCCCTGAATCAACGAGTTGGCGCAATTCCCCACACCGGCAATAGCCAAACGAATTGATTTGCTCATGGTTGCTGCCCTCCTTGGACAAAATGAAATGAAATTGAATAGATCATCGGTTTTCACCCCGCGGCTGAAAACCTTGCGAGCGCTCAGGGTCTTGTGGACGCTCAGCGGCAATCAGTCGATCCAGCCAGGCCAGATCCGACTCAAGACGTTCTTGATCTCGCTCAAACAACGAACGCACATACGGGTCTGAAGATTGCTCTGGGTTACGCCTAGCCATGGCTTGCAGGTTCACCAGATGAGCCCGACGTACCTCAAATAGCCACAAGCGCCTCTCTTGGGGCAAAAAACGACAAAAGGCAAGCTGCAAGCGGAACCGGCGTTCGTTGTTGGCATCATCTTGGAGCAACTCCAACAACTGCTCTTCTCCAGCCTCGGTTATTTGATACACCTTGCGGGTACGGCCTGCCTTTGCACGACTGTTGCGGCGACGGGCTTTGCGCCCCGTGTCGGGTGCAGCCTCTACAACCTCTGCAACAACGCCGCTACCATCAGCACCATCACCCAAACCAACCAACTCCGCAGCAGGGGTTTCTTTAACTTCAGGAACTTCAGGCTGCGAGGTTACCCAACCCCGCCGCTCTAAGCGGGCCAAAGCGGGATACAAGGCCCCAAACGAAGTGGCATACCCACCTACTAGGGCCTTGAGGCGCTTATTTAGCTCATAACCGTGAAGGTCGCCCTCTTTGAGCAACCCAAGCACTGCGAGATCCAACATTAACCCGCATTATATCTAAACGCTATATCTGTGCAACTAATCGAACAGAAACTATTTCACCAAAAGCCCACTAGCTACCACATCAGGCTATTCGGCATCACCTTCAGGGCTAGCTCCCAATGGTTGGCTAACCTTGCCCTGCTCAGGCGCACGATGTTCAGAGGCGCTAACGGCCTCTTGACTGGAATTGGCAGCACCGCCAGCATCGTTGCGGATCCACACCGTGCGCTGTGGGAAGGGAATCTCGATGCCCTCAGCATCAAAGGCATATCAACCAAGATAATTCACACACTGAATCGCTCCTACTGCTGGCTATCTACATTTAGCCCTTTCCAATTTGGAAACCATCGTTTAGTGAATGCCTCTGCACTCAACTCATTCAAATCTGAGAAAATTGTAGCTGAAATATCTGCCACAGAATCGTCTATCTCTATTACAATAATATTTGATGCAATATGACGAATCAATATCTTTTGTCGACTAATAGGTGTTGTTCCTCCACCTAGGGTCACAATAGCGACAATCCAAGCTAAAAGCACTGTACCTATTTTTTGGATTGGTCCAACACTAATTTCCTCGATCGCGAAAATATCTTTAGCCGCTTCACTAGAATTAAAATTATACACTTAATATTCCTTCAGAAACTATTTCACCAAAAGCCCACTAGCTACCACATCAGGCTATTCGGCATCACCTTCAGGGCTAGCTCCCAATGGTTGGCTAACCTTGCCCTGCTCAGGCGCACGATGTTCAGAGGCGCTAACGGCCTCTTGACTGGAATTGGCAGCACCGCCAGCATCGTTGCGGATCCACACCGTGCGCTGTGGGAAGGGAATCTCGATGCCCTCAGCATCAAAGGCATACTTAATGCGCGCCCGCAAGATACGCCCCACCGCCCACTGCTCGCTGGGGTCAGTTTTTACCACAAGCCGGATCACCACAGCATCATTGCCAAGTTCTTGCACACCCCATACCGCAGGTTCCTCCAAAATGGTGGCATCAGATCGGTTCTCTCGCCACAACTCATCTGCCACCCGCTTCATAATCTCACTGGCGTAATCGATATCGGTGTCATAGCTAACGCCGATATCCAAGATAGCCCTAGACCAAATCTGCGAGTGGTTAGCAGTGCGATGGATTTCGCCGTTGGGCACCGTCCACACCACCCCGTTCACATCCCTCAGCGTGGTGGTACGGAGGCTCACCTTCTCGATGACACCAGAGGTGTCGCCAACATCCACAACATCGCCCACGCCAAACTGATCTTCAATCAAAATGAAGATACCCGCCAAAAAATCTCGCACTAAAGATTGCGCCCCAAAGCCAACTGCCAAACCCGCAATACCTGCCCCAGCAATAAGCGGGGCCAAATCGATGCTTAGCTCGCTCAAGCACAACAAAAAAGCAACCGCCAAAATAGCGGCCGTAGCTAGGCTTTTGAGCACCGCAGCAATGGTGGCAATCCGCTGCGAACTGCGTACTTGGCGTTCCTGAATACGGAGAATGGCCTTAGATGCCACCGAACTTATATCTAGCTTGCCCGCAGATTCCATCTGCTCTTCAGTGTCTGCCTCGCTTTGGCGCACCAAGCGATCCACCGCCCGCTCAATGAGCTTGTGGATTATCTTCTTGGCAATCCACGCCACCAGCAGAATCAGCACAATCCGCAGGGGCCGCTCCACCACCCACCCGATTATCTCCGCTAAGCGCTCGTTCTCGGTGCTGTCAAAAACAAGCTCACAAAAAAACCCAGGGTCGGGGCCACAAGCATCGTTTACGGTTGCTGCAGGAACAATCAAAGCCATTGCCCAAGCGTACAACCAAACCCACCAGTCCAGTCGGCCCAAAACCCAAACCAACCCCACACATCCCACAACACCCCCTCCAAGATTAGTCGGGAAGCTCAACCCCCCACCTGCTACTTCTGCATCCCCTTCGAGTTGAACGCAATATGCCGTACAATATGTTTCATGATTCAAACCACCGTCTACCTGCCTGACAACCTCAAACAGCGCCTCGAAAAGATAGCAAAGGCACATAACCGCACCGAAGCATCTATTATCCGCGAAGCCGTTGAAAAGGCCTTAGATAACCACGATGTGTCACCCACGGTTCCTCTGTTTACTCAAGGGTGGGGCGACCCGACCCTGGCCGAACGAATTGAAGAATTATTAGCAGAGACAGGCTTCGGCCGGTGATCGTAGACACTAGCGTGCTGCTTGCGGCCTTTGTCCCCAACCAGCGAATGCACTCAAAGTGCGCTAATCTGATTCGTAATACAAACCGACTCGTGATATCCCCCTTTGTGCTAGCCGAGTTGGACTACCTAACTGCACAGATAGCTGGCGTTCAAGCTGAGCTTGTTCTACTCAACGAGCTGTGTTCGGGTGCTTACGAACTAGCAGAGTTCAAAATCAACGACCTGACTCAAGCAACAGAGATCGTAGACCGCTATTCAGATCTACCTATCGGCCTCACCGATGCCTCTTTAATTGTACTTGCTAGCCGTTACAGCACAAATGTGATTGCCACCCTAGACGAACGACACTTTCGTGTTGCCAGATCGCTAGAGGGTCAACCCTTTCGGGTGCTGCCCGCTGACGGGTAAGTAACGCCCGCTGATGACCCAAAACCCGCTGATAGCTCAGTCACAACAGATAAATAAAGTTGAGTGGAATATTATCAACTTTTAGGGGTTGTGTATCGATAGACAAACAACAACCCAGATGAGGTAACCCCCGATGCTAAATCCCAACCGCTGGACACAAAAAACCAAAGAAGCCTTCAACAAGGCCACTGCTTTGGCCCAAGCCAACAGCAATCCCGAAGTAACCGCAGATCACCTACTTTTGGCCTTAATCGGCCAAACCGAAGGGGTTATGCTGCCGGTGCTGCAACGCACTGGAGTTGCCCTGCCCAACCTGCGCAGCCAACTAGAAGCAACCCTAGCCAACCTGCCGTCGGCTTATGGTGGCGAGGTTCGCACCGACCCAGACCTGCTCAAGGTTATGGAAACAGCCGACACCGCCCGTGTGGAGTTGGGCGACGAGTACATTTCCACAGAACACCTACTCTTGGCTATGGCCGACCGTGTAGGCGTGGGGCGCAATCAGCTCCTAGAAGCATTGAGCGAGGTGCGGGGTTCCCACAGGGTTACATCGGCCACCCCTGAGGATTCCTACCAAGCCCTAGAAAAGTACGGCAGAGACCTCACAGTTCTGGCCCGCGAGGGCAAGCTGGATCCCGTCATTGGTCGTGACACAGAGATCCGCCGCACCATTCAAGTGCTAAGCCGTCGCACCAAAAACAACCCCGTGCTCATCGGCGAACCCGGCGTAGGCAAAACCGCCATCGCCGAGGGGCTAGCCCTGCGCATCGCCGATGGAGACGTGCCCGAGGGCCTGAAAAACAAGCGCCTAGTAGCCTTAGACATGGCAGCGATGGTGGCTGGGGCCAAATACCGTGGCGAGTTTGAGGAGCGACTCAAGGCCGTGCTGAAGGAAATAACCGACTCCAACGGCCAAGTAATCACCTTCATAGACGAACTGCACACCATCGTGGGCGCGGGTGCAGCCGAAGGAGCCATGGATGCTGGCAACATGATCAAGCCCATGTTGGCCCGAGGCGAGCTGCACATGATCGGCGCAACCACGCTAGATGAGTTCCGCGCCCACATCGAAAAAGATGCCGCCCTAGAGCGCCGCTTTCAGCAGGTGTTTGTGGGCGAACCATCTGTGGAAGATGCCATCGCCATCTTGCGGGGGCTCAAGGAACGCTACGAAGTGCATCACGGGGTGCGTATTCAAGATGCAGCGCTGGTGTCGGCTGCTATGCTGTCGGATCGCTACGTAACGGGGCGCTTTTTGCCCGACAAGGCCATCGATCTGATAGATGAAGCTGCTTCCATGCTCCGCATCGAAATCGACTCCATGCCCACCGAGATAGATGTTGTAGACCGCCGCATCCGCCAACTTGAGATAGAACAGGTTGCGTTAGCCAAAGAATCCGATGCAGCTTCGGCTGAACGCTTGGACTCCCTAGAGGAGGAGTTGGCAAACCTGCATGAGGAACTGGCTGCCATGCAAGCCCATTGGCATGCCGAAAAGGAGGCCATCGCCCAGATACGCACCCTCAAAGAAGAACACGACACGCTCAGCACTGCCCTAGACAGAGAAGCCGACCTAGAACTAGCCGCAGAGATTCGCTTTGGCAAACTACCCGCACTAGACCGCCAAATTGTCGAAGCCGACAAGCACCTAGTGGAGCTCCAAGCCCATCGCCAGATGCTCAAAGAAGAGGTAGACCCAGACGATGTGGCCTCTGTGGTGTCTCGCTGGACTGGGGTGCCTATTACACGCTTGCTAGAAGGCGAAACCCAAAAGCTGCTACGCCTAGAGTCGGTGCTTGGCCAACGCGTGGTGGGCCAACAAGAGCCCGTACACCTAGTGGCCTCGGCCATCCGCCGCAGCCGCGCAGGTTTGGCAGACCCAAACCGGCCCATCGGCACCTTCTTGTTTATCGGGCCCACCGGCGTGGGCAAAACAGAACTGGCCCGTGCATTAGCCAACTTCTTGTTTGACGATGAGCGTGCCATGGTGCGAATTGACATGTCGGAGTACATGGAAAAGCACACCGTGTCGCGCCTAATCGGTGCGCCTCCCGGCTATGTGGGCTTTGGCGAAGGCGGACAGCTTACCGAGGCGGTGCGACGCAGACCCTACGCTGTGGTGCTGCTAGATGAGATAGAAAAGGCACATCCCGAAGTGTTCAACGTGCTGTTGCAGCTCATGGACGACGGTCGCCTCACCGATGGACAAGGACGCACCGTGGATTTTACCAATACCGTTGTGATTATGACCTCCAACTTAGCTGTAAAGCCTAAGGACTACTTTCGCCCTGAGTTTGTGAACCGCATAGACGACATTGTTACCTTCGGCGAGCTTCAGCCCGAACATCTAAACCAAATCGTAGATCTGCAGATACAACACTTAACAGGTCGCCTTGCGCAGCGTCGTATACACCTTGAAGTAGCCACCGAAGCGCGCCACAAGCTAGCCACCGACGGCTACGACCCCAGCTTCGGCGCTCGTCCGCTCAAGCGTTTAGTACAAAAAGAGTTGGCCGACCGTCTAGCTACAGCTCTGCTAGACGGCACCATCACCGATGGCGACAACGTGGCGGCACAGCTAAACGATGCCAATGAGATTGTTCTACAGCAACATCTGGAGCCAAAAGACGCATAGTTGCTGCACCCCACAGAAACGTTGCCCCATAAAGGCAAAGCAGCGCTAGCGCATAGGCCAAAACACTAGCCGTAGCGTAGGCTTAAGCGGTGCAGATTTGCTTTGTTCGCCATGCGCAACCCGTCCCAGAGATTAATGTTGACCGTGTTGCCAACCCAGGTCTGAGCGAATTAGGGGTTTGGCAGGCTGAACGTCTGACAGATTGGCTAGCAACAGAACCGATAGACCACATCATCTCTAGCCCTAAGCGCCGCGCAGCGCAAACCATCCAACCCCTAGCAGATCGCTTGGGCTTAGAAGTGGCCTTCGAGTCGGGTTTCAGCGAGATAGATCGTAACTCCAAGATCTACCTGCCCCCCGAAATCCTCTTTAGCAAAAACGGCGAATACGCCCAACAAGCCCAAGCGTATGTCGAAGGCATACAGTCGGGTGATTATGCCAACATTGGCTGGGATAACCCAGACGACTTCCAAGAGCGCGTTTTAGGCACATTTAAGCAGCTATGCGAAACACAACCCGGCCAACACATAGTGGTAGCTTGCCATGGTGGGGTGATCAGCAGGATTTTGTCGGAATTGGTTACCGCAAAAGAACGCCTCATGCTTCGGGTGTTCTATACCGGTATTTGCCGGGTGTGGGCAGATGACGATAAGCGTTTCTTGATGACCTTCAACGAAATAGGCCACTGCTGCGCTAGTCGTGATGAGGTTACCGGGCCTATGCGCGATGGCCAAGTGATGGAACTGTCCTACTGATTTCAGGGCTAGGGTTTGTCAAATGCCAGCACATACCGTATCGTTAGGCATACTTAACCAACCTGCCACCTGAACCCTTCAAAAACCTGAACCCCCAAAACACCTTGTTCTACGGGGTTCTTGGATTTGAGGGTTTGTGTCCCGCCAAGAAGAGTTAGCAGCCATGATGGTTTGTCACTGCAAGGCCATAAACTCAGAGTTCATCCTAAGACAGTTCAACCAGTGCTCGGTGACTGTGGATGATCTAGCCAAAAGCGCTGGAGTAGGTATGGACTGCGGGGCATGCCTAGATCTAATTGAAGACATGCTAGAGCAAAGCCCAATGCATTTCGGCTCCACAGAACAAGAGGTTCCAGTATTTCTAGGGGCCGCAAGCTAGTTTTGTTGCAGAGTTCAAGCTAGCATCAAGCTTATGCAAGGTTCTCCTGAAATCATCAAAGCTCTCAACGAGATGCTCACGGCCGAGTTGACCGCAATCAATCAGTACTTCACCCACTACAAGCTCTGTGAGAACTGGGGGTGGCAGGGCTTAGCAGCTAAGTACCGTGAGGAATCCATCGACGAGATGAAAGATGCCGAGCGCCTGATAGATCGCATCTTGTTGTTAGAAGGTATGCCCAACTTGCAGCGAATAGGCAAGGTGATGGTTGGAGAGACCGTGCCAGAGCAGCTGGACTTAGATCTAGACCTAGAGGTGGCTGCTGTGGATCGCTACCGCAAAGGCGTGCAGCTTGCCATAGAACTAGGTGATGCTGGCACCAGAGACCTTCTAGAAGAACTGCTTTTGGGCGAAGAGATGCACCTAGATTGGATTGAAACCCAACAGCGGATGATCGCCGACATCGGCGTTGAGCGCTACCTGCAATCTCAAATCGCCGAATAATCGAGTAGCCGCCAAAGCAAGCACACCGCAAGCAGGCCGCGGCTCACAGCGGAGATGAATTGGGCCACACACCGTCTGACCGAGGATATGAAACCACTCCTCTAGAGGCATTTTCATGCTCAAAAGAACCTGACCGGGTTTTCTGGAAGCCTCCTGAAGGAGAAGCGCTAGCAGGTTTAGGCAGCAGTGAGGCCATCCAAGTTGATGGCCCTGAGCGGTTTGAGGCTGCAGCTGTGGCTTCAGAGCAACTGCTAGCACCCGGGCAGTTCGCATTTGCTGGCTTCGCCTTTGCCGACAGTCAGCCACCAAACAACATAGCCCCAGAATCTCCAGACAATCCCAGCAGAAGCTACTGCTTGTGGGATGATTACCCCAGCGGCCTGCTGTTGCTACCCAAACAGGTGGTCCGGGGAAACGCAGCTATGTCGCACACCAGCCAAGCACCCAGTAACTCCAGCAACCTCACGGACACTGACAACTCCGCAGGCAACTCCGCAGGCTCCAACAGCATCGCTAGCTTGAATGTACAAGACACCACCAGAGATGCTTTCCAGAATGTTGTCAAACTAGCCGCTAACGATATTGAGGCCAACAAACTGTCTAAAGTGGTGGTAGCGCGCCAAGTGGATGCCACCGGCACCATCAACGCGTCCGAGGTGCTTGACAGGCTGTGTGCGCGTTTTGATTCCTGTGCAGTGTTCGGTTTCGGGCGAGGCCCGTTGTGTTTTTTGGGTGCTAGCCCCGAACTGTTGCTCAACCTAGAAGACAACCGCGTAACCACCTGTGCGGTAGCTGGAACGGCTCCCCGAGGCGCAACCCCCCAAGAAGATCAAGAAAATGCCCAACGCCTAGCGTCTAACGCCAAAGAACAAGACGAACACCGCTACGTGGTGGAGTATCTGCGAACCTGCCTAGCTCTGGCCGATGTGGATTTAGATCCAGTAAGCCCCACCACAGTGAAAACCTTGCCTGGGGTACATCATCTAAGTACCCAGATAACCGGTCGGATTGCTCCACAACCCGGGCTGGCACTACGCCTTGTCGGAGCTTTGCATCCAACTCCCGCAGTAGGAGGCACGCCTACAACCATGGCTCAGCAATGGATAAGCCAACACGAACAACTAAACCGCGGCTGGTATGCCGGACCTGTTGGTTGGATCGATCATCGGGGATGCGGTTCATTCTATGTGGCTTTGCGCTCAGCGCTGGCTAGCCCAACTAAGCTACGCCTGTTTGCTGGCGCAGGCATTGTGGCTGGCTCAAACCCTGAGCGAGAACTAGCCGAAACCGACCTCAAGTTAGCCGCCATCTTGGATGTGGTTACATGACCTACAACAACCTGGCCTACAGCGCAGCTAGCAGGTTTTGGGCCGAAGTAGCAGCCTGCGGGGTAACAGACGTGGTGGTGTCTCCGGGGTCACGCTCCACCCCGTTAGCCGTAACTGCCCGAAACAACCCGGCACTGAGAGTAACCGTACAACTAGACGAACGAGTAGGCAGCTTCTGTGCTTTGGGCATGGCCAAAGCATCACAGCGATGCGTGGGGCTGGTCTGCACTTCTGGCACCGCTGCGGCTAACTACCTGCCAGCAGTAGTAGAAGCTCATCACAGCGGCGTACCGCTTTTGGTTTGCACCGCCGACCGGCCACCTGAGCTACGAGATGTGGGTGCGGGCCAAACCATCCACCAAACCAAACTCTACGGCAACCACGTGCGCTGGTATGCCGAGGTGCCATGCAATTTAGACCACCCCGACTACTTCGCACGGCTCGGTGTGCGAGCCGTCACTATGGCCGCAGCCGGGCCAACCACCGGGCCGGTACATCTGAACTGGCCGTTTCGCAAACCTCTAGAACCACAAGGCCAGCTAAACACCCACACACCTAAGGTGGGCAAGCCCACAGAACAGGTGCGCCCCTTAGTAGAACACGAGGTTGCCGCTTTAGCAGGTCTAGCCCAACTACCGGGGCTAATCGTGGCTGGCGCGCTGAACCTAAATGAGGCTGAAGCACAAGCAATCGTTGCCTTTGCTGAAACAGCAGGCTGGCCTGTGCTAGCCGATGCCGGTTCTCAACTCAAAGGACGAAGCCCGTTGGTTCTCAACGGAGCAGAGACAGTACTTGATCGGCTTAATCAGCTTGATCGGCTTAATCGCCCATCCCTAAAACCCGAACTAGAACCCGAGGTGCTGCTGCGCTTGGGAGGCCCACCTAGCAACCAAGCCGTTAGCCAATGGGTAGCTCGCTGTAGTGGTGCCCACCATCTGCTAGTGGATCCCAGCCGCCGCTTTGAGGAGCCATCATTTGGCTGGACAACAACACTGGCCTCCGATCCTGTAGCGCTGCTTGAGGCCGCTACTCCCCAGTTTGTTTCGGCAGATCCCAAAGTTCCCAACTGGAGTTCAGCGTGGATTCAAGTCGCAACCCAGGCGTGGCAACACACCGAATCCGTGTTGTCTGCTGGCAGCTTGCTAGAGCCGCTGCTAGCAGCCTCTGTATTGCGTTCATTACCGGCCGAAGTTGCCCTGTACGTTTCAAACAGCATGCCCGTGCGCGACATCACCTCGTTTTGGCCACCAGATGCCCCGCCTCGGCGGGTATTGGTTAACCGTGGGGCCAACGGCATAGATGGTGTGGTTTCCTCTGCGCTAGGTGCTGCGCTTGCCATCGACCAACCGGTTGCTGCGCTTGTGGGCGATGTTGCTGTTCTACACGATGTGGGTGGGTTGCTGGCCGCTTGTTCAGCAGGCATAGACCTAACGGTGGTGGTTCCTAACAACAACGGCGGGGGCATATTTTCGCTGTTGCCTGTGGCATCTGGGGATGTCGATGTGCATTTCACCGAGCTGTTTCACGCACCTCACCACGTTAATCTCCAACAACTGGCCATAGGGTTGGGAGCTAACTATCAGCTTGCACGGAACCTAGATGATTTATCTAAAGCTATTGCTCAACCCTGTGGTGTTTTGGTTGTAGAGGTACCCATCGATCATGCTGCTGGCTTGGCGCAGCGCAAACAACTCGCTTGGCAAGCAGATTAAGCAGCAACAAGTGTGGCAGTAGATGCAATGCATGTTGAGTTGTTTGAGGTGTCGCTAAAGCTACGCAGACCTATTACAACAAGCAAAGGTACGCTCATCCAAAGAGATGGCATCTTGGTGAAAATATCTCAGGGCTCACACATCGGCTGGGGAGAGGCTATGTGCTTTCCTGGCTGGCCCGGTGCTGATCTTGCAGTCTCACGAAACGCTCTGGAGACATGGGCAGCTCATCCCGATCCTGCCAAACTACCCCATGAGCGGTTTGCCCACGCTGCTATAGAACTAGCCCTTTTAGATATAGAGGCACAACAAACCGGCAAAACCCAAGCCGCGGTGCTAGCTGGCAATAGGCCCACAGCCCAAAATGGCCCCACAGCCCAAACAGTGCCAGTACACGCGCTGGTGGCTAGCCCCACCGAAGCGACCGCTGCGGTAAAAGCTGGCTACAGCACCGTAAAGCTGAAGGTGGGTATGGATGATCTAGCCACAACCATAGAGCGGGTTGGTGCAGTGCGCTCTGCTATCGGAGATAGGGTTGGCCTGCGCCTAGATGCCAACGGGGCATGGCTGCCTAGCAGCGTTTCTGCCGCTCAGCTAGTCCACCTGCTAGGCAAGCTTGCGCCTTACAACATTGAGTACATCGAAGAACCCACCACCGGCCTAGAGAACTTGGCTGAGTTAGGCTGCCACTCCCCAATTCCAGTGGCCGCCGATGAAAGCCTGAGCGAACTCAACCACCTAAGCCCAACTGCCTCCGCTCTCGCTACCGCCGCATTATCACCAAGCGTCGGCGTTGTGGTGATAAAGCCTATGGCCATAGGCGGCCCCAAAACTGCCTACGCCCTCGCCAGCCAGTGGATAGCCCAAGGGCGAAAAATGGTGGTTACCAACTATCTGGATTCAGCCGTAGGCCAGCACGCCGCTCTCAGCGTTGCCGCAGCACTACCAGGCCCCACACAAGTGTGCGGTGCTATCACCCCAGAGCTGTTTGAGCAAGACCTAGCCCGGCTGCCAGCAGTTGCTTATGGGCACTGCTCTGTGCCAACAACATCGCCCACCCCCCAACTCCCCGCAGGCTCTTAACCTCTATAAGCATTACAACCACCCCATCAAGCATGGAGGAATGCAACATGGAAGAGCACTGTACGCCAACCTTCACCGAGGCCGTTGAGCGGGTTATTGCCCTGCACTCTGGCGGCTGGAAACCAGCAGGCGGAACCGCCAAAGCTTGGCGCAACCAGCTTGCCATGCATGCTGCTCCGCTAGCCGACAAGAGGATAGATAAAATCACCTCCGGTGATGTGCTCGCCGTGTTAGAACCAATCTGGCTAACCATCCCACAGATGGCCAAAAAACAGCGCCACCGCATTAGCGCTGTGATGAAATGGGCTATCGCGCACGGCTACCGGCAAGACAATCCAGCAGGCGACCCTATCGCTGCGGCCCTACCAAAACAAAGAAGCGGCAAGCACCACCGTGCCCTCCCCGCCGAAGAGGTGCCTGACGTACTGGCATCGGTGCGCTCATCATCAGCTTGGCCAGGCACCAAACTGGCGTTCGAGTTGCTGGCTTATACGGCCTGCCGATCGGGTGAGGTACGGCTAGCTACGTGGCCCGAAATTAACCCCGAAAAACGGATTTGGACTATCCCTGCCGAACGCACAAAAACCTCAGCTGAGCACAGAGTACCACTCACCGATGCATCGCTAAGGGTGCTAGCTGCCGCAAAAGAGTTCTCTGCGAAAAGCGGTCTGATCTTCCCTTCAGCTACCGGGCGAGCTCAAAATACTTCTAACCTGTCAAAACTGCTGCTGGATTTAAACGCCGGTATGGTACCCCACGGATTGCGTAGCTCGTTTCGGAGTTGGGCAGCTAGTTCCACCAACTATCCATGGGAAATAGCCGAGATGGCACTGGGCCATAACGTTGGCAGCAGAGCGGAGCGTGCCTACCTAAGAACAGATTTGCTTGAAAAGCGCGCCAAACTAATGCAAGATTGGGCCGACTTTCTAAACCACTAAACACACCGCTACACAGCATGCTTCATGCAAGCGGAGGGTGTTTGCCGATTTCGCTTGTTGCAAGTTCCGTTTCTGTCTGTTTGATGACACGGTTAAGATATGCGGCTGCGCCTTCGCCGGTGCCTTCAAAGTGGTTGGCTAGAGCGGCTGAGGTCTTGGTGGCCATCTGAGCTAGTTCGATGGCTGTCTCTTCAATTTCGTGAAGTGTTAGTGCTGGCCGAGCATCTGAGTAATCCCCAGCAGTGTGCCATAGTGTGATGCCGCTGGGTTTAGTCCGATTTAAAGGCGAAGTGGCTGGGCCGGTGACATCGCTGTATTCCTCGGGGATAACCTCGGCTAGGGCTCCAATGGAGTGAATGCGCTCGGATTTCACACCGGCTAAGCACACTACGGTTTTGTAAGCGCACTCAATAGTTAGTTGAGAATCTGCACACATTCGGGCCATACGCTCATAGCGGGCATGAGCCCAATCATCGGTGTTATTTTCATCTGCGGCTCTGCGCTCTAGTGGAGTTTCATAAAGCCCGTTGAAAACTTGCCCTAAAGCATTAGCAGTGTCCATGAGTCTTTTAAGGGCTTCGTTGTAGTTGTCTGCGGGCATTCCTATCTCCTTGTCCCAATCGATGGTGCGGGTAGCTGGCCGGTCACACAACACGATTGCATTACCGGCGATAGCCGCTTCAAACGAAGAGGTCACCATAGTGGTGCGGCGTTGCCATTCAGCGCGGTCTGTCACCCACACATCAACCGACGCTCGCGTAACCCGGTGAGCACTGTGCGTAAGACGACCCTTCAGGCTGTACCGACACGAGTAGTCACCAAGATCATCAAACACCGCCACCATGTCGATGTCGCTGCACTCATCAGCAGTACCCCGAGCAACCGAACCAAACACCAACACCATGCCAGCACCATTTTCAGCTAGCACCTCAGACACTTGGCGAGCATCCTCCAACGTAGGAGCCACAACAGTAGATGCCGAAACCAAAGCCATTACCTCATCCTAACCAACCATACCCCCACAGAAAAGAGCGAAATACCCTCTTACCTTCACCTGCAGGCATTCAACAATCGAAAGCACCCTAATAACTTGCCGAGATCCATTCCTAAACACTGATCTAGTACACAGTAGCACTCCGGCGAAGAGAGTGCTAACGCTCGTCGGAAAGTCATGACCATGTTGGCAGTGCTGGCTTTGCTAGCAAGTGTCCTGATGTGGGCCACCCCCCAAGCAGCGGCGCAGA
>JAPOTT010000006.1 GCA_026709025.1 bacterium
TGCAACGTATCCATGTTCTGACCGCCCTGCAGCCGGTCGTTCCCAGCGCCGCCGTTGAGGAAGTCATTGCCACCGCCGCCGTACAACTCATCGTCACCGGTGCCGCCCCACAGCGCATCGTCACCGCGTTCGCCGTACAACTTGTCGTTCCCTGCACCGCCAACAAGCAAATCATCGTCATGCAGATCATTACCAGGGTTTTGGAAATCCCAAACGTAACGCATTTCCTTGCCGCCGTCGCCGTACAGCACGTCGTCACCGTCGCCGCCGTACAACACATCGCTGCCGGTGCCACCGTTTAGGCGATCGTTACCGGAACCACCATGCAGGTGATCTATCCCGAACGAACCAGACAACTGATCATTGCCACCGTTGCCGTAGATCGTGTCGTTGCCTGCGCCAGAATATACCACGTTGTTATGACCACCATGATGCTCGACATCATCGCGATCAGGATTATCAGAAAATTCTGCTCCTGTTGGAGCAGGAGCCATTTCCGCAGGAGGAGGAGTATGATTAGAAGGCATAATTATGTTCCTTTCAAAGGCTAAACACACACCAACTGCACCATTGAAGCTGTCATGCGATCAATAACTGAACAAAGACTACCACCCCCCCCCCCCCGTGTCAACCCCAAACACAAAAAACCTTTTACAAATAGTCAATGCTTGCCATAAGCGACATCCTCCGACACGGCGGCTGGGTAAATGTAATCAGCCATCTCTGCCCCTGGGTGGGGGTGGGAATGTGCTCGTTGGCATCATTCTTTAGATTCCTCAACCTGCCACCCCATCTGCTGCAGAGCGGTAGCGGCGTGTGCGGGATCCCTGCGTACCGCAGCTTGAAGCTGCAACTTGTGGTAGCGACTCCTGCTCTGTTTCACTGCCGTCTGCCACTTTTGTCTAGACTTAACAAGACGCTCTAAAATACAAAACTCAATAATATCTTCTAAACAGGGGCGATACCGTCTTCCCCCTACTGGCAGATGGAGGTCAGCAGGCTTATCGGTGTCTCTACCTCCAACTCCTAAGAGATTTTGAAGCGTATCCGATTGCCCATAGAGATGAAAATGGGCTTCGGGGTACTCATTCGGAGGTTCACGAACGTAGTCATATGTAAATATCGCAGTAGCTGATGTGGCATCTTGAAGAGAGTAAGTGCTACTGCTAGTGACCAAATCACCGCTTAATTCATCTAAGTCTAAGGTATGCAGAACACTGAGATGAAGCTTTGGAGGAGCTTGTGAAATGGTAAGCGGGATGGAATCGCCGAGAGGCTTGTGTTGAGAAATCCGGTAGCCGACTACCGCTCGTCCGCGGACATCCGTCAATGCGTTTAGGCGGATTCCATCGGTGATAGTCCCGTTGAGGACATCCGTCAGTTCACCAGCGAACGCCTGTGCTTGGCGTAGCAGAGTAGTTTTGCGGCTACTCTGCAAAAGAAGAAACTACAAACCAAGCACGCCGAGCAGTCTCACTAGAGAAGCGTCCAACCCGAGCTTGTTCTTGGAGATCTTCCCAATCACACTGCGCTTCGGCTAAGGCATTTTCAATAACCGCGCTCACACCATCATCATCAAGAACTTCTACCTCAATGTCTGCATAGCTGCTGTCTTGTGTGGTCATAGCTCTCCTCGGTCTTTGCGCGTAGAACATGGTGAGCAGCAAATTACCTCGACCACTCTTTATGCGCAATAGCTCAAGCCTACTGTATTTACAAGCGTTAGGCGATACCGCGGCCTTACTGACGGCACGGTACCTCTCTTGTTAAACAAGTGGCAGCAAGTGTCTGAGAAGATGCAACAGCCGTCTTGAATGTAATCAGCCGTCCTTGCTTGTGGGGGTGGGGTAGTTATTCGGGGGATTTTTGGTTGCGGATTACTTCGTTGAAGGGGATGCCGCGCTCTACCGAGGGCTCACGGGGTAGGCCCAACAAACGCTCGCTGATAATGTTGCGCTGCATCTCGCTGCTGCCTCCCGCCAACGTGCCGCCCCGTATCAGCAGCCAACTCGTGCCGGGGTTATCCAACTCCACCTCATCGTCGTCCCAAATCACTCCCTCAGCACCGCTTACAGCAAGCGCTGCGCGCACCCGCTCAACAGCACCCTCAGAATACTGCAACTTCAACAGCGAACCCCATTGACCTTGATGGGTGCCCAAGCTCATACCCAACATAATGCGATCGCTAGTAAGCGGCACCACCGTGTTATCAATATGCACATCAGCGATAAGCTGACGCACTGAAGAATCACCATCTGTGCCCCTCGCCCGAGCAGTTCTAATCAGATCTTCTAACCGCCCAGGCTCATAACCAGCCCTACGGCTAGATGATTGTTCCCAACCGGTGTAACCAAAACCCACGTTGGCCGCGGCGTTGCGCTCATGAAACAGCAAAGTTTGGGCTACCGACCAACCGGTGTTCTCTTCGCCGATCAAGTTTTCTGCGGGCAACGCCACATCGTCAAAAAACTCCTCGCAAAACTCGCCTAGCGTGCCATCTGCGGTGCGGGTTTGCTGCACCACCAAACCCTCGGTACCTGTATCTAAGGGCACCGCAATCATAGACAGCCCACGGTGCTTGGGTGCCTCCCAGTCGGTGCGGGCTAGACAAAGCCCGTAGTGCGAAACGTGGGCACCGGTGCTCCACATCTTGGAACCCGAAAGCACATAGCTATCCCCGTCACGGGTGAGCCGAGTTCTAGCACCTGCCATATCCGAGCCACCTCGAGGCTCAGAAAGCAGCTGAATCCACAGATCATCGCCCCGCAAGAGCCGCGGCAAAAACTTGGCCTTAGCCTCATGGCTGCCATGCTCCAATAAAGTGGGGCCCAACATCCCCACAGAAACCATGAGCCCGGTACCGGTTGGAACCTGTCGACCCATTTCGCGAGCAAGGTCGTAAAACACCTTTTGATGTTCCAGAGTCAAGCCAGCACCACCGTATTCGGCGGGAAAGGCAATGCCAGCAAAACCGTTGTCGAACAAACAGCGTTGCAGTTCAATAGGGTTTTGCGGAGGATCATCGGTAGATGGAAGGTTGGCAGAAATCCACTCTGTCGCCCGACTGCTGAAGTCGGCTATCGACTCAGGTAGCTTAGATGCGCTCATCAGGCTGCTCCTACAGTGCCTACAGTTATATTTTCTATATTTTCTACAGTGGAATCCAAAAGCATATAAAGCTCGTCTTTGTGCTCCTCTGGCGACCCATACAACGCCCTATCCAAAACCACTCGGCGGTTATACATGTGAATGTCGTGCTCCCAAGTTACGCCAATGCCCCCCGTGATCTGCACACAATCCTCCACAATTCGGGTGGTCTTTTCGCCCACATAGGATTTGGCTACATGGGCCAAACGCTGCGCTTCGGAATTGCTAACATTGCTGGCATCTTGGGTTTGGGCATCCAAAACACTGGCCAACTCATCGGAAACAGCCTTGCAAGCCTCCAACCACTGTGCCATGTCTGCAATACGATGCTTGAGAGCCTGAAACGACACGATGGGACGACCAAACGCATAACGATCTTGACCGTATTCTAAGGTGAACTCCAAAGTACGATCTGCGATGCCCACCATCTCGGCGCACTGAAGGCTAACCGCTAGCTGCAGTTGACGATTGACCGCCTCGGTTGCATCGCCTGCGGTACCCACTAAGGCACTGGCATCCACAGCCACATCGGTAAACGAAATGGTACCGAAACGGCGGGTCATGTCCACGCTACGACCACCCTTTACACTCACCCCAGGACTGTCCAACGCCACCATCACCTGGCTGAGCCCGCCGTTTTCTGCACGAGCAGTAACCAGAGCGTGGCTAGCAGCATTGGCTGCTTCCACGTAATGCTTGGTGCCGTTCAGTACAAAGCTGCCGCCGTTTTGGTGCCCGCCCTGTGCGGACTGTGTAGCTAGCCCACCCTGTGCGGGGCCTACCGGTGTGAGCGTGGCCTGCACCGCATCAGTCGTCCAACGGCCAGCTTTTTCGGCAAAAGCCCAAACCGCAATTACCTCGCCAGATACCAACCTGCCCAACAACTCTGCATGCTGCGCGGCGTTACTGCTAGCCCCAACCCCAGCCGCCACCAAGTTCACCGGGCAAAACGGCCCCGGTGCTAAGCCACGACCAATCTCTTCAGCCAAGATCACCGCATCGCAGGTTTGGCTGCCAGACAAGCTCCCACCACCATAAGCCTCGGGCACAAACAGCGATGTCCAACCTAGCTGGGCGGCCTGCTGCCACCACTCAGGCTCGAAGCCCAAACGGTTTTCGTACAAATCGCGCACCGTGAGCAACGGCACCTCGGTAGCAATAAAACGATTAACTGCCTCTTGAAAGGCTTGTTGATCTTCGGTTAAATCGAGCCGCATGGTTACCTCAAACTTTCACCCGCACAACTTCATCCACCACCTCTACCTCAAAGGTCATAAGGCCCTGGCTGAAGCCGTCGCCATCGGCGGGCTTGACGCACTCACCGGTGCGAACGTCGTACTTGCTGGCGTGCTGTGAACAGGTAATCACACCATCAACCACCGGACGGCCACCCAAAGGAGTGGCCTGATGTGGGCACATGTTTTGAAAAGCACAATACACCCCGCTGGCGTTGGCGATGGCAATGGGAAACCCATCTACGTTAACTGTGGTGCTTTCCCCCGATTCCAAAAAATCAGTGGGAATGGCATCATAAAAAGCAGGCATTATCTTAAAACTATTCCCTGTTGTTGGGGCGGTTGTTGGGGGCGGTTGCTTCGGCTACAGATGCTTCAGTAGCAGATGCTTCAGTGACAGTGGGCTTGGCTGTTGTAGGCACCTCAGACACCGTGGGCAGCTTGAAGGTGGCAGGTTCGTCTAACAACTCACGCATGCGCGACAAAACATAATGCTGCCCGATGATGTCCATGGTGATATCGCTAGCGTTTTTGGCTTGACGCAACGCTACAGGGTCTTTGGTAGCCACTTGTTGAGCGAAGGCAAACGCCTCGGCATGAAGCGTAGGGTGATCGGGATAGAGCCGGTTTACCTGTCCGGTTGCATAAAGCCGCTCAGCAGGCAGCCGACCGCCACTGTAGATCATCTCCTTGGCCAAGCGAGGCCCATAAAACCAGGTGTGCAGGTGCGACTGAATACCGCCTATGCCCATGTTGGCAGTGGGATCCATAAAGAAGGCATCAGTGCTGCAAAATATAATGTCGCAAGGCCATACCATGCGCTGCCCTCCACCGATGCAGCCGCCATTGACCGCAGCAATGGTGGGCTTCATGGTATTCTTAATTAACAGTATCTCTTCGGGCGGCGATAACTCAACGAAACCCGCAGGCGCATCTACCCTTTCGCCCATGTTGGCACCAGCGCAGAAGTGCTTGCCGTTGGCCTGCATGAGCACAGCGTTAGAGTTCCCATCATCGCGCGCAACCCGCCAAGCCTGCTGAAACTCAATGTGAAACGCAGCGTCGTACACATTGAGGGGCTTGCGGTCTAGCGTGATGACGGAAACGCCCTCGCTAACCTCATAGCCAACAAAATGCCCTCTGTCAGCCACCAGCACTCAACCAACTATGAGCCACCGCTACTACACCAAACAGCGGGATACTACACCAAACAAGGGGCGAGGAAGTCCTCCATGTTGTCCCTCATAATCTGACGAGTAATATCATCACCAAAGCTAGAAAGCTGAGAGTCCACATACTCCGCTGGCCGAGCCAATCCCTCGCCATGTGGGAAGTCGGAGCCAAAAACCAGCGTTTCCACACCAATTTCGGATGCTACGCGTTGCACGTTCTCCTCGGGGAAAGGCGCAACGTAGAAATGCTGCTTGTATATCTCAGACGGCCTAGCATTCAAACGACCTGTCTCGCTGTACTTGGCTTTTCTGCCCATCATAAAGGCGTGATCCATCTTGCGCAGCGTATAAGGCAACCACACGGTGCCTTGTTCTGCCAGCAAAACCTTGATGTTGGGGAAGCGACCAAAAAAGTTGTGCAACACCAGCGCTGCGGTTAGCTCAGCGGCGGGACGGTCGCCCCAGTACATCACCCACTGAAAGGCATCAAAGTCGCCAAAGGTGGTAGTGGGTTCATAAGACCAGTCGGCCCCGTACTTCTGATAGTCGGTGCCACCGAGGTGTACTGCATATCGAACCCCAGCCTCATTGCAGATAGACCAGAACTTGTCGTACACGGGGTCGGCCACCGAACGGCCGCCGAAAGGATTATCGGCCCCACCATGAGCGTGCCCAGATTTAGTCTGGATCATCATGGCTCCCTGCTCCAACACTATTTCTAGCTCTTTGACGGCTAGTTCGGGATCTGCCAAGGGGATGTAGGGCGGTAAGAACATGCGATTATCAGCGTTGAAGCCGGGCTCCTCATGCATCCAACGGTTGAAGGCCCTAGTGTTGGCATACAGCGCAGGGATATTGTCTACAAACTCATACTCGATGTTGTGGGCCGCAGCAGGGAACATCACCGCTTTGTCGATGCCCTGCTCATCCATGAGCGCCAAGCGCAGATCGCGGTTTCCGTAGGCTTCCGACTTGTTCTTGAACTCGGCGATGAACTCGGCACGCTCTTCTTCGGAGAGGCCCTTCAAAGGATTGAGACGGTTCAACAACATGCCCGGCATGATTTGGGCTGCAGATTCATCGTCTTCTACAGGCCGGGTACTTGTGGCCCCGATGTTGGGGTCGTCGCCCAACATCTTCTTGAGTTCGTCGTTGGAGAAGGTGACCTGGTTGGTGTTGAACTTGGAAGGAGCTCCAGCAAACAATTCAAGACGCTCACCGTTGGGGCCGGTAACCATCCTGATAGCCAGATCCCGATACTGGGGATCGATGTAGCGCTCAAAGCAATCCTTGGGCTCGTTGAAATGATTGTCAGCGTCGTTGATCGGATAATCCAATCCGGCTGGCGCAGGTGCGGTAGTGGTCACAATGAATCCCCTTCCTGTCGAGAATAGCTATATTGCTATCGCGCTATATGGCCTATCACGACTGTACGCCCATCGCAAAGACGGGTGCTAGTGACTACGATAGTTGCTACACGAACTATACATCGTAAAGTGTCTACACCTTCAAAGCGGGCATCAGACAAAACACTCAGACACAACACGAGGGCTCTTTAGAATTGTCAATCTCAACAAAGCTCGCCCAGCTCAAAGCCAACGACAACCCATCTTCTAACGGCATGGCCGCTTTATTATTGGCGGTGCTGCTGCTAAGCATCGGGCCGTCTGTGGTTCGCAGCGCGGAGTCGCATCAGTTAGTATTTGTGGCTTGGCGGATGGTGCTTGGAGCCATCGCTTACTACATGTTTATGCGACTGCGCGGCAAAAACATGAGCCTGGTGGCTTTGCGGGATGGCTTTTGGGGTGGCGTGGCATTTGGCACTTCCACCGCTTTGGGCTATTCGGCCATTGCCAACACCAGCATTGCCAATGCTCAGATCATCGGAGGTCTGCGACCTGTTGCTATCTTGGTGATTACCGGGGTGTTGTTGGGTGAACGGGTGCGTGCTATCTCGGTGATGTGGACGCTGATTGCTATCAGCGGGATTTCGCTTATGGTTGTGGGAGCTGGCAATAGCGGAACCAACTCGCTTATCGGCGACTCCTTGGCGGTGGGTTCCATGCTTTCAGGCACGATCTTTTTGTTCTGTAGCCGCAAAGCCAGATCGCGCCAAGACACCATGACGTACAGTACAGCCATGACCATCGTGGCTGCTTTGGTGCTGATGCCAGTAGCAGCTATTGCTGAAGGTAGCCTTTCGCCCATACCGGTTGTAGAAGACTGGCCTAGAATTGCGTTGATGGTAGCTCTACCGGGTGTGGGTCACGTTCTGAACAACTACAGCATCGGCTATGTAAAGTTGCATGTGGTGAGCAGTGTGAACCTGCTTTTGCCTGTGATGGCAGCACTCGTAGCATGGGTTGTTGTGAACGAGGCGTTGGTTGTTGCACAGATGATTGGCATGGCAGTAACCGTGGTGGCGTTGTTCCCCCTAGTGCGCGAAGAACAGGCTAGATTGCAAAAATGAGCCCGGTTACCACACACCGACACACCGAGGTTGCAGAGCCTGTACCGGTAGATAGGGGTGCCGCGGCATTAGATGACATAACAGCGCCGCTAGCTGGGATACGGGTGCTGGATCTCAGCTCGCCAGTGGGCCCCTACTGTGGGCGGTTGTTAGGAGAATTGGGTGCAGAGGTAACCCTAATTGAGCCTCCCGAGGGCGACCCTTACAGGCATCTGGAACCGTATTTGACCACTCCATATCAACGCTCTGGTGGCGATCCATCGATCGGCGATCTGCCGGCGAGCGATCTACCTGCTAACGAACCGTCCCTTGGCGATCTGCCTGTGAGCTTGACATACGCCTACTACCACGCTGGCAAACACAGCGTGACGCTGGATCTAAGCGTGCTGGCCCACCAAGAACAGCTACGTAACTTGGCCGCTGAGGTGGATGTGATCCTCATCGCTCCCAAAGGGTTACAGCCGCTGTGGGGGTTCTCTGTAGATACCAAAGAGCTGAGTTGGGCCCCCTCCAAAGCCATCGTTTGCTCCATCACCCCCTTTGGGGTGGGTGGGCCTTATTGGTACCGTCCCTACACCCACTTCACCTCTTTTGCCCAAGGCGGGCACATGGCACCTACAGGCGAGGCTGGATCACCGCCTCTGGCACTACCTGCCGAAATCCAATGGCACCTCGCTGCAACCCATGGTGCAGTAGCGGTGCTTGGCGCGCTAGCCATACGAGATACCGCTGGCGGGCAGTTCTTAGACATCTCAGCCCAAGAAATGGAGGCCTTTCAAACGTCAGCAGTAAGCAGCTACCACGCTCAAGGGTTGATCTCAAGCCAGCGAGAAGGCGGATATGTTGTCCCGCCTAGCGGGGTCTGGGATTGCGTAGACGGGCGTGTAGACATAGCAGCTTATGCGGAGCGCCATTGGCCCGCCTTTTTGCAAATGCTAGACAACCCCACAGAGCTATCAGAACCCTCCCTAGCCGACATGGCTATCCGCCGACAGATATACGATGGCTTGATCCCGTTGATTAGCCAGATCATCGCCCCTTACAAGCGCGAGGAGCTGTTTGAGAAGGGACAGCGCTTTGGTCTGCCCATCTGCCTACGCAACACCCCAGCTGAGTTCGTGGCAGATGCACAGCTCCGCGAGCGTAACTACTGGAAGCAGATCATTGCTCCCAACGGCACAGCATTTGCCAGCCCAGGGGCTCCAGTGCATAGCAGCCAACCACTGTTCAAAAGCTCCAATACCCACCAGAGCAGTACACAAAGCTCTAATGCCCCCAACCCTGCTGCTTCACACTCCGAGAGCGCTACGGCATGCTCCGCTAGCGATACCCCAAGCGCCGAGAGCGCTACGGCATCACAAGATCTTCCGAAAACCGCACCTCTAGAGGGCTTTAGGGTGCTCTCGCTAGGCACCTTCGTGGCTGGCAATGTGTGCGCGCAGATTCTGGCTGGGCTAGGTGCTGAAGTGGTGAAGGTGGAAAGACCCTCTCGCCCAGATTCTCTGCGCGACGCAGGCTTTAACGATGCACACAAATTAGCCATAGAACCCTCAGGTGCCTCCAACACACCCATGCACGCCCAACTCACCAGAGGACTAAAAAACTTAGGGCTGGATCTCTCTACCCCAAAGGGACTAGAAACCTTCAAGCAGCTTGTTGGCGGCTGCGATGTGCTTATCGAGAACTTCGGCGGCTCGGTTATGGCTAACTGGGGTGCCACATTTGAGGATTTGCTGGCACATAATCCGAAGTTGATTATGGTTTCCATGTCGGGATATGGACGCACTGGATCGCGGGCAACCTACAAGGCTTACGCTTCGAACATCGCAACCCACACCGGTCTGGATGAGGTTTGGTGGACTTCTGGCATTCTTACCGACTACGCCACTGCCGCACATGCCGCTCTTGCAGTGCAAGCAGCCCGCATACAAGTAGCAAAAACCGAAAAACCTGTGTACATCGATGCTGCCCAAACAGAGGTTTTTGCAGCTATGGCAGCACGTATATATTTGGATTCCCTCGTAAACGGCACCGAAACCCAGCTACGTACCAACTATTCCGCCGAATCTCTGCTCACTCATGTGGCTAGCTGTCAAGGCAAAGACCGCTGGGCCATCGTGGAAATCCAGAACGTTGCCCAATGGAACGCTACCTGCGACCTGCTGGGCTGCTTGCACCTAGAGCTAACCTCACCCACAGCTAACGATGCAGATACCCGGCTAGCTAGCTCTACCCAACTAGCTGACGCTGCCCCTATAACCAGCCCAAACAAGGCACACGCTGAAGGGTTGGCAGCCGCAATCAACGAATGGGCTGCTACGCGCACTGCCCGATCTGTTGCACATGTGCTAACCGAAATCGGCGTACCAGCGGCCAGCGTGGCTAATCCCGAAGAAATATACGACGACCCTCAACTACGCAGCCGAGGCTACCTAGAACATGTTCAACATCCAGACTTAGGCCATCTAGTGTTGCCTGCTCCGCCGCATCGGATGTCGGTTACACCCAGCAGATATACGGTGGAGTCGGCCAGAGTAGGCGAACACTCACGTGAGGTTCTACAGGCATGGGCAGGCTTATCAGACAACCAAATTCAAGAACTAATTGCCGCCGAAGTAGTACTAGTTGCCAACCCCACCTAACCCCACCACCCTAACCACGGATAACATTCACTCAGCTTGCCGCTATGATTGCAGTAGGCCATAAGAGACTTTGGGTCACCGAGGTACATTGGTCCAACCCACTGAGGCCCGCTGATAGCGGGTCTCAGTCGCGTGAAGCTGCCTACAGACAAATTGAGGTCATGGCCATTGTTCCCTCCTCGCGACCACCCTAGGAATCACTCGCGTGTCGCACAGTCGTCTAACAGCTCTTGCTGAAGCACGATTATCTTGACTCTCTAAACATCTATCTCGCCTGTTCAATATAAACGCCACTAAGTCAGCCATCTGAATACCTCGACTTCTCTCAGAAGGAGCAAAATACACACTGTCGACAATATGTTCTGTCGGCCTGGCAATACTGAGAAAAGAACCTATCCGACCCCCAGGCTTCTGCATCTCGCGAATGAGTTCAAACGCATACTGCTCTTCTTGATGATTCTGATCAGCAACTAGAAGCGCTCTCTGACACTGTGGATCAGTGTGTGATCCTACCCATGCATCAATTTTTTCGACCAAAAATTGTAACGCATACAAATGTGGGCTTGTAAAAGCACCCCTCTGTGCTAAACCATGTTTGTTGATCGAAACATAAGCTATGTAAGCACCTACCTCGGCGATAACGGCGAGAGCCTTCTCATACTCACCAATCCGAAGATGCGGTGCCACCCCGTCCCATGGTCCACTTCCTGCGAATAGTTCTTGGCCGTGGTATTCAACCATGTTCGCTGTTGTAGCCGCGCTATCTGCTAGCTCATCAAGTCGCTCAGACATCTGTGACACCCTGTCCTCTCGGACCATCACTGCAACAAGATAGTGATACGGCTGGCGCGGATCATCCAAGCGCGAACCGGTATTACCAGACTCATCCAGATAACAAAGAAGCATAAGTAATAAAAATA
>JAPOTT010000040.1:0-23008 GCA_026709025.1 bacterium
TAGTGCAAGCAGCAGCCGCAGCATTGGCCAACATGGCCGATTTGCCCGAGCCAGAGTAGTTCCAGCCCCATCAAGCCACTCCTCACTCACATAATCCAACACCACCTCTTATTGATTGCATTATGCAACTATGGTAAATGTAATAGTCCGCAATCCATCCTGAAGTTCCTTCCTTTTCGTGGAGGCATACTCTTTAAGGAGGAGCTATGTCTAGACTGAAATATAGTGTTATTGGCGATTAGGTTGTGTTGGTAGTGAGGCGTTTATGTGTTTCGGTGTTGGTTGTGACGGTTATCGCTGCTGGGTTGGTGTTTGCGTCTGTGTTGGATCGGGTTGGTGAGGTTGTGCCGGGGTTTGGTGTGTCTGGTGTTGCTGAGGGTCAGTCTCAGGTGTGTGTTTGGTATACGGAGCGTCCGCATAAGGAGTTGGCGCGGCGTAATCGGGTGGGTGGGGTGTGTCCTGCTGCGCCGGTTGTACAGCATGCTGCGCCTGGTAGGCGTTGTGGGAATGGTGGGGTGTGGCGTCATACGGGTAATAATGGTGAGGGTTGGTGGTATGTGTCGGTGTGCGCTCCTAGTACACCTTCTGGGCTTGTGTGTACGGCGGCTATTAATACGCTTAAGCTGTCGTGGGCTGCGACTAGTGGGGCTGATGTTTATCGGGTGTCCAAAGATGGTGGCGCTAGTTGGCAATCAACATCTCCTGCGGGGAGTACGTCTTATAGGTTTACCGGTTTAACTGCGAATCAGTCTTATGGGTTGCAGTTGCAGGCTGGTAAGACTACTGGGACTGTTACGGCTTGGGGTGCGTCGGTAGCTAAGAGTTGTGATACGGCGTTTTCTTCAATACCAACTGGGTTGGTGTGTGTTGCGACGGCGACTACGATCAGGTTTTCTTGGGATGCGGTAGTTGGTGCTGATACTTACACCGCAGTGTTGGAATCAGCTACAACTAGAGGTGTTCGGTATCGTGCGTAGAGTGTTACTGCTAGGTCTGTTAGTTTCAGACAATTAAACCCTGCAACAGCTTATTTTCTAAGTGTGTTCGCTGTTGATGGTGGGCGTAAACAGTTGCCTGCGGGCAAGGAGTGTTCCACTTCAGCAGGCGTAGTTAATCCTGGTCGTCCACTGTGTTCTGCTGTTACTGCTAATAGCGTTACTTTAACATGGAACCCGAATTCTCAAGTGTACTACTGGTACATAGCGCGTGCTGTGTCGGGTGGGTCTTTCACCGATGGCGTGTCGCTCTCGGCAACGACTTTGTCTAAACAGTTTACCGGCTTGTCGGCTGGTACTACTTATCAGTTTTATTTCTGGTGGAGGGCTTCTAACGCTGATCCTTGGGTGCGGGTATTACCTAATGCTGCATGTACCACTACTGGATCATCTACTAGCCCATCTGCACCCACGTGTGGCGCTACCACTACAGATAGCATCATCTTGAACTGGAATGCGAACCCGGCGGTACATCGATGGTACATTAGCCGTGCGACTTTGTCTGATGCTGTCACTGCCACAACTAACATATCGTATACTGATGGGAGTGCTCTTGGTTCTGCAAACCTAACCGCGGCTTTTAGCGGTTTGAGTCCTCAAACGGCTTACCGGTTCTATTTCTGGTGGCAAGCCTCACCAAATGGAGATTGGAACCAAGTCGCCCCTACTGTCACATGCACTACTGCTGGTTTGGCTTCGTACCCAACATCTGCGGTGTGTGGTGCTGTCACGCAAAACAGCGTTGAACTGCGATGGACAGCTAATATGCAAGCACAAAGATGGCATACAGCTCGTTTAGGTGCAGCAGGCACCCTCACAGATAGTCGTCTTGTTGAAACTAAAACATTGTCTGCCGCGTTCTCAGGTCTAAGAGCAGCCACTTCCTACACATTCCCGTTGTGGTGGCAAACATCGCCTAGCAGCGATTGGCACCACACCAGACCAGACCGTACCTGCACCACTCAAACCGCTAGCACCACACCTGTGTCCACTGCTTGTCCTTCAACCAAAAAATACTGTGCCACCCGGGGTGTATATGATGCTGTGTTGCGTGTAACCCGCAAAGCCATCACCCCGCCAACGGGGGTGCAATGCACCCAAACACAACTCACCGCAAGCGGTCGCAAACAAATAACCCCAAACATGTTGGCCTCAATGATGCTAGCAATACCAGAATCAGAACTCATCACTGACAACCTAAACGTCACCTACACCAACCGAGCAATATCCCCAATGACACTATCACGAGGCGACAATATGAACCGTAATAACCGGGGCCAAGACTCGCACAACTTGATGCTGTACTCTCACATGACGCTTAGCGGTTATAAACGAGCTCACTGGAATCCGGGTGTCGGGCCATGGCAGATCGATTACTTCACTGAACCCAAAGCTCAAGTAGATGCCCTCAGATACGGTCACGCCGAAAGAGCAGACGTAGACAAAAGCGGCTACGAAGTCGCAAAATACATGCGCTACAAATACTGTAGAGATGAAAACCCATTCAAAAGGTGGGTTGCGTGTAACAACAGTAGTTGTCAAACCAGACACAACAACAGATACAACACCACAAACGACAACTTCCAAATACACATCATTGAAAGCTTAAAAGACCCCACAGGCGGCACCCGCAAACGGCTCTGTCGATGGGGAACCGGAGGTAAAGAAATGGTGTGTTATCTCTACGATCTAGACCTAAAAGAAGGATACGCGGGTGTTGACTGCTGTAAGTCTGGGGGAAGCGGGGTCAACGCTTACACGCCTGAAGCTGCTCCGTTCATCTCTTTTACTGATACTACAACATCTACTAATTTCGCAACCAAGTATGCGGTGTGGCCGAAAGTGTGGCCCAAGTCTGGTCTGTCGTGGCCTACAACCACTGCTTCAGATGCAGGCGAGACAGCGAAAACGATTATCCGCGCTGTCCGTTCAAATGAAAACGCTCGTTTCAGCCCCTACAACGACGATAACAACAAAGCATCTCGTGGCATCGCCCATCATGGTCTCACCAAATTTGATTCAGAAACCATCGCTGAATATGAGATCCGCATCGAAGCCAGAGTTTCGATACTAAGTGGCGGGCCGCTTATCGTCAACAACAGCGCCAACAATTATGGTTTAAACACGACAGGGCCAGGCCCAGAAGGTTGGTTTGACAACACAATTAATGGTAAAGATCTTCAAATATATAACTGCTCTGGCTCGCTCGGAGACACTCTAGTTGAAGCGTGCTGGACAAGTACCAACGGTGCCTCTACTAGCAGAGCAAACTGATAGGAGATGAGACTAATGAACAGAAACAGTTGTTGTATTGTTCAGAAGAAAAATTGTAACTGGAGGACTGTTTGGCTTGTTGCTGTGGTGATTGTGGTTGGGTTTGGTTGCAGGGCTAGTTCGGAGCAAACGGTGGAGGTTGTGGGCGTGGTACCAGTTAGTACTACTACAGTGCAGCCTGTTTTAGGAGGAACTCCTAGCGTTGTAACACCTCAGCCGACTCAACAGCCGACTCAACAGTCGACTCAGCAGCCGACTTTGGAGATGACTCCTGTTGTGCCCATCCCCATGCCAACCACGCAGCCTGTTGCTACCCCGACTCCTAGTATGCCTGTGCAAACGGCTACCCCGCAGTCTGGCACTGGTGGCACTATTGGTGAGCTTGAGGGGTTGTCTAATGGTGTGCCGATGCCAACTGATGTGACTGATGTGCCTTCTGGTCCTGTAGGTACTACTGATGTTGATAGCGGTGGTGGTTCAGGGGTGGTACCGGGTGAGGGTGATCAGCCGGGTGGTTTACGGCTTTTAGCTCCGCCACCGCCTTATGAGGGTTTAGCTAATGAGATATTTGATTTGTGCGACGATCAACATGCTTACACAGTGATTTTCGCTCGTCCGTTAGGCCCGGGAGAGGAAATGACCAGTGAAGACCGCGATGCTATCGCTTTCAAACGTCAAGTAGCGGAAGTATCATGCGATGAACCAGGTGGACGCCGTTATGTGTATATGAGCGACTTTGGGCCTAGCGGTGCTTTCCCAAACACAGAAGCTGCTGTCGAAGATTACAAAAGTCGTAGTGTGGGCTACCCTGAATCAAAAATAATGTTTCCTAAGGATATTCCTTTGGGTTATTTCGGGTATTTGGATTGGGATTTCCCGTTAGAAGATATCGACGAGATTGCTTTAGTTGAGGATTCGGTGTTGGTTGCCGATGGTGTTTTGCGTGGTTTAGTGCGGAACTTCTCTAAAACACTGTTCGCCCGCGAGGTAACAGTCACAGCACGCCCGAAAGACACTAGCAGCACCGTAGAACCAGCTAGTGGACGGTTCCCGTTAACAATGCAACCTGGTGAGCGCGCTTTTTTTGAAATCAAAGATTGGAATGGAAGCGAAAACCCCGATGACATTGATTTCAGTGTTGAAGCTAAACTCTCCGAAAACCCAGACATCACCCGCGCATTCGCGTTCGGCACCGGAGGTACTATAACCACCAGTGTGCTAGACGAAGAATACTTCAAAAACCTTGTTCCAGATTTTGTTTAACAACACGAAAAACACAAAATAGACGAAGACGGACTACTCATGATCGAATACATCAGCGCAGGGCTTGCAGCACCCACATCACACCCCAGCCTCAAAAACCAAGTCTACAACCAAACCATCAAAGACCTACGCGTCTACATGGCCCTCACCGGCGACGGCAAAGTCTACGACATCATAGAACCACCAGTATTTCGCGATATCTACTCAGCCGGACACCCGCATCGTTACCCACAAGTCGTAAGCAACCCCACCTACTGGGGCAACTCACCCTACGACGGCTTTGATATAGTATTCATACCCCGATACACATGGCACATCTGGGTAGGCCAACCAGGCCCCCTAGACTACAACCCCCGAACCCTCCCCGAAACACCACCCCCAACCCCACCCCCCTACATACCACTACCAACACCCCACCCACCCCCCAACTAACATTCCCAAGCCAACATGGCCGATTTGCCCGAGCCAGAGTCGCCCCAGTCATGACAGTCTTAGCCAGAGCAACAATGAGTTGAAACCTATTTGTCCCAAGTGGTGCGTGTACGCAAATCGGCAAACACATCTTCAGCTTTATCCAATAGATCACGATGAGCTAGCAGGGCCATAGGGTTACCTTTGAATACAACCTCCCCATCTAACACCGCTTCCTCGGCCGACATGTCTCCGATAGCAATTCTTACTGCTGTGCGCCGTTCTTGATAAAACACCACCGTGGGTTCAACAGTAGGCCCAGAACAAATACGGGCCCCGGTGCCATCAAACACGATGTGAAACACAACCTCGCCCACATGCTGCTCCACAACAAACCGCTCGCCACCACTGCTACATAACCCCGATGCCCGTAGCGCAGCATCAGCCGCAGCAATCCACTCCTCACTCAAGTACTCCAACATCACCCCTACCTTATCCAACAGACCTACAAACCAACCCCACGTAACAAGAGAGGAAGCCCACCCGACTACTCCACAACATGTAGCGACTAAGGTTGTGTGGGTCTAGCGGTAGCGTTGTTACTTCATGCTAGTTCGCTGCGAGAGGGTAAGCACTACATAGGCAGCACCAATCGCCAAAAGCGTTGGAAGCCACAGATCGGCAGCAGATGGCCAGTCGAGGCCAGTGCCGTGAATAACCTCTTCTGCATGGCGACTCATCACGCCTACTCCGTTGGGCCAGGGCCACAGAACCCGCAGCGAACCCATCAACAAACCCACCATTGTTGCCAGTGTGAGGTTGGGCCAACCCAGCATAACCTTGCCAATCAGGTTGGAGAACAAGGTCAGCCCAACGGTTGCTCCAACCGCTAAAGCACCCAAATCGGCCCAAACCCAATCATCCACTGCGGCAATAGCTGCCGGATACACACCTAACATCAACAAGATGAACGCCCCCGAAATCCCTGGCAATAACATGGCGCAAGCCGCTACGATTCCCGAGCCAAACAGCACCAAAACAGTCGGGTTGTCTACTGGCCCCGATTGCAGCCCTAACAGCCAAAAGAACAGCCCTCCCACAGCTAGCGCCACAAAAACTAGCCCCACACTAGGCTTCTCAAGCATCTTCCAAGCCACAACCACCGATGCTGCTACCAAGCCGAAGAACAGTCCAGCCATAGCCTCGGGTTGGTTGGCCAACAGATCATCAATAACGGATGCCAATGCGCCAATAGCCCCCACGATACCCAACCCAAGAGGTACCCCAAACCACCAATCTAGGTGCCGCAGCTGATCCCATGCCTCGCTCCAGCGGCACCGCAACAATGCACCTAACACGCTTACCGCAGCGCGCACGGTGTCAATGAGGCGGGCATATATTCCCAGCAGCAGCGCCACCGTGCCGCCCGACACCCCAGGCACCACATCAGCTGCTCCCATAAAGATGCCCCGCAACGCATGCCCGATGATTTCTTTAGCGCGCCGCCACATCACCGCCGCAAGGCTACCGCGTTGTGGCTTCACCACTAGCCAACTAGCCAGCTAGTTTGCGGTTCTTCACCTTGGCCTTGATGTAGTCGCGGTTCGCCCAGGCGATGAAGTCAATGGGGATTTCCTTTGGGCACGCTTCTTCGCATTCGCCATGGTTGGTGCAAGACCCAAAAAATGCCTCCATTGTTTCCACCATTGCCTCGGTGCGCTCCCATCGCTCGGCTTGGCCTTGAGGGAGCAAGTTCAAATGTTGCAGTTTGGCTGCTGTAAACAACTGGGCAGCACTGTTAGGGCAGGCCGCCACACAAGCCCCACAACCAATACAAGCAGCAGCATCAAAAGCGGTTTCGGCAGTTTCTTTGGGCACCGGAATCAGGTTGGCATCGGGTGCCGATCCGGTGTTTACCGTAATGTAGCCACCGGCTGAGATGATGGCATCTAGCGCCCGGCGGTCTACCGCCAAATCCCGCAGCACTGGAAACGAACTAGCTCGCCACGGCTCGATTGTTATGTGATCTCCATCGTTGAAGCTACGGATATGAAGTTGACAGGTAGCAGTTCCCTTTTGCGGGCCATGCGCCCGTCCGTTGATCATGAGCCCACAGGTGCCGCAGATACCCTCTCTGCAATCCGACTCAAACACGATGGGCTCCTCGCCAGCATCAATCAAACGCTCGTTGACGATGTCTAGCATCTCCAAAAAGGAAGCATCAGTGCTGATGTCTGTGGCCTCGTACACAACAAAAGCGCCCTCAGTATCTGGCCCGGCTTGGCGCCACACCTTCAAGGTTAAGTTGATCCTCGCACTCACTTGTAGCTCCTCTGGGTGAGTTCCACGTTCTCAAACGCCAACTCCTCGCGGTGTCGGGTTGAAGCAGTGCCTGCACCCTGCCATTCCCAAGCGGCCACATGGGCAAATTGCTCATCGTCACGGAGGGCTTCACCCTCTTCGGTTTGATGTTCTTCTCGGAAATGACCCCCACAAGATTCTTCGCGAGTTAACGCATCACGGGCCATCAACTCAGCCAGCTCAAACAAATCTGCAACCCGACCTGCCTTCTCCAACGACTGATTGAGCGTGTCGGCTGACCCCAACACCCGCACGTTGCGATGGTACTCCTCACCTAGAGCAGCTATCTCCGACAGGGCCTTCTCCAAGCCCGTTTGGTTGCGAGACATGCCAATGTAATCCCACACCAGCTTGCCCAACTCCCGATGGTAGTAATCCACCGAATGGGTACCACCAATAGATAACCAGCGTGCTACCTCGTCTGTTACTTGCTGTTTAGCATCTTTAAACACCGGCTCGTTAGGGTTCAGCGCTGCTTCGCCGAGGTAGTCGGCTAGGTAGTTGCCGATGGTATAGGGCAGCACAAAGTAGCCATCGGCCAAGCCCTGCATTAGCGCCGAGGCTCCTAGCCGGTTGGCCCCATGATCGCTAAAGTTGGCCTCACCTAGCACAAACAAACCAGCCACGTTGCTCATCAACTCATAATCCACCCAAAGCCCACCCATGGTGTAGTGGGTGGCAGGATAGATACGCATGGGTACCTGATACGGATTTTCACCGGTGATGCGCTCGTACATGTCGAACAAGTTGCCGTATTTGGCACGAATCACATCTGCACCATCTCGCCCGATGGCATCGCTGAAATCTAAGTACACCCCGTTACACAGTGGCCCCACGCCCCGGCCTTCGTCTACTACCGCTTTGGCGTTACGAGATGCCACATCGCGGGGCACCAGATTGCCGAAGGCCGGATACTTGCGTTCCAAGAAATAATCCCGATCATCATCAGGAATCTCATCTGGGCCGCGCCCATCATCATGGGTTTGTGGCACCCAGATGCGCCCGTCGTTGCGCAGCGACTCCGACATCAATGTGAGCTTGGATTGGAAATCGTCGCTAGCGGGGATACAGGTTGGGTGTATCTGCGTGTAGCACGGATTAGCAAACAGGGCACCCTTGCGATGGGCTCGCCACGCTGCGGTTACGTTGCACATCTTGGCGTTGGTAGACAAAAAGTACACGTTGCCGTACCCACCGGTTGCTAGCACTACAGCGTGGGCAGAGTGGGCCTGCACCTCTCCTGAGATAAGGTCTCGGGTGATCACCCCCACAGCTCGCCCGTCATGCATTACCAACTCCAACATCTCTGAGCGGGTATGCAACTCCACCGTGCCCGCAGCCACTTGGCGCATAAGCGCTGAGTAAGCACCCAAAAGCAACTGCTGGCCGGTTTGGCCTCGGGCATAGAAGGTGCGTGATACCTGCGCTCCGCCAAAAGAACGGTTGTCTAGCAGCCCGCCGTACTCACGGGCAAAAGGCACACCTTGAGCTGTGGCTTGGTCGATTATGTCTACCGACACCTCAGCTAAGCGGTACACGTTGGCCTCGCGCGAGCGATAGTCGCCCCCTTTGATGGTGTCATAAAACAGACGAAACACGCTGTCGCCATCGTTTTGGTAGTTCTTAGCTCCGTTGATGCCCCCTTGGGCGGCGATGCTGTGAGCCCTGCGGGGTGAGTCGTGGTAGGTAAGCACCTTTACCCTGTAGCCTAACTCCCCTAACGAGGCCGCTGCCGATGCTCCAGCTAGGCCAGAGCCCACCACGATGATGTCGAAGCGCCGCTTGTTGTTGGGGTTTACCAGCCGCATCGAGAACTTGTGGTCGGTCCACTTGTTCTCAAGAGAACCAGCCGGGATGCGGGCATCTAGCGAGCCGATCATGGTTTCACTGGGCTTTCTGTGATCATGGTTGCACTGGGATCATGGTTGCACTGGGTTTTCTGCGGAGCTTGCGTGCGGTTCTGAGTGTTCCATTTGCTCCACAAACGAGCGCCCTTCGTCGTCGATAACTCCGACTTGCACAAAAATTGGGAAGCTCAAATTGCCTATTAAGATCACGCTAGCTAACCCCCCTGCCACATAGCGCCTTAGGTGGTTGTAGCGGGGGCTGTTCACGCCCAAGCTCTGAAACATGCTCCAAGCACCATGAAAGATATGGATAGACAGCGCTATGTTGGCAACTATGTAAAAGATTGCCACGGGGATGCTGCTCAAGCTTTCGGCAACGTTGTGATATGGATCGCCACGCACGAAGTCGGGGTTGAACCAACCCCAAGTAAGGTCGGCTAGGTGATAGAACAAGTACAGCCCCACAATGGGGCCAGTCCAGCGCATTGTGCGGGAGGCAAAGTTGGCGGCGATGTAGTTGCGGCCACCCACGTAGCGCTGATCGGCAACCATGCTCATACGGCTAAGCGAGTAGGCAGAGTGAATGTGCAGGCCAAAAGCAGCAATCAAGCCGATGCGAAGCCCCCACAAAACCCAGGTTCGAGGGATCACATCAGTGCCTAAGTTTCGTAGCGTCTCGGCGTACTCATGCACCTCTTGTGGGCCCTCATACAGATGCAAGTTGCCGGTCATATGTACTAGCACAAAGCCCAGCAGGGCCACACCGGTAAGGCCCATCACCCATTTCTTGCCCACAGCAGTGTGGTAGATGCTCAAGGGCCACGGAAGCCTGAACTTGGCTGCGGCCCGCACCGGCGGGGGCGTGCTTACTCTGGTTATGGTTTGGGCCATCAGTTGTCTCCGCTTTGGGCCATCAGTTGCCCCGGGCACTCAACAAGTACGGTACAGGTCTGCCACCCCAAACAGCTAGCCGTAACCGCCATAACAGGTAGGTAGCTTACATTGGGCACATTGCTTGGTTAGTGCTCTAGCAACAGACCCCTCAAGCAACTCGATGGGCAATGGCTTCACATAGCGCAGCACGCTCACAGACTGCTGATACTAAGGTATCCACTTCGGCTATCCCAGCCATTTCGCCAGGAAGCGTGTCTAGTGCAGCGCCTATCGCTGCGGGAACAGCGGCAGCTAGTCGAGCCGCCCTCTCAGCTACAGCCAGCGGCTGCAGACCAAGCCGTCTACTTGTGTGCTGTATGGCCGAAGGACGATCAGCGCTTTGCAAACGGTAGTCTTTTCCCATCTTCATGGAGAGACGAATTAGTCGGTTCGACTGACCTCGGTGGTAAGGCAACCAGCTAGCTGTGTCGTAAAGAGGGGCAAGGCGCACGATTCCTGCACCAAGCAGCATCAGCCCGTAGTTCTTGGCATGACCATCGGTTGATGCTGTAATCCATTGGAACAGTAGGTAGTCGCAGAACCTTTCCAGATCGCCGGTGCCTTCGCAATGGGTATTGAGCACTTCGGCAATTTCATCGGGGGAGGGGCCGCCATCGCGTTGGTACTTTAAGTCAGGAGGACGACTAAGCACCTGGCACATATCCTCTTGGTGTATTCGCCCCGAAGCATCTGCTAGTCGGTCGTAGCGCTTTACAATAATTACTTCTAGCCCATCATAAACATCGGTTGTCGTATGGGCAGCGGGAAGACCGCACCGGGCCGCTATTGCCTGAGTGAGGTGCTCTACCACCGCTTCATGGGGGAACGCATCAGACCGTACTGCTTTTATGATGTGGGTTGTTGGAACCGCCCCATAAGGCACCGCCCAGCCGTCTTCGGTAGTGCGACGCACGGCAACTTTGGGCTGCATCCCAGCCAAGCTGAACCCAGAATCTGAACTAAGGCTGCGCTGAACTCTTAAAGCCGGGTTGGTGCTAATTGCTTTAAGCCATTCGGCAATTTCTGCTGTAGATATCGGGTCGGCTCCGCCAGGCTTGGTAGCTAAGGCAAGCGCCTGTTCGGGAGGGCAAAACTGAACTGCCCCAGCGCAATCGGCGCCCATTGGGGTTCCGAGCAGGTGCAACGTGTCGCTATAAGCGAGTTCGTGCTCGGCGCGCAGGGCTCGCAGTGTTTCTGGGTGATCGGGGAGCAGCCCTTCTAACCAAAAGCGCAGTTCTTTCCCCTCAGCGCGCAGCCCTGTAAGCGGAAATCGCACAGACAGAGGCGGCCCTGTGCCGCTGGCATAGTCTTGGTTATAGGTAAACGCTGGTTCCCTTCCAGACAAGTCGAGCGTCCCTGCCATAGCACCACCTATTAAAACCGCTAATTCCACGCCAATCTGCCTGTCTGTTGCTAACTGTCTGTTGCTAATCGCTAGTTAGCGCGTTGAGATAAGCATCTATATCGAAGGTCTGCGTTGGCGCTGGTTCAGCTCGCAGCACCAAGCCGAGATGGGCAAATACTGCGATGACACGGCCAAGTTCTACGGTTGACTTTCCGTTCTCCATCTCAGACACCCACTTGCGGGATACACCAACTTTAGCAGCCAACTCAGCTTGCGTTATGCCTGCATTCTCGCGACAGGCGCGTAAATACAAGCCGAAATCAACTGCTGTGTGGAGCAACACGCCCGGGGCAACATCGGTTGTGTGCTGTGTTGGTAGATGTGCCAACACAGGGTTTACAACTTTAGACACATCCTGATCGTAGCACCTTGTAACACCGTTCGGTGACATAATATTGCTGGTAACCGAACCGTTACTCAGTTATCTATGCCATGCAACGGTTACAGGCACACAGCAGACTACAGAAAACTTAGCGATTAGGGTTCCCACACCACGGTGTTAGTGTTGGCATCGATGACTATGCGGTTGTTGAGGGGCTCAGCAAGTGAGATTACCGTAGTTTGCTGATTGCCAGAACGCTCGCATTGTTCGGTAGAAACTAAGGCGTAAACGGTAATCTCCACTTGGGTGATGCCGTAGCTCAGTTCCGATTCGCTGAACTCCTCACATTGTGTTCCCCAGTAGCGTACCGTGAGGCTGAGATCGTCATCGCTCACCTCCACGTTGTTCACGATACGAATTTCTCGGGGAGGCCCCTGTGGAATCTCGTTGTTCTCAGTTATACACCCAACAGTTAGCAGGGTTACCGCCCAGAGAACTCCAGCTAGCCGATATCGATTCATCTGTCGTCAAGCAGGGTCACGCTGATGTGGTAGTTAGGTGTTAGGGAAGTCGGGTTGACCGGTGCTGTTGAGGGCATCAATAACAGATTTACGGTGAGAGTTGATTGCGTCCACAAGAGCAACATCATCGGCAGTAACGGTAACCATGCGAAATCCCTGGGCTGCTCGTGCAGGGGCGAGCGTGGGGTTGGAGTGAATGCCGGGCACTACACCGTGTTGTTGACAGGTGGCAACGATGGCAGCAAGAGCATCGTCAAAAGCTGCGGTTCCATCGTTGTTGACAGGTGGCAGCCCAAGGCTAACTGACAGATCAGACGGGCCAACATAGATAGCATCAACCCCCGGTGTGGAAACGATGGCATCTAGGTTGTCCAACGCCGTCATCGTCTCTACCATGCAGATGCACTTCACCGCTTGGTTAGCCCCAACAAAGTAGCCAGAGCCGTGTTGCCGCATTGCTCGGATAGGCCCAAAGCTGCGTACACCTTCGGGTGGGTAGCGACACGACCGAACAGCTGCTTCAGCTTCTTGGCGTGAGTTCACCATTGGGATGATGATGCCTAGCGCACCAGCATCTAACACTCGGCCTATAATTCCTTGTTCATTCCACGGCACACGCACCACAGAGGTAGCAGTGCCCAAGCTAATAGCAGTGAGTATCGCCAACGTGTCGGAGTAGTCGGCCAAGCCATGTTGCATGTCGATGCACACATAATCGAAGCCCGCTCTAGACATGATCTCGCCGCTGATAGGGGTTGGTAGAGTTGTCCAAGCCCCCAAAGCCACACCGCCCGAAGCAAATGCTGTAGCCAGCTGATGATGTATCGGGGCCGGGTTGCGCATGGTTGGTAAACCTACTCAGTAAACCTCGGGAACAAAGGTTTGGTCGGAAATGGGTGGTCGCACATAGCCAGTACGGTCTTGGTGATCGGGAAGCTCTACTGGCTCCCACGGCACTTCCTCGTACGGGATCATCGAGAGCAAGTGCGAAATACAGTTCAGACGAGCTGCTCTTTTGGAGTCGGCATTCACCACGTACCACGGAGCCTGCTTGATGTCGGTGTGGGCAAAGAGCGTGTCTTTAGCTTTGGAGAACTCTACCCACCGGGTGCGCGCCTCAATGTCCATCGCCGATAGCTTCCAGCGCCGTAGTGGATCGGAGATTCTGTTTTGGAAGCGACGTTCTTGCTCATCGTCACTTACCGAGAACCAGTACTTGATCAAGATAATTCCCGACCGCACCAGCATTCGCTCGAACTCTGGGCAAGAGCGTAAAAACTCGCGGTACTCCTCTTCGGCGCAGAACCCCATCACCGGTTCTACAAGCCCCCGGTTGTACCAACTACGGTCGAACAAGATCATCTCTCCCGCGGCGGGTAGTTCGGCCACATAGCGCTGGAACCACCACTGGGTTTTCTCACGGTCGCTAGGGGTGCCTAGCGCAACCACTCGCACCACTCGGGGGTTGGTTCGCTCGGCAATGCGCTTGATCACCCCGCCCTTGCCAGCGGCATCACGCCCTTCAAATATCACAACCACCTTTAGTCCTTTGTGACGTATCCAGCGTTGCAACCGCACTAGCTCTTCTTGGAGGTGGCTTAGCTCCTGTTCGTACACCTTGCGTTGAATCTTTTTGCGCGGCCCAACCCGAGGCGCGTCTGCATCAGAGATTCCCAGAACACTGTTATCCAATTCTTTACCCATATCTGTACCTGTACCCATATCTGTGTCTGTGCTCGTATTTGCTTTCATCCTTAGAGCTTAATTCCCATGGTATTCCCCCACCTCACTCAATCTCTGCAAATCATCAAAACTGGAAGAAAAAGAAAACAGTGAAACTTTGTGAAGATATCGTAGGCGCATGCTTTTATCAGGCATGGTTAGACCTAGCGGTAGAGGGAGGGTGAGGTTGGCTCACCCAGCCATTGGGCCGTGGTTACTTCGATCCATTACAGCAGGCTCAGTACGAGTTCCCGAAGTTCCTTTGCCTGGGATATGACAGGATATGAATCGCAAGGAACTAGCAGAAAACATAGAAATGGGTTAGTCAGGGTGGTTATTTCATTGGGTTATTTGAGCGAATGAGCAAAACAACAATCGTTGTTCTACATGGCTTTAGTGGGTCGGCTGCTGCTATGGCTCCGCTTATTGAGTATCTGCCTACTCCGGTGTTAGCTTTGAACCTACCTGGCCACGGCGCAGGGTACGTTTCAGATAATCCAGCCGATTACACAATGGCTGCTGCGGTTGATGGCGTGGTATCGGCAACTGCCCACCTAAAGCCGTTTGTTTTAGTGGGCTATTCGATGGGCGGCAGGGTTGCACTGCATGTAGCGCTAAATCATCCTGACAGGGTGGCTGCACTGGCTCTCATAGGCACACGAGCTGGGATCGACAACCCCACCAGCCGAGCAGAACGTATTGAAGCCGACGAGGCGCTAGCTACCCGCCTTGAGGCAGAGGGCATTGAGTGGTTCGCCAACTACTGGGCCAATCAACCACTATTTGCTACCCAAAGGTATCGGTTGTCGGCTCGCCAGCAGACCGAGGTACAAGCTCAAAGGCTAGCTTGTAACCCCCAAGGTTTGGCCCTGAGCTTGCGGGGCATGGGGGCTGGAGCAGTTGAGCCAGTTAGTTACCGATTAGGAGAGTTAGATATGCCGTGCGCGCTCATCGTCGGTACCGAAGACACCAAGTTCACAGCCATCGCCCACCAAATGGCCACAGCTATCCCCAAATCCAAAGTTTGCCCAATCCCCAACGCGGGCCACGCCACCCACCTAGAAGCCCCCCAAACCACAGCCACCACCATTATCCGCTACCCTCTCTTTCTCCCAAAGCATCGTGAGAGGCAGTACTAATCATACTATGTCAGCATAAACTATTTAGTCTAACACACTGTAGGAAAAATTAGTAGCCTTAAGAAGACTACTAGATAATTCAAAATAAAATCTTAAATCTAAGGAGGTGGTTTTGAGCATTGGGGTAAAGCTGCCTCTTCAGTACGTGATTTGACTCAAGCCTGTTCAAAACTTCAAGCATATTTATCGTGGAATGGTGAGGGTGATTCACATGGAGCATTCTGGGGTAGATCGACACTAGCAAATTATACTAGAATTGACGCTGGATTTGGAACAGACTGGGTTATTGGCGGCGGGTGCGAGACACGTCATGCACCATTTTGTCGTTATGTCTACCGGTAAGCTATGCTCTCTGCGGTATTTCTTCTAAAAGTATCTTTAGTCATTCTAAGTACAATTTCTGTGCTTTTAATTACTGCTTGTAGCAGTTCAACTAGTAACGCCACACAAGACAAACAAGCCGCAGATATTGCTACTAAACGTCAGTATGATGCTTTAATTAGCGACATTTTGCTTGACGAAACAGTTACAGACTATCAAAGATTAGCATTAGCAGATGGAGTTATTGAGTTATCTGAACTTGAGTCAGCTGGCCTTGAGACTGAGCGTTGTGTTGCTGAATCAAGATTAGCTAATGTTCAATTTATCTTGGACCCCGATCGAGTAGATTATAAGTTTGGATACACTATTCCAGATGGTTGGCAACCGCCTTCTAATATCGCAGAGCGCACCGCTATTGAAAGTATAGCATTTCCTGAAGAAGGAGCTACTGGACAGGTCTATATACTTTGCGAAAGAATGCATCTAGAGGCTATAGGTTTACAGTGGGATTGGCAAACTTTGCTACCTGCTGATGTTCGTAAGGCTATCAACGAAGCCTTTGAAAGTTGTGTAGAAGATATAGGTGAGTTTGATAATAGTGATCAATGGTTAAGTCAAGAAGCAGATTGTTGGGATACGGCTCAGGAGGAAGCTAGTTGATTTCTTGCAGAAAAAATTTTCTGCATTTAACAAAGACCATTGTACCATTTCTATTTCTTGTAGCTTGCACGCACAGTCCCTTAGCGCAGGATACTCAACCAGGTGCTTTGGCTATCCCCGTTATGGAGCAAAAGGTAAAAAATAACTTATTTGCTACTTTAAAAATGCGGCAGTTATCAATTTCAATCAACGGTTCGGATTAGGTATTACATCAGATTTTGATTATACCAAGATTGTCTGGTTACCAACTGAGACTGTAACAATTGGAAAGAGTGATCTGCAGGTAACAGCAGTTCAACGATCATCGTCAGGTGCTGCTTGTATTTATGATAATCAAAAACAGCTACAATTTGTAGACATAATTGGAGGAGAGGCTGGTATAGTCTATCTTTCTACATCTAAAGGGGTTGCAGATATTTTAGTACGCTGCTGTACTGACTATGGACAAGGGTTGATGATTGCAACTCATGATTTGCCTTTAGCTGAGCGTTGTGATCATGTTGTGGAGGTTGTTGACAGAACAAGCACCAGTTGCTAACAGCGTAGCTGTGTTAGGAAACGAAGGCGCTAAACAGCTTGGTCTAGTTACCGGTAGCTATCTCACAGCCGAGATCTCTCGGAGTGCGCTAGAGATTTCAAATACTATGGTGAGGGGAACGGTTACGGTGGCGAACCTGACACGTTTTGGTTTGCTGAGCGATGTAGGGCTGTGGGTTTTGACATCAGAAACCGGTGAAGCGGAAAGCTGTTTGATGGAGTTCGCACCGTGGGTAGATGGAAGTGTCCAGCGGGCTGTGGCATCTTTAGTAACCGTTGATGGTAGACCACCCGACTTTTCGCGTTTTGTACGGGTTCCGCAAGGAGAGGATTCTCTGTCGCATCGCTATGCTAATCGTGCAAGTAAGTTATTACCCCTTGGTTCGGCTATGCTTGGTGCTCTGTTTGTTTTTGGTGCTATGACTAGGCGTAGAGCTGAGATAGCTCTATATCAACTTACAGGTGCAACAAAAATATCCGCAAAGCTGGTTGTAATAATGGAGTTAATTCTTATAGCTACAATTGCCTTTATAGTAGCTTTAGTCCTTCACTTAACAACTCGCTCTAGCAGTTTAGATCATGGGCAAATCGTCGCGTTATATTCTTTTGTTGCTACGATTGGTAGCACAGCATTAGTTGGTTTTATCTATCCTGCTGGTTCTATAGCAAGCGCTATAAAAGACAAATAAAGTAACTCTTCGCGTTATAGCCTATGGCTGAAGGGTCAGCCGAAAAGTGGGCTGACTGAGGCAACCTCGTACTTGTTGCCTTCCATTGCGGTCATGCCCAGATCGCCGACGGCGGCTTGGAACGCACCGAAGTGGGGAGTGGCAAACTGCGCGCTCATGGCTTCTTCGGTCTCCCATATCTCCAAAAACCGAAACACCCCCGGTTCCTGCATGGAGATGCAGTAGTCGATGCTACCCGGTAGTTCTCTAGATACAGAAAAGAGGGTATCAGTTAGTCTTATCCTTCAGGTTTGAAAAGCGTGGGTTGTTCTGTCACAGTAGCTTCTAAGTTTGCTGTTGGATTGGCAGGATCAGTTTGTTCAAGGCGGTCTATTGCTGCTTTTTGAATTTCATTATCTGGAAGGTCGATTTCTAAGTAGCTTCCTCCGACTCCCTGCACTGTAGTCACCGATTTTAGGGTTCTTTCTACTATTGTTGCAGCAGCCTTGCAGAATTGCTTGCGATCAGAATCCCGCCAGTGGCCGAAAACCCCGAAAGTCGCAGCGCTGAGTAATTCATTGATATCTATTGTAAGTGTATTGGGAACCTGAGTTCGACCGACTTTAGAAATAATATATGTGAGCAAGCGCGCGGTAAGCTCACGTAACCCGGCAGAGTGTAAGTTATCGTCTTGAGTATCTTGGATGCCTGGTATCCATGGTATGAAGTACAGAGGTTGAATATCGTTCTCACCATTATGCATGAGAACAATCGCAGGATTAGCAATAGTATCCGCTATCGGTTTGGGTAGATCTGAAGGAATCGGACTAGACAGTGCTACACCTTCACCTTCCATAGATAAACCGATAACCCCCACAGGTGCAGCGGGAATATTTTCGGTTTCAATTTTGAGAGCTAATTGTTTGAGTGTTTCTCCAAGCTCCTTAGCATCAGTAGAGGTTGTAGCATAAATGACTTGTCCTGGTCTCTCACCAGACTCTCCAAGAGAAGCAGCTAAGTTTGCACTTGCGGCAATAAGTTTTATGGCTTGGCGGCGGTTAGATGAGTTTGTTGAGAATCCTCTTGCCTTGAGTTCAATGATCAGCATTACATGGTCGCTTGTATGCTTAAGCCAGAGATCTGGGCGGCACGCTGAGCGATTAGTAGAATCAGTGAGTTTTTGCAGGGCATCGGTAAAGCGTGTATTGACAGGCATGATAACTCGTTGACCAATAGAGTGTAAGCAGTAGCCAGCCTTCAGGAGCACTGGGAAGGTGGGACTATTGTCTGGAAGCTCTTGAAGCGCCCAGAGAAACACATTAAGTTGAAAGACTTGATCTGAAAGAAGGGTATCTTTTGATTTCATGCTGATTTTATGGAATCAGCTACAGTATCCGTATAGAGTTGGCTTCCAAGCCAGACATCTATGTTTGGGCTAAGATAGCGCTGTACATTTGTCACTAGGCGGTGGATTGTATTGCCACAAGTGCCACTAGGCAAGACTCCAAGAAGCTGTTTGCTTGTTGCTTCCATGAGAAATGGTTGCCAAAGATGTCGGTCAATTGCAGCTAAATGAACTTTTGTCGGTCCTCTTCTCGTCAAGTAGCCACCGATACGGAACCGACTAGTTCGCCGTTGAAGACCTAGATCAACAAATCGATTGAATGTTGCTTCACTTAGTGGTTCCTGAAAACGTATTGTGATAGGTGCTCCGTTGATGATAAATCCTTCTTCTCCCGCTTCGGTTGTATCTATCCAGAGATTAGTCTCAGCACTCTCAGTAACAGATCGATATAGATTGAGAACAAGCTCAATCGTTGCACGGTGCTCTATAAAGGAGTTACTTCGGTTAGTAGAGCGGCCATCATGATAAAAAACATGTCCTCCATGATCACCACCGGGTATTTGAAGGTGAACGAGTGAGTGTAAAGGGTCGTACAAATCAATGAGTTGTTGGAGTTTGTCTTGGAGAATGCTAAGTCGTTCAGTGAGAGCTACCTTTGATCGACGACGTTCTAGAAATCCAAGTTCAGTATCTTCGTCATCGCTTAAGTTGCTTTCCCAGTAATCAGTATTTCCGTCAGAATCGTAATAATCTGTAGAAGCTTCATACCATGCTTCATGTTCAAATCCGAGCCTTACGTAGCGGTGATCTGGTGTGTTGCGCTTAACGTATTGCCATAGCTCGAACAAGATAGGCGAAGAAAGCCAAAGGCGATCCAACCAGGGGTTTTGGTCTACAATCTGCTGAACCCACTTATTGCTCTCGTTTGCGGCCATTGTTGTGTAGAACACTGGGTACCGGTTGTGAAGCGATTCAAGCAGCCCCACGGTGCTCCCAGCGTGGTTGGTATCCTCAACTCGATAGAGAGTTTCGTCAAGACGATGAAGGTGGATACGGTTTGGGAAAATGGAGTCTAATTTTGGGACCGCTTGATCGTGCCGAGCCGTCTCAAGCATGTACGACTTGAGCAGCTTTCTTGAGAGTGTGCCTTCCTTGAGTTCATCTACCGTAGGCAGCGTGAAGCCCTCTAGGTAGTCGACGTACTCCTCTCGGGATTGAAGATGAGGCAGGTATCCCATGTTGGTAGACATTGGGTGCTAATGCTACTCGCAGTTAGAGCGTGTACGAATTTACGGGTGGACGTGATCTGAGGGTCTGTGAACAGGGAGCTGGGGGTGTCAGCCGAAAAGTGGGCTGACTGAGGCAACCTCGTACTTGTTGCCTTCCATTGCGGTCATGCCCAGATCGCCGACGGCGGCTTGGAACGCACCGAAGTGGGGAGTGGCAAACTGCGCGCTCATGGCTTCTTCGGTCTCCCATATCTCCAAAAACCGAAACACCCCCGGTTCCTGCATGGAGATGCAGTAGTCGATGTTACCCGGTAGTTTCCTAGACGCAGAAGAGACGGCAGCGGCAGCGGCCATGAACGCCTCGGCATTCTCAGGGGGCAGGGAAACAGAGCCAGCAACAAGGATCACGAACAATCTCCTTCTAGTACGATGAGCAGTTACAGCATATTCAAGTTAGCCCGGCGACAGCCAGCCTGATGAGTAATGACTGGCATTGTTTGTCACCGCCACAGATATGCTGGATATAAGATTACTACCCAGAAAGCGCACTCTGGATATGCGTGTAGGAGGTCCTCATGGCCAGTGTGACAGTCCCTCGAGAAGATATCGTTAAGATGCTGCAGAGGAACGCGGAAGCGACTGGTCTGGGCTTGCGGAGTTTCTATGAACTCGGTAGCCAAGATCGCCTTGACAACCCTGTCCTTCGTGATTTGTGGCTCATCTGGGGTGACGTGCTGACAGAGAAAGACCTGCCACCCGTAACATGAGCGACCTTCTTGAAACAGAAGCCAACAATTTCGCTACAGACTTAACTCGCCTAATCCAAGCCTGCATTAATGATGCCCCCAAATTCACAGTGATTAGCACAAGCCACATTCGGTCTGTGGGTTCGTCCAGACATTGAGCGTGGTCCGCGGCCAGTTTTCCGCATTGAGTATGATCGGGAGGCTGTCTCCAAACCCTTGGCTCATATTCATCTGCATGCCGAATCCGTAGAACTCGGGTGGATCTATGGGACTGCGGGGCTCGATTTGCCGCGGTTGCAAGAAATTCACTTTCCAGTTGGTGGTCGCAGGTTTCGTCCGACTGTTGAAGAACTCCTTGGATTTCTAAATCGTGAAAAGCTTTTCACCGATTGGCAGCAGGGTTGGGATGTGATCCTAGATCAATCACTGGAAGCATGGAACAAGCGACAAACTCGGGCAACAGTTCGAAACAATCCTGAAGTCGCTGTTGAACAGCTTGGCAGGATGGGTTATCAAGTAACACAGGCATAAGCAATTGGTTTAGCCTGTTGCTAAGACAGGTTTCTAGCTGCGCTGGAAGTTAGTTTTCTGTGTTGGCTCATTCGAACGGTTCTTAGGCGCTTCAAACAACCGTCTATTATCTAGGGCGTGCTGACGTTACCTCAGCTTGAGCGACATCTGTTTGCGGCGGCGGGCATCTTGCGGGGGAACATGGATGCCTCGGAGTTCAAAGAGTACATCTTTGGTGCCCTGTTCTTGAAGCGGGCGAGCGATGTGTTTGCTCAGAAACGGCAACAGGTGCTGAAGGAGGAACTCAACAGAGGTCGCACACAAGAAGAAGCAGAGATGCGGGCTGATGATGCCGACTTCTATGAGGATGCGTTCTTTGTACCAGAGGTGGCTCGATGGGAGTACTTGCGAGATGAGGTGCATCATCAGGTGGGTGACGGGTTGAATAAGGCTCTCTCTGCGCTGGAGGAGAGTAATCCGGCGTTAGAGGGGGTGCTTCAGCACATCGACTTCAACCGGCGAGTGGGCAACACCACCGTATCGGATAAGAAGTGGCGAAGTCTGATTGACCACTTCTCCAAGCACCGCCTGCGCAACGAGGACTTTGAGTTCCCCGACCTTTTGGGGGCAGCCTACGAGTATCTGATTCGGGATTTTGCCGACTCGGCTGGCAAAAAGGGGGGTGAGTTCTACACACCCCGCCCTGTGGTACAGCTGATGGTGCGCATGGTGAACCCCCAAGAGGGCTGGTCGGTGTACGACCCGTGTTCCGGGTCGGGTGGAATGTTGATTTATGCCCGAAACCACGTTGCCGACAACGGAGGCAACCCCGACAACCTCGCACTTGCAGGGCAAGAGAACAACGGCACAACGTGGTCGATCTCAAAAATGAACATGCTGCTACACGGCATCCGCGATGCCGACCTACGCAACAATGACACCTTGACCACCCCTGAACACACAAGGGGTGGCGAGCTGAAGCGGTTTGACTGCGTTATCACCAATCCGCCGTTCAGCCAGAACTATGACAAAGACTCCCTAACCCACACCGAGCGCTTCCGTTACGGCTATACCCCAGCAAGCGACAACAGCAAGAAAGCCGACCTCATGTTCTTGCAGCACATGTTGGCTGTGCTCAAGGTGGATGGAGTTGTGGTTACCGTCATGCCCCACGGTGTGCTGTTTAGGGGTGGGGCAGAAGGCGAGATTCGCCAGAAGATTATTGAGGACGACCTGCTTGATGCAGTTATCGGGCTAGGCTCAAACCTGTTCTACGGCACCACCATACCGGCAGCCATTTTGATTCTGCGGGCCAAAGGCTCAAAACCACAGGAGCGAGTAGGCAAGGTGTTATTCATCAATGCCGACCGTGACTTTCGTGAGGGTCGAGCCCAGAATCACTTGCGTCCTCAAGATGAAGAGAAGATCGCCGCTACCTACCAGAGCTTTACCGATGTGGAGGGTTTTGCCAAGGTTGTCACAATAGACGAACTAGCCGATAACGACTTCAACTGCAACATCCGCCGTTACGCCGACAACGCTCCGCCCCCAGAACCCCAAGATATACGAGCACATTTGCACGGTGGAGTGCCCATGGCCGAGGTTGCTGCTGCCAAAGAACTGCTACATCGGGCGGGTTTGAGCGCTGAGACTCTCTTTACCGCCCGGGGCGACGGCTATGCAGAGTGGCGACATAGCGCTGCTGGGGGGGGGGGGGGGGGGGTAAAATGGGGGGGGGGGGGGGGGGGGAAGGGGGGGGGGGTCGGGGGGCGGCGGTACGATTAAAAAAAAAAAAAAGA
>JAPOTT010000040.1:23018-59908 GCA_026709025.1 bacterium
GGGGGGGGGGGGGGGCAGGGGGGGGGGGGGGGGGGGGGGGGGGGGGGGGGGGGGGACGATACTGCTCGGAGCATAATCAACGATGCTGTGTGGCGGCGAGCTAGCGCGAGCCCATGGCATCAGTGGTGGTGCGACATTGCCGAGCCCATGCTCTTGGCCCTACACGCTACAGACAACCTTGCCGACTTGCGGCGAAAGTTTGTGGACAGCTTTACCTCCAGTATGGCCTCTGCTGGATTGGACCGTTTTGAGGCTGCGGGGATGGTTGCGGAGTGGTGGCAACAAAGCAGCAACGAACTAAAGACTGCCGCTAGCCGAGGGTGGAAGGCAGCAATCGAGGCTTGGCTCACCACAGCGGAAGCCAGCCAAGAGGAAAATAAAGATAAAACTAAAGGTAAGAAAGCTCCCGATTTAGCTGAGTACACCGCCATAAAGCTTCTTGCCGGAAGCCAATTAGAACACAGGGCTGATCTGGTAGCTGAACACGCCCGTTTGGCAGTTGAGATCAAAAGAACTGAAGCCTCAGAAGATGACGACGAAGCCGATGATGAGTTGAATGATGTGGTGAGCCCAGCCGAGCTAAAGAAGTTAAAGGCTGAACGCACCAAAGTAAAAAAGGCTTTGAAGGCTGTGGATGATGCTTTGCTTGCCGAAGCTCATCAAACCCTCCAAGCCATGCATAGTGATGATGCTCCGATACAAGCTCTAGGAGTACTATGCAACAGGATTGAACAGCTTGTAACTGAACACTTTGCCACCATTGAAAGTGATGCGCTCGCCTGGTACCAAAACCTCGTGAGCAAATATAGCGTAACCTTAAGCAAGTTCGAAGCTGCACGAAACAATGCCACTACTCAACTCGCGAAACACCTCCAGGAGTTGGGCTATGAGTGATAGCCACTTTTCTACAGTCACACTGCGAGATGTGCTAATGACAGTTGAAACTGGTAGTAGGCCACAGGGGGGATCAGATCAAAGTATGCATGGTATTCCTAGTCTTGGAGGCGAAAATATTAGATCAGATGGATCTCTTGACTTACATAATATACGTCGCATACCAGAGCAATTTTATTTGAAGATGAGTAGTGGGCATCTACATTCAGATGACGTGTTGATAAATAAGGATGGAGCTCAGACTGGCAAAATAGCAATATATAAAGGAGAGTTTGAGCAAGCTGCAATCAATGAACATTGTTTTCTCCTGAGAGGAGGACCAGTAATAGATCAGAATTATCTATATTATTGTCTTTTATCTCAAGATGTACAACGAAAAATTATTCTTCAAATAACTGGATCAGCTCAACCTGGGTTGAATCAGCGATTTTTTGACTACGTGCATATTCCATTACCACCCATAGAAGAACAGCGGCGGATTGCAGAGGTTCTTGATTCGGTTGATGAAACTATCCAAGCAGCCAAGCGGGAAAGAGACAAGCTTGTCCAACTGCGAGCGGGTTTAGCTGCTGATTTGCTCTCTGGTCGGGTTCGGACGGTGGTTGGGTGAACTCAGGACCAGAGTGGGAGTTAGTAGAGAAGCCGCTCTTAGAGCATTTAGCGAAGCTGGGTTGGCAAACGCTCGTTTGGGGCAAACAACAAGAGGCTGATGCCGTTGGCCGCAACTCTGAGCGGAGCGTGTTGCTAGAGCAGCGTTTAACATCGGCACTGAGACGAATCAATCTTGGGCAAAAGAGCCAGCCATGGCTGGATGAGGATCGGATCAAGGCGGCGATAGCGGAACTGCGGTCAGCACCTGCTGGAGCCCCATTGTTGGAGGCCAACCAGCAGTCAACCGAGTTGCTACTAAGCGGTGCCACCGTTCCAGGTTTAGACAGCAGCCGGGAGCAAACTATCAACTACATCTGCTGGGATAACTGGTTGGCTAACGATTTCTTAGCAGTGTCGCAGTTTCGGGTGTCCACGCCAGGCAGCCAACCCAACATCCGGCCCGATGTCACGCTGTTTGTGAACGGCATCCCATTGGTGGTGATCGAGGCCAAACCACCCGGCACTGAAAGCGGTATCGCCGATGCCATTGACCAACTGCGGCGCTATGCCAACCAGCGCGGCAGCGAATCGCCTGAGGGTGCGGAGCAGTTATTTTGGAGCAATCAGTTCACAGTAGCCACTACTGGTGAGCGTGCCGAGGTGGGTACCTTCTCGGCGGAGCCCGAGCACTATCTGGCTTGGAAAGATCCATACCCAACCTCCCGAGAAAACATAGCAGCAGCACTACACAAGCCGGTTGAAACGGTCACCGAGCAGGAACTATTGACGGCAGGAATGTTGGAACCAGAGCGATTGCTAGACATCGTGCGGCATTTCACGCTTTTCAAAGAAACCGGCTCGAGTCGAACCATCAAGCTGGTGTGCCGGTATCAGCAACACAGAGGTGTGAAGAAGGCATTGCAACGGCTGCTGGCTGGAGCTACGCGCGCAGCTGATGGCCATATAGATCGCCGGGGTGGGATCATCTGGCACACCCAGGGCTCGGGCAAGAGCTTGACCATGGTTTTCCTCATCAGGGCAATGCGAAGCCACCCCGCGCTACGGAAGTTCAAGATCGTGTTGGTTACCGACCGCACCGATCTGGAGATACAGCTGCGCGATACAGCAGCGCTGACCGGCGAGACAGTAAAGGTGGCCAAGAGCGCAGCGGAGGTGCGTGAACTTCTGGCGCAACCCGGCCCCGGTGTAGTAATGGCGATGATTCAGAAATACCGCGATACCAACGGTGAGAGCGGTGATGGCTTGGGTACCGAGGAGACGTTCGAGGTGTTGAACGCGTCAGAGTCGATTCTCGTAATGGTGGATGAGGCTCACCGCTCTCAAGCGTCCACGCTTCATGCCAACCTGATGGCTGCGGTGCCCAACACGGCTCGGATTGGGTTTACCGGTACTCCGATCATCATGGGTAAGCGCAAGAAGACGCTGGAGATCTTTGGCGACTACATAGACCGCTACACGCTGGCCCAGTCGGAGGCTGATGAGTCTACGGTTCCGATTCTCTATGAGGGGCGAACTACTGATGCCGCAATCAGTGGGGCATCAAAAATGGACGATGTGTTCTTCCAGTGGTTCCGCGATCTCACCGCTGCTCAACGAGAAGCGCTCCAGAAGAAGTACGCCACCACCGCTCAGGTACTGCAAGCGCCCGAAGTGATTGCAGCTAAGGCGAAGGACATTTTGCGCCACTACATCTCCACTGTGATGCCCGATGGGTTCAAGGCAATGGTGGTGGCTAACAGCAGGGCAGCGTGTCTGCGCTATTACGAGGCCTTGAACACAGCTCGAGATGAACTGCTTTTTGAGTTAGAGCAGCATGGGACTGAGCTGGCAGAACAATCAGTTAGCTCAGTTGGCTCTAGGCAGCTTGATCTCGCTCAGTCATTTTTGCAAACCGCAGCATCCCAAGTTGATCTGATTCGTGCGCTGGAATTCGCGCCCGTCATTTCAGGAGACCATAACGATCCACCCCATTATGCCCAGTGGGTGGACAAACAGCGTCAGCAAGCTCACATCAACAGCTTCAAGCTACCTTTGGGGGTTGATGGTGACGGGCGTAGCCCGTTAGGGATTTTGATTGTGAAGTCGATGCTGCTCACAGGGTTCGATGCCCCTTACGCTCAGGCCCTCTATGTAGATCGGATGATCCAAGAGGCCGAATTACTTCAAGCTGTGGCCCGCGTCAATCGAACCGCTCCAAAGAAATCTCACGGGTTGGTGGTGGACTACTACGGAGTATCATCTCAGCTCACCACCGCTCTTGCTGCCTATGCGGGAGATGATGGCCAGATTGATCCCGATGTGGAAGGTGCGCTGCGTCCGCTAACTGCCGAGATTGAGAAGTTAGAACCGCAGCGTCAGCGTGTCCGCCAGTTGTTTGTGCAGCGCGGGGTGGAGCCAGCTTCAACGCAAGCTTCTCTGGAGGCATGGGTTTGGCTGCTGCGCGATGAACGCCTCCGGGCTGAATTTGACGTGGCGCTGCGAATGTTCCTCAGAACCTTTGACATCGTGCTGCCTCGTCCCGAAGCGCTGCCCTACGTAGATGATATTAAGCTGTTCAGCGAAGTTCAGATTCGGACGCGCCAGCGCTATCGAGACACACCCGACGGTGATTTTGACCCGTTCAAGTACTCCGAGAAGGTAAGGCGGTTAATTGATGCGCACATCACCGTGCTCGACCTAACCCAGAAGATTCCGCCAGTACGGATCACCGATCCCGATTTCAGGATTCGTGTCAAAGGCATACATTCTGATCGGGCCAAAGCTTCGGAGATGGAGCACGCGGTGCGCCACCACATCCACGAGCACCTAGACGAGGATCCGTCCTACTACGGGAAGCTCTCGCAACGAGTTGACGAGATTCTTGGGCGTCTTGAAGACAGGTGGGAGCAGATTGTCATTGAGTTTGAAGCGCTAATTGCTGAGGTCAATGATGGTCGAACCGATGAGAATAATACCGGGCTTGATCCGATTGTCGAGTTGCCGTTTTACGGGGTGATGACTGAAGTGCTAGCCAGTTCCAGCCCCGATGCCGCAGACTTGCTTATTGAACTAACCCACAACCTTGTGGCAGATATCAGCAACACCATTGGCATTGTTGGGTTTTGGGACAATCCCATCAAACAAGACGACCTCCGCAAGTCTGTGAAGTGCCAGGTAGATGAGAGCGAGTTGTTCGATTTCGCGAACCTTGATGAGTTGGCTGTGCAAATCGTTGATCTAGCCAGAGCCAATCAGCAGCGGCTGATATGACCGTTGTCGCCGACGCTCCTATCCACGACCTTCGCGAGCTAGTTGTGGGCGACTTGGTGTTGAGGGTGGCTCCGCCCGGCAAGCGCACCACCATCCAGATCACGGTTGAGCGCGATGCCTCGCTCGGGCTAAAAGCACCGCCTGATACCACCATTGAACGAGCAACCCAGTTTGTGGTTGCCAAGCGCCAGTGGGTTTATCGAAAGCTAGCTGAGAAAGATGCCATAGGCGGCCCGCCGGTTACCAAGCAGTTTGTGGAGGGGGAAGGTTTTACCTATCTGGGCCGCAGCTACCGGCTAGCCATCTCCGAGCAGACCACCGAAGTTCGCCTAGAACGAGGCCGCTTCCACATCAATCCCGCCCAAACTGCTCAGGGTACGGCCGCCATGCGCCGTTGGTATATAGCCACGGGCACACGTTGGCTCCAAAAGAGGATACGCCCCTGGGCCACCCGGATGGGCAATGACACCGTTAGCGTCACAGTGCGGGATTTAGGTTACCGCTGGGGCTCAGCCCGACCCACCGAGGGCCCCCAGCGCATCAACGTCCACTGGGCCGCCTTCCAACTCCCGCCCAGCCTCATTGATTACATCTGTGTCCACGAACTAGCTCACCTGCACGAAGCCAACCACACCCCCGATTTCTGGGCCAAAGTTGCCCGCACAATGCCCACCTACGAAACCCAAAAAACCAAGCTAGCCGCCTACGGCAAAACCACCTGGCTAGGAGCAGTAACAGAGAGGCAAACGAAATGATTGTTGAAAATCTAAGGATCACCCAATCCAACAAATCTCTCGATCACAAAAATCACCTTGGCCATTATCGTCAATTAGACCTTCAGTGTGGAGTAAGTTTATAACTTGTCTTAGGTGACGAGTTCTTGCTTTGCCTAGCATTGCGCTATACACGTCTTCAATATGATCAATCAACCGAATACAACGTTGTTCCTTTATGATGCTAGACACGTGGTCTTTCAGGTATTCTAAAGCTTCTGATTCCAATAGTTCTTCAACGTTGCTACGGTCGGGTATATCTTCCTGAAAGAGTGTCTGTAGCCCACTGGTTGCCTTAAGCTGTAGATTTCTCTCGTAGTCTTTTTTATCACAGTGATGTAACCAGTCAACATAGGCCATCGATGCTTGATCTGCAAAATCCCAATGCGCTTTCTGGTTTTTAGAGAATAGGATTAGCTTATATTTAGGTAGATGACCAGGTCGTTGTCTAACTACAATACTTGTTGAGATAGCACTACTTTCATTGCTGACAGAGGTTGAAAATTGAGTAGAGACCGACATCGCAGCTTTTGTAGATTCACCCGATTTATTGGCATTTGCAAACTTTTCGCGCCAATCAACTATGCCTAGAGTTTCATCGAGTCTGCGTACATTTTGTATTGCACTCTTACTGTCCAAGATTCCTGCTCGACCTATACGGGCAACGCTAGAAAGGCTGAAGTGATAGATCACATCAATTGGCTGATTTATTGAAGAGCGCTCAAGAATTTGGAGTAGTTTTGTTCGGTTGAGCGCTAGTCCAAAAGGATCGATGAAGATAAGTAACGCGTAACCAACATATCGCTCAAGAAGTGTGTCTATAGCTTGGTCAAAAGGAGTGTCAAGCAGCATATCGGGACGGACTTTAGCTTCCTTTAGCGACTCCTGTAGCTTATTATAGTACTGTAGGTCAGGTTCTATAAAGCAAAGTTTGACTTGACGCCCAAATACTTCAGCTCGAGTGGCTTCTGAAGCAAGTAAGATTGGTGATCCTGGGCTGCCATCTTCATATCTACCCGCTCCAGCGTAGGCATCTATAAAGGCCACTCGGCCGCGTGTTGCACTTCCTGCTCGACCTGCAAAATAGTGGGCGTAACGGGTCAGGATACCATGCTTAAGTACTGCCTGAGGATTGCGTTCACCGAAGAAGTTTGAATGAGATGTCATCGTTGCTTAGCTGGAGTATAATTTGGTAAGTCGTCCCATGTGCGCCCATCCAGGATGCGTCCCCCTGCTTTAGGTGTTCGCCCACCCCATTGTTTGAAAAAGAACTTAACACCAGATGTCAGGCAATGGTCGCGAAGCTCCCTGCCCCAATTTATGTTCATAGGACGACAATCAGGCCCCGACTCTCCACCTACAATAACCCAGTCGATACCGTCTAGATTAATAGGTCCGATTGGACCAAGTAGCGGTTCTGCCGAGATGAAGCGAACGTTAGACGGAACCGTTCGAAGGTGATCAGCTCTAAATCCATATCGCGCCGTTTCGATGCTGACACCCATCCACACGTTGTGAGGCCACGATAACTGAGGTGCCAGTTTTGTGAGTCGCTTAGATCGTTTGGTGAGTACTTGGTAAGTGTGCTGAGGAGTCTCTGTCATCACATCAAAGACATCTTGGATAAATTCGATAGGGACATCCTCATGAAAGAGATCGCTCATAGAGTTTACAAAAACCAGTCGCGGTTGCTTCCATGTTTTGGGGATGTCTAGAGAATTTTCATGGGTAGTTAGCCGAAAGCCTGGTCCGCTGGTTCTAGGATCTCCATCTTCCTGGTATTTGGTGACACCCATTGCCTTTAGTCGGCGTGCTAGAGTCAGCGCATAGCAATTATCGCAACCCTGCGATGTGCGATCGCATCCCGTTGTGGGGTTCCATGTTGATTCTGTCCACTCAATCTGAGATTGCTGGCCCATTTTTGCAAACCTTTCGCAATACGGATTGTCTCTGCCATATTAGGTGTGGCTTATGACAATATCGGAACTAGCACGGTTACCACGCCGAGAGCCAAATTTCGGACATGGCTTGTCATTGCTGGAAAGCCTACCAATACAGGGTTTACAGGGTTACGCCGCCGTAGGTTATGTTGGTTAGGTGGGCCATTTCGCGGTGGAATGTGGTTAGGTCGTCGGTGCAGAATTGTTTCAGGTGGGTGTGCCCACAGGCCCTCGCCAAAACGCTCATAAGCTCCACTGAGGCGCAGAAGAAGTTGTGCAGCCGCACAGCGGCTTCTTGCACGGGTAGTCGGGCTCGCAGTTCGGGGCGCTGAGTGGCGATTCCTACCGGGCAGTTGTTGCTGGCACACGCCCTCATGCCTAAACAGCCGATGGCTTGCATAGCCGCATTGGACACAGCCACGGCATCGGCCCCCAAAGCTAGCGCTTTGGCGAAATCAGGGGGCGTGCGCAAACCACCGGTAACAATCAGCGTTACATCACGGCGGCCTCGGGCATCAAGATGGCGGCGGGCCCTTGCCAACCCTGGAATGGTTGGAACCGATATGTGGTCGCGAAAGATCACAGGGGCAGCGCCTGTGCCTCCACCCCGACCATCCAAGATGATGTAGTCCACCCCAATCCGCAGGGCGGCATCAATGTCATCCTCAATGTGCTGGGCCGACATCTTCACCCCGATGGGAACCCCACCCGAAGCCTCGCGCACGCTCTCAGCAAACTGCCGAAAATCGTCCTCGCTTATCAGATCCTCAAAAGCAGATGGTGAAATGGCTGGAGTGCCCGGCTCCAACCCCCGCACCTCGGCGATACGGCCCTGCACCTTATTACCAGGCAGGTGACCTCCGGTGCCGGTTTTGGCCCCTTGGCCTAGCTTGAAGTGAAAGGCTTGCGCCGAAGCCGCCTTGTCCATCCCCCAGCCGAACTTACCGCTAGCTAATTCATAGAAGTAGCGAGAGCTCTCGGCTTTCTCCTCGGGCAGCATCCCGCCCTCACCCGAGCAGATGCCGGTGCCAGATAGTTCTGCGCCTCGAGCCAGAGCCACTTTTGCCTCCTGCGAAAGCGCCCCAAAGCTCATATCGCTCACCAAAAGGGGTATTTCCAAGCGCAACGGCTGTTCAGAGTTAGGGCCAATTACCACCTCGGTATCAACCTGCACATCTTCAAGCTGCGGGCGACGAGCCAACTGAGCAGTAACAAACTGGATGTCGTCCCAGCTTGGCAGCTCGTCGCGGGCCACGCCCATGGATGTAACCGGCCCATGATGTCCCACATACTTCAAGCCCTCATCGGCCAGTTGCCGGATGAGCCCCACATGAGGCTCAGCGCTGTCACCGTGGGGATCAGCATAAGCACCCTGATAAGCCGAACGGTCAAACGGCTGCGGATGTTCCTTTTCCCAGCCCAGTATCTCATCTAGGTCTACCAGCAGATCATCCCCATCTATCCAAGAGGCGAACCGAGTTAGCCGCTCAGCGTTGTCGTAGCTAGACACGCCGGTTTGAAACACGTAATCCCAACCGTGCAACCCGCAAACCAGATTGTTACCCTCGATGCTGCCATCGCACAAAAGCGCCCCTCGATGCAAACAACGTCCGTATAACACCGAGTGGTTGTTGTCGTAGCGCACAATCACAAGGTCTACGTTGCTAACCAAAACACCCACCGGCACCCTGTCTGGCACCTCACTCCAAGTGGCAACCTTATGTGGCAGCATCACACCTCCCCCTCAAATAACGCTCACCAAACAAGCACCACACTAGCCGTAATACCAACTCAGATGCAGCTATAGATCATCCACACTATCTAATTTTGAGAATGAGTCTCATTCTTATACAATGATCTCTTCCTAACAATCCCCTACACAGAAACACAGAAGGCCCCTCCATGCTCCCAGCATCACCACAATCAGAATCACCACGCCAGCTCAAAACCCAGCCCAAAGCACGCAGAACCAGCTGGAAAACGGCAATGGCAGCATTAGCAGTAATCATCATTGTGGCTGCTGGTTGCTCTGATGACGAACCAGCAAGTTCCTCGGCCACCACAATCGAGGCCACAACCCAGAGCACGCAGAGCACCACCACGCCTGTTCCCACTGCTGCGATGGCCACATCAACCGCTACGCCACCAACCCCAGCAGCCACCACGCCAGCAGCAATCACAGAGCCTGAGGTACCAGAGGTAACAGGACGGCTGTTGGTAGGTGACGGAGAAGGCTCCATGATGTCGGTGATCGACATAAGCACTGGCACAGTTACCCAAGATGCCTTCGATCTAGGCTCACGACCCACCCGAATCTATGCCACCAAGAGTGGGCGCTTTGCTATGGCAGTAGCTACCGATGCCAACGATGCTCACGTGTTTGACGGTGGTGTCTACTTAGAGCCCCACGGCGATCACATGGATCTCATCAAACAAAACGTTTCGCTCCTAGATATAGACCTCTCTGGTGAAAGACCGGTTCACCTTTATGTGGGCAACGATTGGTCGGGCTTGTTCTACGACGGCTCTGGTGATGTGGCCTTCCTTGCAGAAGAAGGGCTCAAAGGCGATGGCAGCAGCTATATGCCTGCACTGATTAACGTGGGTTCCCATCATGGTGCCGTAGTGCCCTTAGACAACAACCTATTTGCTGTTTCCTATCGCCACCCCGATTACGAATCAGATCCAGAGCAGTATGTGTTGCCTATTGGAGCAGAGATTGTGAACGTAGAAGGTGAAACACTGCATCAAGAATTAGGTTGCGACGGCTTACACGGCAACGCTGGCAACGGCACGGTAGCGGTGTTTGGATGCATCGGTGGGGTGATGTTTGTTGAGGCTCATGATGGCTCTAGCTTCCACGGCGGCTTTGTGTCTCCACCTGAAGGATCACCCGAAGAGTTCCGGTTGGGCACGGTTTGGGGCACCCCTGGGGTGGATCATTTCTTAGCTTCGGGTCGTGGTGTTGGCCTTTGGGTTGTGTATCCCGAAGATGGCACAATGGAGTTGTTGATTCCCGATGTGGAGGGCCGCTCAGCAGTTGATGTGAAGTTCAGCCACGATGGCGAGAGCTTCTTGGTAATCATGGCTAATGGTGAACTGCGAAAGTACGATGCCCAAAGCCTCACTTTGTTGGCAGCTACTAGTGGCTACCTATCTGGCCCGGTTGCAGGTGGTTATTACGAACGCCCCGGCATGACAACTGCCCCCGGCGTGGTATTTGTAACCGATCCATCTGGCAACCAAGTACTCATGTTGGAAGACGAAGACCTCAACGTGGTGCAAAGCTGGGATGTGGACGGTTTGCCCACCAAGGTTGCCTTCGTAGGGCTCCTAAGCTAACTCCTAACGGTTAACTCATAGCGCGAGAGCGCATGAGGCCGCGCGCTTGAAGACAATGGGAAAGTTGGTATAACGCGAATACCCAGTTATGTTGGCAATTTAAACTCAACAATCCATGCAATACGGGCAACGAGCGGGCGAATACCTTGTGCAGGTGGAGTCGCCCATTCAGCTTGGATCACCATTGATCCGCTATTTCGAACTTGAGGGATTGGAAATCTGAATATCTGATTAGGGTCTTTTGATGAAAAAGTTGTTCGCAAAAATATTTCAGTTTGAAGAACCACAAACATCCCACCCTGCATATCCTTTTGCTGAACTGACAGACCGTGAGGTTGAAGCGGTGGTTGAGGGACTCACTTTCCATCAATGCCGTCTTCTTGACAACGATCCTTATTTGCATGGGATCAATCCAAATTACCTGCTGCAACTCACAGGTGAGCATCTGCCCCAGTTATCAAGTAAGTGGGTATGGCACGACATTGACATACCGTTGGCAGACTGGCAGTCATCAGAAGGCAATATCAATGTAGATAATGCCTATAGGCTCCTCGCAGAGATTGCTTGCAGCATCGGCGCAACACCTGGAATTGTGGAATTCAGAAGTGGCTACTGTCAGGCAAGCAAGTACGGTTTGCGGGTGACTTTCACTGCCACCAATCCAATCCCAACGGGTGGCCTGCTCCTGCTCTCCGTAGAATCCGTAGAAACGGGCGCAGCTAGCTAGCCCCTGCCCCGCTTGAAGCAGGTTTGTCACCAATCCCTCTTCTAACCCCTGCGGTGGTTGGGCAGGCCAGCCCCCACCCACCACAAACGCGCCAGGGGGCCAAGAGCCCGAGACAGGAGTCGAACCTGCGACCTGCTGTTTACAAGACAGCTGCTCTGCCAACTGAGCTACTCGGGCACCTCAGATAAGCATACGGGAAAGATTTAGCGTGAGGGTGCTTGAATAATGACTGCGGGTAGGTAACGCTTATAGAGATGGCTCTAACCAACCGAGATAAATTAATTTTAGATTTTGAGCGCACCTGGTGGCAGCAGACGGGTTCGAAGGAGGCGGCCATCCGCAAGCACTTGGAGCTGTCCACCACCCGCTACTACCAAATACTAAGCGAGCTGCTAGAAGATGCTAACGCAATGGCGTATGACCCGCTGGTGGTGCGCCGCCTTCGTAAAATGCGCGATAATCGTAGACGCTCCAAATATGGTCAGTCCTCAGCAAGCTGGCAGCCGTCCCGATAGCGGGTGGAGATAAAAGATTGGAGTCCACACACCGATGGATGTAAACCCACCTCCCAGCACCAACCAAACAGCACTAAAGGGGGTCTTGATCGTCTTGGCCTTGATAGCAGCGGGTGCGTTTTTGTTGGCCCGCGGCCTAAATGATGACAGCCCCCAAACCGCTACCACTGCGGCCACGCCCACGCCAGCGGCGACCCCTAGCGGGTCTACACAAGCGCCTGAAAACCCACAAGCCCCCGCAACAAATGGCGAAACCACCCCTGCTAACCCACCAACCACAGGGGAAACATCTCCGCCTCCGGTTGCACCTGCCACGCCTCCACCCGCGTCAGCAGGAGATGGTGACTCAAGCAACAGCACCGATGATGATCCAAACGCTTTGCTGGAATGTCGCGATCCATCTACCATTCAGGTGCTAGTTGCAAACGGCACCAACGTACAGGGTGCGGCAACACGACTAACCGGTGAGCTGAACGCTTCCAACTATGTCACCTTGCAACCCGCAAACACCCGAGACAACCAAATTGCATCTAGCTCGGCCTTTTATTATCGAGCAGGTTACGAGGTGGATGCTAGGTGCATCGCTCAGGTAGCAGGAGTGAGTGCAGGCCCGTTCTTTGTGATGCCAGATCCACCCCCAGGTGCAATCCCCAGAGATCGCTTAGGCAACGCGTTCGTGCTTGTGATCATTGGCTCAGATGCTCTAGCGCAGCGCCTCGGCGGCTAGCCTGCTGAACATCCTTTTTGTAACAGCGGTGGCATGATGCATGTTGTTGCTGCACCCGACAAGTTTAGGGGAACCGCTACTGCTGCTCAGCTAGCAACCGCAGTGGTTGCGGCTGCCCAACGAGCAGGTGCAACTGCAGAGGCCATGCCCATGGCTGATGGTGGAGAAGGCACCCTTGAGGTGTTTGGCGGGGCTAACCGTACAAACGTGGTAACCGGCCCGTTAGGTCACCCCGTTGAAGCAGCCTGGCGACTAGATCATGGCACTGCGGTAATTGAGATGTCTCAGGCTTCAGGGTTGTCGCAAGCTGGAGGGGCTAAGGGCAATAACCCCCTAGAAGCAACCACCTTTGGCACCGGCGAGCTAATCAACGCAGCCATTAGTCGAGGGGCTAACCGGATAATTGTGGGTGTGGGTGGCTCAGCTACCACAGATGGCGGTTTGGGCGCGCTAAAAGCCTTGTATCCCACGCAGCGGTTGCGGGGAATCCGTGTGGCAGTGGCTTGCGATGTGCGAACCCGCTTTGTGGATGCCGCAGAGGTTTTTGGCCCGCAAAAAGGAGCTAACCCCTCCCAAATAAAGATGCTGCATCGCAGGTTAGAACGCCTGCGCGATGTTTACCTGAAAGATTACGGCACCGACGTAAGCAAACTTAAAGGAGCTGGAGCTGCGGGCGGCCTAGCAGGAGGGCTGGCGTGCATCGGTGCCGAACTGTGCAACGGATTTGAGTTGTTAGCCGACGAGGTAGACCTGTTTGGGCGCATTGAGCAGGCCGATTTGGTGGTAACCGGCGAAGGGTCTTTAGATGCTACGTCGCTTCAAGGCAAGGTTGTGGGCGGGATAGCCGAGATGGCAAAAGCAGCAGGCGTGCCGCTCCTCACGGTGGTAGGGCGCACCAGAAAAGATGCTGTAGAGCAATATCAAAGCGAATACGGCAAACCAGATCAAGCAGATACCCCAGAATGCACACAACAGTACTATGGCGATTTGGTAAGCCTCAGCGAGCGATACGGCATGGTCAAGGCTAGGGCTGAAACCATAAATCTTGTCAGCCAAGTTGTTGCGGATTACATCGGGTAGCATCATTGCGCTATGAGCGTGACCGTGAGGATTCCAACCACCCTTCGCCCCCTTGCTGCGGGCACCAGCGAGGTAACTGTGCCCGCAGGTACCGTGCAAGATGTGATCGGGGCACTAGATGCCATCCATCCTGGGTTCAAGAGTCGCCTAATTGACGATTCAGGTGGGCTACATCGCTATGTAAATGTGTTTGTAGACGACGATGATGTCCGCTTTGAGGAGGGCTTAGCTACCCCAGTAGCTGATGGCCAGGTGCTTTCGATAGTGCCTGCAGTAGCAGGGGGCTAACCCCTTCGCTACTAGCTGCACTAACCGGCTGTGGAGATTGCGGCCACGATTTCATTCTCTTGGGTTGTCGTTTGTATAAAGCCTGGGTAACCTTTAGCAGTCTCATACCGAGAGTGCTAAAACCTGCTCGAAAGTCGAGCTTCCACCACAGGAGTATCGCCAATGTCCAAGATCATTGCTTTTGATGAAACAGCCCGTAGAGGCCTTGAGGCAGGCATGAACCAGCTAGCCGATGCCGTTAGGGTTACATTGGGGCCAAAGGGTCGCAATGTCGTGCTGGAGAAAAAGTGGGGTGCGCCCACCATCACCAACGATGGTGTGTCTATCGCCAAAGAAATTGAACTGGAAGACCCATACGAGAAGATTGGCGCTGAGCTGGTCAAAGAGGTCGCCAAGAAAACTGATGATGTGGCTGGCGATGGCACAACCACCGCTACCGTTCTGGCTTGGTCGATGGTGCGTGAGGGCCTTCGCAACGTAGCCGCTGGTGCTAATCCTATGTCCATCAAAAAGGGCATAGAAGCTGGCGTGGAGGCCGCAGTTGAAGCCATACATGCCCAATCGGTGGATGTATCAGCCGATCAGGGGCAAATTGCCAACGTAGCTGCCATCTCTGCTGCCGATTCTGAGATCGGTGAGCTGATATCACAGGCCATCAAAGAGGTAACAAGCGAAGGTCCCGTTACCGTTGAAGAATCCCAAACCTTTGGCCTAGAGCTAGATGTAACCAAAGGGATGCGCTTCGACAAGGGCTATATCTCCCCTTACTTTGTAACTGATGCCGAGCGCATGGAGGCCGTGCTAGAAGACCCATACATTTTGTTCGTGAGTTCTAAAATCACCGCTGTGAGAGACATCGTGCCGGTGTTAGAAAAGGTGATGCAGGCTGGCAAGCAGCTTTTGATTATCGCCGAGGATGTGGAGGGCGAGGCGCTCGCCACCCTAGTGGTAAACAAGATTCGTGGTACCTTCAACTCTGTCGCGGTCAAGGCTCCGGGCTTTGGAGATCGGCGCAAAGCCATGTTGCAAGATATGGCTATTTTGACAGGCGGGCAGGTTGTGAGCGAAGAGGTGGGCCTCAAGCTAGAGAACACCACACTTGATCTAATGGGCCGGGCGCGCAAGGTGGTCGTCACCAAAGATGAAACCACCATTGTGGAGGGTGCAGGCGAGCGCAGTGATGTTGAAGGCCGCATGAACCAGATCAAAGCCGAAATCGAAAACACCGATTCTGATTACGACCGTGAAAAGCTACAAGAGCGCCTGGCCAAGCTATCGGGAGGCGTTGCGGTGCTTAAGGTAGGCGCTGCCACCGAGGTGGAACTGAAGGAGATGAAGCATCGCATTGAAGATGCCGTGAGCACTACCAAAGCCGCCATTGAAGAAGGCGTGGTCGCTGGTGGCGGTGTTACCTTGCTGCGAGCCCAAACAGCCGTAACGCAGGTGGCCGACAACTTGTCTGCTGCCGATGAAGCAACCGGTGCCCGTATTGTGTCCAAAGCGCTGGAAGCACCTCTATCGCAGATTGCTGTAAACGCTGGGCTAGAAGGTGGTGTGATCGTAGAGCGTGTCCGCAACCTAGAGGGCAACAACGGCCTCAACGCTGCTAGCGGCGAGTACCAAGATCTTCTCACCGCTGGCATCATTGATGCTGCTAAGGTCACCCGCTCTGCGTTGCAAAATGCTGGTTCCATCGCCGGGTTGTTCCTGACAACCGAAGCCGTGATTGCCGATAAGCCTGAAGAAGAAGGCGGAATGGCAGGCGGCGGTATGGGCGATATGGACTTTTAAGCCATCATCTGGCCTGCGCTAGGGTGAGCGTGGTCTACCCACTGCGAGCCTAAATGCGTCCACTTCCTAAGCTCACCTCTGAGAATGAGTTCTATTGGACATCGGGTGCCGATGGAGTACTGCGTGTTCAGTATTGCGAAAGCTGCAACCGATACCTTCACCCTCCGCAGCCGGTATGTCCCGATGGGGGTGGCCAGCCGGTAATCCGTGAAGTGTCGGGCCGGGGTACGGTGGCGGGGGTTACCGTAAACCACCAGCAGTGGCTCCCCGATATGGAGCCTCCTTACGCCATCGGCCTTGTTGTTCTTGAAGAGGATCCTCGAGTGCGCCTCACCACCTTGATTGTGGATATAGAACCCGAAGAGGTGGTTGTGGGTTTGCCGGTACAGGTGCGCTTTGAGCAACACGATGATGTGTGGTTGCCGGTGTTTGCTCCCACAGGAGAGCCTGTTGTGGCTGATGCCGACTATCCCGAGCCTGCCATGGCCCCGGTACGAGCCATGGCTAGCGCGGAGAAGTTTGAGCACAAGGTTGCTATCACCGGTATTGGTATGTCTGAGGTGGGCCGTCGCCTCGGCCGCAATCCAATTACCTTAACCATGGAAGCTTGCAACCAAGCTGTGGCCGATGCTGGGCTCACCATGGACGACATCGACGGGCTGTCTACCTACCCAGGCGGTGGTGCCAGAGACAGTGGCCTATCTGAGGGAGGCATTTATCCTGTAGCTGAAGCACTTGGCATAGCGCCCACCTGGTTCTGCGGCACCCCAGAAACTGCGGGTCAAACCGGTTCTGTGGTAAACGCCATGATGGCTGTAGCTTCGGGGTTATGTCGTCATGTTTTGTGCTTTCGCACTGTTTGGGAAACCACCTCAATGCTGTGGGGCAACCGTGAGAACTCTGGCATTGCTGGTGGGGCTCGAGTATCGGGAGATATGGAGTGGCGGCTGCCTTACGGGGCGATGTCTGCGGGTAACTGGATAGCACTGTTAGCTAGCAATTACTTCCACCGCTACGGAGCCACCCGGGAACAGCTGGGCTGGATACCCGTAATGCAACGGGCCGGTGCTGGCCTAAACCCCACAGCTGTGTATCGAGAGCCGATGAGCATAGAGGATTATCTCGGGGCTCGGATGATTACCACCCCCTTAGGGTTGTACGACTGCGATGCGCCCTGCGATGGTGCTGTGGCCGTGGTGGTATCAGCCATAGATGCGGCCTCAGATATGCCCCATCGTCCGGTTTTGGTGGAGGCCGTGGGTACACAGGTGCGGGAGCGAATATCTTGGGATAACAGCACGCTGGAGCATCTGCCGATGGTAAACGGCCCGGCTCACCATCTATGGAGCCGCACCGATTTGAAGCCCGCTGACGTGGATGTGGCTTTGTTGTACGACGGGTTCAGCTTTATAGCTTTGTGTTGGCTTGAGGCTTTGGGTTTTTGTGGCCGGGGCGAGGGTGCGGCCTTTGTGAATGGCGGCGAACGTATTGCGCTAAATGGCGAGTTGCCGCTTAATCCGCATGGTGGGCAGCTCTCGGCTGGGCGTCTACATGGTTATGGCTTTTTGCATGAGGCCGTGATGCAGCTACGCGGCCATGCAGGGGAGCGCCAAGTGAAAGACGCAGAGGTGGTGGTAACCTCTGCTGGTGGTGGTATTCCAGCTGGAGCCCTGCTGCTTACGAGGGGCTGATGGGGCCTCCATTTAGCAGCTCACTGCGGTTGCTGCGCTTGGTGTTCATGGGTGCCCTCGGCAGCTGTGGGCGTTGCTAATAGGCTTAGCAGCAATGACGACTCCACAAGCCCAACCGCACTCACACTCCACGGCTCAGCCGGTGGTGCCCTCAGTTGGTGTTGGCGTGGTCCACCTGTTTTGCAAGGTAGGGGAGTCAACCATCTCCGAGGCAGTTTGCAAAGCCGTGCAATCAGCTGAAGACGAAGGGGTGCAGGTTGTATCGGTTGCAGTGTTGGGTCATAAGGCCGACTTAGCCATTATGGGCCTGCACAAAGATTTGTGGCGCTTGCGAGATCTGCAAACCGGCCTGCGTAGAGCAGGATTAGATGTTGTGGATTCTTATGTGTCGCTCACCGAACTGTCGGAGTATGCGCAAGGTTTGCCTAACGAAACCAAACAGGCTCGGCTATATCCGCAGCTTCCTCCCGATGGGAAGCTGGCTTGGTGCTTTTACCCGATGTCCAAACGTCGTAATCACAAGCAAAACTGGTATGAGCTGCCCTATGAGAAGCGCAAGGCGCTGATGTATGAACACGGTGCTAGCGGTCGCAAGTTTGCTGGAAGGGTGGTGCAGCTAATTACCGGCTCTACGGGAGTGGATAACTATGAGTGGGGTGTAACCCTGTTCTGCACTCATCCTGACGACCTCAAAGAAGTGGTCTACACCATGCGTTACGACGAAGTGTCAGCCCGTTATGGCGAGTTCGGCCCTTTTTATACCGGCCTAGTAGCCCCCATTGGCACTATCTGCGCCCACATCCTCTAGAAAAGCTGAGTTAGCCTTAGCAGCCCTACGCGGTGGCTGTCACAAGAACGGTAACGAGCGTCAAGGTGAGTATGGACATGGGCACTCCTAGCCGCAGGTAATCCACAAAGCGGTAACGCCCAGGCCCATAAACCATGGTGTTGGTTTGATAGCCGATTGGGGTTAAGAACGATGCCGAAGCCGCTATTGCCACACCCAAAGCCATCGTGCGGGGGTCGAGCCCTGATTGGGTGGCCACTTCTAGGGCAACCGGAAACACCAACGCCACCGCTGCCACGTTGGTGATGAGTTCGGTTAGCAACATGGTTGCAGCCACAATCCCCAGCACCACTCCGGCATCGCCCAAGAAATCAAAGCCGCTAACGATGCTGCTTGCTAGGTCTTCGGCCAAGCCAGCCTCGGTAAGCGCAGCTCCCAAGCCAAAAGCAGCGCCAATGGTTATGAGCACGCTCAAATCCACCGCCTCGCGTGCTTGGCGTGGTGTAACAACGCCTCCTGCGATCACCGCACCTGCAGCTATCAGAGCAGCTTCTAGCAATCCCACCACCCCAGCAGCAGGCAGCACCACCAAAGCAGCAAGAGCTAGCAGTGCAATTGGCGCCCTACGCGTGGCTCTCGGCGGGGAGCCGCCCAACCGGGCCACCAACAAGAAATCGCTGTGGTTGCTCCAACGCTCGTCAAACCCATCTGCGGCAAGTACCAGCAAAGTGTCACCCACCCGCAAGCGTACCTGTCCAAACTTGGCCTCCACCGCAGCCCCAGAGCGGTGAATACCCACAACAGCTGCCTGATATCGCCCGCGGAACCCAGCTTCGGCCAGAGTCCGCCCGCTCAAGGGAGATGCAGCGCCCACAACTGCCTCAAAGAAGGTGTGGTCTTGGGAGTCCACAGCCTCTAGGTGTGGGTCTTCGGCTGAGACGAGGCCAGCCATAGCTTGCAGGTCTAACACCAGATCCACACGACCCGCAAAGGTGAGCCGGTCACCTCCTCGCAACAAAAAAGTAGGTGCCACTGGAGCAATAACGGTTCCGTTGCGTTCTACCTCTACCAAGAACACTCCCTGTAATTGGCGCAACCCAGCAGTCTCAACCGATTGACCATCAAACGCGCCACCAGCCGACACATGCATAGACACCAAATAGGATCGGGCCTCTCCAGCAGCCTCAACAGCATGGCGTTCGGGCATCAACAGCGGTGCGGCTATCACGATCAGGGTTAGGCCGACACCTGCAAGAGGCAACCCGTAGCGGGCTAGCTCAAACATTTGCAGAGGGTCTTGGCCTGCCGATTGCAACAGCCCACTCACCACAAGGTTGGTGCTGGTGCCGATGGCAGTTATCGCCCCGCCCAAGATGGTGGCATAAGACAGGGGTATCAAGAACTTGGATGCAGCCTTGCCGTAACGCTCTGCCCAACCCCGCACTGCTGGCACAAGCATGGCCACAATGGGCGTGTTAGCCAAAAAAGCCGAAGCAGCGCTGGCCGGAACCAGCAGCCGAAGCAGCGCCAGCCGATTGCCTCCGACGCCGCTTCTGTTTGCACCCCGGCTACCCCCTGCACCGCTGTTGCCTACTCCCCTATCTAAGGTCTTATCCACTAGGGGTTGCAGGGCGTTGGTTTTGGTTACCGCACCCGCTATCACATACAGCACCCCTATGGTGATGGGTGCCTCATTGCTAAACCCACCAAATGCAGCCTCAGCATCAATCACGCCTAACAAAAACAGTGTTGCTGTAGCACCCATCACGCCTACCGCTGGGGAAAGTCGGCCGCTGATGAGCCCTGCACCCATCAACATCAGCACCACTACGGTGAGCACGGCATCACTGTTCATCGCTAAAAATGCTACGGCCTAAACAGCTCCACACAACTAAGTATTGAGCTTGTAAAGCCTGCGTTGCAATAATGCACTCTCCGATAGCTCACGCACAGCAATTTCGCGCTATTAAATAGATTCGTGTCAACAAACCTCATCCAACCCCACGGTGGCGCGCTCACAAACCTCTTGGTAGACAGCGTCACAGCCGAAGAACTCAAAACAACATCGCGCGATCTTCCTTCGGTCACCCTGCAACCTCGTCACCTGTGCGATCTAGAACTTTTGCTGAACGGCGGCTTTTCTCCTCTAGCTGGCTTCATGGGACAAGCCGATTATGAACGAGTTTGTGCGGAGATGCGCCTAGCCAACGGCACGCTCTGGCCAATGCCCATCACCTTAGATGTGGACGAACAAACAGCCGCCGCAGCCCAAGAAGCCGGTCGAATAGCGTTGCGAGACGTTGAAGGTGTGATGTTGGCCATGCTCACCGTGAGCGATGCCTGGCAGCCCGACACAACGGCCGAGGCGCAAGCAGTGTTTGGGAGTACCAACCCCCACCATCCCGGTGTGGGGCACCTTCTTCATAACACAGAATCGGTATATCTAGGTGGCACCCTGCAAGGCATACAGCTTCCCGTGCATCACGATTTTGTGGATCTGCGCCTAACGCCAGCTCAGCTGCGGGCTGCATTTGCTGCTCAGGGTTGGAGTCGGGTGGTTGCCTTTCAAACCCGCAACCCCATGCACCGTGCCCACGTAGAGCTAACCCAACGAGCAGCCAAAGAGGCCGATGCCAACTTGTTGATCCACCCAGTGGTAGGCATGACAAAGCCGGGCGATGTAGATCACTACACCAGAGGTCGGGTGTATCAGCACGTTATCGCCCGTTATCCCTCCAACACCGCCATAGTTGCCATGTTGCCCTTAGCTATGCGTATGGGAGGCCCCAGAGAAGCAGTTTGGCATGCCATTATTCGCAAGAACCATGGCGTTTCCCATTTCATCGTGGGCCGTGATCATGCAGGCCCAGGTGCCGATGCCGCTGGCAACCCCTTCTATGGCCCCTACGATGCCCAAGAGATGCTTGCAGACTTCACAGAGGAACTGGGCGTAGCTATGGTGCCGTTCAAGATGATGGTGTATGTGCCAGATACAAACAGCTACCACCCAGTAGACGAGGTAAGCGAAACCACAACCACCCTTAGCATCAGCGGCACCGAACTGCGAGATCGCTTAGCCTCAGGTGAGGACATCCCCGAGTGGTTTAGCTATCCGGAGGTGGTGGCCGAACTGCGTAGAACTCATCCGCAGCGCTCTAAGCAGGGTTTTACCGTATTTTTCACGGGGCTTAGCGGTTCGGGTAAGTCCACCATCGCTCAAGCTCTGTTGGCCAAGCTCTTGGAGCAACAGCCCCGGCCTGTAACCCTGCTAGATGGTGATGTTGTGCGAACCAACCTATCCTCTGAGCTGGGGTTCTCTAAAGAACATCGCGACATCAACATCACCCGTATTGGGTATGTGGCTTCAGAGATCACCAAACACGGTGGCATCGCCATTTGTGCCCCAATCGCCCCTTACGCTGAACCTCGGCGCAAAAACCGTGAGGCTATTTCAGGTTATGGGGGTTATGTGCTAGTCCACGTTTCTACGCCCCTAGAGGTTTGCGAACAGCGAGATCGTAAAGGCCTGTACGCCAAGGCCCGCGCTGGCATCATCAAGGAGTTCACCGGCATCTCAGATCCTTATGAGGAGCCCACCGATGCCGATGTTGTGCTGCCCACAGTAGATCAAACCCCAGGTGAGGCTGCTCAAACCATTATTGATTACCTAGTTGCTCAGGGTTACCTGCAATAGCCCTATAGGAAGCTTGACGCCAGCTTTACAGCGAGCCTACTGCTAGGGGCCGACTACCTACCAGCCCATTAGCCGCCTGTGCTGTAGTACAGTGCAACCACCTGGCTAGGTAAGACACCCTAGCTGTGCAGGCCACACTCGGTTTTGTCGGTGCCAGCCCAACGGCCCGAACGCGGATCATCGCCGGGTGCAACTGGTTGGGTGCATGGCATGCAGCCGATGGATGGGTAGCCTCGCTCCAACAAAGGGTTGAACGGTACCTTGTGTTCGGCCACATAATCGGCCACCTGTTCATCGGTCCAAGTAGCGATAGGGTTCAGCTTCACCAAGCCCCGTAAGTCTCGCACCACAATCGGAGCCGACACCCGAGTAACAGCTTCAGCGCGGCGCAGGCCGCTCATCCACGCAGCCTTGCCAGCTAAGGCACGGTCTAGCTGACCTGCTTTTACGGCTGAGCAGCAGTTTTCTGGGTCCATGTTCCACAAGCCGGGATCGTGGCGGGCTACCGTCATCAGGCGCAGGTTTAGGCCATAGTGTCGGCGCACCCGCTCCACGGTTTCTAGGGTTTCGGGGAAGTGAAAGCCGGTGTCGATAAACACCACCTCTATGGCTGGTTCCACCTTTACTGCTAGGTCTATGAGCACAGCGTCTGTCATTGAAGCTGCTAGCGACAGATGGGGCGAGAAGTTGTCAACACCCCACTGGATCACCTTTTCGGCAGCTAGGTACTCAAACTCCGTGTTGAGGTCGGCCAACTCCTCGTCGCTGTAGTTGGGAATGGTCAGGTTGGGCATTCGGTACTCGCCAATCATCGTTGGGTGGCGGCTAAATCAGACTACTCTGGTCTGAATACTGTTCTATCAGCCAGCACCCACAAAAACAACTCAAACCTCTACAAGCCCCCAAACACCATAGCACCCCCTCAGCCTCCACCCCAGAGCCTCTTGGTGGCTCAGGATTACCTCAGGAGGTATTCTCTTCAATCCAGTCCATCAAGGCAAGGAACCCAGTACTAGCACGGTATTGGCGATAGGTTGCCAGGGTTTTGTGGAACTGTGTACTCCAGAGGGTGTCTTGGGTGGTCTTGGGCCAGCATAGATGGCCCACTGCATAACTAACCACGGTAAGAGAGCCATCTACCTGAACAAGGTTGTTCCCAATCAATGGCCCCATGAGCACATTGATGTGTACTAAGTCTAATAAGTTGCTCCAATCAGTGGTGAGGGTAGCCTGGCAATCTGCATCTTGTTTTTGGACGATTGCCTGCGTGCCGTCAGCATATAAGCGTATAACTGCTTCCACATCACCAAAGGGAGTGTGCAGGGCTGCGATCCCAATATCAACTGTCCCAACCGTGTGTTGTTCTAACTCTGGCCGTTGCACCGCCCGCAGGCCAAGCATATCGGTGTGTTTCCCGTTTACCAGAATAGAGGTACCAAGTGCGTTATCGGTTGGGGAGGTGCGACCTAGCAGGTCACCAGCATTTGTCTGAGCATCCTGCTCTAACACCAAATCTGGTTGCTTCATCGGTTGTCCAGGTACCCAAGCAACTAACCCTTTATTGTCAAATATCTGTTGATGTGTTTCTGCACCTTCTCCAGTTTCAGCAACACGGTATTCAACTATGAAACTAGGATTGCTAGGAACCTGATTAGGTAGCGGTAACTGTTCAAACCAACCCGGCGATCCAAACTGAATGAGAGTTGAGCCCATAACTTTTCCTATCCGAAGTAGCGTCAGCAAGTTTGCAAGGTTCCTAAAGCCTCAACCTACCATACATAGAGGCGGTTGCTCCTATTTAATTTAGCTAGTACTATTCCAACTGAACTCATGCAACCTATCCAGTAGCTCAAGCCAAAATAGGAGGACCACCATTAAACGGGTTCTGCTAACCCTTCGATCCACCCTCGCATGCATACTTATTCTAAGCTTGATTGCTTCAGCCTGCACATCCAGCAGTCCCACTCAGCAATCTCGTTCTGCCAACAATACCGCGGAAACAGCACCTACCACTGAATCTAGCCTTGAACCCAGCGATAAACTGCCTAGCAACTTGTACGGTGAACTTTTTCTAGATTCAACGTTTGTTGTCGGGAACTATATGGGGGTTATGCAAGACAAATTTATTGAACTACACCCTAATATATCGGATCCAACTGAGACTGTAGCAGGAGTTCATCAAAGTATTAACAGATGAAAGATTTTTTGCCTTCAGAATCCACCTGAGGAAGTATTAGTAGATCCATATCTTCTTAGATATAGCGATTATGCTTTTCTTGATGCTGCTGGTATATTGTTATCTACTAATACTATGCCTGATCGGTTTGTTGCTCTATGTAAAGAAGGAGAAACTGAATGGATAAAAATTAAGGATTGGAAGTATTGCCCGAAACTTATTATGCCGCTTTATTGATTTTCGCTTAGACCTCTGTGTTACAAGCTGGGATCGCATCCAACACTCGGTCAAGTGTTCGTTGGCGGGGTAGTGCTTGGTCATGGAAGTCTGCTCCTACTCCATTCAAGAACACTGCAACACTTGTGTTTCTTGTTGGATCAAACAATGCAGCGCTGTTCGCTAGACCACCTACGTGTCCGACAGAGTTATTGCTTGCGAACCGAGACACAACTTGTCGTTTTAACTCCACCATTAGCCCTGCCGACCATTTAGCTTCTCTGCCTAGCACGGGGTCTTCGCTAGCCGGGCGCTCGTCGCGTAAAAGGTCATCCAGGTATTGAGGCGATGGCAATCCCGAGACTTGCTTGCCCAGCATTACTCGTCCAACTGCGGCAAATAGTTTGGCTACAGCGCTCATCGTTGCTAAGGCTCCTAGTGCTAGGCGAATTTCGTTCATGTGGGAAGGAAGCAACTCAGAAAGCATCGGTAATGGGCTCATTGGTAGTCCTGCTGCGGGTGCTCGAACCCGGTTTCGCACTGATTCAGCTCCGTCAGCGTTCACGATCATATCATTGCTCAGGCCGAGCGGACTCAGTAACTTGTCAATACAATAGTTGTCGGCTGGAACTCCAGTAATTTCTTCAATTAGGTGCTCACATACTAAGCCCCCAGCAACCTCACTATAGGCTGATCGTTGAACCCGAGAACCTTTCCGCAAAAGCGTTTCGCGTTCATTTGGCGGAGTCCAACGCCATTGAATAGCCGACGGCTCCCCCAAACCTGCATTATGGGAACTTAGTTCACGAAACGTTATCCCAGTAGGACACCAGCAAGGTAAACTAGCTACCTCATCCAATAAATCATCAGGCCCAATACCTGCGTTCTCAAGAACCTGAGCCAACAACAAATACGAGAATGGCTTTACAAGACAATACACATTATGCAGATCACCTGGGCTCAAAACCTTCCGACTGCCCGACTCGCCAAGTGCTAAATCCACTATCAACTCACCATCGCAAACCACCGCCACCTGCCCACCAAGAGCAAATATACCATCGTTGACGATCTGACCTAGGGTGTTCTTAACGGCAAGTAGAACAGTCTCACGATCTAACGGCACAATAGCTGAGCCCATAATATGTCCTATCCAAGGTAGCATTCACTGGGGTTGCAGAAGTCCTAGAAAGTCACCCTAACATGCATAGAAGAGGTTGCTCCTATCTACTGTAGCTAGTACTATTCCAACCCAACACCTAATTAAGCACATATCACCTATCTGAAAGCTTAAACCAAGAGAGGAGGCCCACCATGAAAAGGGTTCTACCACCCCTTCGGGCAACCCTCACTTACGTGCTGACCCTCACACTGATTACCTCAGCCTGCACATCCAGCAGCCCCACTCAGCAATCTTCTTCTGTCAACAATGCCGAAACAACCCCTAGCACCGAACCTAACCCAATACCAGCCTACAGCCCTCCCCCAAATTTACGAGGCTTTCTGCAAGTAAGGACACCAGATTTTCCTAGTTCGTATGCTTTTGATATGCTAAATAGTTTTCTTGAAATTCATCCAAATATACTTCAAATAGGTAATGACGCATCAGGGGTTCATGAAACTATTTCGCCGTGGGAGATATTTTGCCTCAGTGAACCAAATGATCCATGGGGGAATAACATAAGTTTTCCACTAGATAGTGACTATGATCTTATAGGTGCAGCAGGAATACTTATTTCGGGTAGCACTATTCCTGATCAGATGATTAGTTTATGTGAAAAAAATAAGACTCAATGGATTAAGTTAGAGGTAGGTAGCTTCACTACAGTATTAATCACAGGTAGTGATATGTCATTAGATTGCTTAAACTATGAAGATATATATGCGCTCATTGGTCCTGAATCTGCAGAGTTTATTCAATGGTCAGATGGGAAAGAGGTAGCCTCAGAATTAGGATCTTTGACAATGCTACCAGACATTCCTTTAAGTGTATACGGAACAAGCTTTGAAAATTTTATTGACTCTCAAAATATTCCCTATGGAGTCCTCTATACAACAATTATCCTACCAAACCTAGTGAAGAGAAAATTAATAGCTACTAAAATACTATTTGTTGATGAATTACTGAGAGGTGACTACAGCGTAATTAAGATAAACGATAATATTTCTGAAATTTTTCAAGCTCAATCTACCAGTTTAGGTTGGACAAATTTTGAGATAGCTAAGAAAGCTAAGGGTATTAAAATTTTATCTATTGACAGTGGTCAAGGCTGCATACAGCCTACGCAAGAAACAATATTTTCTAGTGCATACCCAGTGTCATGGCCTATTTACTTATACATTAATATTGCTATCAAAAAGTATAGCCCACATAAGGTTGCTTTTGTTGATTTCTTGCTGTACGACTTGTTTCAGAATTCATATAATCAATCAACAGCTAGTAGACATTCTATTACACCTCTCCCAAAAAGTGAACAAACAAAGATTTTAGCTGCATGGAATGATGCATAGTATAACTAGTTAGGAGTGTTTGTGATAATCTTTAAAAATGCAGCGCTGTTCGCTAGACTTGAGACCGATGAAGGTGTCTCCGCTGGATTGAGCGCTTTATCTGCTATTTTTTCTCATATAAGCCATTATTTGCACAAATTTGTTTGAATAAGGCTGTTGGGGAAGAATAAAGTAGCTGCATGGCGCGCGCAGCAGTTTCCTACTGGCCCACTGGGGCACGGACTGTATTTTTTGATGACGATGAGGGTGTTGCCGCGCTGCCTATAGTTCGCAGAGCGGTGGCTGAGGGGCGCATTCGCCGTTTGGCACCTCGGCTTTACACTGCCGACCTTATCAGCCAACCGGCGGCAATAGTGTTAGAGAACCGCTGGCGCATTGTAGGGCGATCGCTGCCTGGAACGGTCATTATAGATCGCTCCGCCGCCGAAGGTGGCAAGGTGGTTGATGGCATTCTCCAAGTTGCTACCACACTAGATGCGGTCGATAGAGCCACCACCCACAGACGCACTCCTTTGAAGCTGCCCGGGCTAGAAGTTCGGATTCGCCCGAGCAACATGAGCACTGAGGTCGCCAAAGATTTACCCTGGGCCAACGGCCTGTATATGTCTCGACCAGCTCGCATTTTGGTGGACAATTTGGCTTCATCTCGCAGTAGAGTTGGCCGAGCGGCCCGAACGTTGTCACTAGCAGAGCTGGAAGATTGGTTGGCTCGTAAGGCCGTAGTTTGGACCCAAGAGCGCATAGCTCGCTTGCACGAGGAAGCACTTGAGCTGGCAGTGGAAGAGTGTCCCCAACGAAGTTGGGCAGTACCAGTTTGTTGCCCCCAACCTTGTTGAGGGCACACTACACAAAGGCTTAGAGCTAGTATCTGAAGTGCCAGTTGGCTTTAGGCGAGCGCTTTTTATCATGGTAGTGATAACCGAGGTGCATCCTTTTGCTGATGGGAACGTCAGGGTGGCGAGGGTAATGATGAACGCTGAACTGTCAGCTATAAAAGCTGCTCGAATTGTCGTTCCTACTGTGTATCGCAATGAGTACATCGCGGGTTTGAGGCGCACTTCGGTTTCCGAAGGGGCAGATGTGTCTGCGTTGTTGAAGGTGATGGGCTTTGTATGGCGTTGGACAGCGGCCATGCCGTGGGAGGATCGAGCCGCTACTGAAGGCCAACTAGAAGCTACCAATGCTTTGCGTCACCCCGACGATACAGCGTTTGGTGGAATAAAGCTCGTACTTCCATAAGCCACATAGGTCAAGCTATGTCACCAGAGCTATATAGGGCTATGTCTCCAGAGCCAGATTACCCGACGGAGCCAAAACGTTATTTGGGTAAAGCCTCGTTGAGGTTGCCTGAGCGCAGACCATTCAAATCTAGCGTTACATAGCGGTAGCCTGCGGCTTGTACCGCCTGCACCACAGCGGCGCGCTGTGCCAGCACATCGCCTAGCTGTGCTTCGGGAACCTCAATGCGGGCCAAATCTCCGTAATGCCGCACCCGCAGTTCGGAAAAGCCAAGATCCCGCAAGGCTGCTTCGGCAATGTCAACCGAGGCCAATGCCCCCAGCGAAACCGGTGTACCGTATGGAATCCGCGATGCCAAACACGGTGCAGCGGGCTTATCCCAGGTACGCAACCCCAACCGCTTAGACCAATCCCGCACGTCGGCCTTAGAAAACCCCGCATCCACAAGGGGAAACACCGCGCCACGCTCCAGGGCCGCCTGCTGGCCCGGGCGATGATCTACCAGATCATCTGTGTTCACACCCAACAAAATACTTGCCGAATCAGCTTTTGCCCACGGCCCGAATGCCTCCATTAGGGCGTGTTTGCACCAGTAACAGCGGTCGCCCTGGTTGGCCACATAATGGTTGTTGTTCATCTCCAAAGTGGTTACCTCAGCCCAGCGCAAGCCCCATTCTTGTGCCAGTGCAGCACAGTCGACACGGGCAGCCTCGCTTAGGGATTCAGACACCGCGGTAAGCACCTGACATCGCTCGCCCAGCACATCGTTGGCCACCCAAGCCAACAGCGAAGAGTCGGCACCCCCGCTAAAGGCCACCACCACAGAGCCGAGGCTACCTAGTTGTTGGCGAAGCTGAGCCATGTCTCCCACAGCTCTAGTTTGCCCACTAAACATGTAACAGCACTACTTGAGCGCAACTTGACCCACCGCTATTTGGTTGCTTAGCCCGTTAGGTGATGCACCGCTAGCTGGTTGTTTTCGCCCCTTGCTGGCTTATCCCACTAGCCTGAACGGGTGATGGCTCTAAGCGAAGCCCAACAAGAGGCGCAAACCACCAACCAAAAGCCCGCCAACCGAAACCCCAGCCAACTAAACCCCGGCGAGCTAAAGCGCAACGAGCTGCTAGCCGACCGCTCCATGTCTGGGGTTGTATTGTGCAGGGCTCTAGCTAGGCGTATGGACGAATGGCTAGCCGAAAGGTTTAGCCACGCCGTGTCCAACCCCGAAGGCATAGCCCTTATAGCAGTAGGTGGATATGGACGTGCCGAGCTCTGCCCGGGAAGCGACATAGACCTTTTGTTGTTGCACGAAGCTCGTCCCGATGTGGGCGAGATAGCCCCGCAACTTTGGTACCCCATTTGGGACGAGGGACTGAAGCTAGGTTACGCCGTGCGCACGCCCAAAGAGTGCAGGGAGCTGGCCAAGTCCGATTTAGACACCGCCACAGCCCTGTTGGATGCCCGTCACATCGCTGGCGACACCAACCTCACCTCTGCCATCACCACCGAGAACACCGGAAGCTGGTGTCGCAATGCTAAGCGCTGGCTCCCCAAGCTGGCCGCAGACTTAGTAAAGCGTCACGGGCGTTGCGGGGAGGTGGCATACAAGCTAGAGCCCGACCTCAAATGCGGCAGGGGCGGGTTGCGCGATGTGCATGCTTTGCGTTGGGCTGAGCTGGGCCTGTTGGATATGGAAGATTCAGCTACCCGCAAGGTGTGGGCGGCTTATGAGGTGATTTTGGCTGCCAGAGTGGAGTTGCATCGCACCACAGGCCGAAAAGGCGACCTTTTGTTGTTACAAGAACAAGATGGCGTGGCAGAAGCGTTGGGTTATGAAGATGCCGATGCAATGATGAGCGAGGTTGCCAGTGCGGCCCGCTGGATTGCGTGGCAGAGCGATGAGATTTGGGCTTGGTTAGACGACACAGAGCTGCAAAGCAGCCGTCGCCTGCCGAGCCTCACGCACCTGTCGAACTTGCCGCTACGTAGGCGTACTAGTCGCAATAGCGAGGCCCTAGCCGAAGGCGTAGCCGTGCTGGAAGGTCGGGCGGTGCTGGTGGGTAGCGCCGATTACTCCGATCCTTGTACGGCGTTGCGGTTGGCGCATGCTGCCGCTAGCAGCCAACTGCGAATGGGGCGCAACAGCCTTGAGCGCTTACGAGACCAGATGACACCAATGCCCGAGCAGTGGCCCGATGAGGCCCGCAGTTTGTTTGTAGATTTGCTGCTCACCGGCAGAGCCGCCTTGCCCATCATTGAGGCGCTAGATCAAATGGGCCTGTTCGTGCGTATTTTGCCTGAATGGGAGCCCAATCGTAGTCGTCCCCAGCGCAATGCCTATCACCAGTACACGGTGGATAGACACTTGTGCGAAGCCGCAGCTCTAGCGGCTGAGCTGACCCACAGAGTAGATAGACCTGATCTGTTGGTGCTAGGCGCTCTGCTGCACGACATCGGCAAGGGCTACCCGGGAGATCACACTGAGGTGGGCATGGTGTTGGTGTCTAACATCGCCCACCGCATGGGCTTTGCAGCCACCGATGTAGATGTGTTGGTGGCAATGGTGCAACACCATTTGCTCTTGCCCGACGTTGCCACTCGCCGCGATTTAGAAGACCCAGAAACCATCGCCGAGGTGGCTCGACAAGTGGGCTCTGTGGAAACCCTGCGCTTGTTGGGCGCTTTAACCGAGGCTGATTCGGTGGCAACCGGCCCGTCGGCTTGGAGCGATTGGAAGGCCAGCTTGGTGCGTTCGCTGGTGGCACGCTGCGCCCACATCCTAGAAGGCGGCGACATAGCTGAGATCACAGCCAAGTTCCCCACCCAAGAGCATCGCCAGATGATGCAAGCAGGCGAGAGCTTGGTACTAGGCGAAGGAGACACCTTGCTTGTTATCGCCCCCGATCAACATGGGATGTTCTCCAGAGTTGCCGGGGTGCTGGCTCTAAGCGGGTTGCGGGTGCTGTTGGCAGGGGCTCATACCGAGTACGGGATGGCACTAGAGCAGTTCCGTGTGGAGAGTGTGCTGGGCTTGGAGATCGACTGGACAGAGGTAACCGAACACGTGCAGCTAGCCTTAGCACGCCGCTTAGCTTTGGAGGCTCGACTGGCCGAGCGAATTGATAGTTATCAGTCTTCGGTGGTTTCAGGGCTGAAACCGATAGTCGCACCAAAGGTGACCATCGACAACGAGTCGTCTTCCACGGCCACCATCATTGAAGTAGCAGCACAAGCCCACATGGGTTTGTTGAGCCGAGTTACAGGGGCGTTATCGCAGTTGGACTTGGGCATACTTACCGCCAAGATGCAGGACTTGGGCGGCGATGTGGTTCACGCCTATTACGTGCGGGATGGACAAGGCAACAAGGTGACCGACCCAACACACCAACAAGAAATTCAACGGGCGCTAAGACACGCCATCGATTCTTGTAGATCCTAGATCGCTATAGATGATGAACCCCAAAGACATCCCCCAACACCCACCCAAAGATCTCCCCCAACAAGCCCCCCAAGAACCATCTCAGCAACTGCCGCTTGTAGGCAACGATGAGCTGCGGCGCTGGTCGCAAGCATTAGCGGGAATAGCTCGCACCGGCCTTGCCTTTACCAAAAACGGATACGAGCGCGAGCGCTTCGAAGAGGTTCTACATGTGGCCGCAGATATGGCCGCCGTGCTCAGTGGCGGGTGGGGACCAAACAGGTTTGTAGAGGAATGGATGAAGTCGGTGGGCGAGGGAATTGCAGGCTATGTCACACCCAAAGTGGCGGTGGGAGCTGTGGTGAGCAATGAGAACGGGGAGATACTTTTAATACAGCGAGCCGATTCAGGTATCTGGCTGTATCCCACTGGATGGGCAGATGTGGGCTATTCGCCCTCTGAGATCGTGGTTAAAGAGGTGGAAGAGGAAACCGGCATCATCTGTGAGGTGCAACGCCCTATTGCCATTCACGACGGCATGCGGCGAGGGTTTACCACGGTGCCTATGTACTCGCTTGTGTTCTTGTGCAGAGCTGTTGGCGGACAGCTAACCCCGCACCCCCTAGAATGCGCCGACTTAGGCTTCTTTGGCCCCAACAACCTGCCTGCCAAGATGACGGGCAACGAGTGGTGGTTAGAGCACGCCTTTGCATCCATCAACGATGAAACTACCCCCTTCCTCTTTGACCCCCCAAGAAACCCACCATGGGGCTAATGAGTTGGATAACTAAGTTAATTCCAGCAGATTTTGCATTTATGGTCTGTGCTATTGGTATGATGTCGTGCTGCAACAAGGTACAGTTTTGGCCTGCAAGTTTGGCCCGGTCACAAAACTGAAGTAATGCAATTGAGTTCACACATGGAAACAAGTTCACAGATGGCGGCAGATGTCTGAAACAACTGATGGCTCTCGGGAGATCCGGGGGGCGATATCTGAGTGTCGCAAACTATTTATGGCCTGCGGAATATTTAGCGTATTTGTTAATGTCTTGATGCTCACAGGGCCTGTGTTCATGTTGCAGGTGTACGACCGAGTTCTGTCCTCGCGCTCTGAAGCCACCTTATTAACGCTCGTTATGATTGTGGCCTTTTTGTTTTTGATGATGGGCGTACTGGATTACGCCCGGGGCCGAGTGCTTGCCAGAGCGGGTGCGCGACTACAATCCCGTTTGGATTCACGGGTGCTTCGGGCGGTTTTAGACAGGTCTGCATCACCAGCAGAGCGGTCAGCACCCAGTACCGGTCCGCAGGATTTAGAGGCTATCCAACGGTTCTGCTCTAGCCAAGCCCCATTTGCGTTCTTTGATGCCCCGTTTACGCCGCTCTTTCTGGCCGTGCTGTTTGCATTTCACTGGCTTTTGGGAGTGTTAGCTGTGTTCTCAGGAGTGCTGTTGGCGGGGCTCGCCCTTTTGAGTCAAAAACGCACCGGGCAATTACAACTGGAGTTGCAGAAGACAACCAACGCCTCGTCTTTTTTTATTGAACAGATGCGGGCTGGGGGAGAGACGGTTGCTGGGCTCGGAATGCGCGATGCGGTGGTGGCCCGCTCAAAAAACCTGCGTAACGGGGTTTTGGATCAGACGCTACAGTCTTCGGATCGTTTGGCTCTGTTTTCCAGTACATCCAAAACCCTGCGGTTGTTTTTGCAGTCCATGATGCTGGGGTTGGGTGCATGGCTAGCTATTGAAGGCGAGATCACACCAGGTTTGATGATCGCAGCATCAATCCTTCTGGGTCGGGCTCTGGCCCCGATAGATTCGGCTATAGGCCAGTGGCCGGTGATGCAGCAAGCTGTGAGGTCTTACCGCTCTTTGTCTTCATTGCTAGCGGCTACACCAGAGGCAATGCGTCGCACTTCTTTACCGAAACCACGCGCTGTGCTTGATGCCCGCAGGGTTGTGGTGGCACCGCCGGGCGCCCGATACGCAATAGTCCGCAACGCCAGTTTGCGGCTTGAGCCGGGTCAAGCCGCAGGTATTGCCGGACCAACCGCGTCGGGCAAATCTACCTTTGCAAGAGCCTTAGCTGGAGTGTGGACACCCGCTGGGGGGTCTATCCGCTTAGATGGAGCTGAACTTGAGCAATACGGCGACCGATTGGGCGAACACGTGGGTTATCTCCCCCAAGAGGTGGTGCTGTTTGATGGAACGGTGTCAGAAAACATTGCACGGCTTTCGGATGGGGCATCCGATGAGGAGGTTGTAGAGGCGGCAAAACGAGCTGGTGCCCACGAGATGATTCTTGGGCTACCCGATGGCTACGACTTCCGCGTTTCATCGGGTGGAGCAGCTCTATCAGGTGGGCAGCGCCAAAGAATTGCCCTAGCGCGAGCCCTGTTTAGGAATCCCGCAATAATTGTGATGGACGAGCCCGATTCAAACCTTGATGCTGAAGGCACGATGGCGCTGGCTCGAGCGCTAGAAGCCCACAAGCAGCGTGGTGGTGCAGCAGTGGTGGTAGCCCACCGGCACGGTGCGTTCGCCCAGTGCGACACCGTCTACATCATGGAAGACGGCCGGCCGGTGCCTGCAGTGCGCGATAGTGCAGGTCGTAAACCGGTTCGAACCCTCAAACAAGCTGATGCACGGGGAGGTCCGTCGACTAGTGCTGGCCCAAGGCCACAAAGTCCGTCTTCGCCAGACAGCATTCGTCAGCGCCGGATTGAGGCCGTGGTTCAACGTTTGCGACACAGAACCAGCCAGCCAGCACCTACCGTTGCATCCCCAGAGATACAGCAGCCCGCCCAGCCAGAGCCCGCCCAGCCAGAAGGGCCTACACAGTCGTGAACCAAAATACAGGGGAAAACCAAAACATAAGCGAAAAACAGTACTCAGCCAGGCGCCCGTTGCTTGTGGGCGGTTTGGGTGTGTTTGCGTTGGTGGGCGGCTTGTTCGGGTGGGGCCTAGGAGCATCAGTGGATAGCGCTGTGGTTGCTCCAGCCCAGGTAACTGTTGAAGCCGGAAACCGGCCTATAGAGCACATAGATGGTGGAATTGTTGCTGAGGTTTTTGTGTCCAATGGAGATAACGTGGCTGTCGGCGATCCGCTGTTGCGCTTCGCTGTGGGGCAGGCAGATTCGGAGTTGCAGGCCATCGGACTAGATCTTGCTGGCCTTCAAGCTCGCCGCAACCGGCTAGAAGCAGAACTACACAATCAAGATGCCATTACATGGGATGCTGAGCTTTTAGAATTGGCCGCAGAATCCCTTGATGCTAAGCAAATATTGGACGAAGAAGAGCTGGCCTTCGCCACCCGTGTAGATATTCACGCACAGCTAATCGAGCTGCTACAAACTCGGGTTGATGCGGCAGTGGGGCCGCAAGAAGCAGCCGAACTAGAAGCGGAGCTGTTGAAGACAGAGGCCGAGCGCGCCGATGAGATAGAGGCGCAACTTCAGCAAGTACGTTCCCAATCCCAAGATATTGCCCGTCGCCAGCGATCTGTGCGAGCTCAAGCCGTCCGGCGAGAAGTGTTAGCACCAGTTTCTGGCACTGTGTTCGGCCTCACAGTTTCTGGGGTTGGCGATGTTGTGCGGCCCGCAGAGCCCCTGCTTTACATCGTGCCAGATGATTCAGCGCTGATATTGGTGGCTCAGATACAGCCAAATAGTGTAGACCGAGTGTATGCGGGCCAAGAGGCCGCCATACGCTTCCCTGCTTTTGAGTATCAGATTACTCCAGAGCGAAACGGGAGGGTAATGAAGGTGTCAGCCGACACGTTCACCGAACCACGCACTGGACGCACCTATTACGAAGCGGAAATTGCCATAGATGCCATAACCCAAGATGGAGAAGGCGGGCTACCGCTCATACCCGGAATGCCAGCCGAAGTGCTGATCAACACGGGTGATCGCTCGGTGATCAGCTATCTGACTAAGCCGGTTACCGATTTCTTTAGCGGCTCCTTGCGAGAGGAGTAGATATACACAATGCCAACGCCTACACAAGCTCCACAAGAAACACCTCAAGCAGAACAAAACGCTGCCTTAGAGCTGTCGCTAGTGAACGACCTACGCGAACTTACAAGGGTGGCAGCGGCCATCGAAGAGTTTTGCACCCGACAAGGGCTCGGCAGTCAACTCGCCTACACGCTCAACTTGTCGGTGGAAGAAATCCTCAGCTTCTCCATTGAGAACAGCTTTGAGGGAGACAAAACTCAACGAATTGAGCTAGCTCTTCACCGCGACCCTAGCGAACTGTTGATCCTTATCGCTCACGACGGGCAGCCGTTATCTACCACTCAAATCCCCTCGTCAGCAGGCGAACTTATCCTAAACGACTCTAACCTAGATGCCTTGGGCTTAGCTCTCGTGCATCGAGTGATGGACACGGTCAGCGTGCAACGTCAACAAGGCTGCAACATCGTAGTGATGACAAAACAAATCCCCCAGCAGCAAGATCAAGAAGACGCTGAAACAGATACCCAAGATCAAGAACAATAATTTTTGACTCTTGACCTTGACTGAGGGTGTGTGGGCTACTACCCTACTGTGCAACAAGACAACTTGCGTGATGGTTTCAACGGCGAAATTGTTGTATGCATAACAATTGAGAGGAAACTACAATGGGCATAATTATGGGTGCAATTACTGGTTGGTTTGTTCATGAGCAAACGAGCACTCACCAACGCGACGGTGATGAAAGTGACAACCACATTAGCGTGTCTGGCGATAAAGACTACGTGATTAACGGCTATGGCGGTAATGACTACCTAGATTCTGATTCTGGCAACGACGAGTTGTATGGCGGCTTCGGTAACGACACGCTGATAGCACGAGATGGTGACGATAAGTTGTGGGGTGGCTCTGGCGACGACGAGCTGTACGGCGATGCTGGTAACGACACACTGTACGGGTCATTCGGCAATGATAAGCTGTTTGGTGGCTCTGGCAACGACTGGGCAGAGGGTAATGACGGCGACGACGAGCTGTACGGCCAAGCAGGTAACGATGAACTCCATGGTAATATGGGCAACGATAAGTTATGGGGCGGTGAAGGCAACGACCGACTGTTCGGTGGCCATGGCGACGATCAAGTAGTCGGCGATGCTGGTGATGATCGGTTAGCTGGCGGCGAGGGTAATGACACGTTGGCTGGCGGCGAGGGTAATGACACGTTGTTTGGTGGTGCCGGTGATGGTGCTGACACGTTGTTTGGTGATGCT
>JAPOTT010000016.1 GCA_026709025.1 bacterium
CTCCAACATGAACTACCACGTGGAGCACCACATCTTCCCCACCGTGCCCTACTACGCCCTGCCTGCCCTCCATGAGCAGGTAAAGGAATATCTGGCCCCTCCTGCACCTAACACATTGGTGGCCTACCGCGAGATATTCGCTAACCTCCGGCGCCAGCGAAAAGACCCATCCTTTGATGCACCACGCAACCACCTACCCAACACAACCAGTACAGCCCGATCACCTGTCGATACAGGCCACACGCTTTGGGCCAGCAAATGCTATGACGGGTTGTTCGACCTCTGCGCAGCCAGCGACTTAACCCCAGGTTCAGCCCGACAAATACACGTCGAAGACCACCTGTACGCCTTGTTTCGACTAAAAGATGGATCCTTAGTGTGCAGTGATGGACTATGCACACACGGCCATGCCTACCTCGCCGAAGGCGTGCTGTTGGACTGCCTAGTAGAATGCCCCAAGCACAACGGGCGATTCGATCTTCGCACAGGCCAAGCACTGCGCAAACCAGCCACAAAACCCCTAGCCATATACCCAACAGAAATACGCAACGGCCGTGTTGTGTCCAACTTAAAACCCACAAACACCCCCCTTCCCTAAAAAACAACCCCTCCACGAAAGGGAAACCACTGAAGCCGAAACCTTCTTTGCTGAACTTGACATATAAGCGAATACTCAACTAGGAGATCTGTTGGATTTTCAGAAACCAGATCAGAAGCCAGAACTCAACAAGTTGCCAGAACTCAACAAGCTGACTGACATTAGAATTGGCACATGGCTTTCGGGGGTGGTGGCCGACGATGTTGTCGGCGTTGTGGCAGTAGAGATACACGGGGCAGGGTCGGCCACGTTGACCTACCGCTCATCCACAGGCCAGCTCGGTGAACGCATTATTACGCCCGACGATCTGCTTGGGCTCCAAGAAATCTCAGAACAACGGTGGAGCTTCGATGCCGACGGTGCCGCTTTCCGTCTAGCCTCAGAAGCTCGTCGCATGCAGTCGGCCCACTTAGCCGACCCATACGCCGCCGTAGACACCTCCAACATCGAGCCCTACCCCCACCAGATCGATGCTGTATACAACCGTTTCTTAGGGCAACGACCATTGAAGTTTCTGTTAGCAGACGATCCCGGCGCAGGCAAGACCATCATGTCGGGCCTGTTAATCCGAGAGCTAATGTTGCGCGGCGATGTGGCCCGCTGTCTCATCGTTGCTCCGGGCAGTTTGGTCGAGCAATGGCAAGACGAACTGTGGGACAAGTTTGACCTCAGCTTTGAACTCATGTCGCGCTCTGCGGTGGAAGCGTCGCGCACCGGTAACCCCTTCTTGGAGAAGAACCTGTTGATTGCCAGAGTAGATCAGCTATCTCGATCCGAAGACCTCATCGCGAAGCTGAAGCTGGCCGACTGGGACTTAGTAATCGTAGATGAGGCACACAAGATGTCGGCCCACCTCTACGGCGATGAGCTGCACAAAACCAAGCGATTTGAGTTGGGCGAGGTGCTGCGCGACCGAACCCGCCACTTCTTGCTGCTCTCGGCCACCCCGCACAACGGCAAGAACGAAGACTTCTTAGCCTTTATGACCCTCATCGACCCAGAACGGTTTGCCGGACGCCTGCGCGATAGCAAACTGCCCGACACAACCGACGTAATGCGCCGAATGGTAAAGGAAAACTTGCATACCTTTGAAGGTCGACGGCTTTTCCCCCAACGTTTCGCTCATAGCGTCAACTTCAAGCTATCTGAGCTAGAACAGGAGTTGTACGAGGCAGTTTCAGATTATGTGCGCAGCGGCATGAACCGGGCCTCTCGCATGCAGCAAGAAGGAGACCGCCGCCGAGGGCTTGTCTTTGGTTTCGCCCTTGCTGCCCTCCAGCGCCGCCTAGCTTCATCGCCAGCGGCCATCTATCACTCCCTGAGCCGCCGCTGCGACCGGCTCTCCAAACAAGCCGCAGAACTGCGTCACCTAACTGCTACAGGCCAGCCTGTACACGCAGAAGACCTGCCTGCGGGAGTGCGGTTTGCCGACTTAGCAGACATTGCCGACTTCGACAACTTCGACTTCGACAACTTCGACCCCGCAGAAATCGAGGATCTTGAAGACAACGCCATAGACGCGGCTACCGCATCGGCCACGGCAACTGAGATAGAAGCAGAGATGGTTGAACTAGCGGGCCTAGTTCAGCTAGCCGATGAAGTGCGTGCTAGCGGACAAGACACCAAGTGGGTGGAGCTTCGGAATTTGTTGCGCTCAGAGCAGTTCCAAACCGGCAAAGGTGATAACCCAAACGACAGCGATGCGCCAAAAAGCCCGCAGACAGAAGGCCCACGCAAGCTGATCGTGTTCTCCGAGCACAAAGACACCCTCGACTACCTAGCCGCACAAATCGCCGCTGAACTAGGCCGTCCCGAAACGGTGGCTGTAATCCATGGCGGAATCAAACGTCACGACAGACGGGCTATCCAAGACCGATTCAGAGTGGATCCCACATTGCGGGTGCTGGTAGCCACCGATGCCGCAGGTGAGGGTGTAAACCTCCAAGTGGCCAACATGATGGTCAACTACGACCTTCCATGGAACCCGAACCGCATAGAACAAAGGTTTGGCCGCATCCACCGCATAGGCCAGCAGCGGCCCTGCCATTTGTGGAACCTAGTAGCCCACGAAACCAGAGAGGGGATGGTGTTCACAAGGCTGTTCGAAAAAATTGAACAACAACGGAACTTGTACGGCGATCAGGTGTACGACGTGTTGGGCGACTCGCACATCAACACCTCCCTCCAAGAACTGCTTATCGGTGCTATCACCACCGATAACAACCCCGCTCATCTCCAATACATGCAAGAGGTTATCGAGGCAGACATAGGGGCACATCTAATGAATGTGTTGGAAGAGCGGGCCTTAGTGGGTGGTCTTGGCGACCCAGCAACCAACAGCAAAATCCGCGAGGACATGGAGCGGGCCAAAGCCCGCAAGCTACAACCGTGGTTCGTCCATGCCTTCTTCACTGAGGCCCTTCAACAGTACGGCGGACGCATCGTCGGTAGAGAGCGCGGTCGGTATGAGATCACCCGCATTCCCGCAGCCATCCGCACCAACGCCGACCCCCAACTCGGCCCTGTGTTTGACCGATATGCAAGGGTGACCTTCGACAAAACTCATACATATATGGAGGGAGGTGACCGGGCCGAGCTGATATCGCCGGGTACGCCTCTGCTGAGCGCGGTGATCAACAAGGTGCTGGCCGATCACGGCGACACACTAACCCAAGGAGCCACTCTGGTTGATCCTCAAGACAACTCAACCGAACCTCGCCTTTTGGTCTACCTAGATCACGCAGTTACAGACGGCAGGCAGGTTCACGGCCACCGCCAAGTGGTATCACGGCGATTCCAGTATGTAGAGATAAACCGGCAAGGCAACATCAGCGATGCTGGCAACGAGCCCTATATCGGCTACGCCCCGCTTTCTGCCGAAGATCAAGCACTGCTCAAAGGTCGGCTGGATATTAACTGGGCCGACCACATCGCAACCGAAGCTGCCAAAAACTGGGCCATAGAACACTTATCTCAGCCGCATTTTGCCGAGATCAGCCGAGCTACCCACGCCCGAGTAACCAAAGTGTACGAGGCCGTAAGGGAACGCCTAGAAGCCGAGATACGCTACTGGGATCAGCGGGCCGCGGAGTTGAAACAACAAGAACTGGCTGGTCGCAAACCCCTCCTCAACTCCGGGCGAGCTAGGGCTCGGGCCGAAGATTTGGCCACTAGGCTAGCTCGCCGACGGCTTGAACTAGATCATGAAAGCGACCTCCACAACAGCCCACCCAACATCGTTGGAGCAGCTATCGTAGTACCCCAAGGCTTGATCGATGACCTGCGCGGCGCACATGTAAATCCTCAAGATGCCGCAGACAAGATGGAGACCGACCGCAGAGCCGTTGTCGCCGTGCTAGATGCCGAACAAGCCCTCGGACGAAACCCTGAGGCCCAGGCTCACAGCAACCCCGGCTACGACATCTTGTCTGTCGACCCCGCAACCGATACCCACTATTTCATTGAGGTGAAAGGCCACCTTCCCCGCACCACAGAAATACACATCAGCGCCCAGCAGGTAAGCAAAGCCAAATCCCTCCCCGAACACTGGCGTTTAGCGGTTGTCGCCGTTCCCGACAACCCAACCGAACCGCCCACCGTGTCCTATTTGGTAAACCCCTTCGCCAATTACACCCCCCACTTCGCCCAAACCAACATCACCCTCAAGATTGCCGACCTCCTAACCATCGCTCAATCCTCGAACCAGTAGAACTGTCGATGATCGCACTTGACAACGACAGGTCTGCTACCCGCGGCTTTAGCCGCCTATCCGAACGTGTTCTCACCACCGCTGGCATCTATGGCCCAATGCCTCTGGCAAATCAAACGTACTAGATGCCATCACGTGGTTGTCATATGCAGTAGTTGTGTCTCTGGTGGGATGGAACGATGCTATTCCCCGCAATCCCCATCGTTTCGGCAACGGAAAAAACGCGCCAACAGCATTAAGGAACTGCTTACGCCCACCACACTAGTTTTATCTGCCGCTAGAAAAGCCGGTGACCCAGCAATAAAAAACGCTGGTCATGCGATTGCCCGCATAGCCGAAATCAACTCCCGTGAGATGAAACGAAAGTGGGGGCACGCACCTATCCACTTTCATGCCCGAACTTCGCAAACATACTCGCTATTCGAAGATAAGAGTTTCCGCGATACTCCCGTCTTTGATGCCGTCACTCGTGGTGAAGCAGATGCGAGCTTGCACCCACGGTTGTCTACCCAACTCATCAACATGTTTCAAGACCCTCAGACCAACCCTCGCAATGCTCAACTCATCCTTGCAACTCACGATACTTCTTTGCTCAGTACGTTGAATCGCGATGAGGTTTGGTTTACTGAAAAGACCTCCTATGGCTTTACTAACTTATTCGCGTTAGCCGAATTTGGAGGCAACAAAGTGAGGCGATCCCTGAATATTGAGCCTGCCTACCTGCAAGGTCGCTTTGGTGCCATCCCCGAGATCGACCATACTGATGTCCGCCAGGCCCTCGGTATCTAAAACTCTACCCGCAATGGCCCGATCGTCTAAGCGCAAATCCCGCAGGCAAAAGCCACTCGGTCGTACGGTTGCCAAAAGAGTTCCCAAACACACGTTTCCATGCTTCGAGCTATGGCTTCTATTGCATTTCCAAGACCAGACCGCATGGCTCGACACAAATACTGCTCAGGGTCTGCTCATGATGCACGACAGAACCAAAGGAAAAAGTGTAGACGGTGCCGCTTATATGCCCAGGCGGGCCGCTGCTTCACAACGAGCCTGCGCATTAGAAAAACGACATAGGGGCAATAGAACCCAGTTCCCAGATGACAACCCCTCGTCTGACATACATCGTTTCTTGGCATCGATTGAGCACCCCTCGAAACACCCAGATTAATAGAACATGCCTAAAGCAATAACACAGAACAGCAGTCATCTCAGAGCATTCAAATAAAAAAATTAGAGAACCTTCTCCGAAAAGCACAAGTCCGGCTTGCCGAGGATATTGAGAACTACCTAGAAAACTATTTAGCACAGCAAGACGATGTAGTACTAGCAAGTCCAAAGTACTTTCTACGTATATTCTTCATACATACTACTGCTAACCGTGAAAACTCTGCTTTAGTCTACTGCATCCTGATTTGTTGCAAAGAAAATATAAAAAACCCTGAAACGCTCTGCTGCGAGTTGGTTTGTTATTGTGGATCAGCAAATTTGTGGGTAACACGCTGGTTTGTGGTGTGGATTGAGCAAGCTGAAAATGGGTATGGTGGGTGGTTGTGAGTTCATCAGAAATACCCTCAGGGTATAAGCCGAAGTTGATTGAGGTGGCTTTGCCTTTGGCGGCGATTAATGCTGCTTCGGCGCGAGAGAAGTCGATTCGACATGGGCATCCGTCTACGTTGCATTTGTGGTGGGCTCGGCGGCCTTTGGCGGCGGCTCGAGCGGTGTTGTGGGCTTCTTTGGTGGATGATCCATCGGGCGATGAATCGTTGACGATGGCTGAGCAGGATGCGGAGCGGCAGCGCCTGTTTGGGATTTTGGAGCGGTTAGTGCGTTGGGAAAGTTCCAACAATGCTGGGGTTTTAGCTGAAGCGAGAGCGGAGATTGATCGGTGTTTCCCCGATGGTGTACCGCCGGTGTTGGATCCGTTTTGTGGAGGCGGGGCGATCCCGTTGGAAGCGCAGAGGTTGGGGTTGCAGGCGTTGGCGGGCGATTTGAATCCAATAGCGGTGTTGATCAACAAGGCGATGGTGGAGATACCGCCCCGTTTCGCGGGATTTTCACCGGTACACCCTGAAGTTGGTGAGGAGCTTTCGACGTGGGAACGGGCACAGGGGCTAGCCGCTGATGTGGAGGCGTATGGCCAGCAAATGCGAGATGAGGCGAAGCGGTGCATCGGGCATCTGTACCCGGACGCGATCGGCCCCGACGGGGAGAGGCTGACGCCGATTGCTTGGATTTGGGCTCGCACAGTGCAGTCGCCCGATCCTTCATGGGATGGCCATGTGCCGTTGGTGGCGTCGTGGACGCTGTCGAAGCGGCCGGGCAAGCCGAAGATATGGGTGGAGCCGGTCATCTGCCGGGATTCGCAGACGATTGGCTATGAGATCCGCGAGGGCGGCGAGCTGAGCTTCGAGCGGACCGTGAGCCGGGGCAACGGCACCTGTATCGCGACGGGGGCGGCGATCCCGGGTGATTACATCGATGACGAAGCCAGCGCAGGGCGGCTGGGCGCAGTCCCAATGGCGGTGGTAGCGGAGGGCCAGTCAGGCCGAACATATTTGCCAATCGATCCAAGCTTCATGGAATGCTTGGCCCAAGCCAGCTCGGAGCGGCAGAAAATCCCTCAAGAGAAGATCCCAAGCGGTGCCACTCGGGGAACTTTCGGCGGCAACGCACAAGGGCGCTATTACGGTTTCTTTGAATTCGGCGATTACTTCTCTGATCGTCAGCTTGTGGCGCTAACCACGTTTTCTGATCTACTGGCTGAGACGGCCGGGCGTGTAGTGTCGGATGCGGTGGCGGCGGGCATGGCCGATGACGGCGTGCGGTTGCGCGACGGCGGCAGCGGCGCTCAAGCCTATGGGGACGCAGTGGCCACCTACCTGGCGTTCGCCATCGACAAATGCGCCGATTACTGGTCGTCAATATGTTCATGGATAAATACCTTAGGGGCGATGCGTAATACCTTTGGGCGTCAAGCGATTCCGATGACCTGGGATTTTGCTGAGGCGAATCCATTTTCTGCTTCTACTGGTAATTGGATGTCAATGGTCACTTGGGTTCGCAAGGCGGTGGAGCGTTTTCCCGTATCTGTTCAGGGGAAGGCAATGCAGCGTGATGCGCTGGCTCGTGTGCGGGAGTGTACGAAGCCGGTAATCTCCACTGATCCGCCATATTACGACAATATTTCGTATGCGGATTTGTCGGATTTTTTCTATGTGTGGCTGCGGAGGAACCTGTTTGATGTGTGGCCTGATGAATGTTCAACTTTGTTGACACCCAAGGCACAGGAGTTGATCGCGAATCGTTATAGGGCTGGGTCGAAAGAAGCGGCGGAGGAGCATTTTGAGTCAGGGATGGCGGGGTTCATGGCCGAGGTGGCCGAGCATGCGAATCCAGAAGTTCCGGCCACCATCTACTACGCCTATAAGGCTACCGAAACCAAAGACGGTGAGGTACGAGCCACTGGTTGGGACACTTTCTTGCAAGCAGTGGTTGATGCCGGTTTGCAGGTAAACGCCACCTGGCCGATGCGTACCGAGTTTGGCAACCGGCTTGTGGCCTCAAAAAGCAACGCGTTGGCCTCCTCCATCGTGTTGGCGTGTCGACCCCGGCCTTCCTCAGCACGGCTAGCTACTCGGGGCGAGTTCTTAGCGGCGCTACGACAAGAGTTACCCGAGGCGGTTCGCATCCTGCAGCAAGGCAACATCGCGCCGGTGGATATGGCGCAGTCCACTATCGGCCCAGGGATAAAGGTGTTCTCACGTTACGCCCGCGTGGTGGAGGCCGATGGGTCGACAATGCCAGTATCAGTAGCGCTGACGGTTATCAACGATGTGTTGGGCGAGGTGCTAGACGGCGAAGAAGCCGAACTAGACCGCGACACCCGTTTTGCGCTCGCCTGGTTCTGCGAACACGTTTACAACCCGGGCCCCTCAGGTGATGCCGATAGCATGGCCCGAGCCAAAAACACCTCGCTAGCAGGCATCCAAGAATCAGGCATCGGCGAAGCCCGCGCAGGCAAGTTCCGTTTATACGAACGCACAGAACTCCCCGATGGCTGGAATCCCACCACCGATTCCCGTCTCACCGTGTGGGAAGCACTCCAACACCTCATCGCCACCCTAGACCGCTCCGAAACCCAAGCCGCTGAGCTGCTGCACACACTGGGCGGTTATGGCGACCGGGCCCGCCAGCTTGCCTACCTGTGCTACCAGAAAGCCAACGACAAAGGCTGGGTCGCAGAAGCCGCCGCCCACAACAACCTCATCACCACCTGGCCCA
>JAPOTT010000029.1:0-151278 GCA_026709025.1 bacterium
GAACTCGCGTCATCAGCTTGGAAGGCTGGGGTTCTACCACTGAACTACACCCGCAAGGTGTGCTGCTATGTTACAGGTGTGGTGCCTCCAATGCTGTAACGGATTTTGTTGCTACAGGTTTTTTGTGAGTGGTTTGGCGACCACAGAGCCAGATTTGTTGTCGCCAGCCTTGATTGCTGCTTAAAGGCGTGGTTGTCGGGCGAATCGCCGGTAAGCTGCTCATTCTGTGAGAAGCACGGTGGAGGCTCTTGAAGATAATCGGGTGAAGGTGTTGGTGGACATCGAACCCGAAGAGTTTGATGTGAAGCTAGACGAGGCGTTTCGCAAGCTGGCTAAACAGATCAGGCTGCCAGGCTTTCGGCCGGGTAAAGCCCCTCGCCGGGTACTAGAAGCTCGCTTAGGCCCAGGAGCTGCACGGGGCGAAGCGCTGAGCGATGCCGTTGGCGAGTACTACTCCAAGGCCGTTACCCACCATGACGTGGATGTGATCGCCCCACCTGAGATTGACATAACTAGCGGTGCAGAAGAAGGGCCGGTGAGCTTTGCTGCGGTTGTGGAGGTGCGACCAACCGTAACCATCGCCGGTTACCAGCAGCTCCAAGTGCAGGTGCCTAGTCCAGATCCCACCAGCGAGGAGATCGGCCAGCAAGCTGACATGTTGCGCAAGCAGTTTGGGGAGCTAGCCGTCATCGGTAGGCCCACCATTGATGGTGACCAAGTAACCATGGACATCTACGGCTCTTACAACGGCGAAGAGGTGGAAGGGCTTACGGTGGATGATTATGCCTACGAGGTAGGCCAAGGGGCTGTTGTGCCTGAGATAGATGAGCAACTGCGAGGCACAAAAGCAGGCGACATATTGGAGTTCAACGCTGAGCACCCAGACCCAGATTCAGAGGGGTTATTGCGCTTTCGCATCTTGGTGAAGGAGGTGAAGGAAACAGTCTTGCCAGAGTTTGACGATGATTTTGCCCAAGAAGCATCTGAGTTTGATACAGCTGAGGAGCTGCGGGCAGACATTAGCAACCAAATCGCCAAGGCCAAGCGTGCCAACGCTATGGCATCGCTGTCGGAGCAAGTGTCCGAAAAGCTAGCAGGCTTGGTGACAGATGAGATTCCCGATGCCTTAGTAGATGCTGAGGTGCAGCATCGGCTTCATACGTTGCAGTTGCGCTTAGAGAGTCAGGGCCTGAATATGGAAAATTACCTCGCAACGATAGAGCAGACCCCCGAAGAGCTAGCAGAAGCTATGCGTGAGCCAGCCTTGCAAGAGGCCAAAATTGATTTAGCGTTGCGAGCCATCGCTGCTGCTGAGTCTCTTGAGGCCACCTCACAAGACGTAGACAAAGAACTAGCTGCGCTAGCGGCTCAGGTAGGACGCACCACAGAAGACCTCAAAGCTGCGGTGTTTGACAACAACCAAGAGCGCCTCAAGGGGGTACGCCTAGATGCCCAGATGCGTAAGACTCGCGAATGGATTTTGGATCGGGTAGAAATCACAGATGATGCGGGAAACCCCATTCAACGCAATAGCCTTGAGGTAGAAAATACCCCCAACCAAGAGACCTTCGAGAGCAACAGCCAATGAACCTTCAAAACTACATGGTGCCCGTTGTGGTAGAGCAGACCAACCGGGGTGAGCGCTCCTTTGACCTTTACTCCCGTTTGCTCAAAGAGCACATTATCTTTTTGGGAACACCCATAGACGACACGGTGGCTAACCTCATCTGTGCTCAGCTGTTGCACCTTGAGTCGGAGAACCCCGACAAAGACATCAACCTTTACATCAACAGCCCGGGTGGTGACATCAATGCCATGTTTGCCATTTACGACACCATGCAGTACCTCAAGCCCGACATTACAACAATCTGTTTTGGGCAAGCTGCTTCGGCTGCGGCGGTGTTGTTAGCCGCAGGTAGTGCGGGCAAGCGTATGGCATTGCCCCATGCGCGGATGCTTATTCATCAGCCTTATGCTGGAGCGTCGGGCCAAGTGTCTGATATTGAGATTGCCTCTAGAGAGATACAGCGTCTCAAAGATCAGCTTGAGGAACTGCTAGCCACCCACACAGGCCAAGACCTTGCCAAGATCAAGCAAGACACCGACCGGGATTATGTGATGACAGCCGAAGATGCCAAAGAATATGGCATCATAGACGAGGTCATCTCCTCGCGCGATGTAGCTGAAAACGCCAGCACGATCACAGCCATTCGGTAGGTTTTAGGGAACAAGGGCACACAAGATGGCGAAGTTTGGAGAAGGCGGAGAGCTGCTCAAGTGCAGCTTCTGTGGGAAGACCCAAAAGCAGGTCAAGAAGATGATCGCTGGCCCGGGGGTTTACATCTGCGATGAGTGCATAGACCTCTGTAATGAGATCATTGAAGAAGAACTTGCCGAGGGCACAGATGTTGGTTTTACAGAGCTGCCTAAGCCCAGCGAGATTTACGCTTTTTTGAACGACTACATCATCGGCCAAGAACATGCCAAGCGCATCTTGTCGGTGGCTGTGTACAACCACTACAAGCGGGTGCAGATAGGCTCTAGCGATCCTGAGGTGGAGTTGGCTAAGTCCAACATATTGTTGCTGGGCCCCACCGGTTGCGGTAAGACGCTTATGGCTCAAACCTTGGCGCGGATGTTGAACGTGCCTTTTGCTATAGCTGATGCCACCGCGCTAACCGAAGCAGGTTATGTGGGCGAAGATGTAGAAAACATCCTACTTAAGCTCATCCAAGCAGCCGATTATGACATCAAAAAAGCTGAGACGGGCATTATCTATATCGACGAGATTGACAAGATCTCCCGAAAAAGCGAAAACCCTTCCATCACTAGAGATGTGTCGGGTGAAGGTGTGCAGCAGGCTCTGTTGAAGATATTAGAAGGTACAACTGCTTCGGTGCCACCTCAGGGTGGTCGTAAACACCCTCACCAAGAGTTCATGCAGATTGACACCACCAACGTTTTGTTTATTGTGGGAGGTGCTTTTGCTGGTCTTGAAGAGATCATTGAGCAGCGGGTGGGTAATGTGGGTGTGGGTTTTGGTGCAGACATTCGCACCGAAGAGCGCAAAGATAACGGCGAGCTTTTTTGTGAGGTACGCCCTGAAGATCTAAACAAGTTTGGCCTGATTCCTGAATTTATTGGCCGTCTGCCGGTGGTTGGGGTGGTATCGCACCTAGAGCGGGAAACGTTGGTGCGTATTTTGGTGGAACCTAAGAACGCCTTAGTTCGTCAGTACTACAAGTTTTTTGAGTTCGATAACGTGGATTTGACCATAACCGATGGGGCGCTAGACGAGGTAGCCAACATGGCGCTTAGTCGCAAAACTGGAGCTAGGGGTTTGCGTGCCATCTTAGAGGAAGTTTTGTTAGACGTGATGTACGAACTGCCTAGCATGCAAGATGTGGTGAAGTGCGTGGTGACGGCAGAGGCCGTGCGCGGTGAGGAAAGGCCCCAGCTATTAGATGCGGCGCAGGTTAACGCAACAAACCGCACCCGTCGCCAAGCTAGCTGACTTTGGGTCTCTAGCGGAGGTCTCAGCATGGCTAGATAGCCATGTCAACTTAGAGGCCACCGCAGGTGAGGTAAAGGGGCTTTCGCTAGAACCAATGGCGAGTCTTCTAGCTGCGTTGGGTGAGCCTCAGCGCGACTATCCGGCGGTTCACATCACCGGCACAAACGGTAAAGGTTCGGTGGCGGCAATGGTGTCGGCGCTAGCACAAAGGTGGGGCTTTTCGGTGGGCACCTACACAAGCCCGCATGTGATGCGGCTTAACGAAAGGATGCAGTACAACGCAGAACCCATCTCTGATGAAGATTTGGCTGCGCTGTTTGCTCATCTGCGCTTAGTGGAGAACCACTTGGTGGCAGACGGTGTGGTAGAGATGTGTTCTTGGTTTGAGTTGGTTACCGCAGCGGCGTTGCGTTGGTTTGCCGATGTTGCTGTGGATATAGCTGTGGTGGAGGTGGGCAAGTTAGGTCGTTATGATGCCACCAACGTGCTTGCGAGCCGGGTGGGGGTGATCACCAACATTGGGCGCGACCACACAGATGGGCAACCTGGCTGGCAACAAAAGGTGATGGAGGAGAAGGCTGGTATCTTGCATCCCAATGCCGTAGCGGTGCTAGGCGAGATGACCCCTAATCTTGTGGACATAGCAGCTCGTCAAGAGCCTGCAGGTATGTTGGTAGCTGGAGATGCTTTTTGCTTAGAACAAGACGCGCCTGCGATGGGGGGTCGCCTCATTGGGGTGCGTACTCCTCGGGCACGGTATGAAGATGTCTACGTTTCTTTGTTCGGCGAACACCAAGGTCAAAACGCAGCTGTAGCTATTGCCGCATTTGAAGCTCTGGTAGATCAAGAACTAGACGAAGCGGTGCTAGAGGTTTTGGGAGATTTGGCAGTGCCAGCGCGTTTTGAGGTGGTGCGTCGTCAACCCTTGGTGGTTATAGATGGCGCACACAACCCCAACGCCATAGCAGCGGTGGCCCATACTTTGCAGGCGGAGTTTGATGTGAGTGGTAACACCGTGTGGGTGATGGGCATGATGCGCGACAAAGAACCGGCCGCCATGTTGCAGGCCATTATCAACACAGGTACAAGCTGTGACCTGTTGGTGTGCTGTGCTGCTGATTGGCCTCGGGCATTGCCTGCAACCGATTTGGCAGCAGTTGCCGAAGAGGTGGGTCTCACATCTGTGGTAGCCACGAGCGTGCCTGAAGCCGTTGAGTGTGCCTTACAGGTAGCTACAGATACACTCGGTGCGGTGATGATTACAGGGTCGTTATATGTTGCAGGAGCTGCTAGGCGGCATCTGTTGGGCGAAGATAGGTAGGGCCATACCATGAACCAGACACTTGTTTTGTGTAAGCCCGATGCAGTAGAGCGTGGGTTGGTGGGAGCCATCTTGGGGCGTTTTGAAGCACGGGGTTTGAAGATTGTAGCTATGCGAATGCTCACCATTACCCCAGAGCTAGCTGCCCTTCACTATGCCGAGCACCTAGAGCGACCTTTTTACCCGGATCTTGTGGCCTTTATTGGCCGTTCACCGTCGGTAGCTGTGGTGATTGAAGGGCCTGAGGATACTTATGGCGTGGTGCGTTCTATGATGGGCAAAACCAACCCGCTGGAATCTCCGCCGGGCACAATCCGTGGCGATTTTGGCCTTGAGGTTACCGAAAACTTGGTTCACGGCTCCGACAGCAACGCCTCTGCTATACGAGAAATAGGCATCTTTTTTCCCGAGCTTTGAGCTAACCGCAACTTTAGCGTTGGCTTAGATTGTGTGTCTGTGTTGGGGTTTTTGGCTGGTTGCTCTAACCTTGTGGCATGGTAAAAAGGCGATTGAGTTCTTCAAGCGGCTTAGGTAGTCGTGATGTCGCTATAGATCTGGGCACTGCGAATACCTTGGTGTACGTGCGTGGTGAAGGCATCTTGATAGACGAACCCTCAGTAGTAGCGGTGAACGGCCATGGCGCGCCTTTAGCTGTGGGCACCGAAGCTAAGCAGATGTTGGGGCGAACTCCGGCGCATATCCAAGCCATCCGGCCTCTCAAAGATGGTGTGATAGCCAACTTTGATATATGCGAAAAGATGCTGCGCTACTTCATTCAAAAGGTCTCGCCGGGTAGGTTCATTCGTCCGCGCATGGTTATCTGTGTGCCATCGGGCATCACGCCGGTTGAACGGCGGGCTGTGCAGGAGGCTGCTGCATCTGCTGGGGCCAAAAGACCGGTTTACATCATTGAGGAGCCCATGGCTGCAGCCATCGGCGCGGGCTTGCCAGTGCAAGAAGCCTCGGGCAGCATGATTGTAGATATAGGCGGAGGTACAACTGAGGTTGCGATGATCTCCTTAGGTGGTGTGGTAGCAGGTCAGTCCATTCGCATGGGCGGGGATCGCATGGATGAGGACATTGTGAACTATCTCAAAAAAGAGCACGGTCTGACTATCGGGGGTAGAACAGCTGAAGAGGTTAAAATGGTGTTGGGCAATGCATGGATAGGCACCGAGGAGCGCCGTGCTGAGGTGCGGGGCCAAGACCTAGCAACAGGCTTGCCTAGAACTGTGATCTCTTCTACAACAGAAATTCGTGAAGCGATTGCTGAGGTGGTGCGTTCTATTGTGGATGCAGTGAAGGTGACTTTGGACGAGACACCTCCCGAACTAGCCGCCGACATCATGGAAAAAGGGATAGTTCTAGCGGGCGGTGGCTCTTTGCTGCACGGTTTGGTGCCGCGGATGGCTGAGGACACAGGAATGCCCGTGAGGTTGGCATCTCACCCCCTTCATGCTGTGGCCATCGGGTCTGGTCAGTCTCTAGAAGAGTTTGGCGCTCTCGAGGGGCTCCTCGCCTCGTCCTCCTACGACTGATAGCTGGGTTGGGCCCCGTGGCAGCGGGCACCCGCTCAGCAAGGTCGCGAGTAACCCTTATATTCTTGTTGCTCACCTCGGCCACCCTGCTCACCCTAGATGCCCGAGATTTTGAGCCTTTGGGGCGTACCGAGGAGGCTTTGGTGGATTTTTTGTCGCCTTTGCGTGACCGGTTAGATGATTTGTTTGACCCCGTGGGCGATGGTTGGGCTGGCTTTACTGGTTATGACGATTTGGAAGACGAGAACCAGAGTCTGCGTGAACAGCTACAACAGTTGAGAGGTCAGCAGATATTGGAATCAGATGCTGCTGCCCGGTTGGAAGCCCTCCTAGCTCAGGTGGGATTGCCCTATGTGCAAGACATTCCCAACGTAGTAGCCGAGGTGATTACCGCCAACGTGGGAAACTTCGACCGTTACTCTGTGCAGATCAACCGGGGGTCGGCTGACGGGTTACGCCATGGCATGCCGGTGGTTACTAGGGGAGGCTTGGTGGGTCGCATAGATGGAGATCCACAGCAGGGCTATGCCCGAGTAACCCTAATCACCGATCCTGAGTTTGAGGTGGGTGTGCTGGTGGTAGGTACCGATGATGTGGCTCTAGCAGCAGGTGGAGGCGATGGCGAGCCCCTGCGTGTGCAAACGGGTTTGGAGATAGACACCGCAGTGGAGGTGGGTGATCAGGTGGTGACGAGCGGTTTGGATCGTAGCCGCTACCCGCCCGGCATACCGGTGGGCACTGTGAGCGAGCTAGATGTTGACGATGCTCGTTTGCAGCAGCTGCTCGCGGTGGAGCCCTCGGCCAACCCCAGCGGGTTGAGCTTTGTTACCGTGTTGTTGTATGACCCTTTAGCTGAGCAACCCTAAGCGGTGTGCGATGACAAGGGTGTTTGGTGACAAAGGTGCGTGATGAGCAGTAGAGGCGATTACGCGCGCAGTGGCCTGGTGGTGCTAACCGTTTTGGTGCTGCACTTAGCGCTTTTTTCGGATCTCAGGGTGTTGGGGATTGCCCCCGAGGTGCCTTTAGCGCTAGCCATCACAGCTGGTTTGGTAGGCGGTTCGCAACGAGGTGCTGTGGCGGGTTTTGTAATCGGGTTGGGTATCGACTTATACCTGCCTACTTTGTTGGGGTTATCGGCGTTTATATACGCGGTGTGGGGCTACTCGGTGGGTCTTTTACAAGAGCGCATTTTTCGTAGCGCGTGGTGGATCAACACAGGGGTTACTGCCTTAGCTACGGTGGTGGGGCTGCTTACCTATGCATTGTTTGGTGAGTTGTTGGGTGAGACCAACCTGTACACCGATCACTTGTATTCGGTGATGGGTGTGGCAGCGGCCTATAGCTTGTTGTTGAGCTTGCCGATGCTGTGGCTCTGGCGGTGGTCGTGGCCTAGTTTACGGAGACAAGAGCCGTGAGCCCGGAGTCTTTTCGCTTACGCATTGGCTTTTTGGTTCTGCTGACGCTGGTAGCTTTTGCAGCTCTGGTAGCTCGGCTGTGGTATCTACAGGTGCTCAGCTCTGAGGAGTTGGGGGAAGTTGCAGTAGCCAACACCATTCGCGAGCTGTACGAGCCAGCTCCACGAGGCCGCATATACGATCGCAATGGCAATGTTTTGGTGGATAATCGTCGCTCGCGGGTGGTAACCGTGAACCGATTTATTTTTGAAAACGATTTTGAGCCCGAACAACAAAGCGATCTGGTGTTGCGCTTGGCTACAGAGATCAGTCGGGCAGGTCGGCTTACAAAGATATTTGAGATCAACGATGCCCTAGCCGACCCGCGTTATGGGCCGCTGGACTCAGTGCCCATTGCCACCGATGTTACAGAGAACTTTGAGATCGTGTTGGCTGAGCGTCGCGACGAGTTTGCTGGCGTGGAAACCGCTATTCGCAGCGTGCGTGTTTACCCTTATGGTGATTTGGCAGCTCACGTGCTGGGCTATGTGTCGTTGCTCAGCGAAGAGCAGTATGAGCAGTTGGTAGACGACCCCAAAAACTATCGGCGTAACGATGAGATTGGGCAGACAGGTATTGAAGCTTCCTTTGAAACCGTGCTACGGGGGACTCCCGGGCGTACCCGTATAGAGGTAGACAACCTAGGTGATCCAGTGCGGGTGATTGAACAGGTTGAGCCTGTGGCAGGGTCTGATGTTCACCTCACCTTAGACATCGACATTCAAGGTTTAGCTGAACAAGAGTTGGTAGCTGCGCTAGCCGAGGCCCGTCAGCAACAGCCCGAAGAACCGAACGAGCCTAGCTACAACGCTCCAGCAGGTTCTATGGTTGTTTTGGATCCCAACGGTGCAGAGTTGGTGGCTATTGCGTCGTTCCCCACATACTCGCCGGGTGAGTTTGTTAGCGGTATCTCTGAGGATCGGTGGGCTCAACTGCAAGATCCCACTAGCCGCCAACCATTGCACAATAGGGCTTTGGCGGGCATTTACCCACCTGGGTCTACATTTAAACTGTTTACCTCTTACGCTGCGCTCAACAGCGGGGTTATCGGCAGCCGTGGGGTGCTAGATGTTCGGACGCTTTACGATGATCAGGGCACTTATGTGGTGCCGGTGTGCGCCGAAGAGGTTGTGGCTTCGTGTACTTTCCGCAATGCCGGAGAGGCAGTGTATGGGCCAGTAGATCTGCGGCGTGCGCTTACGGTGTCTTCAGATGTTTACTACTACTACCTTGCCGACATCATGGACCGAGCCGACCGTTTCGACCGTGAGGGTGTGCAAAGAGCCGCCGCGGTGTTTGGTTTTGGTGCTCCCACTGGCATTGCTTTAGCAGGAGAGGGCACAGGCCGGGTACCCTCACCCTCGGTGGCTGAGGCCGCAGGGGAGACGTGGCGTACTGGCGATTCCATTGTGTTGGGCATTGGACAGGGTCTGTTGGGGGTAACCCCTTTGCAGTTAGCCAATGGTTATGCAACTTTTGCGAATGGCGGCACCCTCTATGCACCCAAGATTGTGGATAGGGTGGAGAATCCAGTGAGCGGTGAGGTGCTGCGGCGCTTTGGGGATCGGGTAATCGACGAGATCTATCTGCCTGGAGCCTTTCAGCAGCCTATTTTGGAGGGCTTGATGGGTGTGACAGCAGATTTAGAAGGCACCGCACACAGTGCCTTTTTGGGTTTCCCCCATGAACAATGGCCGGTGGCTGGTAAAACGGGTACAGCCGAGGTGGTGGGCAAAGCCGACAACTCTTTGTTTGCTGCCTTTGGGCCCATTCCTGATCCAGAATATGTAGTTGTGGCAATCATGGAAGAGTCTGGCTTTGGTTCAAGGGTGGCTGCACCAGCAGTGCGCCGGGTAATTGAGCCAATAGCTACCAACTCGGTTTCAGCAATTCGCACCATTGACGATTTAGCCCAACTCAGCGATCAGGCTGCACTAGGCAACACAGAGAGCGTTGGCTGATGTCTCCCACCGATTTACAGGAACGCTTCGGCCCTCAAGAGGGTTTGAGGCAACGCAGCGACCACAACATAGAGGACGATCAGCCCGATTGGAAGTACGCGCCGTGGATGCATATCGACCTTGTGCTAGTAGCAGCCGCTGCGGGGTTGGTGGCTATTGGCATTGGTGCCATCTACAGCACCACGCGTGGCAGAGACCCGCAGAGCTTCAACAGCTATTTCCTAGATCGCCAGAGCTTGTTTGTGGTAGCAGGCGGGCTGTTGTTGGTATTTGCTGCTTGGTTTCCTTACGAAGAGCTCACCAAGTTTGCGGTTGCCATCTATGGCGTAGGCATTCTGGCTCTCATACTGGTGCTAGGGCCTTTTGGTGAGGAGGTAAACGGGGCTAGGTCTTGGTTCCGCATTGGCGATTTCCAACTTCAGCCCTCAGAGTTTCAAAAACTGGGCTTGATTCTAGCTTTGGCGGTCTTTTTATCTCGTTATGAAGACAAGATGAGTTGGCCCCGGGTGCTGTTTTCGATAGGCATCGTAGCTTGGCCCGGGTTGTTGGTGATCTTGCAGCCAGATATTGGCACGGGTTTGGTGTTTGTGTTCATCGGTTTTGTGGTGCTGTTGTTGGGTGGCATTCGTTGGCGGCAGATGATTGGCATTGCGCTGGTAGCGGTTACCTTGGTTACGTTGATGATTAACTCCAACATGTTGGAGGAGTATCAAACCAACCGACTACGAACCTTCGTGGATCCCTCTAGCGGCATCACCGAGGCTGCTTTCCAACAACGTCAGGCCCAGATAGCCATCGGCAACGGTGGGGTGAGCGGTAGGGGTTATGGAGAGGGGTCGCAGACACTTAGCGGTTTGGTGCCTCAGCAGCACACCGACTTCATCTTTACTGTGGTGGGTGAGGAGTTCGGCTTTGTGGGGTCAGCCGTTACCTTAGGGTTGTATGCCATCTTGTTGATGCGTATCTTGCAAGCAGCCCAGCTTGCCAAAGACCGGTTTGGGGCTCTGATATGTGCCGGGGTGTTTGGAATGATTGTGTTTCAGATGTTTGAGGCTGTGGGGATGACCTTGGGCATCACCCCAATTACCGGCATCCCCCTGCCGTTGGTTTCCTATGGCGGTTCTTCGGCCATCGCCACGCTGATAGGGCTAGGGTTGGTATTGAACGTGCGTATGCGGCGGTTTGTATAAGCTTGCTGCGTGAGCCTGTTGTAGCCTTGCTGCATCAAGCGCTACAGATATTCAAGCGATACAGATATTGCTGAAGATATAGCAGCCGATATTGAAACGCAACCCGCACCCAAGATGCCAGTAGATTGGTAATGATGTCGCTTTGGCCTGAATTAGAGCTTGTGTTGCCTGAGGTATCCAAACCAGCGCGCTATATCGGCGGAGAAGGCGGCATGGTGAGGCCCACGCATCATCGGTCTAAGGTTGCATGGCTGCTTACTTATCCTGATACCTACGAGATAGGCATACCCAATCAGGGGTTGCAGATTCTCTATGAGATCCTCAACGAGCGTGAAGATGCCGTTGCGGAGCGGGCTTATGCCCCGTGGGTAGATATGGAACAGCAGATGCGGTCTTTAGGGTTGCCGTTATTTTCTGTGGATACCCACATGAGGGCTAGCGATTTTGATGTGCTGGCCTTCAATTTGTCGGCTGAGTTGGTTTACACCAACGTGTTGAACTGCATTGATTTGGCTGGCGCTCCGGTGCTGGCAGCGGAACGCAGCAGCCAAGATCTGCTCATAGGAGCGGGTGGCCACTGTACGTACAATCCCGAGCCCTTGGCTGATTTTGTGGACTTCTTTGTGTTGGGCGACGGCGAAGAGGTGGTGTCGGAGATCAACGCTGTAATACGGGATTGGAAACGGGCTGGCAAGCGTTCCCGCCACGAGGTGCTGCGAGCCCTAGCCACCATTGCGGGCGTTTATGTGCCTTCGTTGTATGAGGTTACCTACGAGGGTGAAGCGTTGGTATCGGTGGTTCCCAAGTTTGACGATGTGCCAGCGGTGGTGGAAAAGCGCACCATTGCCGACTTAGCAGCTTGGCCCTATCCCAAGAACCAACTGGTGCCCCTTACCGAAGCAGTTCACGACAGGCTCAACGTGGAGGTGTTTCGGGGTTGCACTAGAGGTTGTCGATTTTGCCAAGCCGGGATGATCACACGGCCGGTGAGGGAACGCCCCGTAGACCAAGTACGCACCATGATTGCTGATGGGCTGGCGCGCACTGGCTACGACGAGGTGGCGCTCACCTCGCTTTCTACAGCCGATTTCAGTGGTATTGAAGAGGTGGTGTCTTCGACCATAAACGGCTGTGGCGATGCTAGCGCTAGCTCTGTTGTAGGGGGAAACAAAGGTGCTCATGCACAAGGCACTAATCCAGCCCCAGTGGCGGTGTCTTTGCCTAGCTTGCGTGTGGACGCGTTTACGGTGGGGTTGGCAGCACAGATACAAAAGGCGCGCCGCACCGGGTTGACCTTTGCGCCTGAAGCCGGGTCTTGGCGGATGCGCCGGGTAATCAACAAGCTCATCGGCGAAGACGATCTCTATGGTGCCGTGGAGTCAGCCTTTTCGCAGGGCTGGCGGCGCATGAAGCTCTATTTTCTCACCGGATTGCCCACCGAAACAGATGAGGACACCTTGGCTATCGGCGAATTGGCCCGCAACTGCGTGGAGTTGGGGCGCAAGCACACCCAAAACCCTTCTGTAACGGTTTCGTTAGGGGGCTTTGTGCCTAAACCCTTCACCCCCTTTCAGTGGTTTGGGCAGAACACGGTTAGCGAACTACAACGCAAGGTGTTCTTGCTGCGCGACAGCATCAAGCGCAATCGGGGAGTACAGATGAAGTGGCACGACCCCAAAGCCAGCTTGGCAGAGGGCATAGCTAGTAGGGGCGACCGTCGTATCGGGCGTGTGATCTATGAGGTGTGGCAACAAGGTGGTACCTTCCAAGAGTGGTCTGAGCATTTTGAATACGATCGCTGGGTGCAAGCCATGGAGCGTCACGGCTTGTCGGTGGACTGGTACGTGTACCGGCATCGTACCCAAGATGAGGTGTTGCCGTGGGATCATCTCTCGGCAGGGTTACATAAAGATTTCTTGTGGCAAGATTGGCGCGATGCGCTTGATGAGGTGGGTTTGGAGGACTGTCGTTGGACACCGTGCTACGACTGTGGGGCATGCACCGGTTACAGCATTGAGCACATTGTGGCCTCCGCAGTGCCGCCCGCAGGCGGCAGCCAGGGCACAGGGCCGCCAGCAGTTACCTTTGAGCCTCAATCAGCAGTAGCAGTGCAGCTCGCAGGAGTAGGTTCCAAGGCTGGTTTGTGAATCCCAACGAGGCCCCACGTACCCGTATTCGTGTGGGTTTCAACAAGCTTGGGCCTATTCGCTTTATCAGCCATCGCGATCTAGCTCGAATTTGGGAGCGAGCGTTGCGCCGCAGCGGCCTGCCGGTAGCCCAAACAGAAGGCTTTTCGCCGCGGGCCAAGTTGCATTTTGGGTTGGCTTTGGCTACCGGCTACGAATCTGATGCTGAGTACCTAGATGTGGATTTTTCTGTGGCCGATATGGCATCCCACAGCGTGCTAGATGCCCTGCAGGGCACCTTGCCTGATGGCATTGGCGTTATTGGCGCTGTTTTGCTGGATCGGAGTTCAACTTCGTTGCAACAGGCCGTTACCTGTTGTGACTGGGACATAGAGCTTTTGGATGTAGCTAGCGTGGATCTTGGCAAATGGGTGGAACAGGTGCGTGCGGCGGCTACGCTTATGGTTACGCGAGAACGAAAAGGTCAACAGATCATCAGCGACTTGGCCCCTCAGGTGCGGGCCTTGGAGGTCGGTGAACCGACCAGCCGGGGGGTTCGCCTCCTAGCAACTTTGGGCACTCAGCCCCGGGCTTGCCGCCCGACAGAACTTTTGACCGCACAAGAACCGCATTACCGCCCGGTATTGGTTCGGCGAACTCGTCAATGGATTGAGCAGGATGGCGCCCGCTTGGAGCCGTTAGAGGTTGGCGCAGCCCCTGCTCTGCACACCGGTGCAGGTGTGCAATGAGAAAGGACAAACCCGATGAACGCTCCCAAAATAGGAGAATCCCGTACCGCCGCTTCTGATTTAGAGGCTACAAAACCCAAGATTGGCGATTCTCGCCCTGCTCCTGCACAGTCAGCGTCAGCAGTCTCTAAGCCGTCTAGCAACGGGTCTCGTTCAGGTGCGGACTCTTCAGATGGCCATTCTTCAGCAGGCAACTCTTCAGGGCGCTCGGGCTCTGGTGGTCGGCGCCGTCGTCGTAGGGGCGGGCGAGGTCGTGGCTCGACAAATCGTGCTGTTAGACCTGTGGAGCATCTGGTTTCAGATGCTCCTGTCAAGCTAGATGAGAAGACTTTGGAGCGTCGCCGTGGTCGTCGCCGCAAGGGGAGGCCAGTAGGCCGCTACACCATGTTGGTGCAGGTGCGTTCTGGGGCAACGCAGATAGCAGTGTTGGAGGGTCGGGCTCTGATAGAACATCATATTTCCCGGCCCGCAGATGACATTAGCCAAATACACGGCAACATCTACATGGGTCAGGTGCAAAATGTGCTGCCGGGCATGGAGGCTGCTTTTGTGGACATCGGTACCCCCAAAAATGCTGTGTTGTATCGCGGTGATTTGGTGTTAGATCCCGAAGATACAGACACCTCAAACGGCACACCCCGAATAGAGAACTTGTTGGAGCCGCGCCAAACCATCTTGTGTCAGGTTGCTAAAAATCCCATAGCCCACAAAGGTGCTCGGCTTACCCAAGAGGTGTCTTTGCCGGGGCGCTTTGTTGTGCTTGTTCCTAACTCCCCGACGCATGGCATCTCCAAGCGTTTAGCTGACCGCGAGCGTAAGCGCTTGCGTAAGGTGTTGGATCGCTGCAAGCCCGAAGAACACGGCATCATCGTTCGCACTGCAGCCGAGAAGATCACAGCCGAGGAGTTAGAGCGCGATGTGCGGCGTTTGGTGAAGCAGTGGGAGCAGATAGAGGCTTTATCCAAACGGGCTAGGGTGCCTAGTTTGTTGTACCGCGAGCCAGACATGGCCGTGCGAGTGGTGCGTGAGGAGTTCAACCAGGATTTTCGTTCGGTGCTGATAGACGACGAGCGTTTGTATGATGAAATACACGACTACGTATCTAGCGTGGCACCAGAGTTGTTGGAGCGTCTGGAGTACTACGATGCCGAAAACGAGCACTTGAGCTTGTTGGAGCGTCACCACGTACATGAGCAGTTCATTAAGGCACTAGATAGAAAGGTGTGGCTGCCCGGGGGTGGCTCGCTCATCATCGAGAACACCGAGGCGCTTACCGTGATTGATGTGAACACCGGTAAGAACGTGGGTAATCACAGCTTGGAAGAAACCGTGTTTCGCAACAACCTCGAGGCCGCCATCGAGATACCTCGTCAGCTCAGGTTGCGCGACATTGGTGGCATCATCGTGATCGACTTTGTGGATATGGAGAAGCGGGCAAATCGTGAGGAGGTTATTAAGGCTTTTAGGGAGTCTTTATCTCGGGATAAAACCCGTACGCAGGTTCTAGAGATTTCAGAATTGGGTTTAGTGGAGATGACCCGCAAGCGCATTGGTGAGGGACTGCTAGAATCTAGCTCTGTGCAGTGTGAACACTGTGAGGGGCGTGGGTTGGTATTAGATAGCGAACTAGTAAGGAGCACTCGTGGCGGGTAGCCTTAGCAATGTGTATGCCGTAATTCGTACTGGCGGAAAACAGTATAAGGTACAAGAAGGCCAAACTCTAGATGTGGAGTTGTTAGCCGAGCCCGGTGCTGAGGTGGAGCTAACCCCGATCATGGTGGTGGATGGGGCGTTGGTGTCTGCTACCCCCACTCAGATAGGCGAAGCCAAGGTAACGGCAACTGTGTTGGAGTCGGTCAAGGATCGCAAGATTTACGGCTTCACCTACAAGAACAAGAGCAATCAGCGGCGGCGGTGGGGGCATCGTCAGGGTAAGTCCCGCATTCAGATCACAGCTATCAAGGCTTAGAGGAGCAACAGATGTCTAAGACAAAGGGCGGCGGTTCTACTAGAAACGGTCGCGATTCTAATCCCAAGCGCCTTGGCGTGAAGGTGTTTGATGGCACAACCGTTACCGCAGGTTCTATCATCGTGCGTCAGCGCGGTACCCGTATTCACCCGGGCGAGAACGTGGGGCGGGGTCGCGACGACACCTTATTTGCTACGGCTGATGGTCGGGTGAAGTTTGGGCATCGGCGACGCCGCAAGCTTGTAGACGTAATTGCTCACTGAGTTCTTGAGGCAGGCCCGGCAGGGCGGTCTTTTTTACAAGTTTGGCTAGCCGATGGTTGCGGTAGTGCAAGAATCTTAGCCATGTCGCAGTTTGTAGATGAATGCGGCTTGAACGTGCGTGGTGGTGATGGGGGTGCTGGCTGCGTGTCGTTTCGCCGTGAGGCTCATGTAGCTAAAGGTGGCCCTGATGGGGGTGATGGTGGCAAGGGTGGAGATGTTTGGCTAGCTGCAGATCACAACGTATCCTCGCTGTTGGCCTTTCGGGATCATCCCCATAGGCGTGCAAGCAACGGCACACACGGCAAAGGAAAACGCCGCCATGGAGCATCTGGGGACGATGTTGTGGTAAGTGTGCCGATGGGTACTTTGGTGCGGGATCAACAAGGCGAGCTGTTGGCCGATCTTGCTGTTGACGGTACTCGCTGGCTAGCTGCGGCTGGCGGGCAGGGTGGCCATGGCAACAGTCGGTTTTCTACCCCAAACAACCGTGTACCTCGGTTCGCTGAACAAGGCGAGGTTGGTGAGCAGCATTGGTTGCAACTAGAGCTGAGGCTTTTGGCAGATGTTGCGCTGATTGGCTTCCCAAACGCTGGCAAAAGCACTCTGATTTCGCGTATTTCAGCAGCTCGCCCCAAAATTGCCGACTTTCCCTTTACCACTTTGGAACCCAACTTGGGGGTGGTACGCACGGGCTATGACTTTGAGATGGTTGTGGCTGACATACCCGGTCTTATCGCTGGCGCAAGCGAGGGCCGGGGTTTGGGACATCGCTTTTTGCGTCACATTGAGCGGGCCCGAGCATTGGTGCTGTTGTTGGACTTAGCATCACAGCAAGAAGTTGAGCCAAAAGAACAACAAAGGGTTTTGTTGCATGAGTTGGGGGCATACCGCCCAGAGTTGTTGGAGCGGCCACGCTTGTTGGTGGCTTCAAAGACCGATGCCGCGCATCTGGTGGCTCCGCAGGGTGCAATGTGTATCTCGGCTGTAACCGGTGAGGGTTTGGACGAACTGTTAGCAGCCATGGTTGGGTTGGTGCGTCAAGCTAGGCAAAAAGATCACGCTGGATCGCTTACGGGGCAAGGCTCTAGGCAGACCCAGCAAACGGTGCTTCATCGTCCCATGCCACAGGGCTTTACGATAGAGCGCGCCGCAGATGGGGCTTATTTGGTGGTTGGGCGACAAGCCGAGCGCGCTGTAGCGCTGTCGGATTTGGGGGCTCCCGGTGCCTGGGATTTTGCCCGTGGTCGGCTAGAGCGGATGGGAGTGGACAAGGCTCTGGTGCGGGTGGGGATCAAACAAGGTGACACGGTGCGTATCGGCGGGGTGGAGTTTGAGTATCACGATGAGCAGAACTACACCGCCAACACCGATCCTTTGGGTGCAGATGCTGGCAATTTAGATGGTGGCAACCATGTCAACCGTGTCAACCGTCTCAACAGGCAGCAATAGGCGGGTATAGCAGTGCAAGTTGTGGTGAAAATTGGCACCTCTTCGATAACCGAGGCAGACGGCACCATCAAGGCTGAGGCCATTGCCAAGCTCACCAGCGAGGTAGCCCAAGCAGTTACTAACGGCCATCAGGTGGTGATTGTGAGCTCTGGTGCTATTGGTGCGGGCTTGCCTGTGCTGGGCTTACAGCAAAGCTTACCCCAAGACTCAGTGACATTGCAGGCCCTATCTGCGGTGGGTCAAAGCCGTTTGATGGCGTTGTATCAGCAAGATTTTGACAGCTTTGGGCTAATTTGTGGTCAGGTGCTGTTGGCTCCCCAAGATTTTCTGGAGCGCGCTCGGTATCTACACGCGCAGCGCACCCTGAACAAGCTGCTGCACTTAGGCGTGGTGCCAATCGTGAACGAAAACGATGCGGTGGCCGATGATGCAATTCGTTGGGGAGACAACGACCGCATTGCTGCGTTGGTGGCTCATCTGGTGCATGCTGATTTGTTGTTGTTGCTCACCGATACTGCTGGTGTGTATACCGCCGATCCTCGTGTTGAGCCCGATGCTGAGATTGTGCGGGAGATCAACAACATGAGAATGATGCAAGAGCTAACAGCCAAAGCAGGGGGCGCAGGCACCACTCGGGGTAGTGGCGGTATGGCTTCCAAGCTGGCTGCGGCCAGCATCGCTAGCTGGTCTGGGGTGCGAACCGTTATTGCATCTGCTGATTATTTGGGGGTGTTGGAAGATGCTGTTGGCGGGCAGCTGGATGTGGGTACAACGATTGCTCCTCAACCTCAGCGCATAAGCGCTCGTAAGCTGTGGTTAGCTTTTGCGGTGCCCCCCAGAGGGGTGATTTGGGTGGATGCCGGGGCGCAGCGGGCTGTGATGCAACAAGGTGCTTCGCTGCTTGCGGTGGGCATCACCAGCCACGAAGGGCATTTTCAAGCTGGCGATACCGTTGAGGTCCGTGGGCCAGAAGGTGAGGTTTTTGCGCGTGGCCTCACTGAGGTTTCCGCAACTGAGATGGGCTCTGTGGTGGGGCTGCATTCGAGCGAACTACCCAGTGGGTTGCCCGACCAAGTTATTCATCGTGATTTCTTGACGGTGCTGTCTCACGCTGAACTATCCGCTTAGGCAGCGCCAGCAGCTTGTCTAATGTTTGGCCAGTTTCTTGTGCAGCCACCACATTGCTAGAGCGGGCCACAAACACATAGAACAACCCCACAAACGTCAGCGCGAAGGGTGCAGTAAACAACACCGGTAGCGGTGCCAAACCCCATACCAGCAGAGCTCCTAACAACCCGGCTGACAACCCTGCTAGCCACAGCTTGTTTTGCATGCACCGCACTGGGTTCTTGGCTGTTGAGTCTGTACTAGCTGTTGTAGCTGCCTGTTTAGCGCTTTGTCGGGCCAATTCCCGGCGCAGCACAAAGCCCACTCGTTGGCGCAAGATGGCGTATTCCACCCAAGCTGCCACAGAGGTTCCCAACGCTAGGCCCACAGCACCGAGGCGTACAGTGTCTTGGGCGCGCAACGCGTCTGCTAGCGGCGTGAGCACTTGCAGATCACCTATGCGTTGCACGCTGGCATCTACCACCGCGTAAGAATCCCATGAGAACATCAACAACGTCCCTAGCGCTGCTGCCAAAACAACCCGCACTGTAGCTATACGCGCCACACCGCTGGTGTCTCCAGCGGCAAAGCACGCGTTTTGCAGCAGGCGCGACCACGCAGTGGGTAACAAACCCAGGCTGTAAGCAGCCAAAATCCACCACACTTGTATTGTCTGATCTGCATTGAACTGGCCTCGCTCTAGCAGCGCCCCCACGATAAGTTGGCCCATCACGATGAACGCCACTGCCGAGACCAGCACAAAAAAGCTGATGCGCTCCAAACCTGTGTTGAGCCTTCTTAGCAGCGTTTCGGGGTTAGTTTGGGTTCTGGACAACTCTGGCAGGTCGCTAGCGGCCACGCTCATGGCAAACAAGCTGATGGGTAAAAAGTAGATCACTTGGGCAAATCCCAAAGCAGCGATGGCCCCACCTGCTAGCAAGCCAGCCAAAATCAAGTCCACATAGGCTGAGGCTTGTACCACTCCGCGTCCAGCTAAGGCTGGTCCAAAGCGGCTGAGTACTTGACGCAAGTCTGGTTGTGCAAACTTGCTGTTAATTCGCAGCTCAGGTATCAGCCGCAACACCGCCGGGAGTTGTATAACAAACTGCAAGGCCCCGCCTAGCACTACCCCCCAAGCGGCCAACCTAGCCACATCTGCTGCGCGTGTTGCTGGATCTATGTTGTGCCATGCAATCCAAGCTCCCACCATGAACGCCACCTGCGTTATGTTCCAGATAACCGGTGCAGCGTAAGACAACAAAAAGCGGCGATGCGCGTTCAACACGCCTAAAGCCCAAGCTGCCAGAACGATAAAGCCCATGCCCGCAAACATCACCCGCACTAACTCCACGGTGAGCTCTGTGGTATCGGCAGACAAGCGCCACAACAACAAAGACACCAACGGTTCAGCTAGCAGCCACCCAGCCAGCACTATCAGCCCGACTATTACAGACAACAAGCCCAGCACGGCACCGGCCAGACGGCCTGCATCTGCTCTTCGGTTTTGTGCTAGAAGTTGTGAGTACACAGGTATAAACGAAGCCGACAGCGCTCCTTCGCCTAAGAGGTTTTGGAGCAGGCGGGGAATTGCAAGCGCGGCTCGGTAGGCATCGCCCACACGCCCTGCGCCGATAAAAGCAGCCACAGCTATTTCGCGGCCAATGCCAGACAGCCGAGATAAGAGAATCCCCGCTCCCACTAAAATGGCTGCTCTACCGCTAGGGCGTGCTGCCTCGTTGGGTTCGTCTACGTGCTTGTTAATTTCTTCAATGGTTCAATACGCTAGTTGAGCAGAGCCCTATTCGGCTACGGTTAGTACATGAGCCCAGATATACCTATAGCCGAGTTGGCTAGTCGCGCTAAGGACGCAGCCCGCGTGCTAGCTACTGTAGACACCGCAACCAAAAACCACGCCTTAGTTACTGCAGCTGATTTGTTGGAGCAATCCCGCTCCCGTCTGTTAGCAGCCAATCAGGTGGATTTGGAGGCTGCTGCTTCTGTCGGCATGAGCGCAACCCTCATGGACAGGCTACGTCTTAGCGATTCTCGGCTAGAGGGCATGGCTAGCGGCTTACGCAAAGTTGCTGGGTTGGCCGATCCTGTGGGTGAGATACTAAGCGGCTGGGTTGTGCCTTCAGGGCTGCGGATTAGCCAAGTGCGAGTGCCCTTAGGCGTGGTTGCCATTGTCTATGAGAGCCGCCCTAATGTGACCAGTGATGCTGCGGGCTTGTGTTTGAAATCTGCCAACGCAGCGTTCTTGCGGGGATCTTCAAGTGCGATCAACTCCAACTTGGCCATTGCCGAGGTTATTCGTGAGGCTTACCAACAAGCTGGTTTGCCTGCTGATGCGTTGATCTTGTTGGCCAACACTAGCCATGAAGCTGCCGCAGAGTTTATGCAGCTCAACGGCACAATTGACTGCCTGATTCCCCGAGGCGGCCCTGGTTTGATTGCTTCTATATTGGAGAACGCCACCGTTCCCTATGTGATTGACGGAGATGGCAACTGCCACATTTATGTAGATGCTTCTGCTGATCTACAGATGGCCCGTCAGATTCTGGTGAACGCCAAAACCCAGCGTCCTTCTGTGTGCAATGCTGCTGAATCCCTGGTGGTTCACAGTGCTGTGGCATCTGAGTTCTTGCCGCTAGCAGCCGCTGATCTGGAGGGCGTGGAGTTGGTTGGTGACCCTGAGGCGGTAGCTATTTTGGGCACAGAGCGCATTTCACCAGCCACCCCGGCCGACTTTGCCACTGAGTTCTTGGATCTCAAGTTATCGGTAAAGGTGGTGGACAGCCTTGAAGATGCCATCTGTCATGTGAACGAAACGGGTAGTGGGCACAGCGAGGCCATCATCACCGCTGATCTTGTAGCGGCCGATAAGTTCTGCAACGAGGTGGATGCCGCGGCCGTTTTGGTGAACGCCTCCACACGGTTTGTGGATGGTGAGGAGTTTGGTTTTGGCGCAGAAATAGGCATCAGCACCCAAAAGCTGCACGCTCGGGGCCCTATGGGGTTACAGCAGCTCACCACCACCAAGTATGTGGTGCGCGGCGAAGGCCAAGTGCGTGGCTAAACTCACAGATCACAAGCACATGATTACAAAGCTGCTGGGGGCTAGCCCTAGCCTGAGGCCATGAGTTTTTCCTTTCCCGATGTGGGCGCGGTGCGTAAAGGGTTGGCCGATGCACAGTACTTAGCCGATGAGGGTATTTCAGGAGTGGTGTATTTGGCTGAGCGGCTGCAAAAGCCTGTGCTGGTGGAGGGGCCAGCAGGTACAGGCAAGACGCAGCTGGCTAAGAGCGTGGCGGAAGCCACCGGAGCCCGCCTCATTCGTCTCCAGTGTTATGAGGGTTTAGATGAGTCCAAAGCTCTGTATGAGTGGAACTACAAAAAACAACTCTTGCGTATTCAAGCCGAACGCCAAACCAGCGATGCTCACAGCAGTGACTCCCAGCACAGCAGTGACTCCCAGTCCAACGGCATGTGGCAACACATTGAGGAGGATATTTTTTCTGAGGAGTTTTTGCTCACTCGCCCTCTGCTAGAGGCCATTCGTTCTAGCGATCCAGTGGTGTTGTTGATAGATGAGGTAGATCGGGTGGAGGTGGAAACCGAGGCTTTGTTGTTGGAGATACTGTCGGATTATCAGGTGTCCATACCTGAGTTAGGTACCGTATCGGCTAGTCAAATCCCGCTGGTTTTTCTGACCTCCAACAACACTCGTGAGCTTTCTGAAGCCCTCAAGCGGCGTTGCTTGTTCTTGCACATCGATTATCCCGACCTAGCCCGTGAGAAGGAGATCGTGCTGGCAAAGGTGCCTGGGGTAAGCGACAATTTGGCTGATCAGATTGCCCGTGTTGTGCGTTCGGTGCGCCAAATCGAGCTTAAAAAGGCTCCTTCGGTTTCGGAGACCTTAGATTGGGCTCGCACTCTGGTGTTGTTGGGGGTGGAGTACATTGGCGCCGACACTGCCGCAGAGACGGTACACATCTTGTTGAAGTACCGCAGCGACATAGAAAAGGCCCTCAAGGAGTTTAACTCCTATAGCGAGGATTTTGAGGTTGCCACAAACAGCTAGCACTTCACCGCTGCTGGAGCTTTTGGGAGGGTTCATCTTTGAGCTGCGCGCAGCGGGTCTGCCGGTGAGCCTGACAGAGAACTTAGATGCTATGGAGGCCATCGCCCACATTCCGTTGGAAGAAAGGGAGACCTTCAAGTTCGCTTTAGCTGCCACGCTGGTAAAAAATCACGCCCATTGGCGGGTTTTTGAGACGGTATTTGAGGTGTATTTTTCGTTGCGGGGAGAAGAGTACAACCTGCAAGACAGCCCTAGTGCAGGTTCTGTCGACCTTGCCGAGTTGCCTACAGACGCCGACAAGCCACGACAAGGAGGCGGTGGTGGTACACCAATGTCGGCTGAGCAGCTAGCCGAGATGCTCTTTCAGGCACTATTGCGAGGTGATGATGTTTTATTGCGTGCGTTGGCTCGCCAAGCCGTGCAGCGTTATGCGGGCATGGAGCCGGGACGACCGGTAGGCGGCACTTACTACCTGTATCGCACCTTGCGAAACCTAGACCTAGATGGCGTGCTAGAGCGCCTTATGGAACAAGCCAACAGGGACGCACCTCGGGGCTTCACACCACTAGAAGAGAAGCTGGAACGAGACGAGTTTGAAGCTCGCATTGCCGAACTGCGTAAGGAGGTGGAGGCCGAGATACGCCGCCGCTTGGTGGCAGACAGGGGAGTGGAGGCCATGGCCAAAACCTTGCGTAAGCCCCTGCCTGAGGACGTGGATTTCATGCATGCCAACAGTGAGGAGTTGATGGCGCTGCGGCGAGCCATATATCCCCTCACCCGCAAGCTAGCGGTACGCCTAGCTCGCAAGCGCCGCCACGGGCGTAAGGGGCCGCTGGACTTTCGTAACACCATTCGTCATTCGCTGTCTTATGGTGGGGTGCCTGCTGAGCCTAAGTTTCGCTACCCCCGTCCAGCCAAGCCAGAGATTATGGTGATTGCCGATGTGAGCGGCTCGGTAGCTGCTTTTGCCCGCTTCACCTTGCATTTGGTCTATGCCATCAGCAGCCAGTTCTCTAAGGTGCGCTCGTTTGCGTTTATTGACGGCTTAGATGAGGTGACGCGCTTTTTTGAGGGCGTTGAAGATATTGGCGAGGCCGTGTACAGGGTTAACTCTGAAGCAGATGTGGTTTGGGTAGACGGCCATTCCGATTACGGCCACGCCCTAGAGGTGTTTTGGGAGCGCTATGGGCGAGATGTTGGAGCCAAGACAACGGTGCTGGTGTTGGGCGATGCTCGCAACAACTACCATGCTTCGCAGGCTTGGATACTCAAAGAGATTGAGCACCGCGCTCGCAAGGTGTTCTGGCTTAATCCCGAACCGGGTGCCTATTGGGATACGGGCGATTCCATCGTGTCTGAGTACGCAAGCCATTGTGATGGGGTGTTTGAGGTGCGCAACCTCCGCCAGTTAGAGGAATTCGTAGAGAACTTGGTGTGAGCCATCATCGTTTGGACACGCTGTTTGATCCAGTTGGCGGTTTTGGTGATTTCTGCTGCCACTTCTGCGGGTGAGCCGCTGAGCTGAATGGCCAGAGTGTGGATCAGTTTGCCAGCGTGTCGCACGCTAACGGTGCGTTCAGGCTCTCCACCATCGGCCATGCAGTAGATCAGCATACCCTCGGGTAAATTCAGCGCTGTGGTGTAGGCCAACAGTTGGTAGTAGTCGCTGTTGCGGGCTTGTGCATCGCTGGTGAGCTTGTATTTGATGTCGGCCACCAACATCTCTTGGCCCTGCTTGGCAAACACCAAGTCGGGGCGAATTGGCACCGCTTGTTTACCGGCTGTATCAGTTGCTAGATGGTCTTTCTTTTGACTCGCCACATCTAGATAGCCCCGCAACTCCCGGCGCAGCCGTTGGGTAACGAAATCCTCAAAAAGCTGGTTCATGTCCACTAGGAACGAAGAGGCAGTGCCAGTTCCACGCTGGTCGGCCAGAGTCAGGTTCTCTAGCAGCAGTCGGGCGAGGCGCAATGCGGGTTGATAGTGAGCATTCAGGCGTGTGAATTCAATTCGGTTGAGTTCGTTGGGTTGAACGGGGGTGTTGGCCACATCCTCTAGCGAAACCATCTCTCGGAGCAGGCGTTGGCGATCTTGGGGGGCCACACCGGGTACCCGCAGTGCCAAACGGGTAGCGGCCTTGAGGTAGCGATTTTCGGCAATGTCAGAGGTGTACTCATCAAATTGACAGGCAACCGGCACTCGGATTCCTGTTTGGCGAAATTGTTCGGCAATATCAATGCGCCCGCGCAGCGCTACTAGGTTTTCTCGTGTGTAGCGGTAAGAGCGCAGCAGCCCTCGGGCCAGAGTGGTTTCCAAAGTGCGTGCGTAAAAGGCGATTACCGAAGGCAACAGATTGGAGTTGATGGCGTAGTCGAAGGCTTCTTTGCGCCATGCACCTTGTTTTAGGCCCACTTCTAGCAACAGAAACAGGTTTTCAGGGCGGATCTTCGGGCGGATAAGCACTTGCAGATCATCAACAACCAAGGTGCCCACCAAGTTTTGAGCTGTGATGGAGTAGTAGCCGTGCTGCGCCTCTGGCTCTACGGTGAGCGCGCCCTTGCCCACATAGGCTAAGCGGCGCGCTTGGGTTTCGGTGAGCTGATGTGATGCCTGCTCGTATTCGCGGAGCGTGATCGTGGCGCTCACTCTGTTTCGCCGTATCGCTCATAAACTTGTTTGAACCTGAATCGTTGGATTTCAGTTGGGTCGCCAAAGAACTGATCTTCTATGAACGGTTCTATGTTGTATTTCCAAATTCGCCGCACTGCCTCAGTGCTTAAACCTTTTTTCATAAAATGGCTTGGCCCGATTAGCAGGTGATCGCCGTCTAGTGCAGTTTTCAGCTCGTCGTTAGTTTGTGCTATCAGCTCGCCCACCCATGCTGGTTCATCGTTGGCTTTTAGCCAGCGGTCTAGCAGCCCTGCAATTGGTTTACGGTTTGGGAAGAAGGGTATGAAGTGGAACCGGCGGCGCAGCGCAGCATCAACTAGGGCGATGGAGCGGTCGGCTGTGTTCATGGTGCCGATGAACCACAGGTTGTTGGGCAGAGCGAACTCGTCTTCTGTCCGATACAGCGTGTTTATGCTCTCATCGCGGTACTCCAGCAAGAACAGCAGTTCTCCGAACACTTTGGGCAGGTTGGCCCGGTTGATTTCGTCGATGATCATCACATGCTGACGGGTAGGGGATTCCTCGGCTTGGTCAGCCATGTGAGCGAGGGGCCCAGAGCTGAGCTGGTAGTTCATCTCCCCGCTAGTTACCTTAGGGCGATATCCCTCAAAAAAGTCTTCATAAGAAGTTGATGGATGGAACTGAACTATTTTTCTTTGGGCCTGATCTGGAGCTAACGCTTTGGCAAGTTCTTGAGCCAAATAGGTTTTTCCGGTACCCGGCGGCCCATAAAATATCACCTGTTTTTTGTCTTTTAGTAGCGCAACAACATCATCCAAAAACTCCCGCTCAATCAGCAGTTTTTCAGCCAGCTCGTCTAGAAGCTCGTCGGTAGCCTCACCACCCGTTGCTTGTACTTCAGTGCTGACTGCTTCAGCAGGCTCGTCATTTTTATAGTAGCCATCAAAATTAAACCAAGATATTGCCACAGGATCATGTGATAGCCCGAGTGCATCTCCCGGAAAGTAGGGTTTGAAGTACTCAATCAGCAGTCGATCTGCCTCTACCTGTTGTTCACCTATAGTACCTGTCGGCAAATCTATGCCTAAGCGCTCTAGACGGCTTGTTTTCCGGTCTAAGGGGTATGCCAAGGTAAAGTCTTCAGGATGGGTGATGGCCAATAACTTCATCATCAAAGCAGGTCCAAAGCCACTTAAGCCTAAATCACTCTTATCTAAACAGCGGTCAATCCGCACCGAATAAGCGTCATCTCCCCAACATAAGTATTTGATCTTGTCTAAAAACCCACGGTACTCTTGTTCGCTGCTTTCATTTAAGAATCGATTTAGTTGAGCTTTTTGTCCACAAGAGCCATAATTAGGATGTTTCATCTTATTCCAAATTGCTCGAAGCTGTGGCCGTTCAACCTGCATGATATTTTCAGGCGCTAGCATCTTGGCCCATGTTTCACGTTGTTCATGATGGTCGCGCCACCACTTACTTGAATCATTCTCTTCTTTCTTCCACTGTGCAATATAGGTGGCCCAGCCAGAGTCGCGCCTTATGCTAGGATTTGTGTCAGTTTCTGTAGAGATGTCTGTCATGGCCCACAGGCTACCCCCAACCTGTGACAGCTTGTTGTAGGGCAGCCTATTCTGTGGCCTTGGGGTGGCCGATGTGAACGGCGGTTAACCAGACAGTTGCCGTATCCTTGTCGACGCAGTACCAGATACGGCCTCCGCCTGTAACCTCATATTGCCACTGCGGTAGTGCCTTGTGGTGACTCGATCCCGGCGGCGGGCCATTAGTGGCTGGGAGGGGGGTGTTAGGTGGCGCACTCCGATTCGCCTAGTACCACCTCATACGGGCCGGTTTCGTCAAAGTCTACGTAGTACTCTGGGCCTTTTCAACAGATGTCGGCAGTGAACCGTGCTACATGCGCTTGGTACCACCGCCTGCGGAATTGTCGCTCGGTTTCTGAAACTTCAAGGTCTGTCATGGCCCACAGGCTACCCCCAACCTGTGACAGCTTGTTGTACAGGTTTCATTGGTTAGGAAGCAGAGAGCGGGTTTCTGGTTTGCAGCTGAGGGAACAAGGAGAAATCCCGGTCGCGGGTAAGAAGGGTCTGCACACCGTTGGCAATGCAGATGGCAGCGATTCGTGCATCAGGAATCTTCTTTGTTGACGTCGTAATTTGGTGTTTCGTAGATTATGTCTCGCAATTCATCCCAAGTGTAGTCAGCCAGCGGGTTGGGCCCGTTAGGATTACCTACGCGGCAGTCTTCTAACTTGTAAGGCTTAGTCGGTTTGGGCTTACAAAGCACCTCCCGTAGTCCATCTTCCATCACTGCCTGAAGCGTTTGACCCGTCTCTTTGGCATGGCGCTTAGCCTGCTCTAGGAGGACATCATGAATGTCTATCGTAGTTTTCATTCACCCATACTATCCATACCTAATGATATGGATAGATAATTTACCTGCATCACGCCATGTTATCTGAACTAATTCAGATATCAAGCACAAAGCGGTTGGAGGGGGAGTTTAGGTGGCGCACTCCGATTCGCCTAGTACCACCTCATACGGGCCGGTTTCGTCAAAGTCTACGTAGTACTCTGGGCCGTGGTCGGGTAGTGGGAACTCGTCTAGGTCGGCTAGGGTTTTGCCCACCACACGGGCTCCTCCGCTGCGCTCTAGCCAGTGGCGAAACTCCTCACCGGCATTGCGTTCTGCGGTGAACTTACGCACCACCCGCACAACCGCATCGGGTGCGTTGCGCGCTGGTAAGCGTAAAGCCTTAGCTCCAAAGTGGATTTGGGTGTCACCCACATAGCCACCCAGTAGCATCTGATATCCCGGTGCAGAGCGCCCGTGAGCTCTTCGTTCGGCCCCGAAAAAACCGATATCGGAAGCATGGTGCTGTCCACAGGAGTTGGTGCAGCCCGAAATGTTGATGCGAAGTCCGCCTACCTCGGCCAAGCCCTCTTCTTCGAGGCGTTCGCCGATAGCATCAGCCAAACCCCTCGATTGGGTAACCGCAAGATTGCAGGTGTCGGCCCCAGGGCAGGCCACCACATCTCGCAGCAACTCAGCGCCAGGTTCGGCCATGCCAATAGCCGATAAAGCATCAAACAGCCTCGGCAGTTGCTCGTTGCTAAGGTTCCGAAACACGATGTTTTGACGATTGGTTACGCGACACTCAGCATTCAACTCTGTTTGGAGTGCGCCGAGCGCCTCAAACTGCTCGGCAGTGATGTCGCCCAAGCGAGCCCAAGCATAAGCAGATACCGTGCCCTTAGCCACCCCGCGCACCACGTTGGCGCGCTCCCAGCGTTCATAAGGCAGGTTGCCAGCGATAGACACCGCCACCCCCTGGCCCACAGGTGTAGCAGTGGTGTTGGCATCAAGGCCCGCTGGGGTATCGCCCTGAGCTTGTACCAACTCAGGTATGCCGCCCGGCCAGCTTGAAGAGGCCAACAAGAACTTGCGCTCATGTAGGATACGCCGCTGCAACTCTTCAAACCCCAGTTGTTCTACCAGCCATTTCATGCGGGCGCGCAGTTTATTCTCGCGGTAGCCATCATGGTCAAACACCCGTAGGCAGGCTTCTATGGTGGGCAGGAGATCTTCGCGCGTTGTGAAGTCTTCTAGAGCTAGCGCTGGATGAGGGTTGGCCCCTAGCCCGCCAGCGATGAACACCCTAAAGCCAGCTTCTACACCACCGTTTGTTTCGCGGGTGGCTGCCACGATGCCCACGTCGTTGAACATGGCTTGACCACAATCGGTGGAGCACCCCGAGAAGTTGATCTTGAACTTGCGAGGTAGTCTTTGCGCGTAGGGGTGGCGCAGAAAGTGTGTGGCGGTGGCTTGGGCCCAAGCGGTGATGTCTAGCACCTCATGCGGGCAGGCACCAGCTAGATGACAGCCTTGTACGTTGCGTACGGTATCGCCACAAGCCTCGCGTGTGGTCAGGCCCACGGAGGCTAAGATACGCATCACATCGGGCACCTCATCTAACTCCACAAAGTGGAACTGAATGTTTTGGCGAGTGGTGATATGGCCCCAACCTCTTGAATGGGTGCGGGCGATATGGGCGAGAGCCCCAAAATGGTCGGGCACAAGTATGCCTGCTGGAATCTTGATACGCACCATTTGACGGGTGCCGCCCTGGCGTTGTCCGTAGATGCCGTTGTTGAGCCGGAAAACCCGCATCACATCTTCGGCAAGCTCCCCGGTTTTGTAGCGGGCCAACATCTGCTCGAACTTTTCGATGTCGGCTAACTGTTCGGGATCAATTACCGGGGTGTTGTCCACTTGGACTGTAACCATTGCACCTACTTATCAGGTTGTGGGCTTCAAGGTTGGGGGTTTTCAACCTTGAAGGGTTTATTTAGTCAACATCTTAAGGCTCAGCTATGTTGTGGCTGCGCTTTTCAATTCAGACTAACCCTATCTGGTTTATTGCATCAGGTTAGCAAGTAAGGGCTCAAACGCTCAATCGTTCGGCAATTCTGAATGCCAACTCCAAGCTCTGGGTTCCGTTCAGGCGAGGGTCGCACATTGTTTCGTAGCGACGTTCAAGGTCTTCGTCGCGTATGGCCTCAGCCCCACCCACGCATTCGGTTACATCATCTCCGGTGATCTCCACGTGAATGCCCCCGGGCCAGGTTCCAGCGTTCTGGTGGGCGGTGAAGTAATGGTCGATCTCGGTCATCACATCTTCGAAGTGCCTGGTCTTGCGTCCTGCGGCGGTGGTGTAGGTGTTGCCATGCATGGGGTCGCACTCCCAAACTACCGGGTGGCCAGCATCTCGCACAGCGGTAAGCAAGGGTGGTAGGTGTTCGGCTATTTTGTCTGCTCCCATGCGGCTGATAAGGGTAAGCCGCCCGCTGATGCGGTCTGGGTTTAAGGTGTTGCAAAGCTCTAGCACTTCGGTGGGAGTTGCAGATGGCCCTAGCTTGCACCCCAGGGGGTTTTTGATGCCGCGCATGAACTCTACGTGTGCCCCGTCTAGCTGGCGGGTGCGTTCGCCGATCCACAGCATGTGGGCCGAGCAATCATACCACTGTCCGGTAATGGAATCTTGGCGTGTCAGCGCCTGTTCGTAGTCTAAAACTAAGGCTTCATGACTGGTGTAAAAGTCCACTTGGTGAAGCGCTGGAGCGTCTAGGGGAATCCCACAGGCAGACATGAATCTTAAAGCTGCCTCAATTCCTTCAGCCACGCTTTGGTAGCGCTTCCCCTCAGGGCTAGCGGCGATGAACTCTTGGTTCCAAATGTGTACTTGACGCAGGTCTGCGTATCCACCTTTGGTGAAAGCCCGCAGCAGGTTTAATGTGGAGGCCGACTGCTGATAAGCCCTAACTAGCCGCTCGGGGTCGGCGTTGCGAGACCCTTGTGAGAAGGCGATGTCGTTCACCATGTGGCCTCTGAAGGAGGGTAGCTCTATTCCGTCTACCACCTCGGTAGCAGCCGAACGAGGCTTAGCGAACTGCCCGGCTATGCGACCAATCTTCACCGTAGGTACCCCGGCCGAAAAGGCCAGCACCACTGCCATCTGCAAAATTACCTTTAGCTTGTCGCGGATGCTGTCTGCGGTTACCCCGTCAAAAGATTCGGCGCAATCACCAGCTTGAAGCACAAAGGCCCTTCCGTGGCACACCTCGCTTAGGTCTGCTGTGAGGTTGCGAGCTTCGCCTGCAAACACTAGCGGCGGTAAACCAACTAAGGTTTTACGAACTTCGCCTAGCGATGCTGCGTCTGGCCATTGTGGCTGTTGAGACGCATGTCGTTCGCGCCAAGAATCGGGTTGCCAAGCAGTCACAGAATGTTCAAGCTTTAGGCCGCGTCAATATCTAGCAGTTCGGCTTGATCTCGCACCATATCTAGAGATCGTCCGATCATGCGACGGATGGCTTCGGAGGTGAGATCTAACACTTCGCCGATTTCGCGGTAGCTGTGCTTTTGCCCGTCTACCAAGCCAAAGCGCATCTCAAGGGCGAAACGCGCCCGCTCATCTAGCACATCCAATAACTCTGAGAGGGTATCCATCTGATCCACTGCCAACATAAGATCTTCTGGGCTAGCACTTGTGTCTGGTTGAAGATCTAGCAGTTCACTGCTGTTGTCATCTCCCACGGTGGTGTTGAGGGATGTGGGGGAGGTTAGGCGGTGCAAGAAGGCGTTTTCTGTGTCCAGTTCCTCGCCACCACCACTAGCTTGGCGCACCGCGGCCCGTAAGCTAGCAGCTCTCTCTCCGGGCAACCGGATTAGGTTGGCTTTTTGATCCAGCGCTCTGCCGATGGACTGGCGGATCCAGAACGTGGCGTAGGTAGAGAACTTGAAGCCCTTGCGCCAGTCAAACTTGTCTACTGCTCTGTCTAAACCCAGGTTGCCTTCTTGGATCAGATCTAACAACTCCATGCCGGTGGGTAGCGGGTACTTTTTGGCCACGCTCACCACTAAGCGCAGGTTGGCGCGGATAAATCGTTCTTTGGCTCGGTCAGCTTCTCGCACTTGGGCCTTGAGGCGCGGGCTGCGTTTGCCAGCATCCATTTCTGCTTGCGCGTGGCGACCTTGTTCGATGGTCTTGGAAAGTTGTACTTCGTCTTCTTTTGTGAGTAACGGCACTAGGCCGATGGCGTTTAGGTAATGGCCTGTTGAATCGTCCATGTCATCCTGTCTAGTCTCTTGGCTTATCTTAGTTTTAGGCTGCAACCTCCCTACGCCTAACTTTGTTCCCGTAGCACTGATATTTTGCTGTTAGCGTTAATATGCTTGCTGGCAACAAACCCAGGTGCAGCCCTTTGTTCGCGTTAAAAATACAGGTTCAAAGCCTGTCCTGTCGCATTAATTTGGCTATATGAGTCGCATCACGAGTCGCATCGGCATTTTCGGGGGCACTTTTGACCCCATTCATCTAGGTCACATTTCGGTGGCTCGTTGTGTTGCCGCTCATCTAGAGTTAGATCGGGTGGAGTTAGTGGTGGCTAATGAGCCGTGGCAGAAGGTTGATACCACACAAATGCAGGCAGCAGAGCATCGCTTGGCTATGGTGCGCGCTGCGGTAGGCGAGATAGATGGGTTGGTGGCCTCATCTTTGGAGATAGAGCGGGGCGGCCCCACATATACTGTGGATACTTTGGAGCAGTTTCGAGCTAATGAGCCCGACAGCAAGCTGTTTTTGATTGTGGGCAGCGATGCTGCTGGCGGCATGGATTCGTGGCATCGTTACTCCGACATCGCTCACCTAGCTGAGGTGGTGGTGGTAGATAGGGTTGGTTTTGTTAGACAGCGTCCCCCCGTGGCTTGTCGGGTGGTGAGGTGGCAGGGGGTGGATGTATCTAGCAGCGAGATACGCCACCGGCTTCGTGCTGGTGAGCCTGTAGGGGAGTTGATGCCAGCAGCGGCGCTGGCATATTGCCGCAAACAAGGTTTATACGGTTGTTGAGATGAGCACTGGCGGTTTTTGGCGTTGGGGTTGGCCGTTGCTGCTAGTGGGGTTGGGTGTGGCGGTGCCTTTGTTGGTTTGGTTGGGGTGGACGGTCATTGTCAACAGCAGCGATGGCACTTCGGTGGGCGGGGTGATTGATCGCTCTGCGCCGGGTTTTCAGGCTTTCGTAGATCCCACACCAACGTTGTTGTTGGTTCACGGCGATGCCACAGCGCTTTATAGCTTGGCATTGCTGACGCTTACCGACGCAGGGGTTACCGATACAGGGCTTACCAATGCTGGGAGCGGCGGGGCGCAAACTAATGGGAGCGGTGTTGCTGCTTCTGCGTCTGATACCGCAGGCTCTAACCTGAGCTCCGCTGATACCGCTTCTGACGGCGATGGTTCTGTGGCCGATAGCGCTGTTTTGCTGATTGCCCCAGAAACCCTGACCGACGCTGGCTTGTTGAGCGAACTATGGGTTACCGCGGGCACGCAAGGGTTGCTTGATGCTGTGGCTGATCTGTTGGGTACCGTACCCCAAGAAGTGCAAGTTGTGAATGATGCGGGTTGGCAGGCTCTGGTGTCGGCTACTGCTCCTGTTGTGCTAGAGAACCCTGATGTGCTCACTGCTGCTAATGGCGCTAACGCTGGTAGCGAGGTGGCTTTTGCATCTGGGGAGATTGCTTTGTCGGCCGCTCAAGTTGGCTCCTATCTGTCGTGGCGTAACGCGGGGGAGTCGCCTTTGGTTGCTTTGTTTCGCCAAGAGCTGTTCTGGCAGGCATGGTTGTCACAGGTACAGACAGCTTTGAGAGGCGCTACGCATGGTTTGGTGATCCCGGGTGAAACGGATCGCGCTATGGGTCGCTTTGTGCCAGCGATGGTGGCGGGCAGGGTGCGGGTGCTGGCATTGCCTGGGTTTTTGGGGGTAGGCGGTGCTGTCCAAACCGATGCTGAGGCCACTAAGGATTTGTTGCGAGAGATTGTGCCTTTTGGGGTAGCCACCGCAAATGAGGAGAGGCCGCGGGTGAGGGTGTTGAACGGCACCAGCGATTTGAGCCTCACCAATGCTGTTGCTCGTGTTTTGATTCGGGCTGGTGCTGAGATAACCGTTATCGGTAATGCCGGGGAGCTTGGTGTGTCTAATACACAGATTGCCTATCACGATGCAGGGCTTGCAGATCAGGCCCTTTTGTTGCAGCAAGCCCTGGGCGTGGGCATGGTGGTAGCTCAAGAAGCTATCGATTTAGAGTTGCACATCACAGTGATCATTGGTGCAGACATGGTTGGAGCAGATTTCGTATCAAATGTCTCAGCGCAAGGTTAGAGTGTTGGCGTGATTACATTATGAGCATCATTTCTGTCGGTAAACAGTTTGACGAGCGATCTGTTGCCGGTAAACCGGTTGCCGATCGGCCTGAGGTAGATCGGCCTGAGGTAGATGAGCTAACGGTGTGGGGTTGGGTGAAAGCAGCAGTGGCTGCTGCTGAAGACGGGCCTGGATCAAACACAGTTATCATCAACGTGGGGGAGGTGCTATCCATAACTGGTTATTTTGTGATCACCAGTGGTGCCAATTCCCGAGCTGTGCGTGGGTTGACAGAGCAGGTTGAAGAAGGGGTAGATACTGTGGGTGGCCCCAAACCATTTAGTATCGAAGGTAAAGGACAGCACGAATGGGTGCTCATGGATTATGGTGACTTTGTTGTTCACATCTTCACCGCTGGGGCAAGGGAGTACTACGCCCTAGAACAACTCTGGAAAGATTGCCCAACGCTCACAGCCGAGTTACCCCTACCCGCAGCAATGGCAGAGTAAAACGAGGGTTTGTGGAACGTTCTACACCGGTTTGGAAATCTTTTTTGAGCGTGCGTGTGGTCAAAGCTTCCAATGAGTTAATCGAGATTTATTCTATGAGGTCTATCGTAACTCGGCGGCCTTGTATTTGAGTTTGAAGAGCACGAGCTAGCCGTGCAACTTCATGGGTGTGAGGAAGACTAAGAAGCCATTCCACTACGGCTGAGGAATCGAGAACGATCACCTAGAATCGCGCTCAGCTCGAACAACATCGGCAGCCGACTCTTTGACAGTTATTCGTTCAAACGCAGCCACGCGCTCAACAAGTTCTCGGCGGGTTGGCCGCTCCATTGCTCGTCGTAACTCTCCGAGCGCGTACTCCGAGAGGGACTGACCCTCAAGAGCAGCTCGAGCCTTCAAGCGGCGGTGCAGTTCGTCGGGAAGATTACGTATCTGAAGTGTGGGCATGAAACCAGCATACTTTCATGCAAAACACATGACTATTCAGCATCCGATCTAAACAAGGGTTTGGGCAGATGAACATGTTCCAGCCCAGCATGAAGGCACGTATTATGTATGTGCCACCTGTCACCGCCAAACCCACAAACACCCCAACCAACCTCTCCATGAGCAACAAGGCGGGGAGGGGGGGAGTGGAGCTGATGGGACTCGAACCCACGACCTCTTGCATGCCATGCAAGCGCTCTAGCCAGCTGAGCTACAGCCCCGTGAAGCTGCCACTCTAGCAGCCTGCTTGGGTTGTACCACCTTGTTTACAACAGCACATAACAAGCAGCGCCACCGGTAGCCCACAACTTGGGGGGAGTTCAGATTTAGCTTGCGGAGCCATGAGCCCCATTGAGTTGCCAGCAAGGTGGACTGCACTAGGGAGAGCCTTGATTTAGCCTGTGGCGCAATAGGCCGTATATTGTCTGTAAGGTTCATATTGTCCCCTCAGGCAAGGTTATCCCTCTGCCGTTGAAGTAATGGAGGAAGCAAATGACAGATGAGCACTTCATGTACGTTCGCAACCGCGATTTGCCGTACAAGACCTTCGATTCCGACAACCACCTTTATGAGACCAAGGATGCCTTTACCAGGTTCCTCCCTAAGTCCATGGAGGGTGCGGTGAAGTATGTTGAGATTGAGGGTCGCACCAAGATTGCCCTCAAAGACAAAATCAGCGGCTACATCCCAAATCCCACGTTTACTCGTGTGGCAGCACCGGGTGCGTGGGGGCTTGATCCGGCTGCTGAGGGTGGTGCCAACGCGCAAGGTTCTAGAGTGGGGAACTTTGTTCGGTCGGACGATTTCAAGCCGCAAGTAATCCCCGGTGTGGAGGCTTTCTTTGATCCCGAGCCTCGTCTACAGCTTATGCAAGATATGGGCATCGACCGCACCCTGATGTGGCCAACTTTGGCCAGCGTGCTAGAGGAGCGCCTTGCTGACGACCCACGCACGGTTTGTGGCCTCATTCATGCCTTTAACCAGTGGCTCCACGATCACTGGAGCTTCAACTACGAAGACAAGATGTTCGTTACGCCGCTCATCTCTTTGTCGATCCTAGATCGTGCCATTGAGGAATTGCAGTGGGTGGCAGAGAGAGGTGCCAAGATATTTTTGCTGCGAGTAGCCCCGGTGCCCACGTATGAGGGTCGCAAATCCTTTGCACTGCCAGAGTTTGACCCATTCTGGGAGCTTGTTCAGGAACTAGACCTAGTTGTGGGCATGCACTCGGGCGACTCCGGCTATACCCGCTACACCGATGAGTGGGAGGGTCGCCATGGCGCAGAGTTCTTGGCGTTTCAGCCTAATGCAGCTCCGGGCTTTCAGCTTTTGGCATCTGAAAAGGACAACCTGGTGGACGCAATGGCATCCATCATCGGACATGGTCTTGCCACTCGTTTCCCCAAGCTCAGGTTTGCACCGGTGGAGTTTTCCAGCAAGTGGTTGAGGCCGTTTGTGGCTAAGCTGCGCGATGCTTCAGAGAATCAATCCATTCTGTTTGACGAAGACCCATGCGAGGCTTTTTTCCGTACCGTGTACGTGCATTGCTTCCATGAGGCCGACCCAGCGGGGCTCCTCGCTGAAACCGGCATCCCAGCCGACCGCGTGATGTTTGGCTCCGACTTCCCGCATCCTGAGGGCATGGCCGACCCCGTTGCTTACGCTGATTTAGTAAAGGACATGCCATCCCAAGAACAGGAACTGATCATGGGCGGTACTGTGGCTAACATGTTGAAGGTGGCTTAGGCCAACCAGCTCAGTTAAGTCAGTTTGGCACACCAGCCCGGCTAGTCCAGTGAGATCTGCACTACATCGTCTACCACGCGAGTTCTGAAGGTGTGCATGTTGCCAGACCAGCCGTCGTTGGAGGGTAGAACGCATTCTCCGGTTGACACGTCAAACACAGATCCATGTTCTGGGCATCGCAACAGAGTGCCGCGCATTAGCGGCACACCACCAAGCGGTGTTTCTTGATGCGGGCACATGGGTTGAAAAGCACACCACTTTTCTCCAGTGTTGGCTATGGCAACGGGGGTGCCGTCCACATCAACGATGGCGGTCTCACCGGGTTCCAGATAGTCGGTGGGCGCTGCGTCAACAAAGCTGTTGGTGTCTGTGCTGTTGGTATCTGTGCTGTTGGTATCTGGCATTTGCATCTCCAAGGTGCTCAAGCACCGGCATTAAGCGCAGGCCATACTGATGGCCTGCGCGCTGGTTGATGTTTTACTTTTTACAGGAGGTTACCCATGAACTCTAGACCGAAAATGAGTAGGTTTGACCAGATGCGGGCCATGGCCTCTTCCATGTTCAAGCAGCGACGCAAGCCCAATCCCGCACTTGCTATTTCGCCCGCTGATTCAGATCTCAACGGCAAAACGGTTGCCTTCACCGGTGGTACCGATGGGATGGGCAGGGTGGCAGTGGAACTGCTGCACAAGATGGGAGCCACAGTTATTTTGTTGGGTCGCAATGAGGCCAAGGGCCAAGCGCTGATAGATGAACTGGGTTCCAATGTTCGGTTCGTCCACTGCGACTTGGTTTCTTTGGAGAGCGTGCGCAGCGCTGCGTCTAAGGTGCTAGCTGATTACCCCGAAATCCATGTTCTTGTGAACAACGCTGGAGTGAATCTAGGTGATCGACAGGAAACCCCAGAGGGCTTCGAAGCGCATTGGGTGATTAACTATCTGGGGTCGTATTTGCTCACCAACCTCCTGCTAGACCGGCTCCAGGCTTCGGCACCAGCGCGTATCGTGAACGTGTCCTCAGCTACGGAAGCCCTTGGGCACATCAACTTTGACAACCTGCAACTAGAGCGCAACTTCAGCACCGGCAAGGCATATTCGCAGGCCAAGCTGGCACTCAACATGTTTACAATCCACTTGTCCCGCCAGCTAGAAGGGTCGGGGGTGACGGTGAATGCGCTCAACCCAGGCTTTATCAAAAGCAATTTGTTGCGTGATTTGAAGGGGAAAGAAAGAGTGGGTTCTATCCTTATGTTGCTTTTTGCTTCGCCTGCGCTTGTGGGCGCAGATCGTATCGTGCGGCTTGCTGTTTCGTCGGCGTATGAAGGGGTTAGTGGGCAGTTTGTGTTTGAAGACGCGGCACGGCTGCCAAACCCAGAAGCACTGGACGACACAATTGTGGAGCGCCTGATGGAGGTGAGCCGGGCCCAAGCTGGACTAGAAGGCTGAGCTTCGCTGCGCTAGGTATTGTGGGATTCACTGGCTAGTTGAGCTTGGGAGAGAGCCGTGGATTTTGCCTACAACGATGATCAGGCGCTGTTACAGGATGCCACCCGGCGTTTTTTGGAACAGCGCCATCCGCTAGCAGCGGTGCGCGCTCAGCTAGAAGCTGACTCTACTTTCGACCGTGAAGTGTGGCGTGCTGGGGCAGAACTCGGTTGGGCTGCTTTGTTGGTGCCCGAGCAATACGGCGGGGGCAGCGTGACGGATCAGCCCGTTGTGGATCTTTGTGCAGTTGGCGAAGAACTTGGCAGGGTGCTTTATCCAGGCCCTTTTTTGGCAGCCAACGTGGTGGCCGATGCTGTTGCCACATTTGGCGACCCACAACAAAAACAGCAGTATTTGACCCCAATCGCTGCTGGAGATTGCGTGCCCACATGGTGTACCACCACCGATGGCTCTGTAGATATAGCTGCTATTGGGGTTGAGGCCACAACTACGGCTACTGGGCTGCGCTTGGACGGTGTGGCTCGGTATACCCACGATGCACATCAGGCAGATTTGTTGTTGGTGGCCTGTAATGCTGTAAGTGGGCCTTCGTTGGTATTGGTGCCGCTGCCAACGTCTGGCCTGCAGGTTCGGGTGCTTGGCGGCTTAGACCTTACAAGGCGGCTCTGTGAGGTGAGTTTTGAAGGTGTCCAAGTAGATACGCAGCAGGTATTGGGCCCGGTTGGTATGGCCGAAGAAACCATCTGGCGTGCGTATCGTTTAGCCACGGTGGTACAAGCAGCCGAGGCAGTAGGTGCCGCAGAGCAGGTTTTTGAGTTCACCGTGCAGTACGCCAAAGATCGCAAGCAGTTTGGTCGCGCCATTGGCGGCTTCCAAGCCATCAAGCATCGCTTAGCCGACTTGTTGATGGAGCTTGAGGGGGCGCGTGTGGCTACGCGTTACGCCGCTTTGGCTGTCGCAGACAATCGACATGATCGTGATGAGGCTGTTTTTGTGGCAGGTGCAGCGGTGCGCGATGCGTTTGCGTTCATTGCGGGGGAGTCGGTGCAGATACACGGCGGTATCGGCTTTACTTGGGAGTACGATGTTCACCTGTTTATGCGTCGGGCCAAAGTAGAGCAAGTGTTGTTGGGCGATCCCGATTGGCATCGCGAGCAGCTATGCAGGTTGGTAGAAGCGGAGGTGCTGGCCTGATGGACATAGATATAGGCGAGATTCCAGAGCGCTACGATGCCTATAGGCAAGGTCTGCGGGACTTTATTGCCAAAAACCTGCCTGAGTTAACTTTTAGGCAGCGCTCTGGGTTGCGGGCACCTGAGGATCCCGAAGATGTGGTGAAGCTGCGGCGCTGGGTAAGCGGTTTGCACGATGCTGGTTACGGGCCTAGATGTACAGACCCCTTTGAGGCACGCATAAGCGTGGAGGAATTAGAGCGCACACGGGTGCCTTATGTTTTGGGCAACCCGCTGGTAGCTGGTGCAATCGTGCATTTCGGCACAGAACAGCAGCGTGCGTTTTACCTGCCAGCCATTGCCTCGGGCGAACACATCTGGACGCAGCTTTTTAGCGAGCCAGACGCAGGCAGCGATCTTACTTCTCTCAAGACGCGTGCTGTCTTAGATGGTGATCACTATGTGGTGAGCGGACAGAAGGTGTGGAGCACTTGGGCGCAGTTCAGTGATTTCGGCTATCTGTTGGCACGAATTGGAACCGGTACGGGGCGAGATGGCATCACTGCTTTTATTCTCGACATGAAAAGCGAAGGGGTAACCACCCGCCCATTGCGCGAGATCACCGGCACCACCGACTTCAACGAGGTGTTTTTGGATGAGGTGCGTATTCCAGCAGAGAACATGATTGGTGAGGCTGGCTTGGGTTGGACTGTGGCCCAAGCTAGCTTGGCAGATGAGCGCGGCATCCTGCCTGGAGCCAAAGAACGTGACCCTGCTGGCGCGCTGGTGCGGGTTGCACGTCAGCGCATTAGGGCAGAAAAGCTAGCCATCACCGATAGCGCGGTGCGCCAAGAGATTGGTCGGGTGGCGGCTCGTAGCCGTATCGAGCGCTATTTGGGTTATCAAACACAAACCCGAGCAGCTAAGGGCCAATCCACCGTGTGGGATGCGCCGATGGGCAAGATTTGGTTTAGCGAACTGAACCTTGAGACTGCCGACTACGCGCTTCGGCTTTTGGGTGGGCGCGGCATGTTGGTGGAAGACGAACCCTTAGCTTATGAGGATGGCTATTGGCAGGATACGTTTATGTATGCCAGGTCTTGGACTATTGCGGGTGGTTCTAATGAGATCCTGCGTAACGTGATTGGCGAGCGGGGTCTTGGGCTGCCACGTGAACCTCGGAACAAGCCAAACCCTGATTCCTCCAACAAATAATCGGCTGCCCTAACCAATAATCTCCCTAACCAATGATCTCTAGATAAAGCACTACAGAGATGCTACAGAAAGGCCAGCTATGAGCACTCCAACCGTGGTTCGTGAAGACCAAGATGGGATCGCAACGGTGATCCTGAACAGACCCGACAAGCTCAACGCTGCCACGGTGGAGATGATTGAGGGCTTGTGTGCAGCGCTTGAAGACCTGAGAGATCGTGACGACCTGCGTGTGCTCGTTGTGCGAGCGCGGGGCCGGTACTTTTGCGCCGGGATGGACATCTATCAGAATCCGCAACCTGACTTTGAAGGCAGCAGCAGAGCTGCGCGCCGCTGGTACCGTGGCAACGCGCAGCCGCGCCAGAACTTTCGCTGGGCTGCTGAGCTGGCCGAAACCATCGAGAAGCCCACCATCTTGGCTGCTCATGCCCCTTGTTTAGGTGGAGCGTTGGAGTTTGCGTTGGGCTGCGATTTTCGGTTGGCGGCTCAAAGCGCCAGCTTTGGGCTTCCCGAGATTACATCGGTGGGGGTGCTACCCGGTAGTGGCGGTGTTAGTCGGCTTGCACGGTTGGTAGGCCCCGCATGGGCACGCTGGATGGTGCTCGCGGAACAGAATGTGCCCGCAGAGCGAGCCTTAGCCATGGGGCTGGTTCACGATGTGTACCCAGATGAGGAGTTTGATAGCCGCGTGGATGATTTCGCTCGTCACATGGCCGAGCGCCCGCCAGAGGCTTTTGCTATGGGCAAGGTAGCTATTGAGCTATGTGCAGACTTGGGCCTAGCCGATTCGCGCAGCATAGAGGTGCTTGCCAATGGCCAGCTGCTCACCGGCGCTGAGGCTGCCCACCTACGACAGGGTTTCGCCGAGCGTCATCAGCGCAGGTAGTACAAGCGCAGGTAGCAGGCTTAAGGTTAGGCAACAGCCTCACTCACCTCTTTGTTCTCTAAGAACACGTCGATCACGGCTTGTTGCATACGCTGGCCAGTGGGGTCGGGTTCGATCTTGATTCGGCACATATCCTCAACCCATTTGGATGAGAAGATACGAATGGGCGGCGTTTCAAGATGAATGCAATCTGTAACCACCTTTGCTGCGGTAGCTGCAGATTGAATGATGCCCATCTCGGGTTGGGCGCGCTGTTGTGCCCCTACCACGTACTTATCGCGCGTGGGTTTGTAATCTTCGTGCTCGCTATGTGTTGTGCCCTCGGTGAGCTTGGCGGCATTGGCAGCAAAGTCGGTACTGAGCCGCCCCGCAACCACAGATGTGAAGTTGATGCCGAAAGCTGGGGTCATGTAGGCGGCTAGGGCTTCGGTGTAGCCCTCTATGGCGAACTTGGAAGCGCAGTAGATCTCATTGAACGGTTGGCCTACCTGGCCCGCCAATGAGGAGATGTTTACAACGTGGCCTTGGCGCGCCGCTCGCATGTGGGGAATCACGGCCTTAGTGCAGCGCATCACACCATGCACGTTAATGTCTAGCACTTGGCTGATCAGCTCGTCTGGGGCATTTTCGGTGGAGAGCAAGCAACCAACTCCAGCGTTGTTGATGAGCACGTCAATCCGCTGGTGTTTTGCAATTATCGTGTTTACAACAGATTGGATGCTAGCGCTGTCTTGTGTGTCTAGCCTCTCAATGGTTACTTGAACCCCCGCTGCGCTTAGGGCGGCGCGCAGGTCGGCATCTTTGGAGAGGTTTCGCATGGTGGCGATGACGATGTGGCCCCTTTGGGCTAGATCAACGGCGAGGGCAATGCCCAACCCGCTAGAGCAACCCGTGATCAGGCAGACTTTTTCTTGGGAGTTGGTCATGGATGGCTCTTATCTACTTGTACGTTCATGGTTTCGTGCTCCTCGGTGTGTATGGTTCTGCCGACAAGTGCAGCAAATGTTAGCCTTTGGGCAGCACTTTACACCTTTTAGAGATACCTTTTGGAGGTTGCCATGCGTTGCGTGATTACTGACAACGATGCCGAGGGCCGGTCTTTCGTAGCTAAAGAAATTGAGATCACCGACGCTGTAACTGATTTGTTCGTAACCGATAACGTTGCTGCGCTAACCCCGTTAGATGATGTGGTGGATTGGCCTAATGAGATGCCACCTGCGGGTGGGGTTCGCTGGTTGTTCAGCCAATCAGAACCGGGCCAAAGCTGGGATATGCATGCCACGCCCACCATAGATTTAGATGTGGTGCTAGAAGGTGAAGCCAACATCATCTTGGATAGCGGAACCGTTACGCTCAGCGCTGGAGACAGCATCTTGATAACCGGAAGACATGGCATAGAAGCTGGCCCTGAGGGTTGCAAGATGATGATTGTGCTGCTTGGCATAGGTGGTTGAGCACACGCGTCTATGAAAGGTGCTTACACACGCTGCTACTACAGGCAGCTACTACAGGTAGCGCCCACACGTAGCGCCCACACGTACCTACCATACGCAGCCGGGCGTATCCACGGCGTATTGCGTTTTCAAAGGTGACGGCTTTATGTCGGTTGCGGGGATGATTACCGGCCCGCGTGCGCGCGATGGCAAAAGCACCTTGGCTCGGCCCGGCGCAGTCACCTCACCCCTTTGGTTTTCACACCAGATCTCCAACTCCACCATGTTGCGCTGTTCTTGTTGTGATTTGCTGACCACTTTGGCGTTTACCCAGGTTGTGTCGCCGTGGAAGTTGAAAATCCGGGCTTCGTCGGCGAGTTCCCAAACAAAGCCATCGTCACCTACCCAGTTGGTTAGGTAGTGCATCATCCATGAAGTGCGCATGAACGCATAGTCGTAGGCCCGCGGATTGCCCACCTCTTTGGCTCGTTCGTCATCCCAGTGAACCCGCATGGTTGTAGACCAAGCCCCGTCTTTGGTCTTGTTATAGAAAGATGGGATGCGCTTTCGGTTCAAATAGTCTAAGCGGTTAACACCGTTACGGAACATTCCCCAACCCATGCCCATGTGCCAAGCGATGATGTCTTGCACCTGAAGTGGCCCCTTTACCATCTTGGGCATCTCCATTTCAGGTTCCACATCTTCCCAATAGAGCGTGTTTGGGCCTCGGCGAAACTCGTTCTCGTAGGCTTCGTCAATTAATGCCAGATAATCGTCTGTGTAGTTAGGCGGTTCATAAGTTTTAGTGTTCTTGGAGGCTTTTTGCGATGCTTCGCGTTCCACGTAGAAGAAGTGGAAGCGGCGAATAGCCACCATCTCTTCGTGCTGGTTGATGTATTCCTTGCGGTGGCGCACGATTAACGCCCTGCCACCTCCGAACTCGCTGTTAGTTTCCTCTACGTCTTCCACGAAGTGGTTGAGATGCACCTTATCGCCGGGTTGAACCGGGCGAATCAGCTCATAGCTGCCACCGGCTAGGTAGTTGGGAACACCGCGCAGCGCCCCAGAGGTGGCAGAACGTACTTCTTTTGGTATTTCTACAGTGCCGGTGTTATCCAGCGATAAAAGGTACGTGGGGGGAGCTACGATGCCCTCCCAGCGTGTGGTTTGGGCATAGTCTTCGTCGCAAAAGATCGGATTGTCATCTCCATAGGCATGGGCGAAGTGGCGGATTGTATCTTTGTGGGGGGCTTGATTAAATGGAGCGCCTTCTTTGATCAACACACCAATCCGGTTGCGATATCGCTGGATTCCATCTGGTGTTATTTTGCCGCTTGACTTGTCTGGTTTGGGTTGCGTGTCTGGTTTGGGTTGCGCCATGTTGTTGTCCTGTTGTATGTGCTTTATGTGGGCAAGTGGTTTCGGAGTGTGCGCCTAAGCGGTTTGTGTAGGTCAGATTTGTCGCCCCGAAGCAGCCCAGTAGCTGTTGCGTATCTCTCTCTTCAGTAGTTTGCCGGTGTCGCTGCGTGGCAGTTCGGTTACGAAATCCACTGAGCGGGGGCATTTGGAGGATGCCAGCCGTTGTTTGCACAAGGCGATCAGCTCATCTTCTAGGGCTGCTTTAGCTTCATCTGTGGGCAGGTCTATGGTTGGTTCAACCACTGCTTTTACCTGCTCGCCCCATTCTTCGTCTGGGATGCCGATCACCGCAGTTTCAGCTACGGCGGGATGAGTGGCCAAGATGTTCTCGATTTCTAGGGGGTAGATGTTCACGCCACCGCTGATTATCATGTCTTTTTTGCGGTCGGCTAAGAACAAGTAGCCGTCTTCGTCCAAGTAGCCCAGATCGCCGATGGTAAACGCGGTGTCTTGGAAAACCTCTTCGGTTTGGGCTGGATCGCCAGCGTACTCAAAGAGGCGCTTGCCCATGTCGATGAACACCTCACCCACCTCATTGGGCCCTAGCAGCTCGCCTTTGTCGTTGCGGATGGTAACGGTTACGCCACGCACGCTGCGCCCTACTGTGCCCGGTTTTTCTAGCCAACGGTAGGGCTTGGCTATTGTTGCCCCGCCTTCGGTGCCGCCATAGGTATCCCAGAGCACAGGGCCCCACCAATCCATCATGCGATGCTTTACGGCTGGAGAACAAGGAGCCGCACCATGCACAACCACTTCGAGGCTTGAGATGTCGTAGCTGGCCCGTGTGGTTTCTGGCAGCTTCAGCAGTCGGTGAAACATCATGGGTACGGCATAGACGGTGGTGATGCGGTGGGTTTGGATGGCTTGCAGCATTTGTTCGGCATCAAACCTGGGGTGGATCACCAGGGCTTGACCCATGTTGAGCGCTGCCATATAAAAGACGCGACTGCCTCCGTGGAACATTCCAGCGGTCATCAACAGGCTGCCTCGCAACGCCGCTAGCGTGAAGGCCCGGCCCGTCAACGCGGCATCGTGAGCCACCTTTGAAGGGTCTCCTTCTGGCAGGGGCCGTTTGATGCCCTTTGGCTTGCCGGTTGTGCCAGAGGAGAACGCAAAGAACAAGCCTGGGCTGCGCTCAGCGGGCATGGTGGTAGGGTGAGGCGCACAGAACGTATCAACCGACGTGATGTTTGGTGCCTCTCCCACCGATACTAGAGCCCGCAGGTTTTGGCATCTAGCGATTTCGCTTACCACCTCGGCTTGGTCTGCATCAAATACCAGCGCCGCTGCGGTAGAAGCCTCAAGCACCGCGTCTATTTCTTGTTTAGATGAGCGTGGGTTGATCATCGCTAGGTAGAGCCCGCTTTGCTCGCAGGCCAGCAGCCATGCCACAAGGTGATAGTCGTTTGGCAACAAGGCGGCTACCACATCGCCTCGGCGGAGGCCAGCGTTGTGTAGTGCATGTGTGATCTGGTGTGCTTTGTGTGCTAGCTCGCCAAAGGTGAGGGTTCCTGAGGGAGAACTTAAGATGGCGGGCAGGTTGGGGTGATCCTCAGCGATCCACCAGAATCCGAGCCTGTCTGGCATAGGGTTGGTGGTTTGAGGCTGCGGGTTCATGAGATCTGCTTGGGATTCATGAGATCTGCTTACGCAACTCAGACTTTTTTAGTTTGCCCGATGGAGTGCGGGGAAAGTCGGCAACTTCAATCACCTTCTCGGGGGTCTTCTGCTTGGACACGCCAAGCTGTTGGAAGTGATCCACCAGTTCGGCCACGCTGGGAGCTTGTTCACCTTTTTGTGGTATGACAAAAACGCATACTCGCTCTCCGTAGCGGGGATCGGCCATACCCACTGCGGCTGCTTCTGCCACCGAGGGGTGGCGGCGCACCATGTCTTCTATCTCTAGTGAGGATAGGTTCTCGCCACCTCTGATGATGATGTCCTTGATACGGTCGGTGATGGTGAGGTTGCCGTTTTCATCTAAAACGCCCACATCGCCGGTGCGGAACCAGCCATCAGCAGAAAATGCTTCTTTGTTCAACTCAGGGTCTGTGTAGCCTATGAACTGTTCTGGCCCGATGCTCCAGATTTCACCTGCCTCACCGGGCGGAAGATCGTTGCCCGAATCATCCACGATGCGTAGCTGGATGTCTTTGTATAGGGCACCGTCAGTGCGTGCTCGCATGCTGAGTGGTTGTGTGGGAAGCCCCATGCTGATTGACGGATGCTCAGATGATCCGTAGGTGCGTCGCATAAGCCAGCCCAACCTTTCAGAACGCTCTACTAGCGAAGGAGGAACGCCAGCGGCACCACAGGTGACATCCTTTACCGTGGCAAGTCGTGGATCGCCAGCTTCATGTAAATCCATCAGAGCACTGATATGGAAGGGGGTGCCGTTTAGTAGGTTCAACTGCCATTTTTCTACTTGATCTGCGGCTAGTTCTGGATTCCAGCGGTCTAACAGCACGTTGCGCAGGCCAGCCACTATCGGTTGGAAGAGCATGATCAGCCCAGCAATGTGGCCAGCAGGCCAGGGATGCAGCGCGGTTATGTGTGGGTCGCACATTGGGGGCCCATAGATGGCCAGCACCTCTGTTACGAAGCTTTCGTGGGTGTGGATAACCCCTTTGGGGTCTGCGGTTGTGCCAGATGTGTACACCACGAAGATGGGGTCGCTGGCGCTTAGTGTTTCTGGTTCAAAGGCTGGTTCGAGCCGGGCGCGGTCTTCAAGGTCGCTCCAAGCTGTTACCCCTGATGGCACATCTTTTCCGACCATCACCACATTTAAATCTGCGGTTGCTGGCATTTGTTGTAAGCGGCTTACGAAATCCAGGTTGCCCCATTTATCTGGACAGATGTAAGCGCGTGCTCCCGATGCGTTCAGGATCCAGTTGGTTTCGTGAGGCCCGTAGGTGTGAACGATGGGCACAAACACCACGCCCAACATTGTCAACGCCATATAAGCCACCGCTGTTTCGCGCCAGTTGGGTAACTGCACTGCAACAATGTCGCCCTTTTGCAGGCCCATGGCTGCTAGTGCGCTAGCCATAGCCACAGAATCGTGTTGCAGCTCTTTTAGGGTAAAAACAGAGGGGCGCTCTAGTGAGTGCAAAACGATAGGCAAATCGGGAGTTTTGCGCACCGAATCGGCTAGTGCCTCGGGCATGGTTCTGCCATCGTATTTGTTGGTATCGCGCCACTGTTGGCGCAGCTTGCGCCGCGCGCGGCGAATATCTTCGTCTACAAATAGCGCATCGGGATCAAATGGATGACCAAGCATTAGTCTCCTTTTGCTGGCCTAGCGGGTGCAGCTTTTCAAACAATAACTAGTTTGGCACCCTAGCACCTGCGTTGTGACCTTTGTGTACGCTGTAAGGTAGGTGTACGTGATGCACATATCAAGCCAACAGCAATGATTCGCCTCCGCCCAGACGACGATTACATGATCGCCGTCCACCATCCCACTTCCCCCGCGCAGATCGGCGCGCTGCAACTTTATGATCGTGGTGGAGCTTCACCAGACCAATTCGTAGCTGACATCAGGAGCCATCTAGCGAAACGTTTGCCTCACACCCCGTTGTTGCGTGTGCGACGTTCGGCACCAGCTCACATAGATTGCGATGCCTGGTTTGAGTTGTCCTCGGTAGATATCCACACCGTTTGCGAAGTGCGCTGCGAAGACCAAGAGCTAAGCATCGATGAACTCCACCACCATGTGGGCATCTGGGCCATGGAGCAGCTTGATCCGGAACGGGTGCCGTTTCACTTTGTTGTGGTGCCACGCATAGCGGGTGGGCAAAGTGCGGTTTATTTGCAAACCCTGCATGCGTTGGCAGATGGGGTTGGGTTCCAGTGGATTGTAAACACCCTCACTGATGGCGCAGGCGATCATCTAGGCGAGCACCCTCAAACGCCCACGCCACAAATGTCTTCACCCCGAACCCGTGATGAGCGCATCCCCTCACCGCCGGAGTGGCTTTGTCGTTCAACCGTGGCGTTGTTGGGCGATGCTTGGCGCAGCAGGTTGCACAGCGCTGAGCTGGCTCAGGCTCGAAAAGCCTTAGCAGATTTCAAGGCCGACCCGGCCCACAAGCGGGCGCGCACCCCCAAGCTTGGGTTGAGTGGGGCTAACTCGCCACAGCGTTCGTTTACCACGCTTAGCGTGGGGCTAGATCGCTTCAAGAGCATTGGTGCGGCGTTGGGTGGCACCGTCAACGATGTGTTCTTGTTGGTTGGATCGGGTGCAGTGCGTAGCTTTTTGTTGGAGGTTGGCGATTTACCCACAGATCCGATTGTGGTGAACGCGGCGCGCAGCTATAGAAGGCCAGAACACGGCGAAATCGGCAATCGGATTGTTTCCATCCACCCTCACCTAGCCACCCACTTGGAAGATCCACTGGCCCGCCTGAAGGCCATTCAAGCATCAATGGCATCTGAGGTTGAGCGCAGCAAGCTCCAAGAGGCAGTGATGGATCAAAACGCCACCTTCTTTTCGGCCCGTAAGGTGCGCCAGCGTGCCGCAGAGCGTGTGAGCGCGGGCGGCACCCTAACTCCGGGCAACTTAACCTTGTCCAACGTGCCGGGCCCGGATGCTGAGCGGTTGTTTGCGGGTTACCCGATGCTGGCCAATTACCCCACGCCAATCGTGGGTGCGGGGCGCTTTTTGAACATAACCATGCGCCGCTACTGCCAAAGGCTGGACTTGGGCATAATGACTGATGCCCAAAAGGTGCAAGATGCTCGCGTGGTTCGCAGTCATGTTACCGATGCGCTGAGCCAACTTGAACAACTGGTATCTGTTTGAGGGTATAGATGGTGCTGAGTGCTGCTATTTGGTGGGTAGATTAGGCGGTTATGGACGGCTACAACCCGGCAACCATTGAGCCCAAGTGGCAGCAGCGATGGGCAGACGATACCACCTACGAGGTGGACAACGATGACCCTCGCCCACCCTATTACGTGCTGTCCATGTACCCTTACCCCAGTGGCCCAGCCCACATCGGCCATGTGCGAAACTACACTTTTGGCGATTTGTTGGTTCGCTACCGCACCATGCAAGGCGATGGTGTGCTGTCGCCCATTGGCTTTGATAGCTTCGGTTTGCCTGCTGAAAACGCAGCCATAAAGACGGGCACCCACCCCAGGGTTCACACCGATGCCAACATAGAGCGCTTATCTTCTTCGCTACGGCGCATTGGTGCCGTGTATGACTGGCGGCGCACCCTTAGCAGCCACAACCCCGATTACATACGTTTCACTCAGTGGATATTTTTGCGGTTCCATGAAGCTGGCCTGGTGTATCGAGATAGGGCTGCGGTGAACTGGTGCCCGGGATGTCAAACGGTGTTGGCCAATGAACAGGTTTTAGTTGATGGCACATGTGAGCGTTGCAGCAACCTTGCCGAGCAGCGCGAGCTAGAACAGTGGTTCTATCGCATCACCGCTTATGCCGAGGAGTTGCTAGCTGGCCTAGACAGCTTGGATTGGCCAAGTCGGGTAAAGACAATGCAACGCAACTGGATAGGCCGTTCTGAGGGCGTGGAGTTTTCCTTGCCCATTGCAGATGCCGATGGTAACCCGCGCAGCGATGTAGCTGGAGTGGCGGTTTTCACAACGCGTCCCGATACCAGTTTTGGGATGACGTTCGCGGTGATGTCTCCTGAGCATCCTCGCGTGAGCGAGCTGACCGCTCCCGAGCGCCGCAGCGAGGTGGAGGCTTTTGTGGCCGCGGTGCAAGAACGCACTGAGATTGAGCGTCTCTCGGTGGCTGGTCCAGCTCATAAGCGGGGTGTGGATACCGGTACTCGGGTTGTCAACCCGTTCAACGGTCAGCCCATTCGGTTATTTTTGGCAGACTACGTGCTAACCACCTACGGCACCGGGGCAATCATGGCTGTGCCTGGCGAAGATCAGCGCGACTGGGATTTTGCTGTCGCCCACAACCTGCCCATCATCCGTACTGTGGCACCTCCCGCCAACTTCACTGGCGAGGCTTATACCGGTGATGGCCCAGCCATAAACAGCGATTGGTTAAACGGAATGGAGATGGCCGAGGCCAAAGCTGCGGCCATAGCTTGGCTAGAAGAACAAGGCATCGGCCAGCACAAGATCAACTATCGCTTACGGGATTGGTTGTTGTCTCGCCAGCGTTACTGGGGATGCCCCATCCCAGTGGTGTATTGCAAGCAGTGCGGGGTGGTTCCGGTTCCAGATGGGGATTTGCCGGTTTGTCTGCCTGATGATGTGGCCTTTATGCCTACTGGTCGTTCGCCGCTGTTGGACAACGCCGATTTTTTGAACACGCCGTGCCCAAAGTGCGGCTTGATGGCCCGACGCGAAACAGACACCATGGATACCTTTGTGGATTCTTCTTGGTACTTCTTGCGCTTTGCTGATTCCCATAACCAAGATCTGCCCTTCAGCCATGAGGCCCTAGAGCGTTGGCTACCGGTGGATCAGTACATCGGTGGGGTGGAGCATGCCATCTTGCATCTGATGTACGCCCGCTTTTTCACCAAAGCCCTAGCAGATCTGGGGGTGGTGCCTGCCGGTTTGCGGGAGCCCTTCCAGCGGCTGTTCACCCAGGGCATGGTGCGTATGGGCGGTGGAAAGATGTCTAAGTCAAAGGGCAACTTGGTAGCCCCTGAGGACATTATTGATACCCACGGTGCTGATGCCCTGAGGCTGGCCATCTTGCAGGTGAAGCCTCCAGCTGAAGATGTTGATTGGGAAGATTTTGGCCTAGAAGGGTGCGCCCGTTTTTTGGGCAGGCTCTGGCGACTAGCCGCAGGAACTGCTGAGCGGGCCAATCCGGCTCGCTCAGGGCCGCTAACCGACACAGATGTTGCTATTGACAGCGCAACCCATCGCCACATAGATCGCATAACGGCCGAGTTCAATCGCTGGTCTTACAACACCGCTGTTGCGGGCTGCATGGAGTTTGTGAACGAACTGTATCGCTATGTGCAGAATCCAGACGGCCCGCATCACGACACGCTGGGGTTTGCTATCGATTCGCTGCTGTTGGTGATGGCACCCATGGTGCCGCACATTTGTGCTGAGCTTTGGGAGATACGCCGAGGTGGTAACGTCCACTCTGAGGGCTGGCCCGCAGCAGATGCTGCCAAACTGCACGCCAACACGGTGACGATGGTGGTGCAAGTAAGTGGCAAAGTACGCGACCGCATTGATGTGCCCGCCGACATTTCAGGTGAGCAGGCCGAGGCTTTAGCACTGGCATCAACAAAGGTTCAAACGTACCTAGATGGTGCCACCCCCACCCGCGTGATTGCCCGCCCCCCTAAGCTCATTAACCTAGTAACCTAAGTCTGGTTTGCACAGAATACTATCTATATAGCATCTATATAAGCTGTATACTATTACCATGGCAGTTCCCAAAGTGCATGCACCGATGACGTTGGAAGCGATTTGTCTATTGGGTAATAGGGTTCGGCTAGGTCGTAAGGAGCGCAGGTGGACGGTTGCTGAGTTGGCTGAGCGGGTTGGGGTATCACCGGTGACAATCCGCAAAGTTGAAACCGGAGACCCCACTGTCGCTTTGGGTACTGCGTTTGAGGCCGCCGTTTTGGTAGGGGTGAGCTTGTTTCACCCCGATGCTTCACGGCGGGTTTTAGAAGCTGAACTTGTTGACGCACGCTTAGCTGTGTTGCCTTCTGTGATTCGCACCAGCCACATAGACGACAACTTCTAGGGCGATAGTGGCAACTACTGAAGCCTTCGTGTGGGTCTGGCTGCCAGCAGCCACAGAGCCGGTGGTTGCAGGCAAGCTCACAGATAGGGGCTCGGTTGTTACGTTTGCTTATGGTCGCAGCTACCTAGAACGTCCTGATGCGATTGCGCTTTATCTGCCTGAACTCCCATTGCGACGCGGCGAGATAAGCCCTATTTCTGGTGAAATAGCTGGCTGCATTGCTGATGCTGGCCCAGATGCATGGGGACGACGGATTATTGAATACCAGCACATGTCAGAAATGGCTGATCTAACTAGGCTGGATTATCTCGTAGCATCTGGTTCAAATCGTTTTGGAGCGCTTGACTTTCGGCACTCGGCCACACAGTACGTCTCACTAGGCGAATCACAGGTACCGCTGGGTGAACTAGCTGAGGTTGCAGACCGTGTTGAGAATGGTCGTCCCCTCTCAGCGGGGCTTGAGCGTGCTTTGTTTCACGGCAGTTCGATGGGGGGCGCGCGGCCTAAGGCGGTATTTGTAGATGGTGTTCAGCAGATGATTGCTAAGTTCACTTCGGTTACCGATTCCTATCCTGTTGTTAAAGCGGAGTTTGTGGCAATGGAGTTAGCCCGCCGAGCCGGGTTGCATGTTGCGGATGTTAGGCTTGACAGTGCTCTGGGCCGCGATATTTTGCTGGTAGATCGATTTGACCGTACCCCTGATGGTGGTCGGGCAATGGTTGTATCGGCACTTACCATCTTGGAATTGCATGATGCCCATGGCATGGCTGGTCGCTATGCCACTTATGCAGATCTTGCCTTTCACATCCGGTCGAGGTTTAGCGAGTCAGATAAAACTCTGGCAGAGCTGTTCGCTCGTATTATTTTCAACATTTTGGTAGGCAACACTGATGATCATGCCCGCAATCACGCCGCTTTTTGGGATGGTGCCCAACTCACTTTGACCCCCGCCTATGATGTTTGCCCTCAGGTGCGTGTTGGAGAAGAGGTGGCTCAGGCTATGGCCTTTGGAGACAACGGTGAACGACTTAGTCAAGTTGCGAGGTGTGTAGCACAAGCTCACATTTATCATTTGAGCACTGCTCAGGCCACAGAAATTGTAGATAAACAGATAGCAGTAATCACGCAGGAGTGGTCATCTGTTTGTGATATGGCAGGGTTATCAGCGGTTGATCGCAAACAATTATGGCACCGTCAGTTCCTCAATCCCTTTGCACTCTATGGCTACTAAATGCATAACCATTGGCCTAGATTAGTCTTCTGAGCTTCCCCTGTAATAGTAGTAGGCGTGTAGCAGAAGACGTGGTTTTGTAGGTTTTAGTTTGGCACCTCTATTGGTAGTTACGACAGTCTTCAACGTGAAGAGTCATTTTTGGTTTTGCTATTTTTGAAATATTTGTCTAAACTTTTGCTTATACCTAGTAAACCAAGCAGCAATAGTGTCAGCATATTTTAATACTAAAATACTATATATAATCAAAATAAGTATATCATCAATAGATACATTATCTTCTCCAAGTCCAGAAATAGTTATACCAATAAGTGGGGGAAATACAAATAAAACACAGTATATTATAAGCGCTTTTTTAGCCCTCTTAGAAGAGAATTCATACTCATACTTTAGTAGATAAATATAAACGCTAGCGGATACTATCACAACACCGTATGCTACCAGTTGAAGAAATAATGTAGACTGCATCGTATCAATAATATTTCGTAGTCAACTAAATCAATTACATACTATTTACAAGTATAAGGCTAGGTGGTTGATCTGGTTGGGACGGCTCTTAGGGCTTCGCATACCTCTGCCCAGAGATTGGCAGTATTGGGAGAATCCTCATTGTTAGCAGGGTTGCTAAGGCCGTTGTCGGTGCCTGTGTTTAAGGTTAGGCGGTCTACTAGGCCACCTACGCTGGCGGCGACTTTTTCTGCCAAATCATGGGGTTCAGCCACCACAGCAAAGGTGTTGAGCATGGTGTCGTCTATCACTTCGGCCATTTTGTCCCACTTGCCCTGCTTGGACATCCAGTTCAACTCTTCTTGGGCACCGGCCCAACCATGGTGTTCTAACACGGGTCGATACGCTGGCGTGGAACCATAGAAGCCAATTTGGCGCCTAACGGCTTTGGCGCTAGCAGCCATCTCTTCTTCGTTGGCTCCGGTTACAAGAAACAACGGCAGCGACACCTCTATGGATTTTGGATCTCGCCCTGACTTTTGGGCACCGCGCTGTAGCGCTGGTAGCGATACCTCACGTAGATAAGACGGCGTTGTGAAGCCGTGGCTCATCCAGCCATCTGCCACCTCGCCTGCAGTTTCGGTCATAAGGTTCCCCACGCCTGCCATGTGGATGGGCGGGGGCCCATAGGGGTTGGGGCCTGGGCTGAACATTGGGGTCATCAGCGTGTGCCTGTAGAAGTCGCCTCGAAACGCAAGGGGTTCACCGGTTTCCCAAGATTCCCAAATAGCCCGCATCGCTCGTACCATCTCGTTCATTCTTGCGGCAGGTTTAGACCAGGGCATCGAGAACCGGTTGGTTATGTGGGCTCTGATTTGTGTTCCAAGCCCTAGTTTGAAGCGTCCTTTAGACCACGCTTGCAGATCCCAGCTGGTGTTGGCCAGCGTCATGGGGTTGCGGGCAAATGCCACTGCTATTGCGGTGCCCAAATCAATGGTCTCAGTATGTTCGGCTGCCACCACTAAAGGCAAGAAGGGATCGTGGGTTAACTCCACTGTCCAAGCGCCGCTGTAACTGGCGGCTTCTAAAGCCGCAGCACCGCTGGCGGCTTGATCCATCCACGCTGTAGGCCCAGCATTGGCCGATGGCACACCGATTCTTCCGTCAAGCTTCATAGCGCAACATTCTATGTGACCTAGCCAACTAGTTGTGCAGGCGGGCAGATCTGGCTTGGTGCAGTTTGGGTGATCGGCCTGTTATCCTGTAACTGCTTCCCCCTGTGTCTAGCGTCGCGCCCCGCGCCAGATATGGCTCATGGAAGATCAACCCCAACTGCCTCCTCGCTTAACTGCGGCTGAACGATGCCGAGAGCTGTGGGAGGACTACCGCCATTTAATCACGCCACCGCGCATAGCTATCGGGGCTATAGCACTGCTGATCGCCATAGCGTTTATGGCGTATCGGGTGTGGGGACCCGGCGAGTCACCTCGCGCCGAGGTAATCCTTCCCCAAGCTACTGCGCTGGCAGATCGTTTCGTGGCCACACCCGAACCCACGCCCGTTTTGGTGCATGTGGCTGGGGCGGTCAAATCCCCGGGTGTGTACAGCATGCAAGGTCAAGGCCGTGTGCTGGATTTGGTGCAAGCCGCAGGCGGGCTTACCAGCGATGCCGATACCGACAGGGTGAACTTAGCGGATGCGTTGTTTGATGGGCAGTGGTTGTACATACCCCACATCGGCCAGAAGGTTATTCCAGCGCCCGTAACAGGCACTGGTAGCACTAATGGCACTTCGCCGCAGCGTTCAGGCCCAATCAACATCAACTCTGCATCGGCGCAACAGCTACAGGCCCTGCCGGGGGTGGGGCCAGCAATCGCAAATGCCATTGTTCAACACCGCGAGCGTATCGGTGGCTTTGGGTCGGTAGACGGGCTGCTAGCTGTGTCGGGCATCGGCCCAAGCAAGCTAGAACAGATGCGCCATCTCATTAGCGTGTGAGCGCCAACGCTTCAAGCAACGCAGGTGCCATGAACGATCAGCAGGTGGTGGCCTTAGCAGGTGCAGCCATAGTTGGTGCTTGGTGGTCTGCTGCGTTGCCACTAGTGCCCGCCATTTTGTTGGCGGTGCTAGCGCTGGCGATGCGTTGGCCGTGGGTGTTGGTGCTGGCCGTTTTGCTGGTTAGCTCCGCGTTGGGAGCTAGAGCTTGGGCAGGTTTGTACCCGCTTGAGCCCAGTGCATTTGGCGAAGGCGCAGAGCTAGAAGCCACGCTGGTATCAGATCCAACCCCCACCGGTAGTGGTGCAAGGGTGCTGCTGCGTGTACAAGGGCGGCGTTATGAAGCATGGGCCTATGGGGGAGCAGCTCCTAAGCTGTTGGCTGGTTTAGCGGGCGACCGCATATCTGTGGCTGGCAGCATTCGGCCCATCGATCCGCTGCCCAAGTATCAGGCTGCTCGCCATGTGGCGAACCGCTTGAACATCACACACATTTCACAGCATCGCAGCGGGCTTTTGCCCTTTCGTTTGGCGAATTGGTTGCGCCGCACCATTTCTGAGGGTGCTGTGTGGTTGGATGATGATCACCACAGCTTATTTACCGGTTTGTCCTATGGGGATGATCGTTACCAGTCCGCAGTGGTAGCAGACGACTTTCGGGCAGCTGGCCTCACGCACCTGTTAGCTGTTTCTGGGCAAAATGTAGCCTTCGTGCTCATCTTGGCGCGCCCGCTTATTGAGCGTTTTGGGTATCGAGGCCGTTGGGTGCTCACCTTAGGTGTGATTGCCTTTTTTGCTGTGGTTACCCGCTTTGAGCCATCTGTGTTGCGGGCCACCGTTATGGCAGCTATAGCCGCTACTAGCACTATGTTGGGGCGCGATACCTCTGGTGTTCGTTTGCTGGCTTTAGCGGTGGCGTTGTTGGTGATGGTAGACCCGTTGCTGGTGCATTCGGTGGCCTTTCGCTTATCGGTAGCGGCATCTGCGGGCATCATCGTATGGTCTCGTGGTTTAGCTGAGCGATTGCGGGGGCCGCGGGTGGTGCGCGAAGCAATAGCGGTTACTGCTGCGGCTCAGCTAGCTGTATCGCCACTGCTTATTGCCACCTTTGGGGGAGTGCCGGTGGCATCTTTGCCTGCCAACTTGTTGGCCGCACCAGTAGCTGGGCCGGTGATGATGTGGAGCTTGTCGGCAGGGGTGCTAGCAGGCATAGTTAGAGGGCCCTTAGCGCAGCTAATTCACTGGCCCACCGGCTTGACTATCGGTTGGATTCAAGGTGTGGCAGATTGGGCAGCCACAGTACGACTAGGGGAACTGCGCGCTCCTCATTTGGTGGTAGTGGTGGCCGCTGCGGTGGTGTGGTGGTTGGGTGGGCGCCGTGTGTTGCGCGCCACAGCAGCGATGGGTCTTTGTGCGGCGCTGTTGTTGCCAGCTTTAGCCTTGCGGGTGCAAACACCGCCGTTTCACGCTGTGCTCAGCTCGCAAACCCAGGTTTGGCGACATCACAACACTACCGTGGTGCTGCTTGGCACTAACTCTTCGGTTGAGAGGCTCTTGGAAGATTTACGTCGCGCAGGGGTACAGGCTGTGGATTTAGCGGTGGCCGACAAAGGCAATCGAGCGCAGCGCAACCAGCTCATGGCCATGAAAGAGCGTATGTGGGTGGGCACCATCGTCGCACCGCCGGGCCACAAAATAGGCGGCGCCAGCGAGGTTAGGGTTAATCAAGAAATCCAAATAGGCTCCATGAGGGCCGAAATTACCTCCCACGATCCGTCCCTAGAACTCAAAGTTACTGTAATAAAATAACTTTCTGTTCTGCGATGATCTTATTCTGTTTACACGATTAAGATTTCAGCCTAAACTCTTAATCGTTCCAGTTTCTCTTAAGGAGTTCTTAACGATGCACCGAGGGCCCACCGGCACCTATTCGGTTACCACCCATGGCGGAGAGGAGGTTCGTGCCTTCATTCCCTATAACCTGCCGCCAGATCCATCACTGCAACTAAACGGCACCTTGCTTAAGGCCCTTGAAGCTGCCACCCTTGCCGTTGGGTGCCTAAACGGTATCTCCACATTGCTCCCAGATAAGTCTTTGTTTTTGTATCACTATGTGCGCAAAGAAGCGGTGCTGTCTTCGCAGATTGAGGGTACTCAATCCTCGCTCACGGATCTTCTCCAGCATGAAAGGGGAGAAGCATCTGGCGTACCAGAAGATGATGTTGGTGAGGTGTCGTGCTATGTGGCTGCTTTGGAACATGGCTTGAAGCGATTACGGGTGGATAACTTTCCTCTGTCCAATCGCCTAATCCGAGAAGTCCATGCAGTGTTGTTGTCATCGGGTAGGGGAAGCAACATGACACCCGGTGAGTTTCGTAAAACCCAAAATTGGATTGGGGGTAGCAGGCCCGGCAACGCCAACTTTGTGCCTCCACCGCCTGAAGAAGTGCAAAACGCTATGGCCGCGCTTGAGAGGTATTTGCACCAAACCGATGATGGGTTGCCAGAACTCATCAGGGTTGGTTTAGCGCACGTGCAACTCGAGACAATCCATCCGTTTTTTGATGGTAACGGCCGTCTAGGACGATTGCTCATTACGTTTTTGTTGTGCGAGGCAGGTTTGTTGCAAGACCCTTTGTTGTATTTGAGTTTGTATCTGAAGCAGCATCGCTCTCACTATTACGAACTGCTTAATAACGTTCGCTATCAGGGTCAATGGGAGGAGTGGCTGAGCTTTTTCTTGGAGGGTGTGCGGGTGGTGGCAGAGGGTGCTTTTACCACTGCCACAAACCTTACCCACATGTTCAGCGCCCACCGCAGCAGCATCGCAGAACTAGGGCGTCCGGCTAGCTCTGCTCTGCGAATCCACGAAGCCTTTATGCAGTTGCCGCTTCGCACTATTCCTGAGCTGGCTAGGGAAACAGGGCTTACCTATCCGGGTGCCGCAGCGGGTGTGCAACGTCTTGAGGGGTTGGGCATCATCGCAGAGGTATCGGGACGCTGGACTGCTCGGACTTTTGTGTACAGCAATTATTTAGAGATCCTAGAAGAGGGAACCGAGCCCATTTAGAGCGTTAGTTGGGTGGGCTGTGCGGTGCGTTGGTGCCACACAGCCGGGTAGTGTCACAAGCGTGATTTTGGAGTTAGGGCCGAACCGTTACAACGTAGCCACCAGAGCTTTGGTGATGGGCATATTAAACCGCACCCCAGACTCCTTTTTTGATGCAGGCCAGTACTGGGGTTTTGATGATTTTTTAGCTAAGGCTGCCCAGCTGGTGGCAGAGGGCGCCGACATTTTGGATGTGGGTGGCGTGAAAGCTGGGCCTGGCCCTGAGGTTACTGAGGCTGAGGAGATGGAGCGGGTGGTGCCCGCTATAGAGGCGCTGCGACAACGCTTTGAGGTGCCGTTATCTGTGGACACTTGGCGCGCCTCGGTTGCTCGCGAGTGCTATGGCGCAGGCGCTGTTGTGGGCAACGACATCAGCGGTTTTGCCGATCCTAAATACCTGAGCGAGGCTGCTGCAGCTAAAGCATCAGTGGTGGCTTGTCACGTTAGGTTGGCCCCGCGGGTGGCCGATCCCGAACCGGTATACAAAGACCTCATGGGCGACATCAGCGCCTTTTTGAAACAACGGGCGCAGTGGGCTGTAGATGCTGGCATTCCCCCGCACAGGGTTATGTTGGATGTTGGACATGACCTTGGCAAGACACCGCAGATGTCGGCTGAGTTGCTGCGCCGTACCGACGAGATTACAGCGCTGGGATATCCGGTTTTCTTATCGGTTTCCAACAAAGGTTTCCTCGGTGCATTAGGTGGCACAGAAGTGGGCAACCGTCGGGAGATAACCGTAGCTGCACACGCCTTAGGTATTGGTTTAGGATGTCGTGTGCTTAGAGCCCACGATGTAGCTGGTACCCGTAGAGTTGCAGACATGATGAGCGAGATCCTGCAACGTCAAACAGAGACCACAAAATGAGCGCCACCGTAGTGCTCATACATGGGGGAGATGAGGTGCTGTTGTCTAACGCAGTGCGAGAGCGGGTGCATGCATTGGTGGGCGAAGGCGACCGCGAGCTCATGGTGGCCGAACTCAACGAGGCAGCCTATCTGCTAGGTGAGGAGTATGAGATTTCTCCGCTGGTAGATGCAGCGCAGACACCGCCTTTTTTGTCCTCGCGGCGGATTGTGGTAGGTCGGGAGTTAGGCCGCTTTTCTAGTAAAGATGTTTTAGCTCCGCTGCTTCGCTATCTCTCAGATCAGCTAGATAGCACAGATTTGGTGTTGGTTTGGGAAAAGGGCCCAGCGCTGCAAAGGCTAAGCGCGTTGCCCAAGCCACTCAAAGAAGCGGTTAGCGCAGTTGGCGGTGAGGTGCTTAACGCAGGTATCCCCACAGGGCGCGATGGCAGCACACAGTGGATGGATCAACAGATAAGCGCTGCTGGCTTGCGCTTGCGAGCTAGCGCTAAGCGTCTTGTGGCAGATCATTTGGGTGAAGACTTGAGCCGCCTGCCTGCGCTGTTGAAAACGCTTGAGTCAGCTCTTGGCACCGAACATCCCTTAGAGGCAGATGATGTAGCTCCCTTCATTGGTGAGGGTGGATCGGTGCCTCCGTGGGAGCTAACCGATGCCATTGAGTCAGGCCAGATTGCCAGCGCCTTAGACAAGCTAGATCGCATGTTAAACGCTGGCGGTCGCAACGAGATGCAGGTGCTAGCTACGCTCTATAACCACTTCAGCAGGCTTTTGTACTTGGATGGAGCCGAGGTAGCCGATGAAAAACAAGCGGCTGCGCTTTTGGGGTTGAAGGGCTCTACCTTTCCAGCAAAAAAGGCTTTGCGACAGGCTCGCAAGCTTGGGCCCAAAAAGGTGGCTCGTTCAATAGAACTTTTGGCTCAAGCAGATTTGGATTTACGGGGAGCAACAGGGTTGTCATCATCAGCAGTGCTAGAGGTGTTGGTGGCCCGCTTAGCTCAGATGAACCGTTAGGGAAGGTTGAACTCGGCCAGCTCAGATGAACCGCTAAGGAATCTGTGCCAAACAACCCAGCTAAATGCTAGTTGTTAGCAGCCGCTAGTCGCTTCATCAGGCGGGATTTCTTACGAGCAGCAGTGTTGCGATGTAACACGCCCTTGCTCACGGCTTTGTCGATGCGCTTGATTGCCAGCCGAGTTGTTTCGGCAGTGGCCGCAGCATCGTCACCCTCGGCAGCTTCTAGCGCATTGCGAACGCGGGTGTTGATCTCCGAACGCACAGCACGATTACGCACCCGGCGTTTTTCATTTTGGCGGTTGCGCTTTATTTGACTTTTGATGTTTGCCACAGGAGCCCAACTCTATCGCTTCGCAAGCCCAACAACCACATAGGGCAACACACAGGCCAGAGCACTCTAGAACCGAACACATAGTCTGCCACCCAATGGGGACGGTAGCTTTTATGTTGACCCATGCAACTCTCTCAGATTCGCAACACATCCATAATCGCTCACATCGACCACGGTAAGTCCACTTTGGCCGACCGCATGTTGGAGATATGTGGCGCGGTAGACCCGCGCGAGATGCGCGCCCAGTTTTTAGACTCCATGGATTTAGAGCGAGAACGGGGTATCACCATCAAACTCCAGAGCGTGCGCCTAGACCATAAGGGCCATGTGATAAACCTGATTGATACCCCCGGGCACGTGGACTTTGGTTACGAGGTGAGCCGCTCTTTGGCTGCGTGCGAGTCGGTGATTTTGTTGGTGGATGCAGCTCAAGGCATCGAAGCTCAAACGCTGGCCAACTGCTACCTAGCCCTAGAGAACGACCTAGAGGTGGTTGTTGCCCTCAACAAGATTGACTTACCTGCCGCTGAACCCGAGCGCCGCGCCCAAGAAGTGGAGTCGGTGCTAGGCATTGCGGCCAAAGACGTGTTGCACATCAGCGCCAAAACCGGTAGCGGTGTGGCTGAGTTGCTAGATGCGGTGGTAGAGCGCACTCCTGCCCCTACAGGCAGCGCCACCGAGCCGCTTCAGGCACTGATTTTTGACTCCCACTTCGATCAGTACCGGGGTGTGGTGAGTTCGGTTCGGGTGATGAACGGCCGTTTGCAGTCGGGCGACAAGATCCGCTTCATGCAAGCTCGTAGCGAGCGTGAAGCCGACGAGGTAGGAGTGTGGAGCCCTTCTCCTACCCCTGTGCAAGAACTTGGCCCAGGCGAGGTGGGGTATCTTATCGCTGGCATGAAAAACGTAGCCGAGGCCCGCTCTGGTGAAACCGTCACCACAGCCCGCAACGGCGCTACAGAGCCTTTAGCTGGTTATCAAGAACCCAAGTCAATGGTGTTTTGTGGTTTGTATCCCATAGATGGCGATGAGTTTGCGGCCTTGCGCGATGCCCTGGAACGTCTGCGTGTGAGCGACTCCAGCTTCAATTATCAGCCCGAATCTTCTGGGGCGTTGGGTTTTGGTTTTCGTTGCGGGTTTTTGGGGCTGCTGCACATGGAGATCGTGCGCGAGCGCTTGGAGCGCGAGTTTGGCGTGAGCTTGATTGCTACTGTTCCCTCAGTGGCCTATCTAGTGGAGTTGTCCAACGGCGATGAGGTGGAGGTGGACAACCCCTCGGCTATGCCTGTAGCAGGTGAGGTGCAAGCTATCCGTGAGCCCATGTTGTCTACCACAATTATTGCCCCTTCTGCCTACACCGGCACCCTCATGGAGTTGTGTCAAGCCCGCCGGGGGGAGATGCAGAAGATGGAGTACCTCTCACCAGAGCGGGTGGAGTTGGGCTACAGGCTGCCTTTAGCAGAGGTGGTGGTGGACTTTTTCGATCAGCTCAAGAGTCGCACTCAGGGTTACGCCAGCTTAGATTACGAACCCGATGGCTACGCTACCTCCGACTTAACCAAGGTGGACATACTGTTGCAGCATGAGCCAGTAGATGCCTTTAGCTCCATCGTGCATCGCACACAGGCTTATTCTTATGGTCGCCGGATGACAACCAAGCTGAAAGAGCTAATCCCTCGCCAGCAGTTTGATGTGCCGATACAAGCAGCCATTGGCGGCAAGATAATCGCTCGTGAAACGGTGAAGGCATACCGTAAAGATGTCACAGCCAAACTCTATGGTGGCGATATAACCCGCAAGCGCAAGCTGCTAGAGAACCAGAAGGCAGGCAAGAAGAAGATGAAGGCCATCGGCAGGGTAGACGTGCCCCAAGAAGCTTTCATTTCCGCCCTTCGCTTAGAGGACTAGAATGGCTCACATGATGAGCACTCCAGAGCACTAGACGATGAGCACTCCGGACGAGATCAACGCTCAAGCTGAAACGCTATCGGCGCGCAAAGCCGCCGTGTTACGGGCTGTTGTGGAAGGCTACATATCCACCACTCAACCCGTGGGTTCCACCCATGTTTCAGAGACGGCCGATCTTCAAGTGTCGCCCGCCACCGTTCGCAACGAGATGTTGGCCTTAGAGCAAGCTGGTTACCTGCATCAACCCCATACCAGCGCTGGTCGGATACCTACAGAAAAGGGCTATCGCCATTTCGTGGATTCCCTGAAGCAGGCTGGCATGGATGTAGGTGCCAAATTGGGCCGTAGTGAACGCAAGCAAGTATCTGAGTTCTTTCATGACTCTTGCAATGAACTTGAGCAGATGCTGGCCGATACAAGTGCCTTGTTGGCCGACCTCACCGCTTATGCCGCTTTGGTGGTGGCACCTGAACACTCCAGCACGCAGATTCATTCGGTTAGCTTGGTGGATCTCTCTGAGCGGTTGGTTTTGGCGTTGGTGGTTTACGACAACGGTTCGGTAGATAAGCGCACCATTGAGATGGATAATCCCCCCGATTCGGTGGAATTGGCTGCTGCTGCTAAAGCCCTCACCGATGTGCTAGCTGGCCGCTGTGTAACCGAACTGCGTCAATGCATTAGAGATTTTAGGCTCACTCCGCTGGCAAACAGGGTGTTGGGCTCTTTGGCCGATCTGGTAGACGCGGAAGATCAGGTGTACGTGGGAGGTACCGCTAGGGTGGCCAGCTTGTTTGATGCTACAGATACTGTGCGGTCGGTTTTGGGAATATTGGAAAAGCAGTTGGTGGTTGTGACTTTGGTGCGAGACATTCTAGATCGTGGCCTTACTGTGGCCATCGGCACCGAAACCGGCGTGGCACCACTGGCCGAATGCTCCCTGATAGTTGCACCTTATGAGGTAGACGGTCAGCCGGTAGGCTCTATTGGGGTCTTAGGCCCTACTCGTATGAACTACCCCCAAGCCTTGGCTGCGGTGGCAGTGGTTAGCCAAAAGCTTGGCGATCGTCTGTCTTCGCCCTAAACCCAACACACACCACGAAACCATCTTCCAACCTATGCTTGAACACAACTAATGGCCACAGATTTCTATGAGTTGCTGGGCGTAAGCCGAGATTGCTCAGCAGACGACCTTAAAAAGGCTTTTCGCAAGCTAGCCCGCCAATACCATCCCGACGCTAACCCCAATAATGCGGAAGCCGAGGCCCGCTTTAAGGAGATCGCGTTGGCCTATGAAACCCTCAGCGATCCACAAAAGCGAGCCCATTACGATCGTTTTGGCAGCGCCCCGGGTACCGCAGGTGGCGGTGGCGGTGATCCTTTTGAGGGCATGAATTTGGGCGACATCTTTGATGCTTTTTTTGGTGGCAACAGTCCGTTTGGGGGAAGTCCGTTTGGCACCTCTAGCGCACGGGGCAGGTCTGGCCCACAGCGCGGAGCCGATATTGAGGCGGTGGTTACCTTAGATTTTGCCGAGGCTGTGCTGGGCACCGATACCGAGGTGAGCGTGCGTACTGCTGTGAAGTGCGAAGCTTGTGAGGGGCTTGGCACAGCCGAGGGCACAGCACCGATTACCTGTTCGGCTTGCGGTGGACACGGTCAGATACAGCGGGTACGTCAGTCCATATTGGGTCAAATGGTTACTAGCACCGTATGTGATGTGTGTTCAGGTTCTGGTAAGATGATCCCCAATCCCTGCCGTGAGTGTCGTGGCGATGGGCGTATCGTCACAGATGGTGACTACACCATAACCGTGCCTGCTGGAGTAAACCATGGCTCTACTTTGCGGGTTGGTGGCCGGGGGGCAGCAGGCCCTAGGGGAGGGCCCAACGGTGATCTGTATGCACACATTGAGGTTAGACCTCACCCCCGTTTTGAACGCGAGGGTGATCACTTGCTAGGTGATCTGTCGCTCACAATGACCCAAGCTGCTCTTGGGCTTGTTGTGAAGTACGAAACTTTGGAAGGCATCGAAGAACTAAATGTGCCAGCAGGCACCCAAAGCGGTGATGTGTTTCGACTCAAAGCACAGGGCGTGCCTCGTTTACAGGGCCGTGGTCGTGGTGATTTGCTGGTGCAAGCAGTGGTGGAAACCCCTATGGGCTTAAGCGATGAGCAGATGGATCTGCTGCGACAGCTTGCTGAGCTACGCGGCGAAGATATAGCTCCAGCTTCTAGCAAGCGTCGCAGGCAGGCTCGGCGGAAGCGAAATCGTGAAGCCCAGCGGCAGTGACGGTCCTCACGTTTTTGTTGACGACCTAGATCTCCTAGAGCTGCGGGCGAGCGACTGGGCACATCTCACTGGTTCTTTGCGGCTGCGTGCAGGAGATCGTTTTACCGCTTCAGATGGGCGGGGTTCTTGGCGGGTTTGTCGTGTTGGGCGCGGTGGCGATCTCGTTGTGGAGCCTGACGGTGAGGTTATTTTCGTGGAAGCTCCTCAGCCTCAGCTAAGCGTTGGGTTTGCTCTAATCAAGGGCGGTCGCCCCGAGTTGATTACTCAAAAGCTCACCGAACTTGGAATAGACCAAATCCTGCCGTTTGTGTCTGAGCGCAGCGTGGTGCGCTGGGCACCAGATCGCCAAGCTCGCAATATTGAGCGCTTAGGTCGTGTGGCGCGCTCAGCTGCCATGCAAAGTCGTCAAGTACGCCTGCCACAGATCGGATTGCATGCCGATCAGCTAACAGAACCGACAGAAGGTTTAGCAGATTTTGCTACCTTAGCTGCTGGGCCTAGCACTGCTTTAGCAGATATCGGGGGCGAACCTATTTCGCTTAGCTTGCCACGGGTTTTGGTTGGCCCCGAAGGAGGCTGGTCTGTTGTAGAACGAGCCCAGTTGCCATCGGTATGTCTTGGTGATTCGGTTTTGCGTTCCGAAACAGCAGCCATAACTGCTGGGGCTTTGTTGGCTGCAGCACGTCACAAAATTATTTTTTAAGAACGTGGGAACCTTTTGGGCTGCCTATGTGTCGTAGGGGGAAAAATATGGCATCTTGCTTGCTCATCAGATTCTTCTGGTGAGCAAGCAAGACACACAAATCCCTCCCCCATACGGACGCTGGCTGAACGACTCCCACGTTCAGCCAGCGTTGCCGCGTTATGGGGCTGGATGCTGGTTTTTTTTTTGTAGAAACCTTTGGCGCACTGCCAATGTGTCACAGATGGCTTTATCCTTGATTGTCGTGAGCGAACTGTCTTCAGAGGGTGTTGCCCCTACACCGTTTGTGTTTGGTGTGGATATTGATGGGGTTTGCGCGCAGCACACCATGGCTTTTAGGGAGATTGTGGCGCGTGAGAGGGATATTCCTGCTGAGTCGCTTACCTTGGAGTGCAGTTGGGGGTTTGAGGAGTGGGGGTTTGAAGAGGGTGACTTTGAGAAGTACCACCGCCTAGCGGTGGTGGAGCATCGCATGCTGGCTGACATGCCGCCTATGCCTGGGGTTGCTAGGGCTTTGTGGAGGCTTTCGGAGGCTGGGGTTTGGATACGCATCATTACCCACCGGCTCTACATAAACTGGGATCACGCCATCGCTGCTGGCGATACTGCTAAGTGGCTAGACAAGGCCAAGATTCCTTATCGCGACTTGTGTTTTGTAGGGGGCAAGACGGCGGTAGATGCCCACGTCTACATTGAAGATGCCCCGCACAATATCGAGGCTCTCAGGTCTGAGGGTCGAACGGTGATCGTGTTTAACCAGCCTTACAACCAGGAGTTGGATCCGCCTCGTGCCAATTCTTGGGATGAGGTAGAAGCCATGGTGTATGAACAGCTAGCTGTTCACCAAGGTGCAGTGCAGCATCAGCTCCCCACCTTCGACCCCAGCACCGACCGCCTCGGCAGCCGGAACTGAAGTGGCTTCGGAATCTTAAGCCGAGCGCCGGCGGCAGATTTTTGAGATCGTCTGCGGCGAAGCTTCCGCTACTGCAGCGATGTCCCGAAGGGAGGCACCGTTTGCATGAGCTAGACGTACCGCCGTCTCCCACTGTTTGCTGATTTCTTTGCGTTCTTGGGTAGCTTGCTCCACAACTCGGAGCGCAGCACCCTGAGCACTGATCGAGACCTCGATCTCGTCAAGATCCCAACGTGAAACGGTTCTGCTCATTCTGCCTCCCTGATCGCTCGGAGTATTTTGGCTATGACTTCTCGGATGAGGACTGCGGCCACTAGTTGATCGCTGCGGCGTTCGAGAATCTCAGCAACGACGCCAAGCGCTTCGAGCGTGTGAGCGAGTTCGGCCTCGTCGAGTTCTAGGGTGATCCGCACAGCACAAGTCTACCCTATAGACGGTTTGTCTAATATTTAGACAAACTAACCGGAGGGGTGGCAGCGAGAGAAGGCAAGTGCTGTGCGAGCTGACGAAGTGAGGCAAAAAGGGGGTTGCGGTTGGTTGTTTGGTGTGGTACGGTGTTTCTGCCCACTCGGGGACATTGGGTGAGTCCTCCTCTTATTGCTATTACATCTGAGGAGGTTGACAATGGCAACGAGTGAACCTATTGGTGACAGACGGCGTTTGGCGCTGATGTTGCGTTTGAACGAAGTTTTGGGAGAAGAGGAGGCTTCAACCATCATGGAGAGCCTGCCTCCCACTATTTGGCAGAACATTGCCACTAAGGATGATCTGAATGATCTTGCGGATCGTCTTTGCGCTCAATTTGACAGTAAGTTTGCGAAGGTTGATGCTGAGTTCGCGAAGGTTGATGGCGAGTTCGCGAAGGTTAATGCGAAGGTTGATGGCGGGTTCGCGAAGGTTGATGCTGAGTTTGCGTTGATCCGCGGGGAGATGGAAAAGAACAAGGGCGAGATAATGCAGATGATGGCTAGCCAAACTCGCACAATCATTTTGGCGTTGACGGGGTTTGCTGTGACGATTTGGATTTCTTTGCTAGTGGTGGGCATCACCTAACCGCGTTATTGGCTTATACCTTCCACTGTCCGTACGCGACACAGCTGACCCGCGGTCAGTCATAGCTCGGCCATAGAATACGAACACAACCACAACCCAACACCACAAAACCAACCCCTCCACAAAAAGGGGGCACCTCAGAAGGTAACGCTAAGTACAGCGTGTGCTTGTGCCTGGCTGCCATAAGTTGAGCAATTCGTAAAGCAAAATGTGCATAATTATCTGCTAACGTGATGGTATGTCTGACGCGGTGCTGACAGCCCCTCCCGTAGACATCGAAGCACTGTCGATCTCGTTGCGATGGCCTAATACAAAAGTTTCTTGCCCGCACTGCGGCGAATCCCGCGTCTCGCAACAGTCGGCAGGTGCTCGCCGCTGCTGGCGCTGCAAGCAGTGCCGCCGTAGTTTTACGGTCACCACCGGCACCAAACTCCATGCGTCAAAGCTCACGCTGAACGACTGGTGGAACGCCGCTCATACAGAAGACGACAGCGCAGCCAGCATGGCAGCGCTACTAGGGACAAGCCGAGTCACCGCCAGACGGGTGAGCCGCATTGTGCGGTCTTGTGGGCTGCCTGTAGGCGAGCGGCGATTCGCTGCCCTTCTACAGAAGAGCGACCCTTATCAAGAGACGACTAAGCCGTGGCTGCAGTGGTCAGAGGCGCAACGTCGAGTCTTCACAGCGGTGCGTAGCTACATCGGGGGGGGGGGGCAGCGCTCTGGGCGATATCGGAAGCGGCCGACGTATCGGAGGGCCACGCTCGCCGATGCTTAGACCGCCTCAAGACTGAAGGGTTTGTGAAACACACGCAGAAGAAGAATCTGTGGGGTTACGGCTTCGTGCAAGTAAAGGTTTGGGAACTAGAACTCAACGAGCAAACGATCCACGCCATGATGCATCTCCCGTATAAGCCACTGCCGCCCCCGCAGGAGGTGCCTACCGCTGTGCCTCCCGTCTTCTGGTCGGTGTTTTGGTCTGGTTCTTCAGCGGACACGCTACGGCTCCCTGAAGACGGTACTCAGATCGCAGAAGCGATGTTGAGCGTCCGTGACCCTTTGGCTCGAATCTGGGCGTTGAATCATGTGCCAGTGTCAGCTTTGGAAGAGTTGCGCTCTATGCGCGGTTATGACACAGGCGAGATAGCAGCAACTCTGGATGCTGCTATCAGTAGGCGGAGCCGTGCCTGCAATCGATAGCTACGAAGACGTTCTCTCTTCTAACTTGCGCGAAGTATGGCCGGTGCTGGCAGCCACAGTGCGCCGCTTGAAAGGATCGCTAGTAGGCGGAACCGCTCTAGCAACACAACTGCGCCACCGTCAATCGTTCGATCTCGATTACATGACAACTGTTTCATTCTCTGGCCGAGCTTTGCTTAGGAAATTGCAACGGTTTACTAGTTTGCCGTGCGAAAGCACGGTCGCTGAAACAGATTATCTGGAGGTCAATGTGAACGACGTTGCTGTTCAAATCTTTAGCGTTCTGAGCCGGGGTACAAATCCAGGCCATGTGAAACAGTTAGCTGCACCGACACTGATCGACGGCCTCTCTGTGGCCTCTCTGCCCGATCTATTGGCTATGAAACTCGATGTCATCATGTACCGCCCGAAACTGCGCGACTATATCGACATTGCCGCCATAGATCGCTCAACCATCTTAACCATTGAGGACGGTCTCTCCTTGCACGCTGAACGATACGGCGTGGATATATACGGTCATGATACTCGACAGATCATCCGCCTACTTGAATCACCCGGCAAGCTACAAGCCGACAGAGTGTTTGGAACCGAGGCCATCACCGCAGCCAAGCGAAATAGTTGTGACTGAGCGATGTTCGGATGGTAGGCCACCCAGCATCCTTGAGCTCCCCCCACATAACTGCCCAGCTTGCACCCTTACTTGCCCCGAACTGAGGGCTCCCGGCTTAGTTCGTATCGGGCTTTGGTAATTATGTCCAGCGAGATAGCGGCACCGATGGCGGTGATGTGGTCGGTGAGAGGGCCATTGATGCATTTTATCCTTGAAAATCTGTTATTCAAGAAAAGATTTTCAAGGATAATGGTTGTGTCAGCGTTGGGTGGCCAGCCAGGTGGGGAGTTGGCCTATGTTGGATAGTGTTGTGTAGTTGGGGTGTGTGGGAGAGATGTTTGGGTCTATGCGTTGTTCCAAATCCCAGGTGAGGTGGTAGGGGATGTGTACTGCCCTTCCCCCTAGAGCAACCACAGGGTCAATGTCTGAGCGAATGGAGTTGCCCACCATCACAAACCGGTTTACCGCAATGTTGTGGCGCTCAAACAGCCGGGCGTAGGTGGCTTCGTCTTTTTCGGCCACAATCTCTATTACATCAAAGTGATCGGCTATTCCCGAGGCTGCGATCTTGGTTTCTTGGTTCCACAGGTCACCCTTAGTGATAAGCACTAAGCGGTAGCGGGTTTCTAAATCGTGAATGGTGTTGGCTACCCCGTCTAGCAACTCCACCGGGTGCTGATGCATCTCTTTAGCCCAGCCCACGATGGTATGTATCTCCTCGGCAGTGATCCGGCCCTCGGTTGCCTCGATGGCGGTCTCGATCATCGACAGCACGAACCCCTTTATGCCGTAACCGAAAATGGCCACGTTATGGCGTTCTAGGTTGATGAGGCGTTCGTGGAAGTTGACAGCGGGTAGGTAGCGAGCCACCAGGTCAGCCATTCGCTGTTCGTAATCGGCAAAGATGGTCTCGTTGTGCCACAAGGTGTCATCAGCATCTAGCCCAATAGTGTCGATCATCTGTTTCTCCAATCGGGTTTGAGGATGCCATAAATCTTTGCTTTGCAGGCCCATAACGATAGGGGTAGTTCTCACAGCACCAGCGGGCCGTAAGCTGGTTTGATTACGTTGTTGATGATCTCCATGCGCTCGTCAAAGGAGATGAAGGCACTCTTCATGGCGTTGATTGTGAGCCAACGAATGTCGGCCCAACCGAAACCAAACTCTTCTACTAGCTGCATCACCTCTTGAGTCATGGAGGTGGCGCTCATAAGACGGTTATCGGTGTTCACCGTCACCCTAAAGCGCAGGTCGCTGAGCAAACCTATGGGGTGAGTGGCGATGGATTTGGCAGCGCCGGTATGCACGTTGGAGGTAGGGCACAGCTCAAGGGGGATGCGCCGGTCGCGCACAAAGGCTGCCAGATGCCCCAGTTGGGGGGTGCCGTCGGAGGCGAAGCTGATGTTATCTGTAATTCGTACGCCGTGACCGAGGCGTTCGGTGCCACAGTACTGCACGGCCTCCCAGATAGAAGGTGGGCCGTAAGCCTCTCCAGCGTGGATGGTGAAGTGAAAGTTCTCTCGTTGGATCAAATGAAAGGCATCTAGGTGACGGGTAGGGGGGTTGCCAGCTTCGGCTCCAGCGATGTCAAAGCCCACCACACCTCGGTCTCGGTGGCGAATAGCCAGCTCAGCTATCTCCAGCGAGCGGGCTGCGGTACGCATGGCCGTTAGCAGCGTGCCTATACGAATGGAGCGCCCTGTAGACCCAGCGGCGAAGCCGGCCACAACTGCTTCAACCACCTCATCTAAGCTGAGCCCAGCTTCGGTGTGGAGTTCAGGTGCAAAACGCACCTCGGCATACACCACGCCATCAGCGGCGAGGTCTTCGGCGCATTCAGCGGCCACTCGCTCCAGGGCTTCGCGGGTTTGCATCACCCCTACGGTGTGGGCGAAGGTTTCCAAGTACAAGCGCAGGTCTAGCCTGCTGGCTCCACGCACCATCCATTGAGCTAGCTCAGCGGGGTCGTTGGTGGGCAGGTTGGGGTAGCCGCTTTTTGCTGCCAGTTCTACCACTGTTTGAGGGCGCAGACCTCCATCTAGGTGATCGTGCAGGAGAACTTTAGGGGCATCTCTTACTTGTTTGAGTGTGGGGCGCAGCATCTGGTTAAGCGTAGGGTGTTTAGGTGCTATGTGTGCGTAATGCGTTTGGCAACTATCAGGTTTACTGTGTTCATTTGCTTGTGCTAAACGGTGTTCCAGCGGCGGCGGGGCCTACAGAGCGCCCTACTGCTCCTGCCACCACAACCAAGGTGACCACGAACGGTAAAGATTGAAAGAACTCGCTAGGAATCTCAAAGCCGCTTACCTCTACGCCGAGGAATTGCAAGCGAGTTCCTAGTGCCCTAGAGAACCCGAACAGCAGTGCTCCAGCAAAAGCCCCCCAGGGAGTCCACTTACCAAAGATCAGTGCAGCCAAAGCGATGAAGCCTGCGGCGTTGGTCATGTTGTCTTCAAACCCTCCTTGTGACTCCATGGAGAACCAAGCTCCGGCCAGCCCAGCAATCAACCCCCCTAAGATCACCGACTGGTACCGGATTCTAAGCACGTTAATCCCCAGTGTTTCTGCGGCATGAGGGTTTTCTCCACATGCGCGAACTCGCAACCCCCACGGTGTGCGGTACATCACCAGCCATGTGCTGAACACAATCAGATACATCATCCAGTAGATGGGTCTGCTGGTGAAGAGTTGTTCGCCTATCACTGGGATTGAAGATAAAAGCGGCAGACCAATCTCTGAGGTTCGCACCCCGCTGGTGTTGCCGGTTCTAAAGATCACCTCAGAACGCAAGAACCCTGTAAGCCCTAAGGCGAACAGGTTGATCACCACGCCCGACACGATCTGGTTCACGTTGAATCGGATGGACAGCACAGCGAGCAGTGCGGCCACCAACCCTCCCGCCAACACTGCTATGACGATCGAGAACCAAAGCCAGCCGGTGGAGTTGGCCTCGCCCAACAAGGCGTATGTCATGTAGCCAACCCCAGCGCTGGACAACATGGTGCCTTCGATGCCTATGTTGATGATGCCTGCCCGTTCACTCCACAACCCGGTTGTGGCACCAAGTGCTAATGGGGTGGCTAGGAACAGCGATTCGCTAAGCAGGATCACCACGTTGGTGCCAGCTTTATCTGATAGAGCCAAGCTAAGCACCAGCACCAACGGTACAAGCCCGAGCGCACTCAGCACCCGCGCATGGCTGGCCCATCTCTGGGCTTGTTGTGGGCCGATACCCAACGCCGCTGTAATTAGATAGAACACACCGATGGCGATGATCCATGTGGGTGGGTTAAACCCAATTCCAGCGGGGTCAGGCGGGCGTTCTAAGTTGAAGCGGCGGGTGGTGTTGTCTATGGCCGGGGCCACACCTGCGATGAGGGCCACCCCTATAATCCCAAACATCAAGCCGGTGATTGTGCTGCGATCTAGGTGGAATTGCCTTGCGGTGTGCGTGGTTGCTGTGGCCTGTTGGGCGGTGGTCATATCGCCCCGCCAACGGTGCTGGTTTGGAAGGGGTTTTGTTCTATGTCCTTCACCCTAAACAGGTAGCGCACGATGGCATCGGCGGCCACAAACAAAAGCACTAGGGCTTGAATTATCCGCACCACATCTATGGACATGTTGGCCTCTTGTTGCATGAGGGGGGCACCTGCCAGCATTGATCCCCATAACACCGCAGCGGCGATGATGGCAACTGGTTTGGTGCGGGCCAAAAGCGCAATGGCGATGCCGTCAAAGCCCATCAAGAAAAAAGTGCCAGGTTGGAAATGGCCGCTGGTGCCAGATATTTCAGAAGCCGCGGCTAAGCCAGCAAAAGCCCCCGATGCGGCCATGGCCCACACAAGCACTCTGTTAACGTTGATGCCCGCGTAGTGAGCGGCATGAGGGTTCAGGCCCACCGTTGCAATCTCAAAGCCGAAGTTGGTTCGGTTGAGTACAAAGGCCACCACAAAGCACATTCCCACAAGCGCTAGCAGACCAACGTGCAAGGTGGGTTGGCTGTCTACAAGCTCAGGCAGAACCGCATTATCGGAGATAGGTTTGGTTCGGGGAACGGTGCTATCGGTATCTCGTAGCACTACCGGATTGCGCGATCCCACCATCCACCGGGCAGCAAACAGCACAACCGAGTTCAACATGATGGTGCTGATTACTTCATGGGCACCGGTTTTTGTACGTAGCACTCCAGGGATGCCCCCCCAGATGGTTCCTCCTAAGGTGCCAGCCAACAAGATCGCCGGTATGGCCAAGATGCCCGGCAGGTTTGTCATCCACGATAGGGCACCCACATAGGCCGCGGTGATGCCGCCTGCTAGAAGCTGTCCTTCAGCTCCAATGTTGAACAAGCCTGCGCGAAAGGCAAACGCCAGTGCCAACGCTGAGCCGATGAACGGCACCGAGCGAGCTAAAGAGCCAGCCAACCTGTCGGCATCTCCTGCCATTCCTCGAAGCAAGGCCCAGTAGGCAGTGAGGGGGTTCACGCCGATCAAAGAAATCAGCACTCCGCCGATAATGAACGATAACAAGATGGCATAAAGCGACACATACAGTGGTTGAAGTCGCCAAATTTCGGTTAATGCACGGTGTAGTTGCCCCGAAGCCCGGGTGATGCTTGAGCCGCTAGCCATGTCTGAGCGGCTCACGGCTGGTTCCGGTCGGTGGACGATGACGATCCGGTGGCCATCAACAGCCCTAGTTCCTCTCGGGTGGCGTCGGCAGCGTTTATTGTGGCCGCCAGGCGGCCTCGGTACAGCACGCCGATACGGTCTGAAAGCGAAATGATCTCATCTAGTTCAGCCGATACCAACAGCACTGCCACACCTCGGTCTCGCAACTCAATAATCTTGCGATGGATGAACTCTATGGAGCCCACATCTAGGCCACGAGTGGGCTGAGCTACAACCAAGAGTTGGAGGTGGCCGGTGAGTTCTCGTGCCACAACCACTTTTTGTTGGTTACCTCCCGACAGGGTGCTTATGGCAGCCTGCACCCCGGTAGTACGCACATCAAACTGCTCCACCAAACTGGCAGCTTCGGCTTGTATGGCAGCGGTGTTACGCACACCTCGTGTAGAGAACTTCTTGTGGTTGTAGCGATTCAGCACCAGGTTGTTTGCAATGGAGTATTGCTCTACAACTCCATGTTTGGAGCGGTTTTCGGGGATGTGAGCCACGCCAAGCCGGTTGATCTTGCGGGGACTCCAGCCGGTGATGTTTTGGCCGAGTGCGTGTACTGTGCCGCTGCTAGCTGAGCGCATCCCACAGATGGTCTCTACCAACTCTCGCTGCCCGTTGCCCTCCACTCCAGCGATGCCAAAGATTTCTCCAGCGCGTACTTCCACATCTAACCCGGTTACGGTTTCCACACCACGGTCGTCGTGGGCTCGCAAACCCTGGGTTTGTAGGGCGAGTGCTCCCGGGTTGGCTTGTGTCTTTTCTACCCGAAACACCACATCGCGCCCTACCATCAAGTTAGCTAGGGACTGTTGGGTGGCTCCCTTTACGGTAGTGCTGCCTACAACCTGGCCAGCTCGTAACACGGTTATGCGGTGCGCTACCGCTAGCACCTCGCGCAGCTTGTGGGTGATGAAGATGATGGATTTGCCCTGGCTAGTGAGGCTCTTTACTACTGCGAAGAAATCGTCTACCTCACCGGGTGTGAGCACCGCAGTGGGTTCATCTAAAATTAAGATGTCAGCATCTCTAAACAGTGCTTTCACCAGCTCTACTCGCTGTTGTTCGCCCACCGACAGGTCGCCCACCCTGGCATCTGGGTCTACGGTTAGTCCGTAGCGTTCGGCCAACTTTGAAATCTGGCGACGAGCTGTGTTTATGTCTAGGAAAGTGCCCCGTGTTATTTCGTTGCCCAAGATAATGTTCTCGGCCACGCTGAACACTGGGATTAGTTGAAAGTGCTGGTGTACCATGCCGATGCCTGCTGAGATGGCATCGCCAGAGTTGCGAAAGTTTACCCGCTGGCCGCGGATATAAATCTCGCCAGCGTCGGGCTGCTGTAGGCCGAACACCATGTTTACCAGCGTGCTTTTGCCTGCACCGTTTTCGCCGAGCAGACAGTGGATTTCGCCTTCGTTAAGGGTGAGGTTCACGTCTTGGTTAGCCACGACCCCCGGGAAGGTCTTGGTTAGGTTGTCAACTTGCAGGAGAGGTGGAGCCACCCTAGCTGTCGCAGGCGGAGTTCTCGCCCAAAAAGAGCCCATCAATGCCGCAGATGCCGGTTTTGATGCTGCCGTCGGCTAGGCCAACCCGCACTCGTTCTACTTCAGCAGCAGCCTCGGAGCTGATGTCGGCATCGTGGAACGGGGCGTATGTAATCCCTGAGTTTTCTACTGTCAACGTATAGGAGCCACCTGCGAAGGTACCCCTTACGGCTTCAGCAATGTTGCGGAACACCGAGAGATCTACACGCTTGATGGCTGAACTGGCTAAGTACGCAGACCCCGGCGCACTACCACCATCAAAGGTGGTGTAGTACTCATCTTGGTCTACGCCAATTACGAATGCTCCAGCTTCGGCAGCAGCTTTGATGCCTCCCGAACCGGTGGGGCCACCAGCGCCGAACACCACATCAGCACCTTCGCCGATGAACTGCTGGGCATCCGAAGCACCCTTGGCGGGATCTGCAAAGCTCTCGTTGTAAACCTTGAGCACCTGAATGTTGGGATTTACGTGTGTGGCACCGGCTTCATATCCGTTTACAAACTTCACCACCGGTGGTATTTCTATACCCCCAACAACACCCACAATGTTAGTTTCGCTCAGAGATGCAGCAAGCGCTCCGGCGATGAAGCCTCCCTCGTGTTCACTGAACACAACGCCAATGTAGTTGTTGGGGTATTCGGTGTGGAACTGATCCACCCCCACGTAGTTGATATCGGGGTTTTCCTCAGCAGCTTCTAACGTGTCGGTGCCGATTAGGAAACCCACGGTGATGATCAAATCGGGGTTCTCGCTAGCGGAGGTGTTCAGGTTGGCTATGTAGTCGGCCTGCGAAGCCGTTTCGATCACTCCGGTGTGTTCAATACCAAAGCACTGAGCGGCAGCTAGCATGCCGTCGTAGGCGAACTCGTTGAAGGTGCCATCGTCAACCTTGCCGATGTCGGTCACCATGTTCACACGGAACCCATCTGGGGCTTGTAAATCGCCCCACGCTTCGCACTCTTGCTCCAGTGTGATCAGGGCATCGTCAGAAGCGCCAGTAGCCGTTGTGCTCTCTTTGTCATCGTTGCTGCTACAGCTAGCAGCTGTGAGAGCACAAACAAGCAGTGTGGCAAGAATGAGGAGCAGTTTGTTTCGCATCAACGTTCCTTTAGGTAGATGCTTGGTTCTTGAAGTGGGCACTTTACACCAAGCTAGAGACAATTACTCCGCTTAGGTACTCCGTTTAGGGCGCATATCCAATCAAGCCTGCTTTTGTTTTGGCGGGTGTAATATGCAACAAGCTGCATATCCCCTAAGCGGTTGAGGAGGAAGAGATGGCTTCGCCTGTTCGTACAGATACAGAGATCATCGGACGCTCAAATGTGAACGACGTTGACACCATCATTGAGATTTCCCGCACCAACAGCGATGCTCAAGCGGTTATCCATGCCGTGCAAGATAACAGCGATGCCTTGTTCACTTGGGATTACGCTAAGGGCGCCCGGCCCAAGCTAGAACGCTTGTATGAGAAAGCTAAGACATCTCAGTGGAACGCTCAGACAGACTTGGATTGGTCTATTGAGGTGGATCCTTATGAGGCGTTCTCCATATTTACCGAGTCCAATTTTGAGGCTGAGCCCGGGCGCGACACAGCTCGCCGTCTGCCCACCGACAGTTGGGGTGAGGCGGAGTGGCGGGAGTTTTCTTTGGAGTCTTTCAAATGGCGGATGAGCCAGTTCCTTCACGGTGAACAGGGGGCACTGTTGTGTACGGCCAAGATCGTGGAGACGGTGCCATGGATAGATGCCAAGTACTACGCCGCTACCCAAGTGGTGGATGAGGCTCGCCATGTGGAGGTGTTCGATAAGTACATCAACACCAAGCTGGGCGATTCCTATCCAATAAACGTGCATCTAAAGATGCTGCTAGACGACATCATCAACGACAGTCGCTGGGACATGACCTATCTGGGCATGCAGATCATGGTGGAGGGGTTGGCCTTAGCTGCTTTCGGGTTCATGCAACAGCTCACCCCCGAGCCCCTGCTCAAGCAGCTTTTGCGCTATGTGATGGCCGACGAGGCCCGCCATGTGGCCTTCGGCGTGCTCAGCCTCCAGGAGTTCTACTGCGAGCTGACCGCGGCCGAGTTGCGTGAGCGCCAAGAGTTTGCGTTTGAGGCCGCGGTGCGGATGCGCGACCGGTTCTTGTCCCAAGAGGTGTGGGAGCGCATGGGCGTGCCGGTGCGGCCCATGGTGGAGAACTTCCTTGCGTTACCTGCCGACCAGAAGCCGTTCCAGAACATCTTGTTTTCCAAGATCGTGCCCAACTGCAAGAAGCTGGGCCTGCTAGATGCTGGCGATGGCTGGCTGCGGCGGCGCTTTGAGGAGATTCAAGTAATCGAGTTTGAACACTGGGCCGACACCGGCGAAGAGTACGAAAACTTCCAAAACTTCACACCAACCTGATGCATTACAAACCCAGCCATTCCTGGAGGTAGTACCGTGGCGACTATCGTATACATCGACGGCTTTAATTTATATTATGGCGCTGTGAAAGATACCTCGTACAAGTGGCTCAACCTTGAGGGTATGTGCCAACGCCTGCTCCCTAAGGATAAAATCATCTTCAAGCATTTCTGTATTGCAGGTTCGCAAGTCACCTCTGGCAGGTTTTCGGGCGGCCGAATCGGGGCATGCGGTGGCGGTTTCGTGCAATAAGGCGGTAGGTGTAGCGGGCTAGAGGACTTATCGGTGCAAGGGTGAGCATGCTGGCTAACAGGGGCCATGGCCCGTGCATGGCTCGCAGAGCTTTGGCGATGCAGTGGTGCTCTTGGTGTAAGCAGCCGTCGGGTTCTACCCACCATGCCGAGCGGGTTACATCAGCTTCGGTGAGGCCGAATAGTTCGATGTTGAGCGCTTGCCAAGCCACCACCCGGTAGTCGTCACTTAAGCGGTTCTTGGCCCACATTGCTGTGGATGTGCAAAAGCCACAGTCCCCGTCGTATATCAGCGTGCCCGATGGGTTGGGCATCGGTGCGGGGCTCGGTTCAGCTGTTTCGTCCGACATTGGGCTTTTGCCCATGGTTGGCCTTCTTGCGCCGTGCTCGGGCTTTGCGCTTTTGGGTTCGTTTAGACATCTTAACCTCCGACTACTCAGGTAATGCTACCCTGACCCGCTAGCGTGAGCGACCCGTGGAACGATTCGGATTTGTTGGCCTCCCCAACGCAGGTAAGTCCTCTTTGTACAATGCACTAACCGGCTCAGACGCGCTGGCGGCTCCCTATGCTTTTGCCACCACCGACCCTAACGTGGGCGTAGCAAAAGTGAGCGACCAGCGCTTAGATGCTTTGGCCAAGCTAAGCGAATCGCGCACCGTCACTCCAGCTAGCGTGCAGTGTACCGATATCGGCGGTTTGGTGGAAGGGGCCAGTAGGGGTGAGGGCTTGGGTAACCGGTTTTTGGCTGGCATTCGTGAAGTAGACGCGGTGGTGTATGTGCTTCGGGCCTTTGTAGATGACGAGGTGCCTGGGCCTGTAGACCCTCTAGAACACCTGCGTATCTTGGAAATAGAGTTGACGCTGGCCGACTTAGCTACCGTAGAGAATCGCATTGCTAAGCGCCGTAAAGCCGCTGTTCAAGATCGTTCGCTGGCGGCTGAGGTGGACGCTCTGCAGGCAGCGTTGGAGTCGCTCAGCGAGGGCGTGCCGCTTTATCGCAGCACGCTGTCGCAAGCACAGCGAGACGATCTGCGGGAGAGCTTTTTGCTTACCAACCGACCGGTGCTAGCGGTGGTGAACATCGGCGAAGACCAACTAGCGGAGGCCAACGAGGTTATACAGCCGGTGGCTAAGGAGTTGTTGGGGCGGGCTTCGGTAATGGCTGTGTGCGTGCAGCTTGAGGCAGAGGCTGCACAGCTCTTGGGCGAGGAGCGGGCAGAGATGTTAGAAGGCTTGGGCCTCGGGGTGGGCGCGTTAGGGCGCTTTACACAGGCCGCTTATGACCTGTTGGGGTTGCGGACATTTTTCACCACCGGTGAAAAAGAGACTCGGGCGTGGACATTCCGCATGGGCGCAACTGCACCCGAGGCTGCAGGACGCATTCATAGCGACTTTCAGCGGGGCTTTATTCGCGCCGAGGTGATTGATTGGCATGAGTTGCTGAGCGCAGGTGGTTGGAACAGTGCCAAAGACAAGGGCTTAATGCGTACCGAGGGTCGGGATTATGTGGTGGCAGACGGCGATGTGATGGAGTTCCGCTTCAACGTGTAGAACGCTTCAGAAGCTGAAAAATCCCCCTAAAAATGTATTTTTATCAAGATTGCTCTTGAATTGGCGGCGCTGAGGGTAGAAAATCATCTGATGGCGTGGCTTGTTTGTAACCACCGAGTGCTGGCCACAGTAGAGGTTGCTGATGGCTGGCAGCAAAGGGCGACTGGATTGTTGGGCTGCAAAGAGTTCGAGAACGCGCTTTTGCTGCGTCCAGCATTTTGGGTACACACCATCGCGATGCGCTTTCCAATCGATGTTGCTTATCTAGATAGCAACATGGTGGTTCTGAAAACCACAACCATGGCACCTCACCGCATTGGGCTGCCAGTATGGAAGGCCAGAGCTGTGCTAGAGACAGAGGCTGGTTCGCTAGCTCGTTGGGGGATAATGCCTCAAGATCGCTTAGAAATCAGGCAAACTGCTATGGACACGCAGGCATAGATCACACAGGCATAAATCACGCAGGCATAAGTCACATAAGGCACCACTCAAACAAGGCAAACACCATAACGGTTAATTCATCTAGCTCGGGAGGATACATGGCTGGCAGGTTGGTACTGGTTGCAACCCCTATCGGCAATTTAGGCGACTTATCTCCGCGCGCCACCCAAGCGCTAGCCGATGCCGATTTGGTGGCTTGTGAGGACACCCGGCGCACCGGCAAGTTGCTGGCCCATGCGGGGGTGGTTGCTGCCGGGCTTAAGGTGGTTAACGAACACACCGAGCCAACCGCTGCCCAAGAGATTGCCAGCATGGTGGCCGCTGACAAGCAGGTGGTTTTGGTAACCGATGCTGGCACTCCCGCAATATCTGATCCCGGTGCCAGGGTGGTAACCGCAGTGTTAGAGGCAGGCGGAGCAGTAGAGGCGGTGCCGGGGCCATCGGCGGTTTTGGCCGCTTTGGTGGTAAGCGGACTGCCCACGGCGCGCTTTTGCTTCGAGGGTTTTTTGCCCCGCAAATGTCGCAGCCGCTCTGAGCGGCTAGAGGCTCTATCTACCGAGCCTCGCACGATGGTGCTGTACGAAGCACCTCACAGACTGCTACGCACCCTAGAGGAACTGGCCGATGTAATGGGCACTGCTCGCCAAGTTGCGGTTGTGCGGGAGCAAACAAAACTGTATGAGGAGGTTTGGCGTGGTGTGTTGGGTGATGCGGTTATGTGGGCTAAAGCCACCTCACCTCGAGGTGAGTATGTGCTGGTGCTGAGGGGTTGTGATGCGCCGCCTGCTCCTTCTGAGCGGCAAATAAGGGCAGCTTTAGACGCAGAGTTGTCCAACGGTCTATCTCGTCGAGATGCAGCTTTTGCGGTGGCAGCAGAGTTGGGGGTGTCTCGTCGGGTGGTATATCGGCTAAGCCTGGCGGAGTAGCTAGGTGTTCTGTGGGTACGCGTTAGGTATTCTGTGATGGCGGGGGAGTATTCTAGAGGGGTGTCGCGTTACTTTTTGACGACCCCCATCTTTTATGTGAACGATGCCCCCCACATCGGCCACGCCTACACGGTGCTGAACGGCGATGCCGTTTCGCGCTGGCATCGACTGTTAGGTGATGAAGTGTTTTATCTAACAGGTACCGATGAGCATGGCCTCAAGGTGCAAAGAGCAGCCGAAGCCAACGGTCGGTCGCCGTTGGAGCAAGCAGATGTCACCAGCGAGCGTTTCAGACAGGCGTGGGCGGAGCTTGGCGTGGCCAACGATGAGTTCATCCGCACAACCGAACCCCGCCACCACCATGCGGTGCAGAAGCTGATGCAGCGGGCTTACGACAACGGCTACATTTACTCAGCAACCTACGACGGCTGGTACTCGGTATCAGATGAGGCTTATGTGTCTGAGGAGGATGTTGTTGCGCAAGATATTGCTTCAGGGCGTGTAGAGCGCATGACCGAGGAGAACTACTTCTTTAAGCTTTCGGAGTTTGAGGAGCCGCTGTTGGAGTGGTTCGAAGCCAATCCCCAAAACATCACCCCTGAGGGCTACCGTAATGAGGCTTTGGGAATCATCAAGGGAGGCTTGCGTGACATTTCCATCACCCGCACCTCCATCAACTGGGGTGTGCCAGTGCCCTGGGCTGAGGGTCATGTGTTTTATGTGTGGTACGACGCGCTCACCAACTATGCCACAGCAGCGGGATATGGAGATGATGCTGAGCGGTTTGTGAGCTGGTGGCCGTCGGCCCGGCACTTAATCGGCAAAGACATCATTCGCTTTCATTGTGTGTATTGGCCTGCCATGTTGTTGGCCGCCGGGGTTACCGATCTGCCCAACTTTCATGTGCATGGCTGGCTGTTGGTGGGCGGGGAGAAGATGGCTAAGTCGGCGTTCAACCAAATATCTCCCAGCGATCTTGTGAGCGATTTTGGTGTGGACGGCTTCCGCTATGCCTTGTTGCGCGATACGCCGTTTGGTCCTGATAGTGAGGTAAGCCACGAAGCTCTCCGGCAGCGCTATAACACCGATTTGGCAAACAACTTTGGCAACTTATTGCAGCGAACCAGCACGCTTGTGCATCGCAAGTGTGGTGGCATAGGGCCTGCCCCGCACCCCGATCACCCCCTAGCTGATGTTGCTGCAAAGGTGTATGTCGATGCTGCTGCTGCGTGGGAGCGCTTTCAGCCTTCGGTCGCTCTAGAGGCCACTTGGCGGCTCATTCGTGACACCAACGAGTACCTGCAAGCAACCGAACCATGGAAGATGGAACCTGGGCCCGCAGTAGATAATGTTTTGGGAAACGCCTTGGAGTCTTTGCGCATAGTGTGTGTTCTAGCCAGCCCCGCCATTCCCACATCGTGTGAGGCAGCTTGGGCTCGCTTGGGTTTAGCAGGTTCGCCGTTGCAACAGCGTTTACCCAATGCAGCCACATGGGGCCAATACCCCGGCGGGCTGTCAGTAGCCGAAGGCAACCCCCTATTCCCTCGCCTCTGAACCTGAGTATCTGCGGATTGGCACAGAGATTGGATGGGTAATGCGCTGGATTGATAATCACTGTCATTTAGAAGCTGAGTCGCTTGAGGACACTTTGGCTGCAGCAGCGGCTGCGGGCGTGGAGGCGATGATTGATGTGGGTACCGATGTGGCCGCATCGCAGGCTGCTATCGATAAGGCTGCTGCTAGCAACAGGGTATGGGCCACCGCAGGGGTGCATCCGCATGAGGCTAGTGGGGGTTTTGAGGGCATAGAGGAGTTGCTGGCTGCTGAGCGCGTGGTGGCTGTGGGGGAGACCGGTTTGGATTATTACTACAACCATTCACAGCCCGAAGCCCAAAAGGAGGTGTTTGCGGCCCACATCGCAATGGCCCATCGTCAGCAGATGCCGTTGATGATTCATACCCGCGAGGCTTGGGACGACACCTTTGCTGTTTTGGATGAGGTTGGGGTGCCCGAACGCACCGTGTTTCATTGCTTTACCGGCGGGCCAGATGAGGCTGCCGCAGCGTTGGAAAGGGGGGCTTACTTGTCGTTTAGCGGGATTGTGAGCTTCCCATCGGCTGAAGATGTGCGGGCTGCAGCCAAAATCTGCCCGCCAGATCGTTTGTTGGTGGAAACAGACTCTCCGTATCTCACGCCGGTACCACTAAGAGGTCAGCCCAACACCCCGGCCAACGTTCCCCTCGTGGGTCAAGCCTTAGCAGAGGTGTATGGCCTAAAGCCCGAAGATATTGCCCAGCAAACTTGGGATAATGCTGTAACTTTTTATCGGCTCTGCGTGTGAGCACAACCCGCACCGAGGTTGTAGAGTTACTTGGCAGGCATGGCCTTAAGCCCAGCAGGGCGCTGGGGCAAAACTTCGTGGTGGATGCCAACGTTATCGATGCCGTGGTGCGTGGAGCTGAACTGTCGCAGGAAGATTTGGTGGTAGAGGTTGGCCCTGGGCTAGGTGCGCTCACGGTGGCGCTAGCTGCGGCAGCCAAACAGGTATTGACTATAGAGGCAGATCGCCATTTGTTGGCCCCTCTTGCTGAGGTGCTAAGCGGGGCAAGCGTAACCAACGTGGAGGTTATACATGGCGATGCCACTACTTCAGGGTGGCGAGACCATCTCGGCGATCCCACAAAGCGTTGGTCGATGGTGTCTAATTTGCCTTACAACATAGCCGTACCGTTGCTCATGGATTTGTTGGACAACGAGCCTCGGATTTCTACCTTCACCTTTATGGTGCAAACAGAGGTTGCCGAGCGGCTGGTGGCTCCCGTTGGAACGAAGGCTTATGGCATACCCTCCCTCAAGGTTGCCTATTGGTGCGAAGCCCGTATTGTGCGGCGCGTGTCGGCAACGGTGTTTTATCCCAAGCCGAAGGTGTCATCGGCGGTTGTCCGTATGGTACGCAGGCCAGCACCAGCAGTGGACGTGGATCCCGGTCACCTTTTTCGGCTTATTCGCACCGCCTTCGGCCAGCGCCGCAAGATGCTACGCCGCTCCCTAGCACCGCTTATCAGCCCAAGCGGTTTTTCGCTTGCAGGTGTAGAGCCAACCGCCCGCCCCGAACAACTAACCATTAATGATTGGGCCCGCCTAGCCAATATTATGCTGTTGTGATCTTGCCACTGGCAAAAATTTAGATAGGATTAATTTGGAACCATGTAGAGAGGATCAGCAATGGCTCTTGCATATTTGCAGCGGTTGTTTTTGTCGACGCGCAAGCTACGTCAAGACACGAAACCTGAGATGCTGACGCTAGAAGATCTCAAGGCTAGCGCAGGCAAAGGCCCAGCTGCCGACGTTGCTGATTGCACATTTCATGGCAGTACTGAGGATTTTATCGCTGCAATGAAGGAGCAGCGAGAAGCACCAGTTGACTAATGGCTATTTCAACTATCCTTATTGATGCCAACTCATGCTCAGAAGCCAGCGTTCATGCGCGAACTGAAACGCTTGAACTCGTCACAGGCCACGTTATTTGAACTTAGATTACTGGAGTTTGTAGCTGATTTGCTTGAAATGGAACAAGGTCGCAGAACATGGTTTCGCAAGAATTTGCGCGTGAAAAAAGTGAGAGGCCAATCGAACGTTTATGAGATGTCTTGGGCAGCGGATGGCCGGGCTACCTTTGCTCTAGGTACTTCCCCTGTGGATGGCAAGCTTCATATTGTCTGGTTACGGATTGGAAGCCACGACATCTTGCCGTAGATACATTGCGGAGTTGATAGGGGATTTGACGTGTGAAGCGTTAGTTTGGTATAGGCTCTTTGCCTATGGCATGTTGCCTTAAAGGTCGCAGGTGGAAGCGTTTTTGGGTGGTGCTTGTTGCGTGGTGTGTGGGTTTTGGAGGGTCGGCGCTTCCAGCTGAGGGTCAGTTTGAAGAATCCGTGCCAATTCCGAGTGTGCCACCGATAGATGTTGTTGAGGGTTTGGTTGCAGGGCAGGTGATTGGGTTTGGTGGGGTTGTAGATGATGGGTTTGTGGGGGTGGAGGCGGTCTCGGGCGTTCCTCCATTGGATGGTGATGTTGATGAGGATTTGGGTCGGTTGGATGAGTCAGGTTTGGTGGGCGGGGGAATGGGTCAGCAGGGTGAGCCCGGTCCGACAGCAGAGGTGTTTGAGGGTGGGTTCTTGGAGGCACCGGTTGAGGTAGAACCAGAGGAGGGGCCTGCGCCCGAGGGTTTTGGAGGGTTGGCGATGTGTGCGGGTGGTTTTGTGTGCGGTAGTGCGCCGCAGATTTTGCCTGGTCCAACGGGGTTGTCCTGTTCGGTTACTGCTTCGGTGATCGTGTTTTCGTGGAATGCTGTTTCGGGGGCTGATAATTATACGGCGAAGTTGCAGTTGGCGGTAGCGGGTAGCGCTCAGACAGAGAGGCATACTTCTGGGACTTCAGTGGTATTTGCGGGCTTATCGTCTTCCACTAAGTATTACATTGGGGTGCATTCCAATGTGGGTGGTGCAGCTCAGTATTACTCGGGTGTGTATTGCACCACTGCTGTAGGGCCACCACTGTGTGGTTTGGTGTCGGCAACTGCTGTATCTCTTTATTGGAAAGCAGATACTCGGGTGCATCAGTGGTTTGTAGGCCGGGCGACTTCGGGCAACCAATATGTGGATGGAAGGTCTGTGGCGGGCTCAACTTTGTATACGGTATTTAGTGGGTTGGAAGCGAATGTGTCGTATAGGTTCTTTTTCTGGTGGAGAGCTTCGTCTAGTAGTAGTTGGAAGCAAGTGCATCCCAGCAGGGTGTGTTCCACTATTGCACCGCCTGTAGCACCGCCGATTACTTGCACGGCTACGGCTAGTTCTGTTTCGATTAGGTGGGGTTCGGTGCGTGGGGCTGTGCGGTATCGGGTGTCGCGGGGCAGTGGTTGGGCCACAGCGTCGGGATCATCTCACACGTTCAGCAATTTATCCGAGTCAACTGCATACACGGTAAGAGTACAAGGTGGGAACTCCGCGGGTTGGGGTGATTCTGGCACAGCTACTTGTAGAACGATGGCTTCGTTGTTGTCTGCACCAACGGGTTTACGCTGTGAGGCTACTTCGTCTCAGATCAGGTTGTCTTGGAATGCAGTGGCCGGGGCTAGTGGTTATTCGGCGAAGATCCAATTAGTACAGCCGGGTAGTACACAAACCGATGTTCGTACTAGTGCTACTTCAGCTACTTTTGCTGGATTGCAGCCGTCCACTCGATACTGGGTGAGCGTGTTGGCGTTGAAGAACAGCGAGCCTCAGCAGTTTGCTGGCGTGTATTGCATCACTCTGGTTGCTATTGCTGCACCAACGCTTTCTTGTACAGCAACTTCAAGTAGTGTAACTGTATCATGGCCGAGGGTAACGGGTGCCACAAAATATCGGGCCAGAGTGGGTGGTGGGGCTTGGACAGCAGATTTTGCTTATACGTCTTATACTTTCACTGGTTTAGCGGCTGGCGTAATGCATACTGTTACTGTTCAAGCGGGCGCTAGCGGTGGTTGGGGGAGCGCAGCTAGCGTTCGGTGTGTAACCGCAGCACAAAGCGTGTCTTGCGATGACACCACCTCTAACAGCGTTTTATTGGAATGGGACGACCGAGCCGATGCGGATTACTGGTATGCGGCCATATCGCGGGGAACCGGCTATTTCAGCCCCCGATATGCAGATCGTCAGATAAACGAAGCAACATCTACGCTGTTTACAGGGTTAGATAAAGACACCCGTTACGTAATGCTGCTGTGGTGGTATGACGGAAGTAATTGGAACCAAACCATTCCGCCTCCTGAATGTCACACTAAAGCCTTAGACACCCCGAACGTAACAGAATATGCTACGGGCGGGAACACCTTAAGTATTCAGTGGAACCCTGTAGATAGGGCACAGCGCTATCAAGTGCAAATTACGCCTATAGGTACTAGAGTAACTTTAGGTACCTCACAGAACAACCAGTGGGAGACGGTAGTATCCACCGGTACCTTCCACACCTTCACTAACCTTGTCCCCAATACCCAATATACGGTACGACTGAGAGCTATCAACGCCCAAAACCAAGCAAGCGCAATCGCTAGGTTAGCTCGTTATACCTCACCTGCTCGCTGCAAAGCAGTAACCGCAACAACCATAACGTTAGCTTGGCAAGACCCTGACGAGGATTATCAGTGGCGTATAAGGCGTAAGGTTGGCGAGAACCAGTATACAAATACTAGTATTCATGCAAAGGGAACTAGCACTGAGACTACTGTGACAGGGCTTACTGCCAACACCGAATACTCTTTTTCAGTAGAGCGTAGGGCATCTAGCACAGAGCCGTGGGAGCACCAGAACCCGTTCCCGCATTGTCACACCTCCCCTGCAAGCCCAACTATCACGCAGTGCCCACAAGCCGCTGATGTAGATGGAACAATACGATGGACACCAAACGGAGCCCACTACTACCGCATCACCCTCAACAAAAACCAAACAAATCCTGTGTGGATAATTACTAACTCAAATGCACATACCTATTCCAATCTCGTCGAAGGAACAACATATAATATCGCAGTCCAAGCTAGAAACCCACAAGGCTGGTCCACTTCTAGCGATTGCAACATGAAAACACTACCTCCTATACCAAACAACCTCATCACAGGCACTGGCACATACTACTTCACAGAGGGAACAATAAAGGGTGTCCTCTATGCCGCCGAAACTGCAATCAACGACTATGCCACAGCTAACCCTAGTACATGGAACTCTTGCAAAAGCACAATAGATAAAACAAAACTAGCAGCCATAATGCTATCAATTCCTCCAGGCGAAGTTATCAATCCACTCACTTCAGCCACAGCAAACTCACCCATGACTCTTGGGCGTAGCGATAATTTTACAATACAAGTAATAAAAAATAGCAATGGAATTAAAGCAAGCCTAAACCTTCGTACTTATTCACACACTACAGTAGAAGATTATCTTAGAGCTCACTGGAGTCCCGCTGTTGGCCCTTGGCAACTCGATAATCTTGGTGATGATATTAAATTCAACCATGCTGAACGAGCAGATATCACTAAGGGAGGCAAGATAATTGCTAGTTTTCTGCGTGATTCGCATTGTAGTAATCCGAATGAATATAGCGGGCTTAGGAGTGTCTTAAATAGTCGATGGTATGGGTGTAGTCCTGAAAAAGAAGTAGAAGATAAAGAAGGAAATAAGAGTAGGGAAGAAATCTTAGACGCATGTTATAATCGCTATATTATAAACTCAAATCGGATATATAGAAATGGTACATTAAATATACAGTTAGCTCAAGAGAATTCACAAAAACCAAAATTAGACCAAGTAGATGGTGGCATCAATGAACGAGTTTGTAGGTGGAGCTCAGATCTAGTTCCGATGCCATGCTATCTGTATGATACCGGTAAGCCACAGGGAGCAGTAATGGACAGTACTCCCAACGGAGGACCACCCACTCACCACAATCCTTTCACACCTTACCCAAGTGCTTTTATCTCTTTGACTGAGCCAGCCACTAGTACTAAGTATGCAGTATGGCCTTCTAAGTGGCCCACTTCAAGTAGTCTAATGCCATGGCCTACAGAAGTCGTATCTGCCAGTTTTGCAATCTATCGAGCAGTTAGGGCTGATAGGTTCGTCCGATGCAGTCCAGGGCACAACCCTATCAAAAATCAAGGAGATAGTGAGGGTACTTGTCATGGTGAAACTTATGCACCTTTTGGGATAATAAAAGTTAAGGAACCCACGGTAGGAGATCCGAATGTAGAGGGGTGGTTTGATGGTTCTATCCCATATCTGAAGAATGGAACTGATAAAGATTACCATCGCCTTCAGATGGAAGCTTGCTCACAGCATTTTGTAGCTCAGGTAGCTTTTAGATACTGTTGGTGGGAAGATGTATAGGTCTTATTTGAGGCTAGGGATGTTTAGTGGCCAGTTTTCTTTGCCTGGATATATCTTCGTGTTTCTTTGTTGTCTGGGTATGTTTGCGGGTGGTTGTAGTAGTACTGAGACTACTGAAGTTGCTGAAGCTGAAGTATTGTTACCATTAATTGAGTCGCGTAGTTTTTCAGATTTTCAAAATCTTGCATCTAACAGTAGTTCTTTGCAAACTCGTAATGCGGATGATGAGGTTGAAGTGGAGAGCAGTGTTGCAAATGAGCCTGCTGGTACTTCTTCAGTCAGTATTGACACGCCTCCTCCTCCACTGATTGAAGATACAGTAGTTAGTAACTCTGATGCTAACTCTTCAGATGCTGTTGATAGCTCTGTTCAGGAGGAAGATACTCAACCACTTACACCAGATAGTAATGTACTATTTTTGGATGATCGAACAGAAGAGAATGTGGTGAGGTTGGTGAAGGAATCTATTACATTGCGAGATTGCGTGATGCGGGGGGAAATCCATAACTACTCAGAAGATCAGTATGCAAGGGATGTCACAGTAACAGTTGGAGCATTAGATGGCAAAGAAAGTGCTGTACGGCACTGGCCTCTTACAATTGAGCCTGGAGAAAGCGCTCCATTTGAGATAGCAATTGATTGGTTTCCTCATAGATATAATGATTTACTATATAGCTCCTTAGATTTTTCACACTGGCATAATAACCGTATATATATTGATAATTTGTTTTATAACTATTATAATATCTTTGGCAATATGTATTTTGATGTTCAAACCAATTTATCGCTTACTCCTGATATAAAGCGAGCTATTAAACTGAATGCAGATGAAACCGCACCAGAGAACCTGTATCAAAACCCATCTCATAATTTTTTAGTGTATGATGAACGAGCTTTTGAATTAAAAGATTCTAGAGGATGGCCTAGATCTGGACGTGATTATACAACTATTACTAAGCCAAGATTCGATTCGATATTTTCTGAAGAGATGGTACAGAGCAGCCAATTAGATCCTGCATTGATAAATTTTGAACTTTATAAATATACAGATGTATTTTATATACCTTCTCGCGTGTATCCTGATACATATAAGCAAGGTGTAGATGACAGTTTGTCTAATGTTAAGATTTATCAAGCATACAAAGATACATTTGGAAGAGTATTTGATGTCCGTGAGCTAATTCCACATTCAATTATCGAAGTAAAAGATGCGCAAGGTTTAATTGTAGATCGCCAATTTAATCCTATTTACAATTTTGATAATTATGATATTGCTAAACAAGATACTTACAGTAATAAATATGTACAAGTGTTAGATCGATTTAACTATTTTAAGGCTTCTTCTACTTCTATTACAAATGAAGAAGCTTTGACGCGTAATCCTGGTGTAGAATCGGTTTTTCTATGGAGTACTCTGTGGGCGGGGGGAGCCAGCCATTCAAAGGCATTTTCCTCTTCAGGCTTTTCACCAGTAGTTGAGGACTTTAATCCTACTGCATGTTTTTCATCCTGGCCATTGTGTAATTTCGACTTTAGTGTGCAAAGTAATTCTGGAATTCAAATTGCAATTCGATCTAACTTTTTTGGAAAGCACAGTAAATGTCCAATTTCTGCTAGCAGCGCAACTCATAGGTATGCTCTTAAAGATAGACAAACTGATTCTATGATTATTAATACGCAATCTCTTCGAATACAAGATCAAACTATTCGTGGGAGTATTTTTAATCTATCAATGGATAAAACAGCTCGCAACGTTGTTGTTTCTGTTATTGATAAAGAATCAAGAAAAGTACTTGGGAAGCATCAGTGGTCTCTATCCGTTCAACCTAGAGAGATTGTACCTTTTGAAATTATGCTGCTTGATGCTGGCCTGAATCTTGAGGAGATCGTATTTGATATATCTTCTGTATTATCTGAAGATATTGATCCAACAAGATCTTTTCAAATCCAGGAATATGTTTCTGGTACAGTGTATGGTAAGGGATATAAACAACTATACAAGAGCATTCCATTATATCAAAGCGACTATGAAATGTTTATAGGGGATATTCTGGGAACTGAAATTCTGCAGTATCCACCATCTCTTCGCTACACTAAAGACGAGTTTAAGGATATCTATAGAGATATACTTGTAGATAGAGATATGGAACAGTTTGAATTATTTAGATTTATAGATTTGTATGCTAGATTGGAGTCTTCGGATCTTCATCCAGAATTAGCAAAGATAGTTGCTAATCAATTTATTGGTAACTTGCACGCATATATGGCTATTTTTGATGGCGATAAGGTTGTTGATGTTAAGGAAGTACCGTTATTTACTTCTATTGAGGAACAGTCTAATATTGATCAAAACTTGCTGCTGGTGGATTCTATTCCGGCACCTAATCGATGGGCCCCTAATGCTGTTAGAATGTTGGTAATCATTCCTTATACCGATGAGGAAGATTTAGATAAGGAGTATGGGTATCAGGTTTGGATTGGTGGGGCTAATTCAGAATCAAGCGTGTTGGAGGAGTAGCCGGTGCATTTGGCCAGTAGTAGCTGCTACTAGGCTGGTTTAGATGACCATTCTCACTGCGCCAGCCAAGCTTACGCTTTCTTTGAGTATTACCGGGGTTCGCCAAGACGGCTTTCACTTGCTTGAAGCTGAGATGGTGACCCTTGACTTGGCTGACCAGTTGGAGATTAGCGATGGTAACAGTGTTGTTATAGCCGGGGCAGATGAAGTGGATTTGTCTGACAACCTCATAACGCGGGCTTTGGAGTTGGTGGGGCGCAAAGCAAAGGTGACCGTTATAAAGAACATTCCCCCGGGTGCTGGGTTAGGCGGAGGCTCAGCAGATGCGGCGGCTGTTTTGCGCTGGGCAGGATATAGCGATGTGTGTGGCGCCGTGCGTTTGGGTGCCGATGTGCCATTTTGTTTGGCGGGTGGTCGGGCTCGGGTGCAAGGCATTGGGGAAATTGTGCAACCGCTGCAACATATCCCCCGTACTTTCACCTTGCTGATTCCGCCGTTTGGCTGCTCCACGCCTGATGTGTATCGCTGTTGGGATGAAATGGGCGGGCCAAACGGCACAAACGGTAACGACTTAGAACCAGCCGCCCTGCAAGTGGAGCCTCGCCTCGAGCGCTACCGGCGTGAACTTCAACAAGCCACCGCCCAAACACCGCGGCTAGCTGGCAGCGGCTCTAGTTGGTTTGTGGAGGGTGCTTACCCCGGAGATGGTCGGATGGTGGTGCAAACTGTGCCTACAAGGCCCTCAAGCTAGAACTGTGCATGCAAGCAAGCAGACTGCAAGCTAGTGGACAACAAGCTAGTGCCGCACACAGGCATCGGGGTAGCTGCCACACAGGCAGCCAGGTTAGTTATTTGTAGAAGGGTAGCTACTTGCCGCGTGCACGCCGCTGGAATCTGGTGCGCTTGAGCATCTTCTTGTGCTTCTTCTTACGCATCCGCTTGCGGCGTTTTTTGATCAACGATCCCATTAAGCTTCTACCCTAGCGCGACAAGGAGGCCGATAAATAACTAAAGCGGTCATCGGTGGCAGATGGTGTAGTCTGCTAGAAGTATCTGGCGTAGTATGCCAGAGCACAATATGGCGAGTAGTTCAACAGGCAGAACGCCTGGCTTTGGACCAGGAGGTTGCAGGTTCGAGCCCTGCCTCGCCAGCAGGCGCAACCCGGCAGTCGCAACATGGCAGGCGCAGCCCGGCAGGCGCAATCCAACAACACAGCGCTCCAAGCAGCATCGCAACCCAACGCGCATCTAGAGTAAATCTTAGAGTAGCCAGCACACCCTTACGGAGAAGAGGTTATGGAAGTCGTTACAAAAAAGAAGCTCGCGCTCATCTCGGGGCGAGCAAATGAACACCTTGCTAGTGATATTGCACGGTGTTTGAACGAACAGCTAGTGGAACCAACCCTAGCCGACTTCGCTAACGGGGAAATCCATTGTCGTTTCGGAGAGTCTGTGCGGGGCACCGATGTGTTCATCGTGCAAAGCCATACTGCTTATGGGCAAGCCACCATCAACGATGCGGTGATGGAGCACCTCATCATGGTAGATGCGGCTCGGCGAGCGTCTGCCAAGCGTATTACTGCGGTGTGTCCGTTTTTTGGTTATGCCCGCCAAGATCGCAAGGCCGCAGGCCGAGAGCCCATTACCGCTAAGTTGATGGCCAATGCCTTTCGGGTTGCTGGGGCCAACCGGATGCTGAGCGTAGATTTGCATTCGGGGCAGATTCAGGGTTTTTTTGACGGCCCGTGGGATCACCTCACCGCAATGCCGGTGCTCACCGAGTATCTCAAGGGCGTGGATGGAGATTTGGCCGTGGTGTCGCCTGATGCTGGCCGGGTGAAGGTGGCCGAGCGCTATAGCAATGAGTTGGGTGCTGATTTGGCCATCGTCCACAAGCGCCGCGCCAAAGATGTAATGCATTCGGTGGAGGTAACCGAAGTGGTGGGCGATGTGGCGGGGCGTACTTGTGTGCTGATTGACGACATGATCGACACCGGTGGCACCATCGTGGCCGCTGCTGATGCTTTAGCCACTAGAGGTGCGGCCAACGTTGTTGCTGCTACCACTCATGGGGTGTTTTCTGGCCCAGCCATAGATCGCATCAAAAACTCGGCCATCTCTAAGGTGGTGATAACCAACACGCTCCCGTTACCGCCGGATAAGCAGATCGACAAGATTGAGGTGCTTTCGGTGGCAAGCATCATTGCCGATGCCATAGACGCTGTGTTTGAAGACACCTCTGTGTCGGAGATCTTCGGCGGCAAAAACCTTTCTTGATTGCTTTGCTGTTTACGGTGGTTTGAGAGGTAGCATTAGCGGCTGCACTATGGCTGAGTTGATATTAAAAGCCGATACCACAAGGCAGTTGGGTACCCGTCCAGCTCGCAGGCTGCGTCGCGCCGGTCAGGTGCCGGGTGTGGTGTACGGGTTGGGCGGCGATTCCGTGCCGGTGGTCGTGAATGCTCGGGAGTTGCGGAATGCGCTCAATACCGAGGCTGGCTTGAATGCTCTGCTCACCCTAGATGTAAACGGCGACCACCAGCTTGGCTTGGTGAAGGAGTTGCAGCATCATCCAGTACGCAACGAGGTTGTTCATGTGGACTTCATCCGCGTGGATGCCGATGTTGCTGTTGAGGTTGAGGTGCGCTTGGTGTTGGTGGGTGAAGCCTTAGGGGTAACACACGAAGGTGGCGTGGTGGATCAAGCATCCTTTGTGGTGGGGGTTGCGGCCAAGCCTGAGGTGATTCCCAATGAGCTCACCATCGACATTTCTGAGATGACCATGGGCGACACTCTCCGAACCGGCGATATAGCGCTGCCTGAAGGGGTGGAGTTGGTTGGCGACCCTGAAGAGTTGGTTGCAAGCACCTCGGTGGCTGTGATTGAGGTGGCGCAGCCTGATGTGTCGCTAGACGAAGAGGGCGAACCGGTTGATGCCGAAGCGGCAGGCCAAGCCGCAGACGAGTCCTCTTCACAAGAATCCGCCGAGTAGTACTCGGCGCCTGTCGCCGTGCCCGCCCGTTGGCGCTCTCGCAAAGTTTACGCTGGCACGCCTGCTGATCTTTTGGTGGTTGGGTTGGGCAACCCGGGCAAACGGTTTGCAGGTACCCGCCACAACGTGGGAGCAGACGTGGTGGAGTTGTTAGCCAGCCAACACGGACAGACCCTGCACAAGACCAAACAAGCCGCGCTGGTAGCTGAGGTATTGTTAGATAAGCGTCGGCTGGTGTTGGCATTTCCTCAGACTTATATGAACAAATCTGGAGAGTCGGTGCGGCCTTTAGTGCGCCGCTGGAATATGGCCGAGCAACTAGAGCGCTTGGTGGTGATTCACGATGAGCTGGATTTGCCAGCGGGTAAAATCAAGGTAAAACACGGCGGTGGGTTGGCTGGACACAACGGCCTGTCGTCCATTAAGGATCATCTTCACAGTGTTGGCTTCACACGCATTCGCATAGGGGTAGGCAAGCCTCCGAGTGCCCCCGCTGGGGCAGACTATGTATTGCAACGCCCGGGTATCGCAGAGCAGGGGTTGCTCCAAGATGCCATAAGACGTTCTGCAGATGCAGCCTTAGCATTGCTAAACGAATCTTTAGAGATTGTGATGAACAGGTTCAACTGATGCCTGTGAAAACTACAGATACAGCTGTGGCAACTAGCGATGCAACCACAGACAATGGTAGCCAAGATGCAGTGCCAGCGTTAGCTGACTTAGGCCACAAGCTTGCCCAAGAAGGTGGCATAATCGATGTTCTGGGCAGACAAGATGCAGCCTTGGCTGTGGCTGAGGCCGGTCAGGCTGCGGTGCTAGCTGCCATTGCCGAGTTGGGCGGTCGTAGCCCGGTGTTGGTGGTTACTCCCACTAGCAGCGATGCCGAGCGGTTGGTGGCAGATCTGTCGGTTATGTTGACGAGTGGCAGTGGCACGCCTAGCGATAGTGCGCCTGGCAACTGCACGCCTAGCAGTGGCACGCCTAGCAACGGCACGCCTAGCAATGGTGCGTCTAGCGATAGTGCAGCTACCGGTGGGGCGGCGCTGTTTCCAGCTTGGGAGACGCTCCCGTTTGAGCGGATGAGCCCAGGTGTGGAAACTATGGGCTTGCGTTCTCAGGCCGCTTGGTATCTGCGTAATCCCGATGTTGGCCCTAAGGTGTTGGTTGCCTCGGTGCGGGCATTGCTTGGCAGGCTAGTGCCAGATTTGGCGCAAGTAGAGCCAATTAGGGTGGCTCGAGGTACACGGGTAGATCTCCGTGAGCTTACAGAGGGGCTAGTTGAGCGGGGGTATCGCCGCGATGTGCAAGTTGAGCATCGCGGGGTGTTTGCGGTGCGCGGTTCCATCTTGGATGTGTTTGGTTCAACCGCCGATGCGCCGGTTCGCATAGACCTGTGGGGAGATGAGGTAGACCGCCTGAGCGAGTTCTCTGTGTCGGATCAGCGTTCAACTCGCCCATTAGCCGAGATAACCATCTTTGCAGCCCGAGAAGTACGGCCCACCCCGCAGATGCGCGCCATGGCTAAGAACCTAGTGAGCGTGGCTCCGTGGGGTCGCGAGCAGTGGGAGCGCATAGCTGAGGGGCAGTTCTTTGACGGCATGGAGTCTTGGTTGCCGTGGTTATGCGACAGTGAGGAGTTATTGCCCGACAGGTTAGGCCCCGATGCTCTAGTAGTTTTGCTGGAACCCGCTCGCCTGCGCGACAGGGCAGCCGACATAGCCGCAGAAGAGGCCGACCTTGCCGCAGTACTGGCCCAAACTTGGGGTGCGGGTGACACCGAGTTTCCCCAACTGCACCTGGCCTATGAGCGCTTGTTGGCCAAGTGTGCTGCCCCAGCGTGGAGCATAACCTCTGTCCCCTCAGGCCCCTCTACTCCCACGGTAACCGTAGGTGGCTGGGCATCGCCCATAGGCGACCCTGCTGCCCCGATGCAGCAAGCCAAACGTTTTTTGGCAGAGGGCTATGAGGTGCGTGTGGCCGCAGATAGTGAGGGGTCGGCCACCAGGATCAACGCCTTGCTTGATGAGCATGGCGTGGCCTTACCCGTGGTAACTGCCCCCCTTCAGCGCGGGTTTGTGCTGCCTAATTCTAAGTTGGCTGTTTTGAGCGAGGCAGACCTTACCGGTCGCCGCCGTGCTCATCGCCCCAAACGCACCCGCAGAACCGCAGCCAAAGAACTAGACGACCTCACAACAGGCGATCATGTGGTGCATCGGCATCACGGCGTGGGTCGTTACTGCGGCATGGTGCATCGCTCCATCGGCGGTATCAGCCGCGATTACTTGCTAGTGGAGTACCGGGGAGGCGACAAGCTGTACGTGCCTACCGATCAGCTAGATGCTATCCGCCGCTATTCGGGTGGTGAAACACCAACGCTAAGCAAAATGGGCGGTGCCGACTGGCAGCGCACCAAGAGCGGAGTACGTACTGCCGTTAGCGAGATAGCCCAAGAACTAGTGGTGTTGTACCGTCGTCGAATCAACACCCCAGGGCGGGCCTTTTCGTCCGACACCCCGTGGCAGGCTGAGATGGAAAGCGCTTTTGGGTATCAGCTCACCCCCGATCAAAACAAAGCCATTGCCGAGGTAAAAGCCGACATGGAACAACCTGTTCCCATGGATCGGCTCATCTGTGGAGATGTGGGTTTTGGTAAAACCGAGATAGCCATAAGAGCAGCATTCAAGGCCATTCAAGACGGCACACAAGCAGCGGTGTTGGTGCCTACAACCTTGTTAGCCCAACAGCACTACCAAACCTTCAGCGAGCGTTTTGCTGCTTATCCCATCAAAGTTGAGGTGCTTAGCCGGTTTCTTACCCCTAAACAAGCCCGCAAGGTAATACAAGGGCTAGCTGATGGCTCGGTAGACCTAGTAATCGGCACCCATCGTTTGTTGTCTGAAGACATCGTGTTCAAACAGCTTGGCCTGTTGGTGGTGGATGAAGAACAGCGCTTCGGGGTGTCTAACAAGGAGGCCATAAAGTCCCTCCAAGCCGACATAGACGTGCTCACCCTGAGCGCCACGCCCATCCCGCGCACGCTTGAGATGAGCCTTACAGGCATCCGCGACCTCACCTTGTTGCACACCCCGCCTGCGGAGCGCCAGCCAATCTTAACTTATGTGGGTACCTTCGATGAGCGGCCCGTGGCAGAGGCTATTCGCCGCGAGCTGTTGCGGGAAGGCCAAGCTTTCTTCGTGCATAATCGGGTGGCCGATATCGAGCACATAGCCCAAGACCTGCGGGAGATGGTGCCCGAGGCTCGCATTGCCGTAGCCCACGGGCAGATGGACGAGGGCACGCTAGAACAGGTGGTTATCGATTTCTGGGAACATGCTTACGATGTGTTGGTGTGTACCACCATCATCGAGTCGGGGATAGATATGCCAACGGTGAACACTTTGGTGGTGGATCGGGCCGACATGTTGGGCTTAGGACAACTCCATCAGCTGCGTGGCCGGGTGGGACGTAGCGGGGCTCGGGCCTATGCCTACCTGCTGAGCCCGCCCGATAAGGTGCTCACCGAACAAGCCTATGAGCGGCTCAAAACCATTGGTGAGGCCACAGAGCTGGGGTCGGGCTTCAAGATAGCCATGCGAGATTTAGAGATTCGCGGGGCTGGCAATATGTTGGGCACCGGGCAATCTGGCCATATCGCCGCAGTTGGTTACGATTTGTATTGCGAGATGGTTTCAGAAGCAGTGGCGGAGCTAAAGGGTCAGACACCGCTAGAGGTGGTAGAGATAAGCATCGACCTGCCTGTGCCTGCGGGCATTCCAGCAGATTACATGCCCAAAGAAGAACTGCGTTTGGAGGCTTACAGGCGGGTGGCAAGTTGCGAGCAGCCCACCGAGGTAGATGATGTGGCCAGCGAGTGGGCAGATCGTTATGGGCCAGTACCAGCTCTGGCCGAGGCGCTTTTGGAAGGTGCCCGCCTGCGTTGTGAATGCTTGCGGACTGGTGTGCGCGAGATCACCATGACCAAAGCCACAAACATGGGTGGCCCCAAGTGGGTGGCCCGCTTAGGGCCGCTTCAACTCAGAGCTAGCCGCAGGGTGCGCTTGGAGCGGCTGTATCCCAAAGCTTCCTACCATGAAAGTTCGGGTTTCTTGCGGTTACCGGTATCTTCGGCCACCCAAGCAGCCGCTAGTTTGATCCACGTGCTTCAAGATTTAGTGCCAGATGACAACACATCGGCCGCGATGGCCTCATGAACCCAAAAAATACCTCATGAACCCACAAAATAACGGCGATGTGTGTCAGGTAATTGAGCAGTTCTTGGATTTGGCTGTGGAGTTACGCCAGAAATGCCCTTGGGATCGCCAGCAAACCCATCAGTCGCTGCGCGGCCATCTGTTGGAGGAGGCTTATGAGGTGCTTGAAGCCCTAGATGCAGTAAGCCCAGCAACCTTGAGCGGCTATGAGGACTTAGCCGAAGAACTAGGAGACCTGCTTTATCAGATTGTGTTTCACTCCTTGTTGGCTACAGAGGTGGGCCAGTTCACCTTTGCCGATGTGACCAAAGGCATCCACGACAAGCTAAAGGCCCGTCACCCCCACATTTTTGGCCCTCAGACTGATGCTGCTGGGGTTGACGTTGCAGGAGCTAAAAACACAGAGGATGGGGGTGTCGGCGCCCAAGCTGCACAGGACACATCGGCTCAAGATAATGGCACCGAGATCACAAAGATGGGTGCCGCACAGAACTGGGAAGCCATGAAGCGCGAACAAAAGGGACGGGCCTCGGTGATGGAGGGCATCCCGGTGGGCTTGCCCGCGCTTTTGTTTGCCGACAAGGTTATTCACAAGGCTCGTTCGGTGGGCCTAGAGCCAGAAGTAGACACCACAACCGTTGCCGGTCGCCTTTATGATGCTGTAAAAGATGCTCAATCGCACGGCCTAGATGCCGAATCAGAGCTGCGAGCCTTTGTGAACAGCATCGGTGAGCAGATTCGCCAACGCGAAATTTCTTCTATGTAATTTACCTAACGCTCTAGCCAAGACAACTTTTTTCGTCTATTTTAGCAACACTAGCCACACCAACAACAGAAAAGGCATCTTGAGTTGAGCGCTAAATCCCGTGCTATAGAACGAGTTGTGGGCCGAGAGGTCTTGGATTCTCGCGCCAACCCCACTGTAGAGGTGGAGGTTGTTTTGTGTTCTGGTGCGCGTGGAAGAGCCATTGTGCCTTCGGGGGCTTCTACCGGTCGCTATGAAGCCAAAGAGGTGCGCGATGGTGGCACCCGCTTTGGGGGCAAAGGTGTAGCTAGCGCCGTTAGTGCGGTCAACGAAGATATTGCCAAAGTTGTGGTGGGCTTAGATGCCACCAACCAGCGGGGTCTAGATCAGGCCATGATCGACTTAGATGGCACCGAGGGTTTGGGCCATTTGGGGGCCAACGCTGTGTTGGGCGTATCTTTGGCCTCAGCCCATGCCGCTGCTGCGGATGCGGGGCTGTCGCTTTTTCGCTACATCGGCGGTGCCAATGCCCATGTGCTGCCAACGCCTATGTTGAACGTGCTCAACGGCGGTGCCCACGCTGCCAACAACGTGGATTTGCAAGAGTTCATGGTGGTTCCGGTGGGAGCGGCATCGTTTTCCGAAGCTCTTTTGTGGGGGGCTGAAACCTATCATTGCTTGCGCCGCTTGTTGGTGGAGCGGGGTCTTGCTACTGGCGTGGGCGACGAGGGCGGCTTTGCCCCAGATTTGGAATCCAACGAAGCAGCCGTGGCTTTGTTGGTGGATGCCATCGGCGCTGCCGGGCTGACACCGGGCGAGGATATGGCCTTGGCTTTAGATGTGGCCTCAACGGAGTTCTTCGGTGAAGGGCAATATCGCTTAGAGGGTGAAGACCGCACGTTGAGTTCAGCCGAAATGGTGGATTACCTACACAGGCTGTGTGATTCCTATCCCATCGTGTCCATAGAAGACGGTTTAGCCGAGGACGACTGGGATGGCTGGAGGCTGCTCACCGAGCGCCTCGGCGCACGAGTGCAGTTGGTGGGCGATGACCTGTTCGTCACCAACACCGAAAGGCTCACGGAGGGCATAGATCAAAGCGTGGCTAACTCAATTTTGGTGAAGGTGAACCAAGTAGGCACGCTAACTCGCACCCTAGAAGCAGTAGAGCTTGCTTTTGCAGCGGGCTACACATCGGTAGTGTCGCACCGGTCGGGCGAGACCGAGGATACCACCATTGCGGATTTAGCAGTTGCTACCAACTGCGGGCAGATCAAAACTGGTGCTCCCGCTCGCAGCGACAGGGTTGCCAAGTACAACCAGCTATTGCGGATTGAGGCTGAGTTGGGTGAGGCTGCTGCCTATCGGGGTGGCGCAGCACTGGCTGGTACACGCAGCAACCTCATTGGTGGCCATGGCCAAGGGGTGGGTTTGTGATAGCCCTGCGTCGTAGTTTGGTACCTTTAGTGGTGGTGCTGGTGGTTTTGGCTACCTTGTTTTATGCGGTCTTTCCCCTAGGCACTTATTTGGATCAGCGGTCGGCCATCGATGCGGCTGAAGCAGAGTTGGTTACCCTTTATGAGGAGAACCAAGAGCTGCAAAACCGCATGGCTGCTCTTTCGGATATAGATGAGATTGAGCGCATAGCTCGTATGGAGTACAACCTGATTTTTCCTGGGGAGGAGGCTTATGCCATCTTGCCGCAGGCTCCTCAGCCTGTTCAGGTGCCCGACCTGTGGCCCTTCAATGCCTTGGTTAGCTCGCTTAGCCGATAGAGGTTTGGGGGCCTGATCCTATAGCGTTTTGGTGTGACGCATTATGAGGTGCTAGATGTTGCTCCGAGTGCAACACCAGAGGCGTTGCGCCGGGCTTATCTAAATCAGGCCCGGCGTTGGCATCCCGACAGGCCCAGCGGTGACTCCGAGCAGATGCGGGCGGTGAATGAGGCATGGACAACCCTGCGAAATCCGCTCTCGCGGCGGGCTTACGACCGAGAGTTGGCCCGACTGCATGCACAAGCTGTGGCCCGTAAACAGGCCGAGGGCGTACGGCTTGTGTACCCACAGCCCCAGCGCCAGCCTCAAGCAGGGTATCAGCCTCAGTATCAGCGCCAGCGCAAGTTTGAGCCTATAGAACAGGTGGGATTTCGCTGGCGTTGGCTTGGGGTAGTGGCTTGTGTGTTAGTGGCTTCAGCAGCAGCGTTGATCTATTTCGCACTGTCCAACATCGACAACTCCGATTCCGCCCAACCACCGCAGATTACCGCACCGGTATCGCAGGCTCGCCCTGAACTAGGTGACTGCTTTTTGAAGGGAGCTACTGCTCTTATACCGGTGGGCTGCGATCATCCTAACGATGGTCAACTAGTGCGATGGATCTTTCTTGGAGCAACTTGTCCACCGCCAACACAGCTACATTATGTGCGCTCAGCCCAACAAGCCATTTGCTACCTGCCTACAGTTCGGCCTTAGCGAGAGTGTGACCCAATAGCAATGCCCCAAGATCATGCAACACCATCCCAAAGGCCCAAGCTGCGGTTGGTTGCCACTACCACGGTGCCAACCCGTTGGGGGCGGTTCACCTGCCATGCTTTCGAAGCTTGCGAGCCCAACAAAGCACCCCAAGAGCACATAGCGCTAAGCGTAGGAGAGGTTGTTGGTACAGATGAGGTGCTGGTGCGTGTCCACAGTGAGTGCTTAACCGGTGATGTCTTTGGCTCTTGGCGATGCGACTGCGGCGCGCAGCTACATAGCGCCATGGATGCAATAGCGTCTATGGGTACGGGGGTGCTGGTGTATTTGCTGGGCCATGAGGGAAGGGGCATCGGCATTGGCCACAAGATGCGGGCTTATGCCCTACAAGATCAGGGCCGCGACACCGTAGAAGCCAACTTAGAGTTGGGCCTTCCAGTAGATGCCCGCAGCTACGCTATAGGCGCAGCCATCTTGGCTGAGTTGGGCGTGGAGCGGGTTGCGTTGATGACGAACAACCCCGCCAAACAAAACGAACTCGCCGCCTGTGGCCTTCACATCGTCCGCCGTGTGCCGCTAGAGACAACGCCGCGTGCAGAAAATTTGGCTTACCTGCGTACCAAGCAGCAACGCCTCGGCCACCAAATGGATCAACTAGAACACCAAACGGATCAACCAGAGCAGTCAGATGCCCAAGTAGGTGGTGGTCCACTGTTAGGGGTGGTGTCTGATGAACAGAATTCTCGCTCAAGTAACGGGTTAGCTAACCCATAGCATACGATTACGTTTATGGATGATGCCGTGATGAGCTTGGCAACCGGTTTTGATCTAGCTAGCCGCGAGCAATGGATGTCATTGGTGGATCAAGTGCTAAAGGGCGCACCTTTCGACAAAAAGCTCACCCATACCACCTACGATGGCATTCAAATCCAGCCTCTGTACACGGGAGCGGATCACACCGGCACGAACAGCTTGCCGGGGCTAAACCCGTTTATACGGGGTGGCGATTGCGTGGGCGGCTCATGGCAGGTGCGTCAAGCCCACAGCCTAGCTACCGGCAACCGGGCGATTTTAGACGACTTAGCCGGTGGTGCAGATGCGGTTGAGCTGCACGTTGAGGGCGACATCAGCCTGGCCGAACTAGAAGCACTGCTAGATGGAGTTCCCACCACCGTGCCGCTTATGTTGGCCCCCGGCGCAGGTGGTGCTATCTGGCATTTGATCAGCCTCTGGGAGAAAAGGGGGGTAAGCAAACAAGACTCCTCAGGGGGGTTTGGGATGAACCCCACAGCTCCCGATGTGGCAGATGTTGTTGCCAAAACCTCAGATTTAGGGTGCGACAACTTACAGGTAGCGGTGGTTGATGGCGCGGGGCTGGCCAATCAAGGTGCTACTGAAGCTCAAGAGTTGGCTGGGTCTCTTGCAGATGGGGTTAGGTACCTGCGGGCGTGTGAAAAAGCGGGCATTGATCTGGCTGTAGCAGTCCAAAAGCTGGAGTTTCGCTACTCCGCAGGGGTGGATCAGTTTTTGACTATCGCCAAGCTGCGTGCTGCTCGTGGGTTGTGGGCCAGGGTAACCCAAGCGTGCCACATTGAACCGGTAGCTCAGCGTCAACACGCTGTAACTGCAAACACGATGATGACCCGCCACGACTCCTGGGTGAACATGATTCGCACCACCGTGGCCACCTTTGCCGCCGCTGCAGGAGGAGCTAACGCCATCACCGTGAATCCCTTCGATGCTGTTATTGGCGTGCCCGATCCGTTGGGTCTGCGGATTGCCAGAAACACGCAGCTGTTGTTGCGCGAGGAGTCCCACATTGGTCAGGTGATAGACCCTGCTGGGGGTTCGCATTATGTGGAATGGCTCACCGATGCGTTAGCCAATGCTGCTTGGGGGTTGTTTCAGGAGCTAGAGGCGGGTGCCAGCTTAACTGAGCGCATCTCGGCTAGTCGTGATGCGCGTCACAAAGATTTAGCCACCCGCAAGCTGCCGCTTACCGGAGTGAGTGAGTTTCCAAACCTCAGCGAGGAACTGCTTCAGAGGCAACCGTGGCCTCAGAACCCTCAACACACCAAGCACTCCTCAGATTCACAAGACGAAGGTGAACAAGCCAACGGCCACGATGGTTATCGCTTGGCTGAGGCGTTTGAGGCTTTGCGCGATGCTGCTAGCGCGCATGCAAAAACCGGTTTTGAGTCAGTCGGTTCTGAGCCAATCAGTTCTGACTCAACTGGCTCTGGCGCAGCCAACAGAGCCAGCCCAACGGTGTTTTTGGCCAGCTTGGGCCCAATGGCCGTTCACACAGCCCGTTCCTCTTTTGCTGCCAACCTCTTGGCTGCGGGTGGTATTGGGGTGGTGTCTTCCGAAGGGTTTGTGAGCGCGCAAGAAGCAGCACAAAGCTGGGCAGATTCGGGGTGTTTGGTTGCTGTGGTGTGTTCATCAGATGCGATGTATCAAGATCATGGTGCTGCAACGGTTAGCGCCCTCAAAGAAGCTGGTTGTGGTTTCGTGCTCTTAGCGGGCAGGCCAGATAATCGTTGGGGTGCCGATGGCTACATCTACATTGGCTGCAACGTGCTAGCTGTGTTGCATGAGGTTCACGAGAGGCTGGGTATATGAGCGTTCCAAACTTTGCTGACGTGGATTTGTTTGCCACCGCAGGCGATCATCCCTTTAGCTATGAACAGTGGGCCCAAATGCTGGCTGCTGAACGCAGCTTGGCTGCCGATCAGCTTGTTTGGGACACCCCTGAGGGTTTTGGGGTGCGCCGGCTCTACACCGCAGAGGATCGGGCCCCGCTAGACTTCTGCGACACTTACCCGGGCATCGCACCCTATGTGCGTGGCCCGTACGCAACCATGTACGCCATGCAGCCGTGGACGATTCGTCAGTACGCTGGCTTCTCCACAGCAAAGGATTCCAATGCCTTTTATCGGCGCAACCTAGCCGCAGGTCAAAAGGGCTTATCTGTAGCCTTCGACCTAGCTACCCACCGTGGTTACGATTCGGACAACCCCCGCGTTAGTGGCGATGTTGGCATGGCTGGAGTGGCCATCGACTCCATCTTGGATATGCAGGTGCTCTTTGACGGTATCCCGTTAGATCAGATGAGCGTTTCGATGACCATGAACGGAGCTGTTCTGCCGGTTTTGGCCATGTACATCGTGGCTGGCGAAGAACAAGGCGTTGCCCCTGAGAAGCTTGCGGGCACCATCCAAAACGACATCCTCAAAGAGTTCATGGTGCGTAACACCTTTATTTACCCACCAGCCCCCTCCATCCGCATCATCTCAGACATCTTCGCCTACACATCGCAAAACATGCCCAGGTTCAACTCCATCTCCATCTCTGGATATCACATGCAAGAGGCCGGGGCCACCTTAGATTTGGAGTTGGCCTACACGCTGGCTGATGGAGTGGAGTACGTGCGGGCCGGGTTGGACTCTGGCTTAGAGGTAGATGCTTTTGCGCCCAGGTTGAGCTTTTTTTGGTGCATTGGCATGAACTTCTTCATGGAGGTTGCCAAGCTGCGAGCTGCCCGTCTGCTGTGGGCCAAGCTCATGAGTCAGTTTAATCCAGCCAACCCCCGCTCGCTGTCGCTTCGTACCCACAGTCAAACCTCTGGCTGGAGTCTCACCGCCCAAGATGTGTTTAACAATGTGGTTCGCACCACTATAGAAGCCATGGCTGCAACTCAGGGTCACACACAATCTTTGCACACCAATGCTTTGGATGAGGCCCTAGCTTTGCCCACCGATTTCTCGGCTCGCATTGCCCGCAACACCCAGCTTTGTTTGCAGCACGAGTCTGGTACCTGTCGGGTGGCCGACCCGTGGGGTGGTTCTTACTATGTGGAGCGCTTAACCCATGATTTGGCTAAGCGCGCCCTAGAACATGTCACCGAGGTTGAGGCCGCAGGCGGCATGACCGCAGCCATCGAAGCGGGTATTCCCAAGATGCGTATTGAAGAGGCTGCCGCTAGAACACAGGCACGCATCGACTCCGGCACACAAACGGTGGTGGGGGTGAACCGTTACCTCAACAACGATCCCGAAGACATTGATGTGCTCAAGGTGGATAATGCCGAGGTGCGTGGCTCACAAATTGCCCGCTTAGAGCGCTTGCGGGCTGAGCGAGATAATCATGCCTGCGAGCAGGCTTTAGCTGCGCTCACCAACGCCGCCGCCCAACCTACGGGCACTGCCGGGGCCAATCTGTTGGCCTTGGCGGTGGATGCGGCGCGTGCTCGGGCAACCGTGGGAGAGATTAGCGATGCCCTAGAGGTGGTGTATGGTCGTCATGCTCCGCAGATACGCACAATCTCAGGTGTGTATCAGGCAGAATTGTCTAAGGCCGCCAATGGGGCTGGCCCTCACATCAACAACGGCACCAACATGACACCCACAGATCCCTCCGATACCTCTGGCTCAGATTCCATTAGCAGGGTTCGACATGCCGTAGCAGATTTTGGTAACCGCACCGGACGGCGGCCGCGCATTTTAGTGGCCAAGATGGGCCAAGATGGTCATGACCGTGGTCAAAAGGTTATTGCCACAGCTTTTGCCGATATCGGTTTCGATGTGGATGTGGGCCCGTTGTTTCAAACCCCCGCTGAGGTGGCCCGCCAAGCCGTAGAGGCTGATGTACACATCGTGGGAGCATCTTCATTGGCCGCAGGACACCTCACGTTGGTGCCAGAGCTAAATGCCGAGTTGAAGGCGCTAGGTCGGGCCGACATCATGATCGTGGTGGGTGGGGTTATTCCGCCAGGAGATTATGACGAGCTACGGGCCGCAGGTGCTGAGGCTATCTTTGGGCCCGGCACGGTGATTGCCGAAGCCGCCTTGGAGTTGCTTGAAGTTTTGGATAAGCGAGATTTAGATTTAGCTCAGGCTCCTCGGTGAGTTCTATCCACAACTGCTCTCTAGACGATTATGTAGACGGGGTGCTTGTAGCCGACAGAACCTGGCTGGGTCGTGCGGTTACCTTGATTGAGAGCACCCGCTCAGCGGATCGCATCGCAGCGATGGAGTTGCTGGGTCGGCTGCTGCCCCATAGTGGTGGCGCTAGGCGTATTGGCATTACGGGAGTGCCGGGGGTGGGTAAGTCCACCTTTATTGATGCGTTGGGCACACAGCTCACCGCACAGGGTCGCCGTGTTGCGGTGTTGGCAGTAGACCCATCATCGTCGGTGTCTGGGGGAAGCATCTTGGGCGACAAAACGAGGATGCCCAACTTAGCGGTGCAAGATGCCGCATTTATTAGGCCGTCGCCTTCGTCTGGGTCTTTGGGTGGGGTTACCCGCACTACCCGCGAAACCATGACGGTTGTGGAGGCTGCTGGGTTTGATGTGGTGTTGGTGGAAACCGTTGGGGTGGGTCAATCCGAAACTGCAGTGGCCGACATGGTGGACTTTTTCTTGGTGCTGATGCTGCCCGGGGCGGGCGATGAGCTGCAAGGCATCAAAAAGGGTGTGTTGGAGTTGGCCGATGCGCTTGTGGTGAACAAATCAGATGGCGGCAACGAGATTGCCGCACAGCGGGCTATGCGAGATTATCGGGCTGCGTTGTCTTTGACCGCGCCAGTTAATGCTACGTGGGTGCCACCGGTGCTCACAGCAAGCGCCATCCACAAGACAGGCTTGGAGCAAGTAATCAGCCAAATTGAGGCATACTTTGGGGCGATGACCGAGTCTGGGCATCTAGCTAGCCGCCGCTCAGCTCAACAGGTGCGCTGGATGTGGGCCATGGTGGAAGACCGCCTACGCGAACAGCTTCGAGCCAACGATCAGGTGCGTGCGTTGCTAGCAGACCTAGAACAAAAAGTAGCCACCGCCCAAACCCCACCCTCTGTCGCCGCCAACCAAATCCTCAAAGCCTTCAACCACTAACCCACAACAGTACGAGCACCTCCTGAGGATATGTTTGGCTGCGATAAAGAAATACTTCAAATAATCGGGGATATCGATCAGCCTCTGTGGTCGGATGAGGATTTTGACATGATTGCTCGCCCAGGTCAGGTTGAGGTGTTAGACACAAAAAGATGAGTACTAGCATTGTCTGTGCCACGTGGTGTGTAAAAGCGAAGATGGTATATGTGCAAAAACGAAGGTTGATGCTATAATTTCACAATGCCAGGGTACGTTCCTCGCCTTGTAGATTCATTATTGGCTGAGTACCTAGCGGAACTGCCCTCGGTGATACTTGTTGGGCCACGCGCCTGTGGGAAGACAACAACTGCGGCCCTTCATGCTAACACCATCGTTCAGTTGGATTCTGAGGTAGCAGGAGCGGCGTTTCGTTATGATCCAGATGCTGCCTTGCGTAATCGGGTTGAGCCGGTTTTGTTAGATGAGTGGCAGGTTGTTCCAAGCGTTATGGGGGCAGTAAAGCGTGCAGTAGATGCTGAGCGTCGTCCCGGTAGGTTTTTGATTACAGGTTCAGCCCGTCGCCAGACCGATGACCAGTTGTGGCCCGGTACTGGTCGGGTGGTGATGATGCATATGTATCCAATGACAGTGGCGGAGCGTTTGCAAAGGCCGATTCGCCCATTTGTTGACCGCATTACGGCAGGCGAGTTGCTCAACCGTGCCGAGGGCCAGGTATTAGACATACAAGATTATTTGCAGCTAGCTCTGCGGGGTGGTTTCCCCGAGCCTGCACTTGAATTGTCGGAGTCGACAGTTAGGGGTTGGTTGGAGAGCTATGCCGATCAGGTGGCCCTGCGGGATGCACGAGCGTTTGGGGAGATTCCTGATGCTGGCCGTTTGCGTCGATACTTGGAAGCCTATGCGCTTAATTCTGCTGGAACACCGCACGATAAAACGCTCTATGACTCTGCTGGGATAACTCGCGCTACTGCGCTGGCCTATGAGAGACGGCTTGGTGAGTTGATGGTTGTGGATCAACTGCCAGCATGGTCAACCAACCGGCTCAAGCGTTTGGCTAGAACCCCGAAGCGATACATCATTGACTCAGGTTTGCTCGGTGGCATTCTTGGCATAGGCATAGACGACTTGTTAACCGATGGGCGGCTAATGGGCAGCATGGTTGAGACGTTTGTTGTGGCCCAACTTCGGGCAGAGGCCGCTGTTGCTCGGGTTCGTTATCGGCTATCTCATCTGCGTGAGGCGAACGGACGCCACGAGATTGATGTGATTGTGGAGTTTGGCGGGGGAAGACTTGTGGGCATTGAGGTCAAAGCATCGGCAAGCGTCACGCCAAGAGATGCCAGACATTTACTGTGGTTACAAGAAGCAATGCAAGACCGTTTTATTGCTGGCGTGGTTTTACATACCGGCCACGACACCTACAAGCTAGCCAAAAACATCACAGCCGCCCCCATCTCCACCCTCTGGTCCTAACCGGTCTGAGCTGAATCCTTCAGGTGCTCGCGGTGTTTCAACCTGTGTTTTGGACGGTCTTGAACACATCATTCCACGTTATGGCCTGCCTATTTGGGTAGGATTAGTTGGCTTCCCCTGAAACTGTGATAGTAGGCAGAAGGAAATATGGTAGCTAAAACCGTTCCCATTACAGGCAAGGTACTTGCTTGGGCTCGTGAGGAGGCTGGCCTCACGCAGAGCGAACTAGCTGAACACGCTAAACTAGGTTTGGATGGGCTGAGGGCGTGGGAAGCTGCCGAGTCTTACCCAACTAAGGGCCAGTTCAGCAAACTGCTCAATGTGTTGAAGCGTCCGTCAGCACTATTTTTTCTGCCAGAACCGCCAGTTCATGCCGCGATGCCCACATCTCTTCGTAGTGCCCCGTCGTTGGGGGAGCACAAACTTGGACCCAAGGAAGTCAAGGAGATTCGCTGGGCACGTAGGTTGCAAGAGTTGGCAGTTTGGGTTCTCAGAGATCAAGTCGCGCCCAAAGTTCATCTGGCTCAATATCGGCCGAGTCAAGATGCTGCGGAGATTGCATTTTTAGAGCGTTCGAAGTCGGGTATTTCACCAGATGAGCAGCTTGCATGGAAGAGTGATTCGGAGGCTTTTCGTGCGTGGCGAGAGTACTTGGAAGAGATGGGAATATTGGTCATGCAGCTCACCATGGGTAAGAACAACATCCGGGGGTTCGGGGCGTGGGACGATTACGCACCTCTTGTAGTTGTCAACACTGCTTATCACCCAACGGCTCGGATTTTCACCCTCTTTCACGAGGTTGCCCACCTGCTGACACGCACTAACGCTGCCTGTCAGAGTTTTGTAGTGCCCGGTCAGCAGGAACAGTCTACAGAGAGGTGGTGTGAGCGGTTTGCGGCTGCGTATTTGCTGCCCGAAGCCGCTCTTAAGGACGTTGCGGGGAAGCATGGAGTATCAATTAACATGCGAACTGCCAACCCTGACACAGCGCGGCGAATCGCTAATAGGTTCTCCGTAAGCACGCGTGCTGTAGCAATTCGTCTTCAAGAGGTTGGGCTTGCAGAACCAACCTTATATCCATCTGTTGTTGCTCAGCTTTCGAGTAGAGATTGGAATGATTCCGCAGGAGGCGGGGGAGGCGACCAGCCTACTCCTAAGAAACGGATTACTCAGTTGGGCACACGTTTGCCCAACGTTCTCATAGCGGCCGCAGATCAGGGTGGTCTCACCACACGAGATCTTGCAGACCATTTTAGCCTTACGACGGGACAAGTAGAAGATCTTAAGGGCTTGCTGGATGAGTATAGATGAAGTTGAGGTTTGGATAATCGACTCGTCGGCCTTAATCCATGCTAAAGAGATTGTGTCAGTTAAGAAGCAGTGGGATGTCTTCAAGCATCTTGAACTGATGGTTATCGAGGGGAGTATAGCTTTACCCAGGCAAGTTATTAAGGAGTTGAGCGAGATCGCCCACCCAGATCTTCCTGGGGCGTGGGCACCAGGTGTGCGTGGCCTCCTCAAGCATCCGCTAGATGCGGGCCATCAGTAAATTTCACAGGTCATGAGGACAGTAGGTGATGTGGTTGATGTGCATAAATCAGGTGAAGACGCAGATCCGTGGGTGCTTGCGCTTGCTTTGCATATCAAGGCAGAGGGCAAAGCCGTTTGTATTGTGACAGAGGATATTGTGGATCGCCAGAGCATTTCAATTGCGACCGCAAGTGATCGCCTAGTCATAGCTCACTGCCGAGTGCGGACTTTTTTGAGCACTATGGAATAGCAGTACTTAAAGAAAAAGATAAAGCTGAAAGTTAGGTAACTACGTTCGCGTAGTAGACCTTGATCAGCCACGTGATATGTAAAAGCGATAGTATATTATGTGCAAAAACAACAGGTAGTGCTATAATTGCACAATATTAGGGTATCTTTATTATCTTTTGGATTGAGTTGGCTGGTCTGTTAGCCGTGTTAGAGGATTTGGGATAGGAAGAGTTGGGTGCGTTCTTCTTGGGGGTTGGTGAAGAAGTGCTCGGGTTCGCCTACCTCCACGATTTCACCGTCGGCCATGAAAATAACTCTATCTGCGGCTTCTCGGGCGAAGCCCATCTCGTGAGTGACCACGATTAGGGTCATGCCGGTTTTGGCTAACTCTAGGATTACCTCTAGCACTTCGGAGATCATCTCGGGGTCTAATGCAGAGGTGGGCTCATCAAACAGCATGATTTTGGGCTGCATGGCTAGCGAACGCGCAATAGCTACCCGCTGTTGCTGCCCACCTGAGAGCTGACCTGGGAACTTGCGAGCTTGTTCTGGTATCTTGACCCGCTCTAGTAACTCCATAGCGCGATCTTCGGCCTGTTTTTTAGGCATCTTTAGCACTTGGCGAGGCCCCAAGGTGATGTTGTCGATCACGGTTAGGTGGGGGAACAAGTTGAACTGCTGAAAGACCATACCCGTTTCTTTACGGATGAGGGCAATGTTTCGCACATCTTCTGTGAGTTCTATACCATCCACCATGATGCGCCCCCGGTCGTGGTGTTCTAACCGGTTAATGCATCGGATTAAGGTGGATTTGCCCGACCCAGAGGGCCCAATTACCACCACTACTTCGCCTTTACCTACTTTCATGTCGATGTTCGACAGGGCTTGGAATGCCCCAAAGAACTTGTCTACCCCCGATAACTCCACCATTAGCTCCCGGCCACCAATTCGTGTGGCATCAGAATCTACATGGGATGTGTTGGTTGCTGTGTTTGTCATCGTTCTCCCACTCCTAGGTGGCGCTCAAGGCGTTGGCTTTCTTTGGACATGGTGTAGCTGATAGCCCAGTAGATGAAGGCTGCAAAGACCAGGGTTTCAAAAATGGCGGTGGTAGTGAACTCTTGTTGTGAGTGGATTAGCTCTCGTGCCCTATAGAAATCCACAACGCTAATGAATGCGAAGAGGGTGCTGTCTTTATACAAGCTGATGAACTGACCCACCATGGCAGGGATGACAGCCCTTAGAGCTTGAGGTAGCACAATTAGGCGCATAATGGCGGGGGGTTGCATTCCTGCGGCTTGGCCAGCTTCGATTTGGCCTTTAGGAACAGCTTGTAAGCCACCACGCACAACCTCGGCTAGATACGCTGAGCTGAAAATGGTGAAGACGACTATCGTCCTTGTTGTTAAAGAAAGCGGTGTATCTGCACCGAGGAAGAAGTCAATGAATATCTTGGCAATAAACAACAAGACTATAAACGGTACGCCGCGGAAGATTTCTATATAGGTCACGCACAGCCAGCGCACTACCGGCAGTGAGGAGCGCCGCCCTAAAGCCAGAAGCAGGGCCAGTGGAAAAGATAAGATGATTGCTGCCCCTGAGGCCACCAAAGTGAGGTACAAGCCCGACCAGTCGTCCCAACTCACGCTAGAGGTGTCGCCGATTAGCCAGTAGGCTATGCGAACCACCACAACTGCGGCGGCGATAGAACCGATACGCAGCGCGGTTCGGTGCCAAGCAACGGTTGTTTCTAAGTTTGCGGTGGACTGCATTGCTATAAACGCAGCTAGGGCTGCTGTCCACCACCAAGCGTTGCCGTTTGTGCCTGAAACTACTTGGAAAGAAACGATAGCCATAAAGGCTGCTGCGTACCAGCAAGGTTGGCGAGCTGAGCGAGGTAGGCGCATAGCTCCAGAGCGAACCGTAAGTCCGACAGCGATGGTGGAAAGGGTGAACAGCGTGGGCCAGATGGTTTGCGTTAGCACAAGGATTACCGCAAGCATAAAGAGAACGGCCCAGTAGCGACGCAATAAATCTATGGGAGTAGGCCGATGTTTTTCTACGCCGGTATCTTCGGCTCGATCTAGGCTTTGGGCAGTGACCGTTCCCCAAGTCAATCCTAGAGCCGAGGCTATTATGTACATTTGAGCTACCAGTCGCCACTGTTCGTTGCGGGGGTAAACTCCGGTCATTAGGAGCGTGAGGTTCTTGCGAACTGCTTCCCACTCACCGGTAACCAACACGAAGCGCCCAAAGTAAAACACCAGGAGTGCTCCAACCACCCCAGCCACCACGCTGATCAGAGCGTTATACCAGTTGTTAAATAGGTTCTTACGCATCCACGTGCTAGGTGAAACCCGCATGTCTGGGGGCAATCGTGATGGGTTGTTTTGCAGCGCAGTTTCAGAAGGAGGCATGGTGTCGGTCATCGGATCATCGTTCTTTGATTTGGATTGATCGGTTATAGAGATTCAATAGTCCTGAAACAATGAGGTTCATGACGAGGTACACGATCATCACGATAAGCATAAGTTGGGGTGCCGGGAAGTTGATGCCCCAAGCAGTAACAGCCACCAAGTAGAGATCGGGGTAGGCTACCGCTAGCCCTAAGGAAGTGTTTTTGATGAGGTTGGCGCACTCGCTTATGTAGGGCGGGATGGCTATTCGCTGTGCCTGGGGAAGCACAACATGGCGGTACCTTTGGCTAGGTTTCAGCGCCACCGATGTTGCAGCCTCAGTCTGGCCTTTTGGCACTGCCAGAATAGCGCCGCGCATAATTTCAGCAACAAAGCTGGCTGTGTATAGTCCTAGCCCCACAGTGAGTGATAAGTAGCCCGAGTTTGTGCTAAAACCACCTACTACTCGCCGCCCGTTGTCTGATACCGCGGGCCAAGACCAAGAGTATGGTTGGCCTACAGCCAAAAAGAACAACACCACTAGCGTTGCGAAAACGCCTAGCGACCAAATTACTCGATGATGCGACTCACCCGTAGTTTCACTGTAGCGAGTCCGCCAAAGCCATACGGCTCCAGCCATGATTGCTGCTAGTGCTACAAGCAACCAAAAGGTTGTGACGTTGTTTTCTGCGATTAAAGAAGGGATGGCAGATCTGTCGCGGCTAACGATAATCCAGTTAGTTTCGGAGCCGAAGAAAGTACCTTGCCAAGGAGGGTTGCTCCTGTTGAAACGGGGGAGAGGTCCGTAGGTGAAGAATGCGCTGAAAAAGATGATTACAATGAGCGGTGGGATGTTGCGCAGGGTTTCTACGTAAATGCTTGCTCCTTTTGCTATCAGCCAGTTAGAGGAGAGGCGAGCGATGCCTACAAACAAGCCGACAACTGTGGCAATGATTATGCCTACCACTGCAGCCATGACAGTGTTTTGCAGACCAACTAGCAGTGCCTCCCACACGGGAGCGCTGCCGTCTAGGCCGGGGGCATCTCGCAATGCCACTCCATAGGGATCGTTGAGGAAACCGAAACCCTTAGGTAGACCGACCTCGTCCATTCTCACTATGAGGTTGTGGAACATCCAGCGGAGCATGGCTACCACAAAAACTAAAGCCAGACCTTGCCCTGCTATCCGAATCATTCGCACATCGCGCCATAGTGCAGGTATATCGGGTTCAGGCACTCGAGGGTCTTCTGTGGAAAGTGTCCTCTGGGCGTTGCCGTCGTAAATTGAGCGGATACCCACTGCAGCCATGCCTGGTGTCTGTCCGATTCGCACGGTGTCTACCAACATGACGATCAAGATGGCTGTAGGCACTAAGGCGATGAACACCCAGGCGAGCGCAAGTTCTGCAATATCGCTGTAGTTATCTAGGAGCCGTAGCCCTAGTTGCCAAATTGAGATAACTCCAACCAGGGTTAAAAGCAACAGATCGCCTAGAAGCGCTAGCGCTCTTTTGCTATAAGGCGCGGACGGGACTGTGGCTAGGTCTAGTTGCGTTCTGTTGGTAGCAGCAGTTCTTTTCATAGAAGCGTGAACCAAAACTATAGACGAAAACAGCCCACCGGTATGTTAACCGGTGGGCTGTTTTGGATTAGTGCTTGCTCGCCACTAGACGAGCCAGAGTTTACCTAGCGGTAGGGAGGCACGTACATGAGGCCGCCATTAGACCATAGGTCGTTAACGCTGCCTTCAAGCACTCCTAACTGCGGATAGCGGTTGAAGATCTCCTCATAGTTGCCAACTTGCTCCACCACATGGACAGCGAAGTCGTCTGGTAGTCCAAGACCTGGGTTGAAGCCATCCCCGTCTTGCCCCGCACCAATGAAGTTCAAGATGTTGGGGTCGGTGCCGCTGTAGCTCCCAATATTGCTGGAGTCAAGCCCGAACTCCCATGCTTGAACGGTTGCCATGGTGGCCCAGTTCACAACCTGTGCCCACTCGGTATCACCATCGCGTACCACGGTGCCCAAGGGCTCCTTGGAGATAAGCTCTGTCATGATGTGCTGGTCGTCTCCGCCGTCTTGCTCAATTTCATACTTGAATACACCAAGCACGCTGCTGTCGGCTGTCATCGCTTCACATTGGCCTTCCTCATAGGCTGGCACCAAGGTGTCAAAGCCCTCAAAGGTGACAGGGTTGAAGGGTATTTGTCGAGCTTGGAAAACTGCGGTCAGGTTCAATTCGGTAGTAGTTCCAGTGCTCACGCAGATGTTGGCATCTTCTAGGTCGTTCAATGTGGTGAACCCTGTGGATGCGGGCACCATGATGCCTTGGCCGTCGTAGTAGGTGGTGAACAAGAAGTTGGCACCCTCATCACCGTCACGGGTGGCCGTCCAAGTGGTGTTGCGGTTCATCACCTCAAATTGGCCTGAGGCCAAAGCGGTGAAACGCTCGGCACTGGTAACGGGCACGATCTCAACTTCATCAGCATCACCAAAGATGGCTGCGGCTACCGCGCGGCACATGTCGATGTCAAAGCCCTCATACTCGCCAGCATCATTTAACAGAGCAAAGCCGGGCACATCGTCACGGGAGCCACAGCGTACATTACCGCGATCCAACACAGTTTGCAGCGTGCCACCATTTTGAGCGAGAACAATAGGGGTTGCTTCTGCATCTGCTCCTGAGTCTGCGGTGGCTGATGGGGTTGCGGTGTTGCTTGGCGCGTCGGCGCTGCTGTCGTCGTCGTTGCCACAGGAGGCAGCGATTAGAGAAAAAGCCATAAGTAACCCAAGCAGGGCCAGCAAGCGGCTAATGGACTTTTGCATGTTGTTGCTCCAAACGTTGGAATTCAAGACTTAGTTACGCTAGCGGGTGGGTTGCGGTTTTGCTAGTCTCTTGCCAAGATTTTTTCTTAAATGGTGGTTTTGGTGTTCATCTGTTGGCAAGTTGTGTTCAATGGGTGTGTAGAGTGTGCCTACAGGCGTGTTTGGGCGGCTATGGTCGGGTGATATGGGGCGGCTATGGTCGGGTGATATGGCTTGGACTTTGCAGCGCCCGGCGGCTCGGGTTGTGCTTTTGGATAGCCAAAGTCGGGTGTTTTTGATGCGGGCCAGCGACCCAGTAAACCCTCAAAAGCTACCCTGGTGGGAAATCCCCGGTGGCGGGCTAGACCCAGGAGAGGATTTTGTGGATTGTGCCCGTCGTGAGCTGTGGGAGGAGGCTGGTTTTTTAGATGTGGAGATGGGGCCATGTATCTGGACACAGCAGGTTAGCTTTGAGTTTGCTGGCCTTTGGTTTGATTCCAGCGAGCAGATTTTTGTGGCGTGGGCCAAGGATGGGGGCCAGTGGGCACCACAGCGCCTAGAGATGTTGGAAGCAGCAGCTTTTATTGAAGCTCGCTGGTGGAGCCTAGAGGAACTGTTGGCTAGCAAGGAGAAGGTGCTGCCTGAGCGCTTGCGAGAGTTCTTACCCGACGTTGTGGCAGGCAAGCTGCCAGATGCACCGATTGATATAAGCCCCGTTGTTTAGGTAAGGCCACTCAGTCAGCTCACTTAGATAGCTAGCGAGTTCAGCTAAGAAACCTCTGCACGGCCAGTTTAGAAATCATTGCTCAGATAGAACGGCTGACCCCAAGATATGCCTCTTGGAGGTCAAAGCGGGTGGCGAAATCCTCGGTAGCTAAGTCCACTACGATCTCGCCTCGGTCTATCACCAAAACCCGTTCAGACAACCTCAGCGCCACATTGAGGTTTTGTTCCACAACTAGGATTCCCATGGGCGAAGCCTCGATGAGGGTGTTGCAAGCTGCAACTAGGTTGTCGATAATCACCGGGGCAAGCCCTTCTGAGGGCTCATCCATGATTAGCAGCTTTGGCCCTACCGAAACCGCACGGGCAATGGCCAGCATCTGTTGTTCGCCTCCCGACAGGTTCTTGGCGAGGCTGGAACGTCTAGCTCGCAGGGCGGGAAAGATCTCAAACAGCCGTTCCATTGGCCATTCGGGAACGCAAAGGCTTCCTAGCATGGCAAAGTGTTCTTCTACGGTACAGCTGTTGAATATGCGGCGACCCTGGGGCACATAACCCACCCCTAAACGGCCGATTTGGCGGGGGCGCAAGCCACGAATGTTTTTACCCTCACAACGGATCACACCAGCGGTGCTGCGGTGCAGGCCGGTGATAGCTGAGCAGAGAGTGGTTTTGCCAGCACCATTGCGCCCCAAGATGGCTAGCCGTTCTTTGGTCATGGAGAACTTCACGCAGCGCAGAACCTGTGCTGTGCCGTAGGAGGCATCGGTGATGTCCACCTCTAGCAGGCAAGGGTGACTCATCACCTATTAGTGCCGTTCATTGCTTTACTGGTTGTTTGCTGGAGTTGTTGTTGGCCGTGTTGTTCGCCAAGATAGACGGCCCTCACCACTGGGTTGGCCTCGATCTCTGCGGGTTTGCCGGCGGCGATGAGCCGACCAGATTCCAGCACCAAAACCCTATCTGCAACGGTAAGCGCCACATTCATGTCGTGTTCCACAAGTACCAAGGCCACCGAGGAATCTAAACCAACTAGCAACCCGGTGAGATGCTCTCGTTCGCTAGGTGAGAGGCCCGCAGCCGGTTCATCCAACAAGATGATGTGGGGGTTTGTGGCTAGGGCCATGGCTACCTCAAGCTGCCGGAGTTCACCATGGCTGAGCTGGTTAGATTTGGTATGCATCTGGTTTTGCAGCCCCACTTGGGCTGCAATGCCAAGAGTGGCTTGGGCAATTTGGGTGCGACCACGGCTGTTGGGCCACAGCGATAGCCGCCCCGGAACCGGCCCTCGCCGGGCAAGGTACAGGTGTTCTTGTACTGTTAAATCTGCAAACACAGATGAGGTTTGGTAGGTGCGGGCCAAGCCACGACGCACCCGGTGATGCAGCGCTAAAGCGGTTACGTCTTGGCCCCGTAGGTAAACCTGTCCGGAGTCCGCAACAAGATCGCCGCATATAAGGTTAAACAGTGTGGACTTGCCAGCTCCGTTAGGGCCTAAGATGGCAAGGCGCTCCCCAGCGCAGAGAGTAAAGCTAACCTGTGAGACGGCACTAACACCGCCAAAAGACCGCGAGAGCGAATCCACCTTGAGGGGAACAGGTGGGTTCGGTTGCTGATCCATGTTAGCTAGCCGCATGCTGAGGAGCACCTAGCCTTTAGCCGCAGCTCTTAGCCGCAGGGAGGGTTGTTACGGCTGAAGCTGCCCTTGGCGATGTAGGAGTCGCGCTCAAAGCCCAAGGTGGCGTTCACCTGAGGCAAGGTGTCAATGGTGACCTGAGCTCCATCTTGTACTTCGCGCAGGTAGATGTCAACCACTGCTTGGCGATTCTCATCTAGGTATACGGGGCCGATTGGGGTATCCCAACGCAGGTCGGTTAAGGCCGCTTGAAAGGCTGAGCTGCCATCGGAGATGTCACCACCCACCATTTCTAGTGCTGCAAGGGCCGATTTGGTGGCTATGTAGTAGTAGACGTTGAAGATGTTGGGTGTTTGCCCATCGAATACCTCATCTAGGCGAGCAGCAAAGGCGTTGAAGTTGGCCAAACCTGAATCATCCACCACAGGCCCAGATGAGATCATGCCCTCGGCCCGATCGCCTAGTTCGGTAAGCACGGATTGGTCTACAGCAGTCGGTCCAGCGATAAGCGGGATGGCCTGGCCGGTGAAGTCGTCGTATTGTTTGACGAAGTTAATAGCATCGGTTCCGCCCATGGCAAAGAACACGGCATCCACATCGTCGGGAATCTGCGCGATGAACGAGGAGTAGTCTTGTGTGCCTAACGGCACCCAAATCCTGTCGGTAACTGTTCCTCCAGCAGCGCAGAACTCGGTGAGCACAGCACCCACCTGATCGTATGGGTAGGAGTAGTCCTCTGCGATGGTGGCGATGCGCCTGTGCCCCAGCCCCTCATAAGCGTAGGTGCCCACGCCATAGGCCCACATTGCACCGTCAGCCCCGAAGCGGAACACGTTAGGTGCTGGATCACGCAGGGTTAGATCTTGGGATGCGGATGTTCCGTTAACCAGAGTTACCGCGGGAATGTCGCGGATGTAGTCCTTTAGGGCCAGACCTTCATCGCCCGATAATGGGCCGATGATGATGTCGGCGTTGTCTTGTTCAACCATCTTGCGGGTGGCCTCGACTGCCACATCAGGCGTGGCATCGGATCCTTCAATCACCAAACGGATGGGCACTCCAGCCACAGATGCGCCTGAGACACCGTCGCGGGTTCCGCTGCCGTCAAGCACTCCGCCGTATTCCATTAGCGCCAACTTCACGCCATGCATGGAGAAGTCGCCAAGGCCAGCAAAAGGGCCATCCAAGGTGGAGATTGCGCCGATGGTGATCTCTTGGGTGCGCGGTGTTGGCTCGCTGGGCACCTCGGTTGGCTCGCTAGGGGCCGATGGTTGGTCTGGCACGTTAGCTGTGGCTGCAGCAGTGGCTGCAGTTGTGGCTTGGGCAGCTAGTGGCGGCTCATCTGCGTTGTCGTCATCGTTGCCGCAGGCTGCGATCACTAAACAGAAGACGGCTAAGAGGGTCACAAGCCGCCATAGCGGCTTGAAGTTGTTGGTTTGCATGATGGTATTGCCTTTCATTGGTTAGGGATTTGTTTGCGGGTAGGGTTGTTTGGCTTTCAACCGCTGGCCGCCGAACAACTTGATTGCTTTGTGTGCTTTTGTTCTGGCGTTGATAAATATGCCGAGCAAGCCGTTGCGGGATATGAGCACGATCACCATGAACACAGCACCCACTAGGGTTGAGGTGCGGTTGGTGAACTCGTTGGCGTAGTTGCGAAGCAAGGTAACCACTAGAGCGCCCAAAAATGCCCCTTCTAAGCGGATGGTGCCGCCGATGGTCACCACTATGAGGAGCTCAATGATCCGCGCTATATCTATAGAGCCCGGCGAGATCGCGCCGTTGTACCAAACCGCAAGCACACCCCCGATGCCCGCGGAGAAACCGGCCACCGCAAAGGCTGAAACTGTGGTGGCTGCGGTGCTGTAGCCCAAGGCACTTAGCCTTTTGCGATTATCTCGCAACCCCCGATAGGCCAATCCCGCGGGGCTTTGTGCAACTAGGCGTAACAAGATAACCACTCCCACAGCAGCTATGGCGCTTACATAGAACAGGGGTTCGCGCTCTTGTAGGTTGACCCCCTTGATGATCGGGGCATCGAACCCGTTGAACCCTGTGTGACCTCGGGTGATGGGCTGGTACTGCTGGGCAAAAAAGAAAACAAAAACGCCTATGGCTAGGGTTAGCATCATCAGGTAGAGGCCAGATGAGCGTTGGCTGATGATGCCGATAATCAGCCCCGCCACAGGTCCAGCAATGCAAGCGGCAGCCACCGCAACCCAAATACCCACGTCGTGTTCCAGAACCAAAATGGCCATGAGATATCCCGAAGTGCCAAACACGGCAGTTTGGGCCAGTGAGATTAGGCCAGCTTGTCCGATCAAAAAGGCTAAGCTGCTGCCAGCGATTCCCAACCAAAGCGACTTGATTACGATTTGCAGCAGGACAAAGTCTGAAACCAACACAGGGGTGGCTGCGATGGCAGCACCTATAACAAGCAGCAAAGCGCAGTTTGCTAGAAGTCGACCAGATTTAGCGCTAAACACACCCCCCAACTCCCCACGCTCCCTAAGCTCAGAGCCGTTAGTTACAGCGTGCTCAGGCCTGTACATGGGTTGCCCCTTTGATAAGGCCCTGTGGACGCAGCACCAAAATGGCGATGAGGCTGCCAAAGGTGATCAGCACGCTCAGCACCGGGTGGTGGGTTTGAGCGAAGGCTTCTACTAGGCCCACAATGATTGCTGCGGCACCAGCGCCTCTTAGGCTGCCTAATCCGCCAGCTATCACCACGATTAGCGATGCCAACAAGATGCGGTTGTCTTCACCTTGGGCCAAAGACAGATAGGTTCCGCCTGCGGCACCTGCAATCCCGGCGAGAGCGCCAGCCAGCATGAACACGCTGGCAAGCACCAGCGGTACACGAATACCCAGAACAGAAACCATGTCTGCGTCATCCACTCCAGCCCGAATAAGCATTCCGAGCCTTGTTTTGTAAAGGAGTACCCACAACAAAAGGCCCGCTAACACCGCTAGAGCTACCACTGCCAGCCTGAACTTGGGGTAAAGCAGGGGCGACCCAGGAAGGTGGATGGAGCCGGTGAGAAACGAGGGAGGAGCCAAATCGGTGGGTATCCCGCCCCAAGTGGCTAGAGTTTGATCTGCGATCACGATGGTTGCGCCCAAGGTGAGCATCGTCTCGCGGAGGTCGTCTCCTTTGAGCAAACGTAGCAATAGGTACAGCACCAAGCTCACACCTGCGGCAAACAAAGCGCCTAGCATCACAGCTAAAAACCAGTTACCGGTTGTTCTTTGCACCGACAAGGCCCCGTAGCCGCCCAAAAGATATATGCCCCCATGGGCTAGGTTGGTCACCCGAGCCAACCCAAACACCAAGGTGAACCCGCTGGCCATTAGAAAGTACAAGCCCGCGGCGGTCAGGCCGTTCAACAGCACCAGCAGCGAGCGGTCGCCAATCTCCACCGACTTGGATACCGCGTAATAGGCCAATAACACCGCCACAGCCACTCCGAGTAAACGGCGAGCCATTTAGATGTGCTGTTCCTCGCGCAGAGCTGTGGCGTAGTCGGCTAGATGTTCTTGTGGGGCGGTGGGCAGCAGCGGGAAGTCCCACCAGCCCACCACCTCGGCGGCTGCTATAGAACTGTCTCTGGTGATGATGGTTTCCACCACAGCTGGCTCACCAGATGAGATGGCCTTTTGGAGAACCCTAGGCAGGTCTTGTGGGTCGGTAACCTTCTGCGCCTGAGAGATGCCAAAAGTTTTAGCCATCTCGGCAAACTCCACTGAGTATTCCCTGCCGTTCAGGTGGTTGAACTCTGAGCCCACCTGTCGGTTCATCAGGTTGATTTGCCCATCTCGAATAGAGATGAAGCCTGAGTTGTTTAGCACCAAAAACACAACGGGTATGTTGTAAATCACACACACCGCCAGTTCTTGCATGGTCATCATGAAGTCGCCATCGCCCACGATGCACACCACCGCTGTGTCGGGTTTGGCCAACTTGGCACCGATTGCTGCGGGCACTGCGAAACCCATGGGCGAAAAGCTGCCCGAGGTGATGTGGGTGCGGGGCTCATATATCGGGAAGGCTTGCTTGGTAGATGATTGTGGATGGCCCGAGCCCACGGTGACGATACCGTTGCGTGGTAGCACCTTGCGCAGTTCGCTTAGCACCCTGAGCATGGTCATAGGCGAACCCTGGTGATCGCGCCGGTGGCTGAGGTCTTTTTCCCACTGTGCTTTGAGGCCAGCTAGCTCATCTAGGTAGCCCGCCCTTTGCTTTCGTGCCCGGTCGGCATCGGTTTTGGAGGTGGCGGCCACCATGTCGGCCAACGCCGAGGAGACATCGGCCACTATTCCCACCTCGGCGGGATAGTTTTTGCCAATCTCTGTGGGGTCAATGTCTATTTGGATGAGTTGGCCTGGAGGCAACGAAAAGGTGGCACCTTTGCGCCATGAAGACGAAGACCAGTCGGTGAACTTGCAACCCAGCGACAACACCACATCGGCGCTAGCTGCCAGCTTGTTACCAGGTAACGAGCCAGGCCAGCCTGCGGTGCCAGCGTTGAGGGTATGGTCGTCGCTCAGGGCACCCTTGCCGTTCCATGTGTAGACAACGGGTATGGCTAGTTTCTCAGCCAGTGATGCCAACTCAACAGAAGCGTCCGACATAACTGCACCTCCGCCAGCCACAATGCAAGGCCGTTTAGCTGAAAGGAGCATTTCGCAGGCGGTCAGCACAGCGTCTTCATCGGCCCGCTGCAGGCCATGAGGTAGGCGCGGCTTCAGGTCGGCTACGTTCACATCTGCTTGTTCCACCTGTACATCCAGGGGAATCTCAATGTGTACAGGCCCGCGCCGCCCCGAGAGCATGGCATTAAATGCCCTGTGCATCAAAAAGGGGGCTTCAATGGCCTTGACCATTTCGAAACTGCGCTTGGTGATGGGCCCGGTTACCTGCTTGAAGGGGAACCGGTCGAGGCCTTGCATAACTCCGTGGCTACGCATGTGGGTGGCAACCGAGCCTGTCAACAACAAACACGAGGTGGAGTCGGCTTGAGCGGTGGCTAGACCGATGACCGTGTTGGCTGCACCAGGGCCGATAGAAGTGGTAGCGGCGATTGGCTGACCGGTTACCCGGTAGTGGGCATCTGCTATGTGAACTGCCGACTGTTCGTGAAACACCTGCACAAACGGGAGTTGGCAGTTGTCGTCTAAGAAGGCATCTAGCAGGCTCCAGTTCCCGTGCCCAGGCAGGCCGGTAACATAGGGAACCCCGTAGGCTTTTAGAGCGCTAGCGATTATTTGGCCTGTGGTTTGCATCATTGCTCTGCTCCGTTCGTTGTGGCATCTGCTGTTGTGATGTCTGCTGATGTGGTGGTTTGTCTGGCCCGTTGTGTTGGCTTGGCCCGTTGTGCTGGTTGTGTGTGTCTGCGATGCGGATTGTGGCTGTGAGCCCGTGGCCGAACATTCCCTCGGCATCGCTGATTGCAGCAGTAGCTTCAGCGATGGGTACCGATGCAGCGGCGTTGTCAACGATTTGGTACGAGGGTGTCTTCAAGAAACTGCCCACCCAAAGCCCACTTGTGTAGCGGGCAGCACCTCTAGTGGGCAGCACGTGGTTGGTTCCGATTGCCTTATCGCCATAGGCCACGGTGGCGTGTCTCCCTAAAAAGATGCTTCCGTAATTCTTGAGCCGGTTGTGCCACCAGTGCAGTTCGCGGGCATGAACTTCAAGGTGCTCAGGAGCCATCTCGTCGCACAAGGTTGCCGCGGCCTCGCGGGAATCGCAGTAAACCACGGTGCCAAAATCACGCCATGACTGTCCTGCCACCTTTGCAGTGGGGTAGTCGTTAGCTAGCAGTTCTTCGGTTTTGGCTATCGTTTGTTTGCCGATTTCGCGGCTAAGGGTTATCAAGATGGCCGGGCTGTCCACCCCGTGTTCGGCTTGTCCTAGCAGGTCGTAGGCCAACAGCGTGGAGTCGGCGGTGTCGTCTGCTACCACCAATATTTCGGTAGGGCCAGCAAGCAGATCGATCCCGACTGTTCCAAAGAGTTGTCGTTTGGCCTCAGCCACATAGGCGTTGCCCGCTCCGCATATCAGGTCTACTGGATGGCCAAAGCCATCTGCGCCAAAGGCCATTGCGGCTAGGGCTTGTATGCCTCCTACTGCGTATATCTCATCGGCACCTGCTCTGGACATGGCGGCAAGTTGCGTAGGGTGTATTCCGTTGTATTGAGGTTTGCCGGGAGCACAAGCCACAACGCGGCTTACTCCCGCAACTTTGGCTGTAGCAATCGTCATCAGCGCCGAGGCAATAAGGGGATACACCCCTCCGGGCACATAGCAGCCCACCGATCCCACGGGAACAATCTTGTGTCCAAGTTCCACACCTGCGCTGGGTTTATATGAGAGTGGCTTGATGCATTCCTTTTGGGCTGCGGCGAAACCCCTGATTTGGCGCAGGGCAAAGTCAATTTGTTGCAACAACTCGGGCGATGTTTCGGCTTGAGCCCTATGTATGGTGGTATCTGGTATGCGGAAATCTGGAGGATTCCAGCGGTCAAACTCATTGCTCCAATGCCGCACAGCCGCGATGTTGCGCTCACGCACATCTGCGATTACCTGTTGAGCAGCACCTGATACATCTGGGCGCTGGGCTGCGTGGCTGGGTGCTTTTAGGAACTCTCGATGTTGAGTGCTGGCGTGTGCCATTTGTTGTCTCGGTGCCTTTCTGCTTAGGGGTAATGCTTTATTTGTGCATTCGTATGCCTAGCTTGGTACACGCGTCCTAGCAAGTCAAGTCGTAGCTTAAAGATTTGGTATCAACTATGAGATTAGCTTTTTGAATGGCTAAAATCATGATTTCGTGTGTCAGGTAAAAAGGTGCAGACTCAGCTAAAGTTCATCTAGCAATACCGCTAGGCGCATGCTTGGATAGCACTAGGTGTGCAATTTATTAGTATTATGCATAAAATGGCACTATGCAAGCATGTTGAGGGTATATGATTAGAGGCTGGCTATGAGCAAGGCTATGAGTACACATCCGCAGGCGCGTCAACAAACCTCTTCGGCTAGGGCATTGAGCCGCGATGTGGCTGTTGCGGCTGGTGTGAGTCAATCCACGGTGTCAAGAGCGCTGCGAGACGATCCCCGTATCAGCTCAGCTACTCGCGAGCGAGTGCGCTTAGCAGCACAACAGCTTGGTTACGTCCCCAATAGCGTGGCTAGAAACCTGCGCGAACGGCGCAGCCGAGTGGTAGGTGTGATGGTGGAGGATATCGACAACGCCTTCTATCAGGAACTGCTTGCAGACATGCACCAAGAACTGCTCTTGGCTGGTTACGCCTTTACCTTGATTGTGGATCCGCTACATTTGCGTTCCGACGTCGCACGGTTAACGCACCTGTTGGATGCTTCTTTAGATGGTCTTATCGTGACCACTGCCACCCTTGGCAGTGATGCTCCTGCAACGCTTCAGCGGCGTGGTGTGCCGATGGTGCTATCGGTTCGCTCGGTGCCTAATCTGCAAGTAGACATAGTGGAATCCGACAACGTTGCAGCAGGTCAGCTTGCGGCTCGCCATCTTGTGAGCTTGGGCCACCAAGATGTGGCCGCGGTTATGGGGCCAGAGGTTACCTCTACCACCCAGGATAGGATTGTTGGCGCTAAACAAGTGTTTGGGCATTCATTGTTGCCCCACAGGGTGTTGCATGGCCCGTATTCTCATGAGTCAGGCCACGCACATTGTCGGCGACTGCTTCAGAGCGAGCAACCTCCTACGGCAATCATGGCCGCCAACGATGTGCTAGCTATCGGTGTTATGGATGCTGCACGGCAGATGGGTTATTCCATCCCAGAAGATGTTTCTGTGATCGGCTTTGACGATATACAAATGGCTTCTTGGCACTCATTTCGACTCACCACCGTGCGTCAAGACACCAAGTCCATCGCGGTGCAGTCGGCTAGGCGACTGATTGAGCGGATCGAAGACCCAAACAGCCCTATTACACACGACAAGTTTCCGGTAAGCCTCACGATGCGGTCTACCACTGCTCCGCCAAAGTGATCTGGCAAAGTGATCTGGCAAAGTGGTCTGGCTTTGGTGGCGAAGCTGGGTTTTGTTAGCTAAACCGTGGTATTAGAGTGGGTCTTCGCGGTTGGCAGCCCGCACTGCGTAGCTGAACACGATGGCGGGGGCTAGCACCAGCGATCCAACCACCAAGCACACCGTGATGGCGCTTACCAATGGGTTGCTAAATCGGCTGGCGAAACCTATAAAAAACATAGTCATCGCAGCCAAATAGAGCAGGTAGCCCAGCCGTTGGCCTGCTTTGGTTAGCCAAACAATGCGTTTTCGCCGGGCAGCCAGAGCTTTGTTGTGATTGCTGGCATTGTCGTAGTTCATGGCAGCCAACCCGCAGTGCTTAACAGTGCTTCTAAGTCTGCCCGAACACGCTTTAGCGAAAAGTGGGTTACCGCCACAGCTCGATTGTGCTCCAAAATGTGAGCTGCGCTGGTATCAGCGGTTGTGGTGGTATCTGCGGCAACATCTGTGATGTCGTCCAAAAAACTCCTCACCTCGTTTAAGTTGGTGGCGCTGAACCACCTAAACCCGAACGCGGCCAGTTCTTTGGCCACCGGATAGTCGCCCACCACGCAGGGTTTCCCCCAGATGGCGGCCTCAATCGGTGGGTTGCCAAAGCCCTCCCACTCAGATGGGAAGACCACTAAGTCGGCTGCGGCGTATATGTCGGGGGTTCTGGCTACTGGGCGGTGGATAACCTCACATCTAGCAGCTGCTAACACCTTATCTAGAGTTGGCTGATAGCCATCTTCAGCCTCACCCAACAGCCAATAGGTGCCTCCCAGAGCCTCGGCAATGGCCACCGCAGCAGGTATATTTTTGCGGGGGATAGCCCTAACCGGATGGGCTATCAGCAAGGTTTGATCGTCTACGCCGAGGGTGGCACGCAATCCAGAGCGGTTTGCTGGTGCGGCATTTGTGTTGAAGCCGTTGTAGATCACAGTGGCATCTAGACCTCGTTCGCGAAACTGTTCGGCGGTCAGGCGGTTGATCACAACATGTCGCCACCGGGGATCGGTAGGTGGCAATTCGGTAACAGCGGCGAACCTTGAGCGCTGCCACGGTGGATCGTGATGGTGCAAGATGGCCGGTTGCCCTTTGAGCACTTGAGCCACAGCCCTTGCCGCAGGCAGGTTCAAAGGGATAGTGCAAAGGTTCTCCACCACCGTGAGATCAACATCGGCCAGAGCATCGCTAACCGCTTCCGCTAAGCCACGAGCATCTGCTGTTCCACTCCTGTGGCTGCCACCTGTGTCGTCGCCACCACCTGAGTGCGCTCCGATACTCAGGCCGGGCACCAGTCGGTCTACGGGGCCTTCGCCCGCAACCGTCACAACCTCAAAGCCGATGGCCTCCAATATCTGCTGCCAATGGCCAGCAACCACAGATACCCCATCGCTCAACCCCAGTCGAAACGAAACAATCGCGCACCGAATCATACCCATGAGATAAGCAGACCAGCGCTAAGTATGAGACCTTGTAGGGATGGAACAGCCTGAGATGCATGATGCAGCGTTGGTTAGGGAGCGGGCTCGTGCGGTGCTGCTAGCTCATTGGGTATCTGCCGGTTATGCGGTGCCTAACCCCACTACCTACCCCTGGCAGTGGCTGTGGGATTCCTGTTTTCACGCTGTGTGTTGGGCTGATTTGGGTGACGACAGGGCCCTAGTAGAATTACAAACAGCATTATCGGTGCAAAGCGAAGATGGTTTCGTGCCTCACATGAATTATGTGCGCCAACCTACCGCCTCTGTTGATTATTGGGGGCGCGCCGGTGCCTCTTGCATCACGCAGCCACCGATGTATGGGCACGCGGTTAGCGAGCTGATACGCCGAGATATAGATGTCCCCGAAGAGACGGTGGCTAGGGCAGAGCGTGGCTTGGAGTTCTTGTTGTTCAAACGCCAGAGATGCCCAAGTGGGCTCATCGCGCTGTGCCACCCCTGGGAGAGCGGTGCCGACAATAGCCCCCGCTGGGATGACTGGTGCCCTGGAGGGTTCGTGCTAGCTCGCTGGCGAAAAACCAAGCAGCAGCTGTTGGGCAGCATCGTGAGCAACGATCAGGGTTCTGCTGTGTCTAACCCTGATTTTGCTGTGGGGTCGGTGGGGTTTAACGCCTTGGTGGTGTTCAACGCCAGAGAACTGGTGGGGAAAACGGGCAACCCCCACCTGTCTAAAGCCGCAGAAGAGTTGGCCGAATGTTTGGCTTCTCGCTGGGATGCTTCTTTGCGTACCTGGGTTGACGATGCTGCAGATCAAGCTGGTTCGGTTCGGGCGCGCACCGTAGACAGCTTGTTGGCGATGCTGGTGGTAGACGCACACAACAACAGTGCTGCAATCTGTGCCGTTGCTGAAGACTTAGCAGACCCTGCTGCCTACGGCGCTACCTATGGCCCCACTGGGGTGCATCGCGCTGAGCCTACCTATGATCCCAACACCTATTGGCGGGGCCCGGCTTGGCCGCAACTCAACTATCTTTTGTGGTTGGGGTTGCTCAGACACGGGCTAACACAGGTTGCTGCTCAGATAGCTCGTTGCACGGTGCAAGGTGCTATGCAGAGCGGCTTTGGCGAGTATTGGAACCCCGATGACGCATCCACAACGGGCGCAGTGCCACAGTCTTGGACTGCTCTAGCAGCGGTGCTGGCCAACACTGGAGCAGACTTGCCAGATAGCTCAGGTAACTCAGCAGACCAAGACAACTCAGTAGATGTGCAGGGCTGACAGCGGGCAAATAGCTCTACAGGGCTATGTTTTGCATGTTTCCGATGATAAGTAGGTCTTGATAGCTGTGGACAAAACACGACACGCGGCGCTGTGCATCAGCACCCTCCCAATCGGTGCGGCTAGGTGCGATTAGCCCGATGTCTAGTTGTGAACGTTCATAAACCTCCCCAATAAACGGCTCAAACCGCTCATAACACTGCATCTGGCCCCATTCGTTGAGGGCCTCTTCACCCGGGTAGGGGGTTTGTGCTGGCGCAGGATGAAGCACGATGGCGTACACCTGGGCGTTGTGCGGGCGAGAACAGCCAACTGCCGTTGTGAGTTGGGCTGGTAGGTCGTTTCGATCCAAATAGGAGTACTGGTTGAAGCATGCACCAACCTGCAACTCGTCAGGCTCCGTCACCCGGCCTTCAAAGCGGTCTCGCAGATCCTCTTCGGTAGGCAGCAGGTCGGGTTCAGGAGTGGGTGTCACAAACACCTCAGGTATTCCATCCGATTGCGTGCTGTCGCCGCCGCATCCTGCAGCGAAAATCACCAACACTGCAATGATGCCCGCTAGTGATACCGCGCGAAGCACTGTCTGCCACTTGGGCTGCCACTTGGGGTCAGGTTTAGATAGGCCAAAGAGCATGCTTTGCTGGGCGGGCATGAGTTGCTAGATAAATCAGTAGGAGGGGAGGGCTTGGTCGATGTGCCAGAAAGCCATAAACATCACCACAGCTAGAGGTAGCGCAGCCACAGCATAGGCCGGTAAGCGCTTGTAGCGATGGCCCGCAAACAGTGCAGTCATCCACATCGCTAAAAGGGCTATTCCCCACACAACAGCAGGCCCAACTGCACCCGAGTCACCGTCCAAACCCTCTCCAAAAGAGCTCACGCTCATAGAACTGCTAATCCCTCTCACCCCTGCTGTTCCAGTCCCAGTGCTGTCACTAGCCGAGTTGCTTCCAGAACTCTGCCCAGAGGTGTTGTTGCCCCCAGACGTGCTGCCTCCAGCGGCCACAGCATCAGCGTTGTCGGCATTATCTGAGGTGCCAGATCCTGCTTGTGGGCTTTCACCGGGCGTTTGGGCTGTTCCCAAAGCAGCGTCGGGGCTAGAGGTAACCGTTTGTAGGCTGTCTTGGACACCGTTGGCGTTGGCGTTTCCAGTTATGTTGGCGTTAGTGCTGGCACTGTTAGCTGCGTTGCCACCAGCCGCTGAGCCGTTTTGTTGCTCATCGGTTAGCTGCTCGTTAGTTAGCGGTTCATCGGGCAAAGCTTCAGAAGCAAGCTGAGGAGGGCTTGAGGTTTGTTGCCCCGGTCGCACAAAGGTTGGAGCGGGAGGGCCTAGCAGTTCAGCCACAACGATAATTCTCTGTCGCGCCGAGCCTCGAGGATGACAGGCTGTCAGGGTCAACCGGTTGGGATGAACAGAAAAGTTTTGGTTCAACACCTCAACTGCAGAAGGTGGCACGATGAAGTGGCCGTGTCCTGCGCCTTGGGGCACCACCTGATAGGTAAATTGGCCTTGCACGGTGGTTATCACGATCTCATCGCCGGGCTTCAGCTTGTCTATCTGCCCAAATGGGGCACCGTAGGTTGTGCGATGTCCGGCGATGGCAGCGTTGCCAGCCTGACCGGGTAGGGGAGTAGCGGGATAGTGTCCCGGCCCCTTGCGTAAATCGCCCGACCTCACCCCCGCTACCACCGTCTTTTTGACGTCCAGTGAGGGGATCTCGATTCGGGCGATGGCCTCTCCTGGGTTACGGTACAGCAGCCTTGCCCATTCTTCATCCACTATTGGCACCGTTGCAGGTTGCGCTGCGGCTGGCTGTGCCTGTTCGTTGCTAGGTGTATTAGATACTTCGGCTACTTGGGTATCTGAATCTGCATATACACCGTTGGTTTGGGCAGCCGGTTGAGTTTGTTGGGTGGTTTCTGGGTTTTGGATTTGTGTGTTGGTTTGTAGGCCCGTGGCAGTGGGGTTGGCGCTATCTTGGCTAGAGTTGTTGGTTGCATTAGAGCCGGTGGCAGCAGGAAATGCCGCCACAGGAGGTGTCGCTGGCCTGAGCGCCTCCGACTCGTTGAGCAGATTGTCAAAGTCGTTGCTCAAGGAATCTTGGTTGCGGGCTTCGATTAGGCCGGTGCCCCAAAGCTGGAACATGCCAAACAGCAGTATCACGATGCCGATAGCGATGATGGTTTTGCCCAAACCGCCGATTATGCGAACAACGCGTGCCACTGACACGCCTTTCAGTCTAGGGCTTTGAGCTTGCTGTGGGGTGTTGGGCTTCTTATGGTGTGTGTTGTGAGGCTCTGGGACTCTGGGCCTTGGGGGAATCTGTCTGGTGGTTTGCGCTAGGCTAACGCCATGAAGGTTGCCTTGAACGTACTGGACTTTTTGAACCGTGCTGAAGCTGTCTATGGGCAGCGTGTGGCTATAACCGATGAGCCCGATCAACCGGCCAAGAGTTGGGGCGACATTACGTTTGCGCAAATTGCCGAGCTAGCCCGCAAACAAGCTGCTGGTCTGGATGCTCACGGCATCGGTTTTGGAGAGCGAGTGGCTGTGGTGTCGCAGAACTCGGCACGAATGTTGGTGTCTTTTTTTGGGGTGAGCGGCTTTGGCCGTGTGTATGTGCCTATTAATTTTCGCCTCCAAGCTCCAGAGATCAACTACATAGTGGAGCACTCTGGGGCCTCCATGTTGTTGGTAGACCCTGAACTGAAAGACTCGCTAGCTGGGGTTGATTGCGCCCACCGTTATGTATTAGGTGCCGAAAGCGATGAGGCCCTTTTTGGGGCCAACTCCGAGCCTCAGCCGTGGCAGGCCAACGAAGATGCTACAGCTGTTATTAACTACACATCTGGTACCACCGCCCGCCCTAAGGGTGTTCAGATGACACATCGTTCTTTGTGGCTCAACGCGGCTATCTTCGGCTGGTCTGTTGGTGTGAGCGACCGGGATGTGTACTTGCACACTTTGCCTGCTTTTCACTGCAACGGGTGGGGTATGCCGTATGCACTCACTGGTGTCGGTGCCCGCCAAATTGTGCTACGCAAGATAGACGGTGCAGAGATATTACGTCGCATAGATAAATATGGTGTTACCTACTTTTGTGGAGCGCCCGCAGTAGTGGCTGCTGTTTTGGATGCAGCTCAACGCTGGGAAGGCCCTATCCCAGGTGCTGGGAAGGTACGCATATCGGTGGGGGGAGCCCCGCCACCTACCCGCACCATCGAGCGTATAGCAACCGAGTTGGGTTGGGAGTTCATCCAGTTATATGGCCTTACCGAAACAGCCCCGGTGCTCACCTTAAGCCGTCAACGCCAAGAGTGGGACGATCTCAGCACCGCCGAGCGGGCGGCCAAGTTGGCAAGAGCGGGTGTGCCTGTGCTGGGGGTTTCGTTAGATACCGATCCTCAGGGCGAGGTGTTAGCAAAGGGCAACAATGTGTTGGAGGCTTACTGGGAGCAGCCCGAAGCAACAGCCGAAGCGTTGGAGGGAGGCTGGTTTCATACCGGTGATGGCGGGTTTATAGACGAAGATGGTTATCTGAATATCTCAGATCGCAAGAAGGATGTAATCATCTCGGGTGGAGAGAATGTGTCTTCCATAGAGGTGGAAGATGCTTTGTTTGCACACCAAGCGGTAGCGGAGGTGGCTGTGATTGGTGTGCCCGACGACAAATGGGGTGAAACCGTGAAGGCGTTGGTGGTGCTAGCGCCGGGCGCAGAAGCCACAGAGCAGGAACTGATTGGGCATTGTCGCAGCCTGATCGCTCACTACAAGTGTCCCACCTCAATAGAGTTCCGAGACGAACTAGCCCGCACCGCCACCGGCAAGCTACAGAAATACCGCTTACGTGAGCCCTACTGGGCTGACCAAAGCCGCCAAGTAAGCTAACAAGTAAGCTAACCCACCAGACGCAACTCTAGACGCGCTGTAGTTAATGTGTTCTTAGTTAATTTGTTCCTAGTTCTTTCAGGATAATTCGCTCAGGTACCAGGTCGGTCAATCTGGTTAAGTTGCCTACACGTTCCAAATAGCCTGACAGCGTAAGTCGTCTATTGATCCCATAGGCAGTATCTGGGTTTTGACCAGTTTGTCGTGCGATGTCCACAATTTTTGCTTCTCCTCCCAAATCTACAAGTCCTCGTAAATGGCATCTTTCAGAGTCAGACAAATCATAAAAGGCTGGTTCACTGATCTTTTCATCAAACTGCTTTTGCGCTAACCTAGCTGCTTGTCTTACTGCAAGCGTGTCAATATCCTGCGTGGGAGCATTGGCCACAGTCCATGCTGAGTGTCCTAAGAGTTGGAGCTTGTAGGGCGAACTTGCAGTGCTTTCTACAGCAATGTTGAGCGCATTATCTGTAATATTACCGCCAGAATCCTTTATAGGATGTAGTAATCCTTTAGTCACTTCAGCTTCGCTTAATGCAGGCATATCGTATTGTTGGCATCGCTGAAAGAAGGTCATTTTTTTGTCTTGCATAATTGTATATTTCATCTCAGATAGGCCCGCGCCTATAAAAGCTAGGGGTAACTCATCTCTTTTGGTTATATGTTGCAGGTCGTTGGAGAGCCTTCGTCCTTCATTTCTTTCGACAGCATGAAGTTCATCCACAGTCAGTATCACTGCTGTATTGTGTGTTTGGGCTTGTTCTGCAAGATAAGTTAATTGCCTCCTGAGCCCCATCATGCTAATGTTCAGGTTAGATTCCGCCTCAGTTATCTCCCCTTTGAACACTCCAATATCTATGCTTTTAGTTTTCTCGACAGTTCGCGAATCGGTCAGTCTGGATAAATCAATGTCTGGGTATCGTTCGGGTAAGGATTGAATTGCGTCTTGTATTCGTTCCAAAAGACTGTTTGTGCCAGCATCCACAGATATCACAATCCAACCGTCGGATGCTGCACGATCCTCAATTTCGGTTAGCAGAACTGTCTTGCCAGATCCCCGAACCCCCAGCAAAAGACTGGTGTATCGCGGATCTCTCGGGCCGGTCACTAATCCAGTGCCAAGTTCAGCTAGGAGATCGTCTCGGCCTACCAACATTGCAGGAAGCTGCCCAAATCCAGGTGAAAAAGGGTTAGGGTTCGCCTGCCCCAATGCCGATGTAGTGCCCTTTTGCGTGTTCTGCATCACTCCAACTTAGCGCACCAGCACACATAAATCCGCACCAACGCACAGAAAGTCATTATACTACACAGACACCTCACCGGCACACAGGAAATTGATCGGCGCACAGAACTCACACGAACCCACAAGGGGATGGCCTTAGGCCATTGAGGAATTGCCAGCCCGCTGTTAGCGCATAGGTATGGGTGTCGTTTTGTCAACAAAAATATTATTCTATTAAGTGAATTTACTCAATAGAATAATTGTGGTTACAGCTTTGAGGAGGCACAAGCCGACCGCTCCCATTGGGGTCGTTTAGTAGAGAGCAGTGTGGGTGCCCATTTACTGAATGCTGCTTCGGCTAGAACCGAGGTTAAATACTGGCGCGATAAGGGCCATGAGGTGGATTTCGTGCTTCAACGCGGGCCGCAAATCGTAGGTGTGGAGGTAAAGAGCGGACAAGGTGTTTCACATACAACGGGCATTGCGGAGTTTGAAACCCGTTTCAATCCAGTCAACACCGTTGTTGTTGGCGGTTCTGGTGTGCCTCTTAACGAGTTCCTAACCCGCCCTCCTGATCACTGGTTTGGTTCTGTATGAGCGTGTATGTAGCCCGTACTTGCACCGAAGTTGACTTTGCTGACAAGGGTTGTTCTAGTGCTCCTCTCAGCAGCTTTAGGGAGCAGTCTGGGTATGTGCTGTTAGGCGATCCCGGCTCAGGGAAGACCACCGAGTTCAAGCGAGAGCAGGCGGCGTTGGGTGATTCCGCAGTGTGTATAAGTGCCCGAGACTTCTGTACCTTCTCGGTAAGCTCTCACCCCGAGTGGCAAGGTAAGACTCTCTTTATCGACGGGCTTGACGAGGTGCGGGCCGGAGCCACTGATATGCGCTCAGCTTTGGATAAGATACGCAGGCAGCTTGATCAGCTTGGTAAACCACGGTTTCGCCTATCGTGCCGAGAGGCCGACTGGTTGGGCAACAACGATCTCCAGAGCTTGAAGGCAGTTTCTCCCGATTCCCAGATAACCGTTCTGCGACTTGATCCCCTCAGCGAAGACAACATAGCCAAGCTGCTTAGACAGCATCATGGTTTGAGTGATGCATCAAGTTTTATGGATGAGGCTGAACAGCGAGGACTGATCGGGCTGCTCGGCAATCCGCAGACGCTGGTATTGCTGCTTGACGTGGTGGCACAAGAGGGACACTGGCCAGAAAGTCGCTTAGAGACGTTTGAGAGGGCTTGCCAGCAAATGGCCGTAGAACAAAACGAAGAGCATTGCATTGGCTCAGGAGTCTCGTCAGAAGATGCGGTATTGGATGCTGCTGGTTACCTGTGCGTGGTGTATCTGCTTGCCGATGTTGCAGGATTTTCGTCTGCTCCTAATGCTGATAATCACCTAACGACTCCGATCCACTCCCTACAAGAGCTGCCCAACCTGCCAAGTAGAGAACACATGGAGCGTGTACTTAAAACAAGGCTGTTCGTTGCTCAAGACGAACACGGCCACAGCCCGGTCCACCGCCATTTAGCTGAGTTTCTAGCTGGCCGTTATCTCGCCAAGTTGATTGGTGATGGTTTATCAGCCACAAGGATAGTTGCACTGTTAACCAGACCAGAGGATGAGCGAGTTGTCACCACCTTACGAGGTCTTTCTGCATGGCTTGCGGCTTGTTCGCCTCGTGCGCGGCAGTTATTGATAGATGCCGACCCTGTTGGGGTTGGTTTGTATGGCGACATCGGCAATTTCTCAGCCGAAGAGAAGAAGCGCTTGCTGGAATCGCTAGGTCAGTTTGCAGCAAGCGGGCCATTGCTGGGCTACGAACAGCGTGATGGGCAGTTTGTTGGCTTCCGGGATTCCACGGCTTGGGCTTTTCGATCCCTCATATCTAAAGATACAGCACCTGCCGTCAAGGAGTTGTTGTGTATCTTAGATCAGGGGGCCAAAAACAACCGAATAGCCGACTTTATCTTGACGTTGCTTAAGTCTGTAGAGAAGGAAACTTTGCAGTTATTTGACGACATCGGTACAGGCATTGAGACAATTGTCCGCAACCCGAAGCAATCTTCTATGTCTCGTTGCCTAGCGTTGGATGTTTGCATTCGTTTAGTAATTGAATGTGATATTGGGGCTGCTTGTTTGCTTCAGCTTTTGGGCGATATATGTGCTGGTACGGTGTCCGACCCCGAGGATGATTTACGTGGCACCCTCTTGCAATACCTGTACCCAGCGCAGATACATCCATCAAAGATATGGGATTATATTTTACCATGCAATCAGCGCTACTACTCGGGTCGTTTTTCTAAGTTTTGGCGTTCTCAGATTCTTGAACAATCTGAAGCCGGTCATCTGGCGGAGTTACTCGACTCGCTCAGTGAAGACAATTCAAAGATTATTTTGGCTTTAGAGCAGGCTGGTTTCAGAGACTTGCCTTTTGAGCTACTGTGCCAGGGTTTAGAGGCTTGGGGAGATAAAATAGAGCCGTCACGTCTATATAACTGGCTAGATGCTCCGAAACGTTCCCAAAACCCTAGATATCTACAAGAGCTGCGGTATGAAAACGATAGTCCAGCATGGCGGATTAAAAAGTGGCTGGAAGCTCATCCTAACATTCAGAAATTAGTTTTCTTAGCATGGATCAGGCGGCACAAGAGCGATACCCGTAGAGTCAATTACGATCCTCAACTTTGCAATGCCTTGCACTGGAGTAAGCCTGCGGGTGACTTCGGTGTTTGGTGCCTTAGCACTGCGCTTCAGTTGGCAGATTCCGAACAGTCTACCGCAGATGCGCTGCTGTTGCTGGCTTACCGTTCTCTGCAAGACCCTGCCATTAGTGAAGAGCTCACGATTGAGCGCCTACAACGTCAAACAAAAGGTAACACCAGGCTAGCCGCGCTGCTTGAGAGCCTTTGTAAGCCTTCGCTTCCACGAAAAGAAGAACTGGAGTGGCAGCAAGAGGAGCAGAAGCGTATAGAAGATTATGAAGCAAAAAGGCGTAAATAGCAGTCTGAATGGGCAGAGTTGGTGGGGGGACACCGCGCAGATTTGGAGGAAAATCGGGCCGCTCCTAACTTGCTGCACAATCTGGCTATGGCTTATTTCGCTTTTATTGTTGAAGTGGATCAACGTGCCAGCCCGCAAGAACGTATCAGCCAATTCTTAGGTGACGATGTCGAGTTGACCGGCGTGGTGCTCACCGCTCTGCGTGAAGCAGCTTTCCGAGATGATCTGCCTGAGGTGGATAGCACAATCTCGCATCGCGCAGGGCTCAGGGATTTCATCGGTACTCATAACGAAAGATCCAGGCATCTAGCTGAGATGCTACGAGGCTGCGCCTACAACCAATCGTGGGGGCCTTCAATAATGGGCCAGTGCTCAGATGCAGCCCTTTTGTGCGATGTGATACAGATGCTAGGCAGTCTCTATGGGCCGCTGTTCCCAGCTGGGCGTGTAACTTTGGAAGTAGATGCCTCAGATCGCATCGCCAGCATGATCTCCCTGCTTGCTGCAATGCCTAGCGAAGCTGCCCAAGAGTCGTTGACTGACTTGTCCAGCGATCCGCAGCTAACTTCATGGCACAAGCACATCCAGCATGCAAGCGAAAGCCAGAGAGTTCTCTTAGGAGATGCCTCCTATATAACCCTAAGCACAGAGCAAGTCCAAAACACCCTCAGCAACCAAAACCCCGCCAACGTATGTGCGGTATTTACAGGGTATTAGACATGGTTAACTATAAGTAGAACAGCTAGCGGATGGTGACTGGGGTGGATACTTGGGTGAAGAAGTCGTTGCCTTTGTTGTCGGTAACTATGAAGGCAGGGAAGTTTTCAACCTCGATGCGGAATACCGCTTCCATGCCCAACTCTGGGTACTCCAGCACCTCCACCTTGCGTATGGAGTCTTTGGCTAGACGGGCGGCGGGGCCGCCGATGGAACCGAGGTAGAATCCGCCATGGCGGGCACATGCTTCTGCCACTTGGCGGGAGCGGTTGCCCTTGGCCAGCATCACTAGGCTCCCGCCTGCTGCTTGGAACTGATCTACATAGGCATCCATGCGCCCCGCAGTGGTTGGGCCAAAGGAGCCAGAGGCGTAGCCTTCGGGGGTCTTGGCGGGCCCGGCGTAGTACACAGGGTGGTTGCACAGGTACCGGGGCATGGGTTCCCCCGCATCTAGACGTTCTTTGATCTTGGCATGGGCGATGTCTCGGGCCACCACCAAGGTGCCACTCAGCGACAGCCGAGTTTTCACTGGCCACCTAGCAAGCTCCGCGCATATCTCAGCCATGGGTTGATTTAAGTCGATGCAGACAACCTCGCCACCCAACTCGTTATCGGTTATCTCAGGCAAAAAGCGGGCCGGGTCGGTTTCTAGCTGCTCTAAGAAAACCCCCTCGGCTGTGATCTTGCCCAGCACTTGGCGGTCGGCAGAGCACGACACCGCTACCCCCACCGGACACGAAGCCCCGTGGCGAGGCAACCGGATTACCCGCACATCATGACAGAAGTACTTGCCCCCAAACTGCGCCCCGATCCCAAACTGGCGGGTCAACTCTAAGATGCGCTCCTCCCACTCTAAGTCTCTGTACCCGTGTCCGGCAGCCGAGCCTTGCGTGGGTAGCGTGTCTAGATAGCGGGCCGAGGCGTACTTGGCTACCTTCAAGGTGTACTCCGCAGACGTGCCGCCAATTACCACTGCAAGGTGATAAGGCGGGCAGGCGGCGGTGCCTAAGGTACGCAGCTTTTGATCCATAAACCTGCTGAGCGATTCGGGGTTCAACAACGCCTTAGTCTCTTGGAACAAGAACGACTTGTTGGCCGAGCCTCCGCCTTTGGCCATGAACAAAAACGAGTAGACATCCCCCGGCGTGGCATATATTTCTATCTGCGCTGGCAGGTTGTTGGCGGTGTTGCGCTCGCTAAACATAGATAGCGGCGCAAGCTGCGAATAGCGCAGGTTGGAGGTTTGATAGGTGTCAAACACGCCTTGGGCAATGGCTTGTTCATCATCGGCATCGGTAAGCACCCTCTGGCCTTTGTGGCCCACCACCACTGCGGTGCCGGTATCTTGGCAGCCCGGCAGCACCCCTCCAGCGGCGATGTTTGCGTTGCGTAACAGTTCGGTGGCTACGAAGCGGTCGTTAGCCGATGCCTCTGGGTCTTCCAAGATGGCCGCTAGTTGCGCTAGGTGCCCCGAGCGCAGCAGGTGGGCGATGTCACGCATGGCTTCGGCGGTGAGAAGTCTTAGTGCCTCGGGGTGAACCTGAAGGAACTGGCGATTTCCCAGCTCCACAACAGACACATAGTCAGATGTTAACAGGCGGTACTCGGTGGTGGTGTCGGGCCCTTTGGGGAGCAGTTCGGTGTAGGCGAAATCAGCCATAGGTTCGCCGCGCCGGGGTAAACAAGGTGAACAAACTCGCCGAAGGCACCAGGATCAGCAAGCTCAACAAAGGCATCTCAGCCCAGTGCTGCGGTGCCAGCAAACTTGGGTGGGTCGCCATCGCCGGGCAACATAGGGGAATGCCAGCTCATGGCCGTGGCAAGTTGTTTGGTGAAGTCCCACCACTCGGTGGGGTTCCAGCCCTGAGCTTGAGCCCGCACCTGAAGTTGATGATCTAAATGAACGATGGCGGGCAACGCCTGCAACCCTAAAGCCCGCACCACAGAGCGGTCTTGGTCGGCAAAGGTGAGCATCTCAGTTGCCCACGGTCCCAGAAACTCTTGGGCCTCTTTGGGAGTGCCAGTTACCAGATACGAAACCCTACAGTCGGCCCCCACAAAGTTGCGTAGCACTCGCCCAGATGTATCAATGATCCAAGAACTCTCGTGTGTGTAGGGGTCTAGCACCACCATCACTAGGTGAAAGGTGGTTACCCAATCGCCGATGGGACGGGCCTCGCCACCGATGGGAGCGAGCAACACATCGGCATCCACGAAAATGGGCGCAGCATCTGTGGTTGCAGGCTGAGCGTTTGTAGGTTCAACATCGGTAAGGTTTGCCATCAACAAAAGAAGTTACCCTAACCCGATGGCGTAACCTTGTGTCGTGCATCCCTTTGAGCATTTGAGATATGTGGCCCGGTCTGCGGGGGTCAGCCAAAAGGCCCTGTTTTATGAGGCTGCTGAGGCGCTTTTAGGTTTTGGAAATGATCCCGCTGGCTTAGTTACCTCTTGTCGGCGGTTGTTGGCGCGACAGCCCGACTCTGCGCCGTTGGTATGGCTAGCTGCTAGGGCATTGTCATCAACTAACCCCATAGATGAGATCAGAGATTGCGTTGAAGAAATGGCCGATGATCAAACGCCTAAGGTGCTAGCTAGCGAGCTTCCCGAAGATGTGGTGGCAAGCGTGTTGGGCTGGTCGGAGTTGGCGGCAGGGGGCCTACGAAGGCGAGGTGACATACAGGTGCTGGTGGTGGACGTGCTAGGCGAAGCCAGCGATATGGTGCGGCGGCTGTCGGATACACGAAATGGCTCAGGCAAACGCTCAGCATCACACGCTGCCAACACACACTCTGGCATCTTTGAGGTGCCTGAGGCTGGTTTGGGGGCAGCCGTAGCATCATGCGATTTGGTGTTGTTGGAATCTGCCGCGGTGGGGCCTCATGGGTGCTTGGCCGTGGCTGGATCTTTGGCGGCTGCATCGGTAGCTCACACCTCAGGGGTTCCGGTTTGGCTGCTGGCAGGTGTGGGGGCGGTTTTGCCTGAGCCTATGTGGGCATCGCTGTTGCAACGCACTACGGGGGCTACAGCACGCACGACGGAGGCTACAGCACGAGGCAACACTAGGCCCAGCACCACCGGTGTCCACAAAAGGGCCAGCATGATCCATGTGTGGGAGGCTGAGGTTGAACAGGTGCCCTTGCGGTTGGTGGATCAGCTTGTAACCGCTGCTGGAATGCTTCACCCCACTCAGGTAGCAACTGCAGGAAGCTGTCCTGTGGTACCGGAGTTGTTGGTTCGTTCACCAGCCCCTCAGCAGATAACCTCAAGCGGATAACCTCAGCAGATAATTAACTAGCTATGCCCATATATGCCTTAGGCGACACCCAACCCAGCATTCACCCGGATGCCTTTATTCACCCTCAAGCGGTGCTCATAGGCAAGGTTACCGTGGGCGCAGAGTCCAGCGTTTGGCCGGGGGCTGTGCTGCGGGGAGACGGTGCGGGCATTGTCATCGGCCAACGCAGTTCCATCCAAGATAATGCCGTGTTGCACAACACCATGTCGTCTGTCACACAGGTGGGCAACGATGTCACGATAGGCCACCTAGCGCACCTAGAAGGCTGCATTATTGAAGACGAAGCCCTCATCGGGGTGGGCTCGGTGGTGCTGCCCAAAGCAGTGGTTGGCAAGGGGGCATTGGTGGCAGCTTGCGCTGTGGTAACAAACGCTATGGAGGTTCCGCCGCTGGCTCTAGCACTAGGTATACCTGCCAAAATACGCGAGAACCACCTAGAAGAGGGGCAGAACATATTTAGTGCTAGCAGTTACGCAATCCGCAGTCGCATGTACCGCAAGAAGATGAAAGAGTTAGATCCCAAAGACCTCGGCATTTGGCACCCAGGCAGCTAGCTCAGATATTCACCCCATCAGCAGCAAATAAGTAGTAAATGGCTTGGGGGCCGGTAGGATATCTCCAACCACGTCACGCCCACCGTTAGGATTCGGATATGTCGTCGGAAGCACTTGCTCTAGATCTTGGCCGATACAAGCTCGGCTGGAGCGATGAGGAGGATTACGTTTTCAAGCCCAAAAAAGGGCTAAACACAGACATCGTGAATGAGATGTCTTGGATGAAGAGCGAACCCGATTGGATGCGGGATTTTCGCCTCAAGTCGCTCAACCGTTTCGAAAAAAGGCCGATGCCCTCATGGGGCGGGGACATGTCGGAGATCGATTTCAACAACATCTACTACTACATCAAGCCCACTGAGGAGCAGGTGGATCAGTGGGAGGAGTTGCCCGATGCCATCAAAGACACCTACGAGAAGCTAGGCATACCCGAGGCAGAGCGCAAGTACCTAGCCGGGGTAACAGCTCAGTATGAGTCTGAGGTGGTGTTCCATCGCAACAGGGAAGATTTAGAGCGCCAAGGCGTGTTGTTCTGCGACATGGATACTGCCTTGCGTGAGTATCCCGAGTTAGTGCAAGAACACTTTGGCACCATCATCCCGCCCGGAGACAACAAGTTTGCGGCTTTGAACTCGGCAGTATGGTCGGGCGGCAGCTTTATATATGTTCCGCCCGGTGTAACGGTAGAGATGCCTCTTCAAGCTTACTTCAGGATCAATGCCGAGAACATGGGGCAGTTTGAGCGAACTCTCATCATTGCCGACGAGGGCTCACAGGTGCATTACATAGAGGGCTGTTCGGCGCCGGTTTATACCACAGATTCGCTTCACTCGGCGGTGGTGGAGATCTTGGTAAAGGAGTCTGCCCGGGTAACCTACACAACCATTCAAAACTGGTCTAACAACGTGTACAACTTGGTTACCAAACGGGCCAAGGTGGAAGCCGAAGGCCACATGGAGTGGATAGACGGCAACATCGGCTCACGGCTCACCATGAAGTACCCGGCGGTGGTGATGGTGGGCCCTAAGGCTTCGGGAGAGGTGTTATCGGTGGCATACGCCGGGCCCGATCAGCATCAAGATGCTGGTGCCAAGATGACACACGCAGCCCCCGAGACAACCTCCAAGATCGTGTCTAAGTCTATTTCTAATGGTGGCGGACGCACCAGTTACCGTGGCCTAGTACGGGTAGAAGATGATGCTTACGGTTGTCGCAGCCATGTACAGTGCGATGCGCTCATCTTGGATGAAAACAGCGTTTCGGATACTTACCCCTACATGGAGGTAGGCACCCGCGATGCCGAGATAGGCCACGAGGCCACTGTGTCTAAGGTGGCCGATGAGCAGCTTTTTTACTTGATGAGCCGGGGTCTTACTCAAGAACAGGCCATGGGCATGATTGTTAACGGTTTCATTGAGCCGATAACCCGCACCCTGCCGATGGAGTATGCCGTAGAGTGGAGCCGCTTGATTGAGCTGCAAATGGAGGGATCAGTCGGCTGATGCCAATGCGGCAAGACTGTAAGTACTTTGAGAGTCGGTCGTATCCCAACGGGGAGACCGTGCGTAAGTGCGACTTAGATTTAGCCCCCGAGGCTCCTTGGCGTTGCCCTACCGATTGCGCTGGCTATGAGCGGCGGATGGTGGATGTGAACTGGTCGCACGGCACTTTGGTAACCCCACCCACCCCCAAAGAACCAGCCAGCGTAGGCACAGACGACAGCATCGGTGCGTTGTTAGATGCTGCTGAAGATATCGTGAACGAGGCTGGTCCACGTGTGCTAGCAGACCTAGAGCGAGAGAAGGTCCGGCGCAGGTTGCGTGGAGCGTCCGGCAGGAGTGGCGGCGGAACCGGTGGAGGTAAAACCAAACGGCGCTGGCGGCGTAAGCGTTCGTGATCCCACCTCAGTTTGGTCCCGAGGCGGCCGGTGCTTTGGCTGGCCCACAGTGGTTGGTGTCTCGTCGCATTGCTGCAGCCGAACAGGCAGCGGCGGGTTCTATGCCAACAGCACAAGAAGAGGTGTGGCGCTACACCCCGATTGGCCAGCTTGATCTATCCCGTTACACGCTGGGGCTACAAGCTGGGGCACCTTCTCCAGTTTCTGGTTCGGCCCAGAGCACATTGTCAACACCGCCACACAGCGCACCTCCTGCCATTGTGGTAGATACCAGCAACGGGCATTTGTGCGGCGTGCAGTTTCCAAGCGAGGCCGCTAACGGCGTGAGCCCCCTGCACCACCCCAACAACGCCCAGCCCACCACAGGTGCCCAGCCCACCACAGGGGTGCAGGTGCGGGTTCTAGGTGAAGGCGATGCGGATTTAGCAGCCAGCGTAGATGTAGATCTGTTTGCTCAGATGAACGCAGCCTTTAGCGTGGAGCCGCTGTTGGTGAAGGTACCCGCAGGTACAGATGTGGCCGCCACTGTGTTGGTGCGTCACTGGATTGATGCTGATGGGGTTGCGGTGTTTCCACGGTTGATCATCGATGCTGGCCCCGATTCCTCGGTGCAGGTACTAGAGATGTACAGCTCTAGTGATGTGAATGCCTTTGTGAGTCCGGTGGTAGAAATCCGAGCAGCTGCGGCTTCTCGGGTGGGCTACCTAGCGGTGCAGGATTTGGGCCCTAAGGTGTGGCACATCGGGTCGCAGGTTTGCCATGTTGGGTCGCAAGCTCACCTGCGGGCTTCCACAGCCGCATTGGGAGGCGACTACGCCCGCACGCGTCTAGACACTCACCTGTCGGGGCGTGGGGCTACTGGCGATCTGATTTCGCTCTACTATGGAGACGGACAACAAACCTTAGACTTTCGCACCTTTCAAGATCACGCCGCCCCAGACACATCAAGCAGTTTGTTGTTCAAAGGTGCAGTGGACGATTCTTCAAGGTCGGTGTATACCGGCATGATCAGGGTGCGGCCCGATGCCCGCGGCACTAACGCACATCAAACTAACCGTAATATTAAGCTCACCGATGATGCTTGGGCAGAGTCTGTGCCCAATTTAGAGATCGAAAACAACGAGGTGCAATGCAGCCACGCTTCAGCCGTGGGGCCCATCGATAAAGATCAACTCTTTTATCTCCAGAGCCGTGGCGTGCCCACGAACACCGCCAAGCGGCTCATAGTTAGCGGCTTTTTTGGCGAGGTGTTGGAGCAGTTTCCAGTATCAGAAGCTGTGCCCGCTGTTCGCACGCGCTTAGAAGCCAAGATTTCAGGATTGAACCAACATGAGTAATACCCCATGAGCACAAGTGGAAACGCTCCAAGCGGACACGTCCCTAGCGGAAACGCTCCAAGCAACGGTGGCAACAAAAAGAACCGAGTCAACCTATGCCTCCAAGAGGAGCTAGGCCACTGTGAGGCTCGGCGTTTCGACGTGGCAAAGGGTGAGTTCAGTTGCAAGGTGGCGGTAATCCGCCTTGGTGACGATCTTTATGCTCTGGGCGATACCTGTAGTCACGCTGATTTTTCTTTGTCGGAGGGAGAGGTAGATCCTGAAGAGCAAACCATAGAATGCAACAAGCACGGCAGCTTGTTCTCCTTAGCCACCGGTGAGCCTCAAACCCTTCCCGCCACCCGTTCTGTGCCTGTGTATCGAGTGGGTGTGACTGATGGGCAGGTGTGGTTGGAGCTAGGCGAGCCCTCCTAGTGACCTCAGCACAAACCCCAGCACAAACACCCAGTCAAAGCCGCCTGGTTATTGAGGGTCTCCAAGTACGGGTTGGAGAGCAGATGGTGCTGAACGGCATCAACCTAGAGGTGGCTTCGGGTGAGGTTCACGCTGTGATGGGCCCCAACGGTTCGGGCAAGTCCACCTTGGCGTATGCCATCATGGGTAAGCCTGGCTATGAGGTTGTTGCAGGCACGATTACTTTGGTGTCTGAGGGTTCATCTGTGGCTTCGCACTCTGGGCAATCTCAGGTAGGGCAATCTCAGGTAGATTTGGTGCCCTTGTCGCCTTGGGAGCGGGCCCATGCTGGGCTTTTCTCCACACAACAATATCCCACCGAGGTACCCGGGGTGGGTTTAGAGAACATGCTAGAAGAAGCAGTAGCCGCTGTGGGTGGAGATCGTGGCTCCGTGGAGGCTCAGGTGGCTGCTGAGGCAGCCTTGGTGGGCTTCAATCCTGATTTGTTGTATCGTTCCTTAAACGTAGATCTCTCAGGTGGTGAGATGAAGCGCAGCGAGGCCGTACAGCTTGGCGTTTTGCGTCCTCGCATCGCCATATTGGACGAGCTAGATAGTGGTTTAGATGTGGATGCTCTGGCAGCGGTTAGCCATCGCATTGAACAAGCCACTCAGCAAGATAACTTGGGTGTGTTGGCTATCACCCATTTCAGCCGTCTGCTCACCGTTTTACATGCCGATGTTGTACACATCATTATCGGTGGTGTTATTCGGGAAACCGGCGGCCCCGATTTGGCTGCTCAGCTAGAAGAAACCGGCTACGACCCGTGGATAGATAAGCGCGCCGAGTCGCCAGTGGATATCCATATAGGCTCAGAGCTAGGGCTCTAAGCGAAAGAGCGAAGACAACGAAGTTATGACCACCAATACAGGATCATCCGCCACGCCAGATAGCAAGCGTCTTTTGTCTACCCAAGAGATTGCCGAAGCGTTAGCTAAATCAGATTTAGACGGGTGGGAGCGTGAGGGCCACAAGCTAGTAGCCAGTTTCAAGTTTGGCGATTTTTCCGAAGCTTTTGGATTTATGTGTCGGGTAGCGCTTATTGCAGAGAAGCTCTTTCATCATCCCGAGTGGTCAAACGTATGGTCTAGCGTAGAGATTGCCATCACCAACCACGCCGCAGGGGGCATCACAGAACTAGACATAGATTTCGCTCGCCACGTCAACGCACTACTTTGAACTGCTTGAGGAGGCTCGCAATCTACGAGTGAGTAAAGCGAGACCTGTGAACACTGCTGTCTGTAGTGCCATCTTTTTTGCTCTCGCGGAAATGGCAGTCGGGTGGGAGACTAGGTGCTAGCTGTGGGGTTAGTTGTATATCGATTCTCCGGTGTTGTGGTAGCTGGTGTAGATGTGCTCGTAGATGGTGTCCACTTTGCGGTTGAACAGCTCGAGTTCGTAGGCATCGGGGAGTTCGTTATCTAGAACAGTCTTGATGGCCACTTTGACGGCTGAGCGGGTCTGCTGTTTGCGCTTCCAATCTAAGACGAGCTTCTCGGTTATGTGAGCGAGTAGGTTTTTGGCTGCGTTTTTCACTTGGACGGCTTGGGCTCGGGTGAGGTCGGGCTCAGGTTTGGTGAGCAGGTCGAAGATGGCCAGCTCTGCCTCTGTAATGCCCTCTCGCACGGCACGCTGCTCCTCGTCGGTCAGCTCATCGTTTATGGCCTTGAGTCGGCGCAGGAACTCTTCGAGGTTGTGGGTTCCAGCGTTGTACTCCTCGATGAGGTGCCGGAATCGCTCGGCCAGTTCGCTTCGGGTGGGGTTCTTGCGCACGGCATCATCTAGGCGGCCTGCGATGTTGTCTTGGGCAGCTTTGGCAGCGGTGCGCTTGCGGCCCTCGAAGCGCAAGAGGAACTGTTCGAAGTCGAGCTGGTTTAAGTCGATGAGGGAGTCGGTGCCGGTGGTATCGATAATGTACTCGTTGGCTGCCACAGAGCGGTCGAGCAGCTCCGCCACGGAGTCCATCACCCCAGCGATGTCGGGAGCCTCGGCAGAAGATTCGATCTTGGACGCGATGGTGCGGATCACCGCCATCTGATGGGCCACGGCGAGGGCTTCGGGGTCGGGCAGCAGGGCTTTGAAGGCTTTGCGGGCTTGCCTTGTTAGCGCCACGAAGCGGCGGCGGGTCTGTTCGTCCACCAGCAGCGCTTCCACAGCGGCCTTCTGCAAGGCGACGAACTCGAAGCCCTGAGCGGTTTGTAGGTCGGCTAGGTTGATGTCGCAGTTGTCGCAGAATTCGGCGATCTCGGCCAGCGCGGTGCTTAGCTCGGCGGCTAGCTCGGTGTTGGGCCGGATGGGGGAGTCTGCGCTTGGCATGGTGCCCGGCCCGGTGCGGTCTGCGCCTTCTCCGGTACGGTCGGCACCGTAGATGGCGAGGGCTCTCTCCAGATTCCGGAACACACCCACGTAGTCAACGATGAGGCCGTTGTCTTTGTCTGGGAACACCCGGTTGGCGCGGGCGATGGTCTGCATCAGGGCGTGATTGCGCATCGGCTTGTCGAGGTAAACCGTGGAGGTAGACGGCGAGTCGAACCCGGTGAGCCACATGGCACACACGAACACCAGGCGGAACGGATCCTCGGGATCTTTGAACCTGGCATCGAGGTCTTCTGCCACCATGCGCTTGCGGTGCTTGGTGATATCGAGCCCAGCGTCGGCCATGTCGGCCACCTCGTTTTGAGCCTGCGACACCACCACGGCCATGTCGGTGGTGGTCATGAACCGGATAAGCGATTCTAGATGAGGGCGAGCTGGCGCCGGCGCGTCGGCCAGCTCGGCTTCGAGCTCAGCCCGGTAGCGGCCCCATTCGGTTTTCACCAGGTCGTACATGCGCACGGCGGTGGCCTTGTCGATGGCTACATACATGGCCTTGCCCCGAAACCCCCGGTTGACGAAGTGGCGCACCAGATCGACGGCGATCTCCTCGAGGCGCTGGGGCCGGGTGATCAGCTGGTATTGCCGGGAGAATTGGCGGGCCACCGCCTTCTCTTGGGCATCGTCGAGCGCAGCGGCCTCGAGGAGCTGTTCGAGTTCTTCGTCAAAGTCTTGGTTTACCAACTGGAGTTCGGGGATGCGGTTCTCGTAGAACAGCGGAACGGTGGCTCCGTCGGCAATGGAGTCGCGGAAGTTGTAGATCGACACGTAGTCGCCGAACACCCGTCGCGTCTCCTCCTCCCCATCTATCAGCGGCGTGCCGGTGAACCCGATGAACGAGGCGTTGGGCAGTGCTCGGCGCATGTTGGCCGCCAGCGTGTCGTACTGAGAGCGGTGAGCCTCATCTGTGACCACCACGATGTTCTCCCGCTCCGACAGCACCGGCATGGCTTGGCCTTGCACGGGCGGGATGAACTTATGGATCAGCGTGAACACATAGCGGTGGTTCTGGCCTAGCAGCTCTCGAAGATGAGCCGAGGTCTTGGCGTGGATCTGCTGGCCAGCGGTGATCACCCCACAGTCGGCGAAATCGCCGTACAGCTGGTTGTCTAGCTCAGCGCGGTCGGTAACCATCACGAACGTCCAGTTGCCCGGTTCTTTGCGCAGCACCTTCTGGGTGAACCACAGCATCGACAACGATTTGCCCGATCCCTGCGTGTGCCAGAACACCCCTAGCCGGCCCTCCCGCTGGCTTGCTTCCTGCAAGGCCTCCAGCGAGTTGTTTACCCCCAAGAACTGATGGTTCTTGGCCAGCGCTTTCACCAAACCGCCCGGGCGTTCCATGTAGGCGATGAAGTTCTCCACCAGATCCAACAGGCGATGGGGCTCACAGGTGCCCCGCAGGGCGGTCTCTAGTGACACCACGCCCTGCTCGCCTTCGGTGTTGATCTTCTTCCACTCGCCGAAATGCCCCCAATCTGCGTACGTGGAGCCCACCAGCGTGTCGGCGCCGTTCGAGAGCATCACGAACGCGTTGAACCAGAACAGGTGGGGAACCGTGTCGCGGTAGTCGCGCAGGTTTTGGTGGAAGGCATCGCGAACGCTCTTGTGCGACACCTTCAACTCAACCAGCACCAGCGGGATGCCGTTAACGAACAGCACCACATCGGCCCGCCGCTGATACATGTCACCAGAAATCCAGAACTGCGAAACCGCCAGCCAGTCATTGGCCGAAGCCCGATCCCAGTCTACAAACCGCACCGTGGTCATCCTGGGCTCGCCGTCGCCGTTGCCGTCGGCGACCTCCACTCTGGCCCCCTCCCGCAGCAGCTTGTACACATCCCGGTTGGCCCGAACCCTGTCCATCGCCGAGCGATCTTCCATCAACTGCTCGGCGGCCTCGTCCAACGCCGATTGTGGCACCCCAGGGTTCAAAGCGCGCAGCGCATCGGCGAGCCGATAGCTGAGCACCGGCTCCGATTGAGAATCACGACCCAGCGTTCCCGCTGGCCCCAGCGCCTCGTCGAACCCGTCTGCTGTCTCCCAGCCCAGCTCCGCCAGCAACCGCAATGCCGGCTGTTCCACCAGCGCATCCTCACTCAGCGGATTCGGGTTCACGCTTACCGGGTCTCTAAATCAAGATCAAGTTCAGAGACATCCAACTCCCCCGAAATCAACCGCGGCAGAAGCAAATCACGAGCCTTCCGTAATACGCGATTTTGAGTTGCAAGATTCTTGCGTAGCTGGTTCATCGGCTCCACTGTTTCGCTGAATGCCAGTTCTACATCGCGGGTCGGGTGAGGGGTGGAATAGCCCAATAAGACCTTGGTGTTGGCGCTGGGCATAGTCGTGCCATTTGAGGTTGCAGTAGCGACTCCAACGAATGCATCGCTAGATGCAATTGCTAATGCCCTGCCTCGGAATATCTTCTCAACCGGTCTGAATACGATAGCGCTAGTTGTAGCGCAGCCAGAAGTAGGAGCATCAACTACTTTGTGAAAGTAAGGTCGGATTTTCCCAAATAAAATATCTCCCTCGAGGAACACCTTTTGTCGGCTTGCTACAGAGTTACCCCCCCCCCCCCCCCCCCCCGCCCCCCCCTCCCCCCCCCCCCGCCCCCCCCTCCCCCCCCCCCCCCGCCGGTCGTACCCCTCCTCCCACTGACACTCACGCTA
>JAPOTT010000029.1:151288-157692 GCA_026709025.1 bacterium
ATTAGGACCAACAAATACATTGTTAAATTTAGGTCGGATTTTACCAAATAAAATAACCCCCTCCTGGAACACCCACTGTCGGCTTGCCCAACCTCTACCCCCCCCCCCCCCCGTAATCGTGCAGGGTTGTGGATCGTCTAGGGAGGTGCTCAAGACCTACTAGTGGGGTTCCATCTTCAATTTCCTCTGGAGCAATAGTCTTCGAGATTTGGATGACAATATCCTCAAACTTGCCAGCTTTCCACCCCTCAGGGATCGGACCGAGATCAGAGTCGACTAACTCAACATCCTCATGACCCGGAAACCGAAAATGCACAAACCACTCCCGATATAACAACCGAGCCATCTCCTCCAAAATCTCAATCCGCCGCCGATTATTCTCAATCAGGTCATCCAAGTTGCCTAGTATCTTAGCAATTTGTTTTTGCACTACTAATTTTGGTAAGTAAATTGGCAAGCTTTCGATAAGTGTTGGACTAATGTTTGGTTGGGCAGCTCCGTATGCATAGTTTTCCATACGTTGCTTTTGCTTTGGTTCTTGCATCGCATAGCCAAGATACAGGAGATCGATATCGGGAGAAGTTGGAGTAACTCTCCCAACCCTTTGGTTCACAAATATCGGTCTATCGACTCTCACCACGCCAACACTCCCAATTTCTCCACTCATAGTCACAAGCACATCACCCCTAAACAGGATATAATGTTCTGACAATTTTGCGGCTTCCTCTGAAATGTAGGAACAGTTTTCTAGGGATACATGTCCTGCCCTCACATGTTGTATCTTTACGACAGGATATCCAGAATCACTCCAATCCTGTTTTTTGAATGCGTAACCAGATTGGACTTTTGCAATGTTACCGAGAGGAACGATATTCATGTCTTTGCTTCAAGTGACTTGCTTATGGAGCGAGCAAGATCGACAGCCTCGCCATTGAGGCTTATAAACTCTTTGTTTAGCGAGTTTAAAAGAGAATTGAATTCGGTATCAGTAATTTGCGAATCTACTACTCCAACGTACCTACCAGGATTCAGACTCCAGTCCTGCCCCTCTATTTGCTCGATGGTCGCAACTGCACATAGTCCAGCAACGTCGGTATAAGTGCCTTCAGGAAAACTCTCGCCAATCAACTCTTCGCTTCCTGCGTTGAATTCTGGTTCTTCGCCTCGCCAGAGTCTCACGATGTTGGCGAGGAACTCGATCTGTTGGGGTGTCCAGTCTCGGTGTGCTCGGTCGATCGGGTTGTACACCTCACGGGCATCTATGAAAAGCACATGGTCGGCTTGGTCGGTGTATTTCTTGCCCCGGTCTAAGAACCATAGGGTCACCGGCAGGGTAACGGTGTAGAACATGTTGGTTCCCACAGCGATGATCACATCCACGCTGCGGTCTTCGATGAGCTTGCGGCGTATTTCCAACTCGCTGTGCTGGGCGTCGGATGCGGAGTTGGCCATCACAAACCCGGCTCGCCCGTTTCGGTTGAGTGCGGAGTAGAAGGCTTGGATCCAAATGTAGTTGCCGTTGTCGGGCTTGGGCAGCCCAAACGGGAATCGGGGGTCGTCTTGCAGCTTGGCCTTGTCTATCTCGTTCACGTTGAACGGTGGATTGGCCATCACAAAGTCGAACTCTTCAACCGACTCATGTAAATCCTCGTAGTAGGAGTTACCTTGCCGGATGTCGCCGCCAAGCCCGTGAATGGCTAGGTTCATCTTGGCTAGTTTCATGGTGTCGCTTACTCGTTCTTGCCCGTAGATGGATAGCTCTTGGCTGGGGCCGCGGCGGTGGCGCTCCACAAAGTGGGCGGATTGCACGAACATCCCGCCCGACCCGCAGGCAGGGTCGTAGATTTTGCCATGAAACGGTTGCAGTATCTCCACGATGAGCCGCACGATTGAGGTAGGGGTGAAGAACTCGCCGCCCTGTCGTCCCTCTGAGAAAGCGAACTGCCCTAAGAAGTATTCGTAAATCAGCCCGAACCCATCCCCCTCAATCACCTCTGGGAGCGGCCTTAGCTCCCGCAGTAGCTCAACCAATATGTTGTCGGGAATGCGAGAGTAGTCCTTGGGGAGCACCCCTTGAAGGTCGGGGTTGTGAGCCTCCACGCCTACCATTGCCTTGTTCACCGCTTGTCCCACGTCTGCGCTCTCAGGCAGATTCAGTAGTGCGTCAAACCTCGACTCGTTGGGCAGATATAGCGCCCCTGCAGCCTGATAGTCATCTGCTCCGATGGTTCGCCGCGCAGACCCCGACCCCATGGTCTCCGCCGCATGGGTAAACCGCTGGTCTGCATACCGCAAAAAGATCAGCCCCAGCACCGGCGATGCATACTCAGAAGATTTCAAGTCTGAATCTTCCCGCATTTTGTCGGCTGTCTTCCACAGCCTTCGCTGAAGCTCCCCCAAATCAGTAGCCACGTTTCTCCCTTCTAACCATCCCCCTATTCTGCCCGTTCCAACAAACTCACCTGTATTTATGGCAAATAGTTCTTTTGTGTTAGCCCGACTGCAGCTTAAACAGATAGGGACTTATGCAGATAGGGGCTTATGCAGATGAAGCGGTAGATCTGTCCAGTTGTCTAATATTGAAAATCAATTTGCCAACTCCGCTAGCTTCGCTGGACAGGGTGTCGTCAATCTAGCGGTGGAGGATTTATTGGGGCACGGCACTATTAGGTGTGGTTGTCAAGTGGCATGTGCTATGGGCTGGAGTGGCCATTAGGCGGACTTCGGGTCGCCTAGAAAGTGTCGTAAGGCTTGCCGGTGAACACTGCTAGCTGTAATGCCATCTTTTTTTGCTCTCGCGGAAATGGCAGTCTTGAGTGCGGGTTCAATCCGTACTGTTACCACCTCTAAGGGTTCAGCATTCGCAAGAGCGTGTCCTCTTTGTCGGGCACGAAGCACTTCAATGTCGCAGTCGGTCGTCTCGACCTCTGCTGCGATGCGCTCTATGTCGCTATCGTTGAGTATTCGCCCGGTCTGTGTGCGGTATGTATTATGGTTGTTCATATTTATTTATCTCCTTCTACTAATTTCAAGAGCGTGAAGTACACCGGTCGGAGTCTCATTGCGTGAACTACAAGCCGCTCACCCCAGAGCATTGTAATACGAGATAAATTTGATTCGACCGAGGCGCTGGTTAAGCGGTTTTGCGGGCTGTGGGTAGGTTTTCTACTGCTTTGCCAATCTTGTGGTTAGTAATTGCCAAGTCGTGTTGGGTTTGTAGGTTCATCCAGAACTCAGGCTCAATGTCGAACCAGTGTCCAAGTCGCAGGGCCGTATCGCCGGTGACTGACCGTTTACCAGCAATTATCTGAGACACGCGATTGGCTGGAACGGCGATCTGTCGGGCTAGTTCGGTTGGCGTGATGCCGAATTCTTCTAACTCGCCCTTGAGTACTTCACCCGGGTGTACAGTTCGTCGCAACATTCTCTAGTTTCCTTTCTTCTAGTGGTAGTCCACAATTTCGGCAGCGGTTGGCCCTTGCCCCTCCACCCAGATGAAGCAGATACGCCACTGACGATTAATGCGGATTGAGTGCTGCCCCTTACGGTTTCCCCTGAGCGCCTCTAGGCGATTGCTTGGTAAATCCCTAAGCGTCTCTAAAGATGGTGCAGCGTTCAGAATTGCTAATCTCTTTGCAGCTTGCTGTTCGAACCCTTGAAAGGCTGGAATAAAATATCCATTTGCAAACATCTCGGTTCTTTTGTCCTTATAGCTAAGGATCATTCAGCCGCATTTTATCCGCGTTAACGCTATACGTCAAGCATACACAAATCGCTGTAGAGCTGTAGACAAGCTCTGGCGCGGTTGCGTGGGGTGATGGCACTGAAGTGGATGTTTGTCCGCTAAGCCTCTATCTCGACCTTTTTTTGCTCTCGCGGAAATGGCAGTTGTGAGTGCGGGTTCAATCTGAGCAGGTAGATTGGTGCTAAGGAGGTGCGAGATGCACAGGCGGTTGACTGCGATTGTTGAATGCGAGGGCGATGGCTATGTTGCATTCTGCCCGGAGGTTGATGTTGTGAGTCAGGGTGCAACGGTCTCTGAGGCACGGGGGAATCTTGTTGAGGCTCTCACGTTGTTTTTCGAGAGCGCATCTGCCTGTGAGGTTGAGCGAAGGTTGTATGAGGAGGTTTATGTGACTCAAATAGAGGTTGCGGTTGGCTAGCTTGCGTGTCCTCTCCGGGCGTGAGGTCTGCCGTATTCTTGCTGCTCACGGTTTTTTGGAGGTAAGACGACGGGGCAGCCACATTGCTATGCAGAAGACGGTGCCCGATGGGACGGTGACGGTTCCGGTGCCAGATCACCTGGAGTTGCGGACTGGGACACTATTGTCAATCATTCGTCAGTCGGGAGTGCCCCGCTCCGAGTTCGAGTTGTGATGTAGTAGGGCATTTGAGATAGCTAGATGCAAGTGTATGTCTATGGCCCCGAGTGAGTTGGAAGTCATGCTCGCTAACGAGCTTTTTAAGCGGTGGGATAATGGTAACGGGGTCTCTAAGAGCCAGTTGGAGCGAGAGACTTGGGAGGATGGTTCTTCTCACGGTAAAAGGTTTGACCGGTTTATTCAGGCAACACTTGGTGTGGAGACCTCTAGGCAATCGCGGCAGACAGACCGTATTGCCGACCTTGAGACTCAGGTTGTCTCGCTTGGCGCGCATCCGGTTGGTGCCAAGGAAGTCGAGTGGCAGGCCCAACTACAACAGGCGCGAGCTTCCTGTCTTGATGCGCTGCGTATTTGGAATGATCCAACGAGCGCATTTCGTACCGGGGCGTTCTCCCTGCTATTCGTCACCGCATGGAACAGTTTGGCGCTAGCATCGCTCCAGCGAACTGGGTGTGCGACCTGGCCGCGGTGAGCCAGACAAGACGCTGAATATCAAGTACGCAGAGTACATCACAAGCTTCAAGCGCTATTTGTACAGCCAAGCATGGGTAGATCTGTTAGTAGAAAAGCTAGCTAGACCTGTTAGCTAAGCGGTTTTGCGGGCTGTGGGTAGGTTTTCTACTGTCTTGCCAATCTTGTGGTTAGTAATTGCCAAGTCGTGTTGGGTTTGTAGGTTCATCCAGAACTCAGGCTCAATGTCGAACCAGTGTCCAAGTCGCAGGGCCGTATCGCCGGTGACTGACCGTTTACCAGCAATTATCTGAGACACGCGATTGGCTGGAACGGCGATCTGTCGGGCTAGTTCGGTTGGCGTGATGCCTAACTCTTCTAACTCGCCCTTGAGCACTTCACCCGGGTGTACAGTTTGTGTCGCGCTCTGATGTTCAGATTCTTAACTGGTACCGAACCGATAAGAACTCCAGGGGAGCTGCTATTGCGCACTCCAAAGTTTTTGCAGTGGAAGGGCCCGAGAGTCGACCTATCGCAGTACTAGCCGGGTCGGCAAACCTGACTGTGGCAGGGTTGAATGCCAACGTGGAAACGATGGTGGAGGCGGTTCAACATGACAAAGAAGCGGCCTTTAGGCATGTGCTCTGGCTGGAACGCCAAGCATGGGATGCTACTGGCCGTATCCTGGCGAAGACCCGGCCAAAGGTTGTGGCGAAGACCCGGCCAAAGTCCAAGGAATCCGTAGGATCTGGTTGTCTTTCAGCCCTAGTTTCAGCTGCATTTGCCGTTGTACGTTCTGTGTTTTTCAAGCGGTCACACTTTAGTTGCTGATTTGCTAGTGTTTTCTCGATTTTTTTCTAGGTTTTTTGATTATTTGGTTGGATATGTCTCAGTGTGCTTGTAGGCTTACATTCATGGAGTTTGAGCTTCAAGATCGGTGTTTTGAGCAGGGCCTACAGGCCGGTGAGCTTGCTGGTGGTTCGGCTGCGGGTGGTGTGGTTGACGGTGGTGGTGGTGTGGTGTGGCCTGGTGTGGTGGATGTTTCGGGTTTGTCTTTGTTGGGGTTGCGGGAGCGGTTGGAGTTGATCAAAACCTCTGAGGCTCATCTGTCGGCTATGAAAACTTCTACTTTGGTTGAGTACAAAAGCCGTGTTGGTGAGGGTTCAGCTCGTCGCATGGTGACAGAAGCGTTGCAGGCTTCACGCCAGCAAGCTCGCCGCGAGGTGCAAACAGCTTCACAGTTCGTTGAGGTGCCTGAAACACTAAACGCTTTGAGCGCTGGTGAGATTCCATCTGCTCATGCCACCAAGATCGCTAAAGCAGCTTCACAAGGCCCAGTAGACGAAACAGTGCTAGTAGAAGCAGCGCGCACACAAGATTACGGTGTGTTTAGCAAAACAGTACGCGATCACCAACACGAACAATCAGGTGACGACGGACAATCCAACTTTGATCGTCAACGCGCTCAACGTTCGCTTGGTTTTTTCGTTTCGCCTGATGACGGCATGTTCATCCTCAACGGTCGTTTCGACCCCGTAGCAGGCAGCATCATCGAAACAGCGTTAGCCGATG
>JAPOTT010000033.1 GCA_026709025.1 bacterium
GCATTCCCCCAGTCGCCTCGGTGGCTGGGTGCAGGGCTCGCTTCGGCGAGCCCTTGCGTTTTCCTACCACGCACTTGGTTTTCGAATCACACCTTGACCTGTCTGGATGGTGGATGGGAGTTGCACGTGGGCAAGCACGCTGTGTCGCAGTTGCTTAAAGAACGTCCCCTGAAGTCGACGGGATCGGAACTTCGGTTTGTGGGGATTGATGATCCCCACCTTAATTCCAGCCTCGGACTGAGCGACCCGAATAGGTTCAACGAGATCAGAGTCGTTGCTGATGACCACTGCGGTATCACAACGGTGCTGAAAAGCATCTAGGAGAAGATAAGTAGCTATATTGACGTCGGAGCCTTTTTCCTCGGTCTTCCAAACTTCAACTGTCTGAGTACCATGCTTAGGCGGATTCACGAGAGCCATGCGGGTAGGACGGGTGACAAAATGGCCCTCGTGAATCTCAATGAGCGGGAGGGTGCCTAAGGCTCGGAGAAAGGTGTCCTGGCGGTTAGCTTGCTGCGGGTCATTCGGGCGTGATGTGATACGCGCTGTGAAATAGCGAATCTTGGTAATTTGGTCTTTGGGGAGCAGGCGCTGGCACAGAGCTTCAAAATCTAGCCACTTGTAAGGGGTATCCTTGACGGCACCGTAGTAGAAGTTGAAGCCGTCTATATAGACGATGGTGGCCACCAGAGGATTTTATCGGCTCTACGCGTTGAAGCCAGTCTAACTGGTTGAACTTCCCCAGAACTATGTGGACAAGTACTGAGAGCGCAAGTTACCAACTGCGCCAGGCGGATCAGGCACAAACGGACAGTCGCCACGGCGAAGATTGACCTGTTCCTTCAAGATACTCAAATCAGGGCTCAACCGCCCAAAAAAATCAACCAATGACTCGCAGGGTATCTCTTGACCATCAACATTCATACCACCTTCTGTAGCCTGCATCCATGGCTCCTCTTCACGGGTGGCAGCAATGAGCGCCTTGTTGCTCATGTCTCCTACAAGGGTGATGGCCTGCACTACCATGTTTTTAACACTCTCAGCGAGAGGCACATTACCCGAAAACTCGGCCCCATGAAGCTTGTCAGTTCTTAGCCGGGCAACTACTGGGCCGCTCTCTCCAGCCTTAATAGCCTCGACAAAAGCTGGACAACCCTGCCAAACCAAATGCCTCCCCTGAACGTAATACAGCAACTTATGAAGCCGTACATCCTCCACCCCTGGCAAATGCCGCCTAATTTCCTGAGCCACCTCTGCGGCCGACGCAACGCGCTCTTGGCTCATCGCCTCCTCCTGATGTTGTTTCTCCTACACTACTTGCCCGTAGCAGCAAAACGAACAACAAATGCCCTAAATGCCTCTAACACTTGTCGGCCGTTCTTTAGCGTTGATGCTTGAGGCTCAGCACCTAGCCGTTTGCAAACAAACAAAGCTACGCTCGCTCGGCGATGGGCCGATTAGAAGACATGAGTTGTACACGTTTTTATACTCAGGCAATCGCCGCTTTGATACTTACTATGCTAATTGCAGCGGCTTGTGGCAGCTCGACACCTTTACAAAGCAATCAAACTAACCCGGTACAAGCTAACGCGAGTGAGGCTGCTACTAACAGCGAACCCGTTATTGCGCCCGAGTTGATACCCGAGCAAATACCTGAACCCACATTTGGTGAAACCGCAAGCGCCACTCCCACAGAGCGCGCACCTAAACAGCCTACTCCTGAACCATCCAATCCATGTGACACAATAGAAGGCCCAGCGATACTAAATACCGTTCCCACCCCATCACTCACAGTTGACGGCCAGACGACACCACTCGTTGACTTCACCGGCGAACGCTTCGACTTCGGATACGGCGAACAAGACGCTGCTGTGCTGCTAACTGACAACGGTAGCTCTATCAAAATCCCCATAGATCTTGAAAGCCAAACTCCCACCGGCGAAGACTTCATCATCACCGTCAACAACCAACAACTCACCGGCCCTGGCAGCTCCTTGCAATTCTCTAACGACAGCTGCCTCACCTTTGCTGGAAACACAATCGGATCAGACGGCACCGTGGCCAACGTAAAGTTTATGTTTGAGATCGGCACCGGTCACAGCTACTTCACGCTAGACGGCAACCGTGCCATCGTGAACGGTCTGCTTGGCCGACACACCTTTCGCCAAATGCAATACCTGATCGCGCAACATCCCAACGTGGATACCTTAGTGCTACAAAACATCGACGGATCTGACGAAGACAGGATCAACGTAGAAACAGGCCGACTTGTACGTGAAGCTAAGCTTGCCACCGTTGTGCCCGCCAACGGAGAGATCTACTCTGGCGGTGTTGACCTATTTGCAGCTGGTGTCACCCGAACCATAGAGCCGGGTGGCATAGTTGGAGTACACGCTTGGTGCTGCACGCCCGACGGTAGCACAGCCGATGAACTGGATATGAATGACCCTGCCCATAACCACTTGATTACCTATCTCCAAGAGATGCTCGGCGCAGATTTAGGGCACGACTTCTACTTTTTTACAGTCCAATCAGCTCCAGCTAACGACATACACGAGATGACCAACAGCGAACTCGCAAAGTATCTCATCACTGAATAGCACGGAGCTGAACCTCAAGCGCAACTTAAGTGCGCGGGAGACGACCTGTCTTAGCAAACTGAGAAAGGTGCTGGCGTTGGTTAAGGCTATAGCGGCGCACTGCCCACAGAGCGGCTATAAGCCCGGCCACCTCCATCGCTATAAGGGTGACTAATGGTTTTACCTGAGGCAGGTTGGCGCTACCAACCTGCAATCCCCAAGCTGGCCACCAAAACAACTCAGTACGCAACCATGCACCATCTAACACCAAATACATGAAGAGGCCAATGGGAAACCCTAACCATCGGCGCCTAATCAAACGGTGCCCTCGAGTAGCTAACATCACCACCGTCAACACCACAAATGGTGCCAAAAGAGTGTGCAGCACATAAGGGCCATCAGCTAGCAACTCACCAGTTGGCAACACCGCACCAGCAATCACAAAGCGGTAATCCAATGCTGGACTGTTGAACGCCATGGCAACTAGCACGAAGCTGAGAGCCACAAACCATAAGAACACTGCTGGTACTCAAGTGATACAGGTGGCCTAGACCGGCACCAAAATACAGCCGCATTCCTCAGAGTGGTATATCTCGCTGACGGGAAGTTTGCGAATGCGATCTAGTTCTTTGGTGGACAAAGCTAGATGGCACCCCTCACATATCCCTTCGCGCAGGCGGGCTACCGCTACCCCACCCAAACTCTTCCGCAAGCTCTCATAATCGGCCAACACCTCAGGCGCTATATGGCTAGCAGCCGTGTGTCTGGCTTGAACTTCTTGGTCTATCTCTGTCTGCATCTCTGCTTCAGCGCTGGCCAATTTTTGGCGAGCATCAGCTATATGCGATGCATGTTGAGCAAGCTGTTTATCTAGCGCGTCCGACGTAGCATTTACCTGCTCTACTTGCTCCATAAGCTCCAACACATCGCTTTCAGCTTCGGAACAGCGCATCTGCAAACCTTCAATCTCATGCTGAAGAGCCAACAAGTCTCGTGTAGATGTTAACTCGCCAGAGTACAAGCGCTTTTCTTCTTGATTGATCCTTGTTTCTAAAGCAACAAGAAATTCCTCCTGACGATTGAAGGTGCGCCGATGCTCCAACAACTGCATTTTGCAGTCTTGTTGCTGCTGTTCAAGCTGGTTCTGAGTAGCCTCACAGTCACGTAGCACTTCGCGCTCAGCAAGAGTGTCAAAACGATGACGAAGCTGCGCTAGGCGGGTGTCATGATCCTGTACCGTCAACAAATGTTGTAGTTGATCTTCGCTCACAGCTCAATACTAGATGCCGCTTAGCCCACCACTGCTGTTGTGCTGTCAACGACATCAAGATCACTGGAATCTAGAGCACTGGCATCTGGGGCATCGGAAACAGAAGTTCCATCATCTGGAACACTCGCATCTGGGGTGCCGACTACGGGAGTGCCGCAATAAAGCTCAAAGGGCTCGCCTACTTCGTTGGCAAAATCACTGAACCCACAAGCTTCTATCCCTGTTGTATCTACAAGGCTTACGCACACATCTTGAACGCTGTCGTCATCGGTGTCTACAGGCACAATTGGCGATATGGAATCGCCGTCTTCCCCGACACCACCTGCAATACCAGCAACTCCAGACTGCACAGGAACACCCACACAAGGGTCACCAATGGTGAACACATTCTCTGGGCGGATCAAATCGGCCAAGCGAGGCTCGCTAGGACATTCTACAAACGGCAGCGACTCAAGGGTTTGGTGATAGCTGATCATGAACCGACCCCAAGCCACCGCTGGATAGGAACTCCCGGTAACCCCTCGCAACGGGATACGCTCATTGGGATTACCTAGCCAAACCGCAGTTGCCAGATGGGGAGTAAACCCCACAAACCAAGCATCTGCAGACTCCTCAGTGGTGCCGGTTTTGCCGCCCGCAGGCTGCGATGGTAGCTGTGCTCGTCTACCGGTACCGGCTTCCATGTTGTTCTGTAGTACGTCTGCAGCCCAACAAGCTGAACGAGCCTCCACCACCCGCTCGCCTGCTAGCTCGTGACGGTAGATCACGTTGCCCTGACGATCCAAGATGCGCTCAATGTAATAAGGCTCATAGCGAATACCGCCGGTAGCTAACGATCCATAGGCCGAGGCCATATCTATTGGATGGACTTCGCCCGACCCTAAAGGCAAAGATGCTACATGAGGCAACTGAGTGGTGATACCTAACCGGCTAGCAGTGGAAATGATTGCATCAATCCCCGCTAGCTGCCCTAATCGCACAAACGCACAGTTAGACGACACCCGAATCTGGTTGTTGATGGTATCTGTCTGCCCGGCCGAGCGCGCAAAGTTGTGTGCCACATAAGGATCGGGCACACCTCCCGGGTTCGCCATCAAACAAGGCCCGCGTCCGCTAACCTCGTCGCTTGGCTGGTAGCCCTGTTCAAACAAGGCAAGCATCACAAAGGTTTTGAACGCAGAACCGGGCTGACGGGTTCCCTGCGTGGCTAAGTTGAACTCCTCTTGATCTTGCGCGAAACCCGGGCCACCCACCAAAGCCTTCACTGCACCTGTATCAGGCTCTATGGCCGCGAGGGCCATGGTGGCAGGCACTCCTGCATGCTCGCCGCTGTTGTATTCGGCCAACGTTTGATCTATTGCTTGTTCTGCTTGCCGTTGGGCTTCGGGGTCAAAAGTAGTGTGGATGCTAAGCCCGCTGTTGAACACCAAATTGAAACGATCCTCAGGGGTACCGCCGAGGTACTTTGGATCATCCAACAAAAGCTGCTTCACCTCCTCCACGAAGTAACTCTTTGGTGGCAGCTCAACCTCATTTACCCGGGTGGGCAATGGCTCACGATTGTACTGTTCCGCTTGGGTCTGCGTGATGAACTCCAGTTGGGCCAAACGGTTCAACACGATGCGACGCTGACGCAGCGCTGCCACCGGATTGCTAATGGGGTTGTTGCGACTGGGGTTGTTAATTATCCCAGCCAAAAGAGCTGCTTTGCTCCAGTTCAGGTCGGAGGCATCTAGGCCCCAGTAAACCTCGGCTGCTGCCTGCACCCCATAGGCCCCCTGTCCAAAGTAAACGGTATTTAGGTAGAGGTTAAAGATGTCGTCTTTGCTCATCTCCTTCTCTAGACGGCGGGCCATAGACATCTCCTGCACCTTGCGCTCGGCCTCAACCTTGTTGCCCACCACAAGGTTCTTGATGAGCTGCTGCGTGAGGGTGGAGCCACCTTGAGTGATGCCACCTGCACCTACATTTTCTAACCCGGCACGAAACACAGCGCTCAAATCTATGCCAGCATGCAAGTAGAAGTTCTCGTCTTCTCTAACCAAAACGGCGCTCTTTACCGGCTGAGATATATCGTCTAGGTTGGTGAGTACTCGGTTCTCGATGTAGCTAAAGACATCTATTATCTGCCCGTTGGAGTCGTACACATTAGAGCGAATCGACAGCTCATTGAGGTTCACATCTTCGGTAAGGTTCAACTCCACAGGGGTGGAATCCCAAGAACGCAACACATCTACCGTAACGGGCAGCACCACAAAAACAGTGGCAGTCATCGCCAACGCCAACATAGGCATTAGCACAGCTAACCGAAGCAGGTGCGACAACCACCTCAAGAACTCCATCACCAGTTCTCTAGGCTAGCCATCAGCACCACTAACCACCCCCGCCTAAACCCCACCACCAAGCAACCCCAGCCACTGCACCTAACAACAAAGCCACGATCACCGCTCGTCTAGCCAGCTTGTACAGGCACAGTCCGGTAAACAGCACCGCTACAGCCACCGCACCCAAGCTGAGGTATGGGTTTGTGGAGGCAAAGTCAATTAGCTCATCGGGAATGCGATTGCGTATGTCGGACGGCAAACACTCTAGGGCACCTTCGGGGAGCTTATCGATAGCACCGCGGTACAGATCACCCAACACGTTTTGATCTACGCAATCCAACCCTTCAGGCAGACCTACAGGCACCTGAGACGGCACTTCTGGGGATGGTACGGGGGACTGCTGCACTAAATGCTCTTGCCAATGCACTCCAATATTCTCCCCGACCGACCATGCCAGTTAGCGCACCCTGCTGTCATATCCACCAAACATATCCACCAAATCGTCATCTGTAATTACTAAGGTCTTGACATGGCACCAGCGCTCCTCAACACACCTCCGCTTGCGGGGACAGACACTGCTGCCGATACTCCCGCTGAGCTAGTAGCTGCTGAGCCGGTGGTCGCTGAGCCACTGGTTCCTCTGGCAATCCGCGTTATCCGTAGCCCGAAGCGCCACAAAACTGCTGCTGCCAAGGTTTTGCCCGACTGCATTGAGGTACGGGTGCCTGCTGGGATGACTACAGAGGCCGAAGCCGAAATGGTAGCCAAGTTGGTTGCTCGCGTAGAGCGTAAACGCGCAGCCAAAGCTGGCCCCATAGATCTAGCCGACCGTGCTGCCAAGTTAGCCCGGCGCTACGACCTGCCTCTGCCGGTTTCAATTACTTGGGCCGAGCAAAACGACCGGTGGGGTTCGTGTACTTCGTCTCGGGGCACCATTCGCATTTCCACAAGGCTGGCAAGAGTGCCTACATGGGTATTAGATGCTGTGATCGTTCATGAGCTAGCACACCTGTGTGAGCCCAACCACAGCACGGCTTTTTGGGCACTAGCCAATCGTTACCCCCGCCAAGAACGAGCCTCGGGGTTCTTGGAAGCCATGTCGCAAGGCCACTCCGATCCTTGTCACATAGTTTAACTCGGAGTAGTTAAACAAAACTAAAAAAACCTGCCTTGAAGCACATCTGCTTTTACAGCCCAGGTTTTTTCTTACGAAGTTCGCTTTGCTTATTGAGGCCAGTAAGAGGAAACCTCAGCATTCCTGACACAGTGAATACAACATCACTAATTCCAGCAATACCTCATCCCTAACAAGAATATCCTCAGCCAGTTCCAACCCTATATATACCCGAAATATCAAAATTTTTTCAAAAAATCTTGGAAATATAGTTGATTTTTGGTTGTATTGTCACTGTGTGGTTGTATACTTACATGTATGGAGTTTCGGGATAGTTTACAAACTAACAACTT
>JAPOTT010000046.1:0-2934 GCA_026709025.1 bacterium
CAGATAAGCAACTTCGCGGTCTAGCAATCCTCAACACGCTACACTGACACAATGCCGACACGAGAGCCTGCTAACCCAATGCTAGAGGTGCCTACCCAAGCAGAACGCGAAGCTGCTTGGCCTCATCTTCTACAGGCTAAAGGGGCTTTAGCTGAAACAGATATAGTAAAGAACTTCGAGGCTGAACGTGAAGCAGCACGCAAAGCCACTGACATTACTGACCATGTGGAAACCATAGATGAACAGCTACGTCCCTCCGACAAGTTTGTTCACATATAATGGCTGAGGACTTAATTGTCCTAGATGCTTGGCCACTCATCTGCTACTCTGGCAACCAACAACCTTCTGCTAGCGCGGTTGAGCAAATCTTAGAGCCAAATAATCCTAACCCTGCAATAATCAGTGCTGTAACGCTGGGTGAGGTGTACAATGCCACTGCCCGTGAACGCAACTATAGTTATGCAGACTGGTTTATTACCTTCCTGCGACAGGCACTTACAGTAGACACTGTTGGCACCAATGAAGGTATACAAGCAGGCTGGCTCAAAACCCACTACTATATGAGCCTTGGGGATAGCTATGTCGCTGTAAGCGCTCTAAGAAACAACGCTGTTTTGTGGACGGGTGATGCTGAACTACTTTTCGATGGTAGCCCATGGAAGGTACGCGATTTACGCGACGACACAACCCGCAAACACCACGAATCAGCAATCAAAGCTGGAACAAAAAAAGTCGGCCCCCGAACCAACACAACCAACCAAACACCACACTCACCCATACAACTCCCCAACCAATAAAACCCGCCTCACCAACGCTATATGCTCAGCCCAGTCTCCTCTTCCATCAATCAACTAGATTAACGAGGCCATACCCAACAAAAAGGCAACAACTATGAAAATTTCGACCATTCTCGACCACGTTGACAGCGGAGATATCGCACTACCCAAGTTTCAACGCGGCTACGTGTGGAACCGAGATCAAGTACGCGGTCTCATGGACTCCCTCTACCGACAGCACCCAGTGGGCAGCTTGCTGGTATGGGTGACATCGGCAGATGGGGTTGACTCAAGAGGTGATCAGGCATTAGCCCCCGGTGTCGTGCGACTTTTGCTAGATGGGCAGCAACGGATCACATCTCTATATGGCAGTATTCGTGGCACTGCACCTACCTTCTTTGATGGCAATTCTCAACCATTCACTGGCATCTACTTCCATATCGAGACTGAAGATTTCCGATTTTACCAGCAATCACTTATGCGTGATAACCCTCATTGGATCAACATCACACAACTCATGCAGAAAGGACACTCTGGGCTTGGAGAGCACATCACGTGGATCAGTTCACAACCACAGTTAGCTTCTGATTCGGGTAAATACATCGGACGGCTCAACAAGCTCCTCGGTATTCGAGATATTGAACTGCATATTGAAGAGGTCACAGGGGCCGATAAGACAGTAGAAGTGGTTGTAGATATTTTCAACCGGGTCAACAGCGGAGGCACAAAGCTGTCTCAGGGCGATCTAACGCTCGCCAAAATATGTGGCTTTTGGCCTGAAGGCCGAGAGCAAATGCAGGCTGTTCTAAGCCGTTGGCAAGAAAACGGATACGAATTCAGCCTCGACTGGCTGTTGCGCAACATGAACGCCATCATCACGGGAGAGGCACGATTCACCTACTTACAAAAGACCCCTACAAGCACCATCCAAGATGGATTAACCCGTGCTGAAAAGTCAATCGACTACGCATTGAACCTCATTGCTGGACGACTAGGACTTGATCATGACAGGGTACTGTTCGGGCGCTACGCCATACCGGTAATGTCGCGCTATATCGATCAGCGCAACATGCATCTTGAGGATGTGATAGAGCGAGACCGTTTGCTCTGCTGGTATTTCCAAAGCGCCATGTGGGGGCGTTTCTCTGCATCCACCGAAAGCACCCTAGATGCCGATTTTGAAGCCATAGCAGATATCAATCAAGGAACCGACTTATTATTTGAACAGCTACGATTATGGCACGGGAGCCTGCGGGTAAAGCCTGCTCACTTCCGTGGCTGGAGCCGCGGAGCGCGGTTTTACCCGGTGCTTTATGCCTTAACCCGTATCGGGGAGGCAAAGGACTGGGACAATGGCCTTTCTCTCAAGAACGGGCTTTTAGGCAAGATGAACGCTCTTGAAGTACATCACATATTCCCAAAATCGCTGCTATATAAACAAGGCCTCCAAAAATCGCAGGTTAATGCCGTAGCTAACTTTTGTTTTTTGACAAAAAATACCAACCTTAAAATCGGCGCTAGAGCACCCTCTGAGTATTTTGTAGATGTTGAACAAAAACACCCCGGTTCTCTCGCCTCACAATGGATACCCATGAACACAGAACTCTGGAAAACCGAGAACTACGCCCAGTTTCTTGAGGAGCGTCAACGCTTGCTAGCCGATGCTACCAATGCTCTCATAGAAGAACTCCTCCATGATGTTTCGCCTGCACAAATCTTAGACACAGACCGAAAATCACTCCCAGAAACGTATCCAATTCCGAGAGGAATTGAAGATATCGCTGAAGAAGAAACCTTCAAAGAAATCAACCAATGGCTGCGTAGACTGGAGTTACCTGAAGGCCAAATCGAGTACGAAATCTCACACCCTGATACTGGCCAACCACTTGCAATCCTGGATCTCGCATGGCCCAACGGACTCCAAGAGGGCTTAAGCGAACCAGTAGCTCTCTTGTTAGATGAACAGCCAGCAACCCTCCAAATAGCAGCTGACTACGGTTTCCGGCACTTCACCAATGCAGATGCATTCAAGCACTATGTTGAATCTGACGTAGCAACGTAACCCAATACAAACGTCAAACAGATCATCCAAAAACCCACAACGCCCACACAAACCCCTGTTCAACACTTGGAACCAGCCCTACCCGCTGCACTATCG
>JAPOTT010000046.1:2944-6620 GCA_026709025.1 bacterium
GCGAGGTACTGCGAGGTGCTAACCACGGCGCGGTAAGCGCCAATAGCCCCAACTCCAATTCTTTTGGCCTGCTAAAAGAGTTGCGGCAACGTCACCCGGACACACTCCAACGGGGAAAAGCTCTTGAGCGTCTACTCAAATTTGCCTTCTTACGCCACCCTGGCGAGTACGGCCCACAACGCTTCAAAAACGTATGGCTATGGCAAGAATGGCCTGAGAGATCGGCCCTCGGCTACCCAAAACCTGATCTGGGTATCGACTTAGTGGCTGAACAAACCGAAGCTTGGGGCGGTGGGCTCTGTGCAATTCAAAGCAAGTTCGTCGCGAGCAACAGCATCTCTAAATCGGATGTGGATTCGTTTATATCCGCCTCCAGCAGTACCCACTTCCAAGCCCGTATTTTGGTTGCTACCTCTTCACTGAACGCTAATGCTCAAGCAATGGTGTCTAAGACCATGCCTAGATGTGAGGTGCTACATGGCCCCGACATTGAGAACTGGCCAATTAATTGGTCTGAGTTCTTGGAATCCCCCGAAAAAATTAAGTTCCAATCAGCACTCTACAAGCCCTTTGCGTATCAAGCCGAGGCGATAACCAAAGTGATCGCAGGCTTCGAAGAACATGATCGAGGCAAGCTGGTGCTGCCGTGTGGCACAGGCAAATCGGTGGTGGCTTTATGGATAGCCGAGCAAGTAGCCAACAAGGGAGGGCGGGTGCTTTATTTGGTGCCATCTATCGCTTTGATGGGCCAAACCATGCGAGAATGGGCCGCCCAGCGCGATCCTGCTATACCTCACCGTTACATCGGCATCTGCTCAGACACTAGAGCAGGTCGCAACGACGAAGATGCCGACATGTCCGAGCTAGCTATGCCGGTCACCACCGATCCCAACAAGATCGCAAGTGAGCTTGCAGTCGATCATACCGAGGCGATGACGGCGGTGTTCTGTACCTACCAGTCACTGGAGTTGGTGGCCAGAGCCCAAGCCAACGGTGCCCCAGCGTTTGATCTCGCCCTATGCGACGAAGCCCATCGCACTACTGGAATCCATGAGCAGAAAAACGAAGGGCAAAGCAAAAATGGGCAGAAAAGTCTTAAACGCAATCCAAGTCCTTTCACACTCATCCACAATAAAGATGAGGTGCTAGCCACCAAACGGCTCTACATGACAGCCACCCCCCGCATCTACACTGAGAAGGTCAAAGCTAAGGTATCAAACCACGCTAAAGATTTCGACGTTTACTCGATGGATGACGAGGACACTTATGGGCCAGAGTTTTACCGAATGAGGTTTGGCGAGGCAGTAGAAAGCGGGCACCTAACAGATTACGAAGTGCTAGTAATCGCCGTAGCCGAAGACCCTGTGCTTAGCGTCTACGACAATCTTGAGTTAGACGATAGCCAAAAGATAATCAAGGTGGAGGAAGCAGTGAAGCTAGCTGGTTGCTGGGATGCCCTAGCGGATCCAACTACCCGTACAGCCAAGCAACGAATCACAGGACAAATCCACCCCCAATCCTCCGCAAAACGGGCTATTGCGTTCACCAACACCATTCGCAACTCTCAGCAAGTTGAGAACTACTGGCAACCAGTAACAGACCTCATTTCCAAGCGCCATCCAGTAAACGTAGAACTACTCCAGTGCGAGGTACGCCACACCGACGGTGCGAAGAACGCCCTAGAGCGCTCCAACATTATTTCTTGGCTTCAACAAGGCGATCCCGAAGGAGGCTGTCGCATTGTCACAAACGCCAAATGTCTAACTGAGGGCGTAGACGTTCCCGCTCTAGATGCCGTCCTATTTGTGGAGCCTAAGGGATCACAGGTTGATGTTGTACAAGCTGTAGGCAGAGTGATGCGTCGCTCACCCAACAAAAAAGTGGGCTATGTGGTGCTGCCGGTAGTTGTGCCCTCAGGCTCTAATTTGGACGACGACAAAGTGCTGTCTGGTTCAGATTTCAAACAAGTGTGGAGCGTTCTTAAAGCGCTGCGCTCTCACGACGAGCGCTTAGATATAGCCATCAACACTGCCGACCTCACCGGCAAATTACCCATTACCATCATCTCTCCTGAAGACACAACCATCGGAAACATCGGTAACATCCAAGGACAACTACCCTTTGAGAACGCAATCGCATCCAAGCTGGTAGAAAAGTGCGGCGACCGTCAATACTGGTCTCGCTGGGGCGAAGAGGTGGCCCGCGTTACCAACACAATCGCTTCTCATATCCACCAAGCTCGCCGCAGCGACCCGATTATCGCAGACGCATTTGGCCAGTTCACCGACTCTATGAAAGCCACCATCGGCGATCATCTCACCCAAGAATCACTAGTGGTGATGCTGGCCCAGCATGTTGTGACCATCCCTGTGTTCGATGCGTTGTTCGCTGAGAGCGGGTTTGCCGACCGCAACCCCGTCTCGAAAGCCCTCAACGAACTCTTAGACGAATTCAAAGCCCAAGACGTTTACCTACGAGACGAAACCCGCGATCTGGATCGTTTCTATCAAAGCGTGCAGAACCGCTTATCGGGAGCAACCTACGGCGAAACCCGTCTGCGAGTAATGCTAGAGGTGTACGAAACCTTCTTCAACAAGGCAATGCCCGCCGAGGTGCAACGCCTCGGCATCGTCTACACCCCTGTAGAACTCGTGGACTTCATCTTACGCTCCACCGATGCCGTACTCCGTAAAGAGTTCAGCCGGGGACTCACCAACGAGGGTGTCCATATCCTCGACCCCTTCACCGGCACCGGGACCTTCATCAACCGCCTGCTCACCCAACAAAATGCCAACGACGAATACCTAATACGAGACGAAGATCTGAAGCGAAAGTTCACAAACACCCAGAGAGAGTTCACGCCCGGCGGCAGCCCCCATGAGATCCACGCCAACGAGTTCGTGCTACTGGCCTACTACCTGGCCGCCCTCAAGATCGAAGAGGGCTACCGGGAGCGCACCGGCCATTATGAGCCCTTCACCGGCATCGTGCTCACCGACACCTTCCTGATGAACGACGACACCCGCCTGCCCGGAACCGGAACCATCCGCTACAACACTGCCCGCGCCCGCCAGCAGAACGAACTGCCCATCCAAGTGATCATCGCCAACCCACCTTGGTCGGCCGGCCAAAAGAGCGCTGGCGACGACAACCCCAACATCACCTACCCCGCCCTAGAGCAGCGGGTACGAGACACCTACGGAAGACGGCACAAAGAAATCACAGGCAGAGGCGCGGGCAAATCCGCAGGAAACCTCTATGTAGAGGCCATCCGATGGGCCACCGACCGCCTCAACCTCCCCGACAACGATCCAAACCGGCCAGGCATGATCGCCTTCATCCACCCTAACTCTCTGTCCAACGCCACATCGCTAGCTGGTATGAGGGCCGCCCTACGCGACGAATTCACCGGTATATATGTAGTCAACCTCCGCAGCGATCAATACAAAAGTGGAGAGGAACGACAAAAAGAAGGAGCTGTCATTTTTGAAGCTATAGGTGGATCTGGAGGCTCGCGCAGCGGCGTGCAAATCACTTTGCTGGTTCGTAATCCTGAGAAAGACCTTGCTCAACCGGCCAAACTTCACTATTTCGAAGTACCTGAATACAGCGAACTATCCGAGAAGTTCGAGTGGCTGGCCACCCTCTGCGATGTGACCAGCGACAAGTTCGAGGC
>JAPOTT010000042.1 GCA_026709025.1 bacterium
TTCGCCGGCCTCGCCGCGGGCATCTACAACACAGTTACCACCCACCAAGCAGCGGTTTAAAAGTGGAAAGTGTTGAAGGCATTTAGGTCTAGGGCTGCGGCGCAGGTGCGTTCAAGCAGTGTGAGTGTATCGGGGGTGGGCATCATTGCTTTTAGTGCGGCGGTGATGAGCATTGCTTCTGTGGCATAGACGATGTTGCGCCTGTACAACAACCATGCTTTGTCTGGGCTTGGAGCTAGCGGCCCTAAGCGACCGAGGTACTCAGCTAGCAGGTTTTGTTCTTCGTTTCGGCGGGTATTGGGGGTAAGCGAGGTGGCTAGAAGATAGGCCACATCGCGCAGTGCTGGGCCTTGGCGACATAGCTGCCAATCCAACAAGCCCGGCTCGCCAGCGGCGGTGACGAACTGATTGGCTGGATGCGGGTCGTTATGTATGAGCGTTGCGGCCCCTTGTTGCATTGCTTGTTGGGCGGCCTGTCGGTTGCGGGCGTAGCGGCGGATGGGTTCCATCAGTTCAGGGGGCACCACAGAGCGTGCTTGATATAACCCTAAGCGGCACAGCGTGGGGGCTAGCCACCTGCCTAACGCCTGCTCTCGGTGGCAGTTGGCAGCCAGCCATTTGTATTCCGTCGTGCGTTCCCACCATTGGCGGTGCATATCTGCTAAGGCAGCCAACATATCGTTGGCCTCATCAGGGCTGAGGGCTTGGGTGGCTGATCGGAGTGTGGCACCAGATTGGCTTAAATCTTCTAACACCAAAATGAAGTTTGTGTGGTGGTGTTGGGCGATGTAGCAGTGGGGGGTTGCTATGGGTACCTGGTGTTGCAGTTGAGAGTAAAAGGCCACTTCTGCTTGGCTAAGGCGAGGCAGTGCCACAAAGAGCTTGGCCAGCCATGAGCTAGAGGGTTGTTTCACGAACACCGGCACAACCTGGCCGCTGGCAAGCTCTAGTTGAGCATGAACTCTTTTTGTGGTGCCGTTTGATTGCTCACGGGTGTTCTGGTGTGACGGGTGCGTGAGCAGCCTCAAACCCGTCTCCAGCTTGTACCGTTTGGCCCGTCTTCTAGCACGATGCCCTCTGTAGCTAGCTGATTGCGGATGTTGTCGGCTGTGGCGAAATCTTTGGCGGCGCGAGCTTGATTGCGCTGAGCCACCATCTTGTCGATTCGTAGGGCTGTGTCATCTTGAGCGCTGGCTTCTTGTGGGAAATGACTGCTTAGGTTGGCAGCGGTTGAGCTTTGATCGCCTGGATTTAGGCCCAGGGCCGCGCACAGATGGTGCGTTGTGGCGAACATTCGCGCGGCTGGCGTGGTTTGTTGAGCATCCAAAGCTGCATTGCCAGCGCGCACCAAGTCGAAAATCACTGCTAGAGCAGCTGGCGTGGCGAAATCAGCGTCCATTGCCTCGCTAAAACTTGCTAGCGCATCTGCGTCCATATTGGACGGGTTTGTGTTGGGGTTGTTGGAGGTTGTGGGGGCTGTGGGTTCTAGGTTAGATGGGGTTGTTTGGTTGGTGGTTACTGGCAGCGTTGGCGGCTCCAAGCCCATTGCTAAGCTGCGGCGGTGGTAGCTGCGGAGGCGATCCATCGCTCCTGAAGCTGTGGCTAAGGAGTCGTCGCTCAACTCCATCACGGTGCGATAGTGGGTTTGCAGCATTAAAAGGCGTAGCACTTGTGGGTTGCAGGTATCCAAGAGGCTGCTTAGCGTGGTGAAGTTGCCCAAGGATTTGGCCATCTTTTGGCCGTTCACGTTTAGCATGGCCCCGTGAATCCAATAGCGGGCAAACGGTAATCCTGCTCCCTCGGCCTCGGCGATTTCGTTTTGGTGGTGGGGGAAGGCCAGATCGTCGCCTCCGCCATGAATATCAAACTGCTTGCCCAAGAGGTGTGTGGCCATCGCCACACACTCAATGTGCCAGCCGGGCCTGCCCGGGCCCCAGGGTGAGTTCCAAACAGGCTCTTTAGGCTTGGCTGCTTTCCACAAGGCAAAATCCAGCGGGTCGGCCTTGTCTTCGTCTACCTCTACTCGAGCACCGGCACCTTCGCGCAGCTCTTCGGCAGTGCGCCCGATGAGGTCGCCGTAGCGTTCGTGTGCTGCCACGGAGAAGTACACCCCCTTGCCCTCGATCACATAGGCCGCGCCGCGTTCTATGAGATGGGCAATCATATCTAACATTTGGTTTATGTATTGGGTGGCATGGGGTTGATGGGTGGGCGCAATGATGCCAAAGCGGTTCATCTGATCCACGTAGGCTTGTTTGTAGCGGATAGCTAGTTCGGGCTCGGTGGTGCCTGTTTCAGCGGCGCGGGCGATGATCTTGTCGTCTATGTCGGTGATGTTGGACACAAACGTCACCTCATATCCCCGCCACTGTAGGTAGCGGCGAATCATGTCGAAGGTGAGGGCGGTGCGGGCGTGGCCGCTATGGGGCACGTCGTAAACTGTGGGGCCGCACACGTACATTGAAACCCGGCCCGCTTCGATGGGCTCAAACGGGCGAGCTGCTCTTTGGCGACTGTCGTAGAGCGAAATCACACTTAAAGGTTAGTTAGCCTTTAGGTGAGTGTGGCTATCAGTTATTGTGCAAGCTTGCAGCAGATGAGTAACCGCAGATGCTTGCAGCAGATGAGTAACCGCAGATGCGTAGTCGTGCGTGGGTGCCATGTCTGATGAGGCTCTTGAACAACAGGTGCTGCGAATCTGGCAGACCAGGCGAGCCCGCTGGTTCTATGTGTTTTTGCGGGTTGTGGTGTTTGTGGTGGGCAGAGGCTATTTGCGAACGCAAGTAGAGGGGGCAGACAAGCTACGCCGTGCTGGCGCTTTTATCGTGGCCCCGGTGCATCGTTCTAACTTAGATGGCCCTTTGGTGAACGCTTGTTGCCCGCGCACTGTGCGTTCGCTAGCTAAGCGGGAGATGTTTGCGGGCGGTTTGGGTACTTGGATTAGTGCTATGTGTGGGTCTTTTCCGGTACGGAGGGGTGTGGGGGATAGACGTTCGTTGCAAGCGGCTATCAGTTTGTTGGAGCGGGGCGAGCCCTTGCTGGTGTTTCCAGAAGGAACCCGCCACAGCGGGCAACAGGTGGGAGATATCTTTGGTGGGGCAGCTTATTTGGCGGCTCGAGCCGGGGTGCCGATTATCCCCGTTGGCATTGCAGGTACAGAGCAGGCCATGGCACCCAAGGCCAAGTTTATGCGCCCAGGGCCCGTTTCCATTGTGGTTGGGGAACCGCTGGTGTTTGCAACAGGAGGCTCAACAGGAGGTTCAACTGCTAGGCGGCTTAGTGCAGATGTGAGGGCCGAGTTCACAGCAATGCTGCATAGAGCCATGCAAGATGCCATGGATTGTGCCTATGAGAAGGCATCAAGCCGTTTGGGTTGGAGAGCCCGTTAGCCATTAGAGTGGGGCGTGTTTCACAGCAACAGTCGGGTGACATTGGCTTTGGGGTTGGCAGGTCTGTTGCTGCTAGGTGGATGCGTTAGCGACACCGAAGTTAGCCGCACTGTAACCACACAACTTGCCGGGCCTAACTCACCTCAGCTTGCAGATGCCGTGCCGTCGGTTGGGGCTTTGGACACAGTGCCACCTCGGCCTGCTTTAGAGCCCACGTCTCAACCTACTTTGGCTGATGATCCCAGCGACAACGACGCATCACGGTTTAGAGTTAGCCAAGATCAAACCGAACAAGCTGCCCAAGAGGTACCAGAGATCACAGACGAAATAAGAGCGTCTGGCCGGGATTTTTTGAACTCGTTAACCGAAGAGTTTCACTACGTAATGGCATCCAAAATTGATGAACTGATATGGTTAGCTCGCTCGTGGAACCCCCAGGTGAGCGTTTCAATTGCCGTTGAGCTACCCGATGGTTCCACCCATGGTTTTGTGCCTCAAGAAAGCCATTTTTCCGCTAGCTCAGCTAAGCCTTACTGGGCTGCTGCTGCTTTAGCCAACGCTGAGATAGCAGCGATACAGCCCTTTGGCGCTGAAGCCATAGTTGCCTCTAACAATTTTGCTGCCGGTCAGTTAATTGATCTGGCTGGAGGGGTGGATGCTGTTAACAACTGGACTACAAACGTTGCGAGGCTAAGAGAAACCCGCCTAGAGGCTTGGCGGTTTGGCGATGAAAACAGGGTAGCTAGCAACTTTGATCCTGAGAATCCTTTGGGTAATCGTACTAGTACATCAGATCTTGCTCGGTTTTACGCGCGCCTTATTCGAGGGCAGCTATTGGATTCCCCGCGCACTGCTGTTTTGCGGCAATGGTTGCGTGGTACTTCTCGTTCGCTAGCCGCACCTAATGAGCTAGGCGGGGTGCTGCTGGACAGGCTGCCGCAGCAGGTAGCCGCAGCCTCGTTACACAAGGGTGGATGGTTACCCCCCGGGTGTTGTGCAGGCGAGTACCGCCATATTGTGGATGCTGGCGTAGTTGTGTTGCCGGGAGGTGGTTGGTTTTCCTTAGCTGTTTTGAGCACTCAAGGGGAGTACTTTGATCAGTCGGTTAGATGGGTATCGCTAGCGGCATGTCGCATCTATTCTCTTATTGTTTCAGAATCAGGCATTGTTGAGGATTCAGGCATCTCTACGGGTGCAAACGTCAACTGCAACAGGGAAGGCGACGGGGTGCATAGCCCTGCTATTTGGCCGATTGCTGATACTACAGGCGGTGGTAGTACAAGCAGCGGTTCACAAGGTGGTGCTGGGTTAGGAGATGGAACTGCACAGAACCCCAGCAATACTCCCAGCAATTCCTCTGAGGATACTTCCAGCAACCCATCTGGTAACGCTCAGCCGGTGATGTACCTCACCTTTGACGATGGTCCTCATCCCATATACACGCCACAGGTGTTGGATGTTTTGGAAACCTATGGGGTAAGAGCAACTTTTTTTGTGTTGGGGTCGTTGGCTGAGAACTATCCAGGTTTGATACAGCGCATTTTGGATGAGGGGCACACCATCGGCAATCACACTTGGAATCATGAGCAGTTAGGGAAACTAACTCGTGTGGAGTTTGATGAAACCGTAGGGCGCACCGAGGATATATTGGGCAGCAACGGTGTGAATTGTTTGCGGCCACCTCACGGGTCGCTGAACGAGCACACTAACCAGTGGGCTGCTGCACATGGGTTGAGGGTGATGACTTGGGATTTCTCGCCTCAAGATTGGATACCGCAATCACCCACCGAGATTGCCAACAAGATTGTGGCGAACGCTCGGGATGGGGTGAACATCTTGCTTCATGATGGAGGCGGCGATCGTTCGTCTACCATTGCGGGCTTAGAAATTGCTCTTGAAGAGCTAGCCCAAAGGGGTTTTCGCTATGAGGCTGCCTGCGTATAGCTAAGACCCATCTTCTAGGCGCATGGGTAACATGGTGAGTGCCGAGATACTGCCATCTGCGGCCGATGTGGTGAAGCCAGCTAAGTTTGCCCAATCGCCAGATGCGTTTCGCGTAAACGGCAGTGGGGTTTCGAACGGCTCGTTTTCTCCGAGCGATCCGCCGTCTGCTATGGCCGAGCCCAACAGCCCGTCTTGGTCTTCTATTTCCAAGATGATTGTGCCCTCAAAGCCTCTACCCTCTCCTATCACAACCGTGTTGGCATCTAGCAGGTGGCCAGCGGCAGGTGTGCGAATCACGATGTCGGGCGATAAAGCGTGGGTGACTACCCATGTCTCAGAACCGTCTTGGAGTTGTACTTGTTGTAAGTGAATGGTGCTGGCTAATCCAAACGGGGTGCCGCCTTCTGCGATTCTGGGTAACTCAGCTGTGGCTGTGGAACCAACTTGTATTGCGGGCCGTGGTTGAGCAGCTGCGATGCCGCTGGCTATTTGGGTGGCGAAGGCCACTGCCGCTTGATCGGGAGTTTGCGGCCATACATCGGGTTCAGATCTGGGCCACACCAGCAACTCAGGTATGGGCAACTCAGGTATGGGCAGCTCTGGCATAACCACAACAGAGGATTCAGGCACCGTGTCTGTGCTGGTATGTATCGGGCTTGTAGCTATCAGGCTGGTATTTGTGTCGCTGCTACATCCTGTCACCGCAAACAGTGCGCCGATCAGCAACACCTTTAGCATTGGAGGCACACTCTTCAACACTCGCGTCTCAACACTCGCGACACCCTACTAGTCTTACAGGTTATCTGAATTGTCTCGTGAGTGTACTGTTTGGGGTGTGTAGGGTACTCGCTACGCAGCATAGGTTTGTTGGGCTAATTTTGAGGGAGACAGCATGGGCTCAAAGGTGAAGAGGGTCAAGACTGCTGTGGTTGCTGGCACGCAGCGCGGCGTAGCCAAGGCTGCTGGGATTTCGTTGGTTGCAGTGTGGAGGGTTCGCACTCAGAGTAGGGCAGCGGTTGACAAAACTCGCGCCAGCGCTGCACAGGTGATGTCGGCGGCGCAGGCGTTGGTGTCTAGTGATTTATCTACAGATATCAACCAACTGGTGGCTGCTTCGGTGAAGGGGGCTCCAACGGTTTATGACAAGGCTATGGATGCGGCTTATCTGGATCCGGCTTTGCGTGCTGGGCTAGGTGGCAGCTACCACCGGCTGTTTGACGGAGGCCATACCATTGCTGGAGCGGTGAGAGCAGCGCAGGGTGTTTCGTCCGATGACACAGTTGTGCAGGAGGCGTTGGGCACCATAAAGGCGTTGCTGCGAGATGCATCCACGCCGAGAGGCTTGCCGTTAGCTACATGGGATAAGTCCACCTATGATTCTGTGGCGGCATCGCTGGAATCTAACTTCAACATCCCAAAAGAATGGTTCTACGAGCTGAACACCTACGATTCTGCTGATCTGCTTGGCGGTGTGATTGGTGTTGTGTCGGTGATCTATCGCTGGAACAGCGCCGACACTGAGGAGTTTGGAAGACTGGCTTGCAGCATTGGAATGTCTGCTGCGGTAAGCGCCAATCCGCTGTTGATGGTGGTTGCGATAGTGGCCATGGCTCGGGCTTTCAACAAAGCAGACAGCGCCGAAGAGTTTGCCGAGTTGATTGATGGCAGCTTCAAGGGGGCGCTGACTTCGGGTGCTAGCGTGGCCGCTATTGCGGTAGCCGGTTCAGCAGGTGCGGGTGCAGGGTTGGTGCTTGTGGTGGGGGTTACTGCTGGTGTTCTTGCTTACAAGGTCTCTGAGAAGGTGAGCCTTGTGGCTGTGGTGCGCTTCGCTAAAGACCAAGCAACCGTGATCTTGGAGAACGTTGTTGAGACGGCTCGGTTGGCTTGACGATTTTGCGCTGATTTGTTCACGATTGTGGGTTGCGATATTGAGCGACGCTTGGTAGATATGAGCTTGCGGGCTAGAGGGGAGCCCAGTCACTCTCGTTAGAAAGCGCCGCAATGTTAATCAAACCCCACCCTACCCTCGTGCTGTCTTTGGCCAGCGTGTCGGTGTCGTTGATTGCTCTGCCGTTGGGATTAGCGAACCAATCCAACCTCGGTGGGGTGCGAGAACTGTTGTGTATAGGGTGTGCTCTTTTGGCTCTGGTGTTCGTTGTCGGGGCAATCTGGGCGATATTCGTGAAGTGGGAAGGTTCTAGCACCCATCCCTCGCTGCTCATGGGGTCTGCTGCCGTGGCGGTTAGCGCTATCGCATTGCCCATGTACTTCACCTGTTCTGGAGATATGGGTTTGCCGCATCAGGTAATGCTTGTGGTTATAGCTGTTGTGGCTATGTTGCTCACATCTTCGTGTTTGGCTTTTGCCTTGGGCAGGATTGCCAGCGAAAGCTTCCCCGATGGTGTTCCTCCTGCATCTGCTGGGGTGCGCCAGCATCGCTTGCAAGCGTTTCCTGCTTCGTTAGCCAGCATCACCCTTGACGACATTGCGGACACCTATGAGTGCGTTCGATCTGACATCATGCGTGCAGTGCAAAACGGCACCTACAGCAGGCACTTTGTTTCGTCTCAGGCTGCACAGCTTCGCTCTTTAGCAGACAGGGTTAGCGTTTATCCCACGGCTGATGCGATCCGCGCCGATGCTCGGCTGTTTGTGCGAAAAGCCCGGTGCCGCTTGTGTCGACCCCAAACCATGGTGGTCAACTTTATCCAGCGACGTTGCCGGCAACGCTTTGCGGCTGCGGTGTTGGCCAGCAGGCAGGGATCGAACGGCTTATCTGTGGCTGAAGCCAGCCATAATCAGTTTGGTGGCGCTGTGGGCTATTCACCCCAGTAAAGCCCACACGATGAGCCCGGCGCATATCAGCAGCCCTGCGGCTACAAACCAGTAGTCGAAATTGCTACGTTTATGGCCGCGGGTAGGATCAAAACCCATACCCAAGTATCGTGCCAACAGTGCTTATTAGAAAAGTTTGGGCAACTGTGTTACCTAAGTCGTGGGGATTGTTGCTGGGATTGCTGGCGGGAACCATAGTTGTTGTAGCTAGCTGTAGCCCAGCTTCGGCTCCAGAGGTGACAGTAGGAGCCGATGGCACTACAGATGCTGTGTTGGTAACCGGCAGGGAAGTGTTTATGGATCGCTGTGTGGCTTGCCATGATGCCGATGGTAGCGGCAACACCATCGGGCCTCGGTTGAACAATGGCCGCTTGTTGGATGTGTATCCAACCCTAGAGGCGGCTGCGGTAGTGGTTGCTGAGGGCAAGAATCGCATGCCTGGGTTTTCTAGCTCTCTTACCCCTACCGAGATCAACGCGGTGCTGCGATATATCAGCGAAGTTTTGTAGTACACAGCACTAGTTGTCACAGTATCTCCGGTAGGGTGTGTGTGGCGTTCGTGGCCCGCCGCAGAGGACACCTTGTTAGCCCGGGGAGTTAGCCCCGAGAAAGCACCGTATCGTGCTAGCCACAATTTCAGCCTCTGTTTTGGCAGGCATCACCGGTCATCGGGTTGCGGTAGAGGTACATGTATCTAACGGGCTTCCCACATTTACCGTTGTGGGTTTACCCGATGCCGCTTGTCGCGAAGCTAGAGATCGTGTACGTGCCGCTTTGATTTCTAGTGGGATGAAGTGGCCGCCGGGACGAATTACCGTGAACTTAGCCCCATCTGGAATCCGCAAAGAAGGCCCAGGGTTGGATTTAGCCATTGCTATGGGAGTGCTGGTGGCCGATGAGCAGCTGGCACCTGAAGCGGTGGCTGATATGGCCTTTCTGGCTGAGTTGGGTTTAGACGGCAGACTGCGTGCGGTGCCCGGCGTGTTGCCGCAAACTCGCTGCTTGACTACAGCCACCGTTGTGGTGGCACCTGCAAGCGCCGAAGAAGCGGGTTTGGCAAGCGGGCCTGTGGTTCGCTCGCCAAGCACCCTACAGGAGTTGGTTGCGGTGTTGCTGGGTGATGAACCGTGGCCTGATGTTGTTATGTCGTCTACCGCCCGCACTACTACTGCAATAGCCGACTTGGCCGATGTGAAGGGCCAACACATGGCTCGCTTAGGTTTGGAGGTGGCCGCTGCGGGTGGGCATCACTTGTTGCTGATTGGCCCACCCGGGGCGGGGAAAACCATGTTGGCTAGACGCCTGCCTGGGCTTTTGCCCCCGCTAGATGATGCTACTGCCATTGAAACCACCATGGTGCATTCGGCTGCGGGCTTGGATTTGTCTGCAGGGGGGCTGATCCGCCTCGCGCCATGGCAAGCGCCCCATCATTCTGTGTCGATGATTGCTCTAGTAGGGGGTGGCAGCCGTGCTTTGCGACCTGGTGCCATTAGTTGTGCTCATGGTGGGGTGCTCTTTTTAGATGAGATGGGCGAGTTTGCACCCCAAGCCCTAGATGCTTTGCGTCAACCTTTAGAGGAGGGTGTAATTAGGGTGCATCGGGCTACTGCTGCTGCATCCTTTCCGGCTCGGTTTTTGCTGGTAGGAGCTATGAACCCTTGCCCGTGCGGAGAGCTTGGGCAGCCTGGGATGTGTCGCTGTACGCCGCTAGCTCGCCTGCGTTACGCTCGTCGTTTGAGTGGCCCGTTGCTGGATCGTTTTGACCTGCGTATCCATGTGGGCCGTCCCGAGGTGTGCCACCTGTTTGACCCCACCCCCGCCGAATCCACCGCTAAGGTGCGGGAGCGGGTGGATCAAGCTCGGAGTGCAGCTAGGGAGCGGGGTGTGGCAGCCAACAGCGAGCTTTCTGATGATGCGCTAGAAGACTTTGCCCCATTAGCCCCAGATGCTAAGAACCTGTTTTCTGCGGCCATAGCCGATGGCCGTCTCACGGCGCGAGGTTTTCAGCGGGTGCGCCGGGTAGCGCTAACAATGGCCGACTTGGCCGGTGAGGTGCCCCCGCTGAGTGGCGAACAGGTGGCGCAAGCCCTCTTTATGCGCACCGAGCCGGTAACCGTGGCTCAAGAGTCGCAGAGGTTGGCCCGTGCCCGCTAGCGATGCGCTGAACATCCCTGAAGCTAACGGGGGCGGGCATGTTGGTTGGCATAAGCACGGCCTCGGTCAGCATCCATCTGAGCCAACCGGAGAGTTGCCGCTAGAGGCTTGGCTGGTAGCCCTAGCGGTTTTACCCGCGGTGGGCCCGGCGCGGCTGCGAGCATTGTTAGATATCGCTGAGCCCGAGGCGGTGTGGGAGCGTTTGCAGGTGAACTCTGATAAGGAGTTAGTTGCGGTGGCTGGCAGCTATCAACTGTTTGAGAGCTGGCGGCGGTGTGTGCGTGAGGTAGATGTGGCGCTGCTTTGGAGCTTGCATCGCAGCCAAGATATTGGGGTGGCAGCTTTGGGCACGCCTAGCTATCCGCAGGTACTTGCAGCCGATATTGAGCCTCCTGTGGTGTTGTTTCATCAAGGAGACCTGAGCGCAATAGCTGGCCCGTGTGTGGCAATAGTGGGCACTCGCCGCTGCACACGATATGGCAGCGAGGTGGCCTTTGATTTAGGACGCGACTTAGCGAAAGCGGGCGTTGGGGTGGTGTCTGGGTTGGCGTTGGGCATTGATGCAGCTGCCCATGCCGGTGCTTTGGAGGCAGCAGCAAAACCCCCGATTGGTGTGGTGGGCAGCGGCCTAGATCAGGTTTATCCTGAGCGTAATCGCTCTTTGTGGCGGGCGGTTGCTGAGGCGGGTGTGCTGTTAGGAGAAGCGCCTTTAGGAGCGGCACCCGAGCGTTGGAGGTTTCCGGCTCGTAACCGCATAATTGCTGCGCTTGTTGATGTTGTGGTTGTGGTGGAATCTCATGCAAAAGGTGGTTCTATGCATACTGTGACAGAGGCGCTCAAGCGAGACAAGTACGTAATGGCTGTGCCCGGGCCTGTGAGGAGCTCGGCTTCAAACGGGTGTATTGAGCTTTTAGCCGATGGTGGTGCGCCTTGTCGGGATGCGGGTGATGTGCTTTTAGCCTTGGGGGTTTCGCTTCCCGAAACACCCAAGCTGGACTACAGGCCACAGCCCAACACCATAGGGCAGCAGGTATTGGATGCGTTGGGTTGGCAGCCAGCTGACGCTGAGCAGATACAGGCTCGCAGTGGATTGGTGATGACTCAGGTGGCATGTGCCATAGAGGAGTTGCGCGCTGCTGGTTGGGTGGCGGTATCGGGCCGCTGGATAGAACAGGTTGCTCCATGACCGTGAGCGGAATCAACACGCGTTCGGTATCTGGTGGGTTTGCCAAGTATTCTGAAGAGTTGATGGCATGGGATTTGGATCACTTTGTTGCTTCTTTGGGTTCAGTTTCGCCTGCAACAGCAAAGATGTACCAGCGGGAGGTTGAAGAGTTTGCCCGGTGGGTACTGCAAGAAGCTAGCGATGCTGGACCTGCTGTTGTGGTGTCTTTAGAACCTGGCGATGTGCCAACAGCAGTGGTGCGTAAGTATCTGGCGCATCTCACTACCCATGATTACGCTCGCAAAACGGTAGCTCGCAAAGCATCTTCGTTGCGCCGCTATTTTAGGTGGGCGAAGCGCACCGGTCGCATTACCTCTGATCCTTGCACAGGTATCACGGTGCCTTTGCGAGAACGGCGTTTGCCCAGAGTGTTGCGCTCAGAGGAACTAGAGGTGTTTTTGGATAAGCCGCGTGCTGTTGTCCAAGACGATCCCATACCCCGACGCCAGCGTGATGATGCTGTGCTGGAGTTGTTGTATGGGAGTGGCTTGCGGGTGAGTGAGGTGTGCGCCATGCAGATTGCAGATGTTGAGCTAGACCGTCACCGCTTAACCGTACGTGGTAAGGGTGCCAAGCAGCGGGTTGTGCCACTGAGCGAACCTTCGGTTATGGCTTTGCGAGCTTGGTTGACCCAGGGTCGACCAGCGATGGCAGACCCAGATTTAGATGGGTCAAATCCAGCGGATCAAGTGGTGTTTGTGAACTTACGTGGTCGTCCGATGAACACGCAGGCGGTGCGAAGGTTGGTAGATCGTCGTGCGACAACCAAGACGAACCCTCACGCCATGCGCCATACCTTTGCCACCCATTTGTTGGACGGGGGAGCTGATCTGCGCCAAGTGCAAGAGCTTTTGGGTCATGCGGATTTGGGGTCTACGCAGATTTACACTCACGTGAGCAAAGAACGCCTGCGTAAGGTAGTGCAAACCAGCCACCCGCGAGGCTAGTGCTTTTAGTTGTGTTTGCGCGCTAGATGAATCAGATGAATCGTGCGGGGACATGAGCAGGAGGCAGCGCCAAAGGCGCACAGCAGGCGTGGGTTTCCACATCACGAACTTGGCGCTTGTGGTGGTGTGTGGCGTGCTGTGCGTGGTGTTGGTGCTCAATTTAGAGCAGACGGAGTTAGGCCCAACAGCACAAGCTCAAATGGCATTGGCTTCTGAGGTGCCCGTGGTGCGCTATCAGCCCGCAATTCAGGCAGAGGTTGTGGACTTTTTCCGTCCCCCAGCCCATATTGGTGCTCCTGGTAATCGAGGTTGGGAATACAGCACCGCAAACGGCCAAGCCGTGTACGCTGCCGCAGCCGGTGAGGTGTTGTTTGCTGGCACAGTGGCCACCAATCGCTTTGTTACGTTGTTGCATGCAGATGGCTTGCGTACAACCTACGGCTATTTGACGCAGATTTTGGTAGAAGAAGGCGATGTGGTTGCGGATAGGCAGGTATTGGGCACCACCTCTGATCGGTTTTTCTTTAGCGTGCGCGCTGGCGAGGAGTATCTTGATCCTGCCCATGTTTTGGCCGTTGGTCGTGTGCGGCTAGTTGCTTGACCAATAAGTCCGCTATTGTTTTAGGTGGTTTGAAAAATTGGCTAGCAAAACTTTGTTAGCAACACCTTTCAGTCCACAAAAATTACCGCCCGGGGCATCCCACGGTCGTCGTTTGGCGCAGACCCCGGGTTTCGCTGAACCGTTGGGGAAGGAGAAGACATGGCACCTGTTGTGACCATGCGTCAACTGTTGGATGCCGGGGTTCATTTCGGCCATCAAACCCGTCGCTGGAACCCAAAGATGCAACGCTTTATTTTTGGGGAGCGAGATGGCATCTACATCATCGATCTGAAACAGACGCTGGCCCACATTGAGTCGGCTTATGTGTATGTGCGAGATTTGGTTGCCGAGGGTGGCCAAGTGCTGTTTGTGGGTACCAAAAAGCAAGCCCAAGACAGTGTGCAGAGCTATGCCGAGCGAGTAGGTATGCCGTACATCAACGAGCGTTGGTTAGGCGGTTTGCTTACTAACTTTGAGACAATCTCCAAGCGCATGGGCAAAATGAAGGAGTTCCAGCGGATGCGGAGTTCTGGAGAGCTAGAGGTGATGCCCAAAAAAGAGGCTCTTTTGATTTCCCGTGAACTTGCCAAACTAGAACGCAACCTGAACGGTATCCGCGACCTAACCCGTCCGCCTGATGCGGTGTTTGTGTTGGACACCAAAAAGGAACACATCGCGGTTGCAGAGGCCAACAAGCTAAAGTTGCCGGTTATTGCAGTGGTGGATACCAACTGCGATCCAGATGTGATTCAGTACGTGATTCCTGGCAATGACGATGCCATTCGATCTGGTGAGCTGATGTGCAGGGTGATGAGCGAAGCGGTGATTGAGGGTAGGTATATGGCTCAAGCGCATAGGCCGGTTGTAGCTGAGGCAGCGCCGGTTGTAGCTGAGGCTGAACCTGCAGAAGCCCAGGCCACAGAAAAACCAGCACCTGAAGTTGAGTTGGCAACTGAGCCGCAGGCAACAGAATCGGTTACAGAAACAGCACCAGTTGAAGCAGAGGCTGAAGCAGTAACTGAGCCTTTGGAGCCAGAGCTAGCTACAGAACAAGCCGCAGGGGCTACAGAACTCAAGGAGTTGGTGTGAGCGATTTTACAGCTTTAGATGTAAAGGCCCTGCGCGAAGCTACCGGCGCGGGCATGATGGACTGCAAACGGGCTCTTACTGAAGCTAGCGGCGATTCAGAAGCTGCTGCCCAATGGCTCCGCGAAAAAGGTATCGCAAAGGTGGCCGCTCGGGCTGAGCGCGACAGCAACCAGGGCACCGTGGCTCTGGCAAGCAATTCCCGCACAGCCGCCATTGTGGAACTGCGTTGCGAAACTGATTTTTCTGCTAAGGCCACAGATTTCGTGACCTTAGCCAACGAGCTAGCAGAGCTGGTTTTGCAAGAGGGGCCGCAGGTGATGGATTCTCGTGCCGATGCCATTCAAGAACTTAGCTTGGCCAAAAAAGAAAACATCCATCTCGGCAAGGTGGCCCGGGTGCAGGCAGGTGAGGGCAACCTGTTAGATACCTACTTGCACACCCAAGATGGCCGGGGCACCACTGCTGTGGTGGTTGAAGCCAAAGGCATCAGCGCGGAGTTGGCCCACGAGGTGGCCCTACACATTGCATTTGCTAAACCCGCAGTGTTGCATCGCGACCAAGTAGCCCCTGAAGATGTGGAACGGGAAAGAGAATCGCTGGTAGAGCTAACAAAGGCTGAAGGCAAGCCCGAACAAGCTTGGGACAAGATAGTTACCGGGCGCTTGCGGGCTTGGTACAGCGAACGTGTGTTGCTAGAGCAGGGAATGTTTGGTGAAAAAGAAACCGTGCAGTCCAAGCTAGGAGATGGCGAGATCGTGCGTTATGAGCTGGCCGCCATCGGTAGCTAGTACTGGCCCATGACTGCGGCTGGTACCAAGCGCCCTGGGCGCTGGGATCGCATTGTCCTGAAGCTCTCTGGTGAAGCTTTTGCAGGGGATGCTGGGTTTGGCATAGACGGAGAGATAGCTGCTCAGATAGCTAACGAGATTGTAAAGGTTAGGCAAGAGTTTGTAACCGATGTGGCTGTTGTGGTGGGTGGGGGCAATATCTGGCGGGGGATGATAGGCACTGGTGCTGGTATGGATCGCGCTCAGGCCGACTATATGGGCATGTTAGCTACCGTCATAAACGCTTTGGCTTTGCAAGACACCTTGGAGCGACTAGGGCAGCCAACTAGAGTGCAGACTGCCATTGATATGGCACAGGTGGCTGAGCCGTATATCCGCCGCCGAGCTGTTCGTCATCTAGAAAAAGGGCGTGTGGTTATCTTTGCGGCTGGTACCGGCAACCCGTTTTTTACAACCGACACTGCCGCAGCGCTGCGAGCTGTAGAGATAGAAGCTGGCGTGTTGCTAAAGGGCACCCACAGTGGCACCGATGGCATCTACACAGACGATCCTCGCACTAATCCTGATGCCACAAAGTTAGATAAAGTGCGTTACATGGAGGTGCTGTCGGCGGGTTTGCGGGCTATGGATAGCACCGCCGTTTCGTTGTGTATGGATAACAAACTCCCCATAGTAGTTTTCGACCTGTTACAGCCCGGTAACGTGGGTGCCATACTTGAGGGTCAGTCAATCGGTACGCTGGTGGCAGATGACAACCGGCAGTGATCTAACCGACTTGGCCATCCAAGAGGCCCAAGAGCGAATGGACGGGGCGGTCAGTCGTGCCCGTCAGCAGTTTGCCTCAGTTAGGACTGGTCGGGCATCATCGGCGCTGTTTGAGCGCTTTATGGTGGATTACCATGGCACCGATGTGCCGCTCAAACAGCTTGTCAGCTTCAGCGTGCCTGAGCCGCAACTCTTGGTGATATCGCCGTTTGATAAGTCGTCTATTCCGTCTATAGAACGGGCCATAGTGCAGGCTGATATTGGCATAAACCCGAGCAACGATGGCAGCGTGGTGCGCTTAGCGTTTCCGCCCCTTACCGAGGAACGGCGCCGTGAGCTAGTAAAGTTGGTTAAGCAGATGGCCGAGGAGGGTCGCGTGGCAATTCGCAATTCTCGGCGTGGCACCCGTCACGACATTGATCAACTTCAAAAAGATGGCGAGATCTCCGAAGATGTTGTGGCTAGAGCCAACAAAGAATTAGATCAACTAACTCATGCTCGCGAGAAGCTCATCAATGATGCCCTCAGCGTTAAAGAGCAAGAGCTGTTGGAAATCTGACGACAGGAGTGACAATGGACGAAGACAATGTATTTCAAAGGCCCAAAGAGCCTTCCGAGGAATCTTTAGAAGAACGACAAGCCAGCTACCTAGAAGATTTGACCACTTTGTTTGACGAGGAGGAAGCAGATACGGGGCTTGGTGTGTGGAGTGAATCTTCCGATGAATCTTCTGCCAAATCTGGCCCGCAAGACTGGGGCAACTTGGCTGAGGCTACGCCAAAATGGCGCGAGGATGTTGCTGTGCCAACAACAGGTACCGCTGCTGTGGGAGCAGACACAGCTACAGAGATTACAGCCACAGAGATTACAGAATCTCATAGCAGCCTCTCGGACCTCTCGGAAGGGTTCTCGCCGGTGCCGGGTGCGAGCGTGTTTTCAGATCCAGAACCCACTGAGGCTTTCGATCTCACCGCAGTGGAACGGGTAGATGAAGTGCTCTCTTTGAATGAGCCGCTTGCTGGGCCGGTTACAGAACTCACCAGCGTTCGTAACGATATGTTGCAATCTTCCGCTGCAGCACACCCAACATCTCCGCGCACAGCTAGTACGGCCGGGGCTGTGGCTGTGGGCGTGTTGCTTGGCGGGTTTGTGCTGCTTGCGGTGGCTCTGGGAGAAAAGGTTACCTTAGCGCTGCTTACCATCGTATTGCTGGTGGCTTCTACGGAGTGGTTTACCGCCATGCGCAAGGCTAGGTTCATGCCGCCAGTGTTGCTGGGCTACGCAGCGGTAACGGCTTTGCCTATTGCCGCATTTTGGCGCGGCGCTGATGGCATCGTTTTGGTATTGGTGTTTGCTCTGTTTGGAGCAGGCATGTTTTATGTGAGCGGGGTGATTCGGGATCGTCCGTTGATGAGCTTGGGCGTGACCATGTTGGGGATTGCCTATGTTGGGCTAACTGGAGCTTTTGGCGGGCTTTTGCTGGCCGAACCCGATGGGGCGCAACTAGCGCTTACCGCAGTTATTTTGACGGTGGCTAACGATGTGGGTGCTTTTGTGGTGGGTAGATCTGCTGGGCGCACACCGTTATCGGCAGCTAGCCCCAACAAAACGCTGGAGGGTTTTGTTGGCGGTGCTATCTTGACCATTGCGGTTGCGTTGGTGGTTATCTCGGTGCTGGAGTTTGGCCCATTTGGAGATTCGCAGAACCGCTCTGATGGCGTGGTGTTGGGCATTGTGGTGGCTTTGGTGGCTCCTTTGGCCGATTTGTTTGAGTCGTCCATTAAACGCGACTTGGGTGTCAAAGACATGGGCACGCTCTTACCCGGCCACGGTGGTTTATTGGACAGAATTGATGCCCTGTTGTTTGTGCTCCCCGCTACCTACTTCTGCGGCTTGATGTTTGGGATCATCTAAGCGGCTACTCGGTGCGGGTGGCGACGACCTTATAGCAATTTTTTTACTGACTTTAGGTTATGCAGTCGCTTTCGGTGCTTGGCTCTACTGGCTCAATCGGTCGCCAAACCTTAGAGGTGCTAACCGCTGAGCCTGATTTGTTTGATGTTGTGGCGCTAGCGGCGGGTAAATCTGTGAGGGTGCTCGTAGAGCAAGCGCGTAAGTGGCACCCGCAGATGGTGGTGGTAGGTAACCCAGAACTAGTGCCAGAGGTACAAGCTGAACTGCCAGCCGTGCAGGTGGCTTCAGGCGCTGTTGCCCTTGCCGAAGCAGCTGCAATGGCCGATGTTGTGGTGAACGGCGTTGTGGGGTTTGCCGGGTTGCCGGTCACCTTAGCTGCCCTATCAGCAGGACGGCGTTTGGCTTTGGCAAACAAGGAGTCTTTGATTGCTGCTGGGCCTGTGGTGCAGCGGGCCCGTCAAACCCCGGGTGCAGAACTTGTGCCGGTAGATAGCGAGCACTGTGCTATTCATCAGTGCTTGCAAGCTAGCGGCACCCATAGCGCCCACACCTTTGCCCAACACAGTTGCTTGAGCACCAATAGCGTGGCTCGCATACTGCTTACTGCAAGCGGTGGCCCGTTTCGAGGCTACAACGCCGCTGAGTTAGCTGATGTCACAGTAGAAAGTGCCCTAGCCCACCCTACATGGGAGATGGGTGCCAAGATTACGGTGGATTCTTCTACTCTGATGAACAAGGGCTTAGAAGTGATAGAAGCCAAAGAACTTTTTGGTGTTGGTTTTGACCAAATTGAGGTGGTGGTTCATCCTCAGTCTGTGGTTCACTCGATGGTGGAGTTCACAGATGGGGCTACCGTAGCGCAGCTATCTCAGCCCGATATGCGGCTTTGCATTGGTTATGCCTTGGCTTACCCCTCGCGCCTCAAAACCCCATTTGGGCAGATTAATTGGCAAACTTTGTCTCGCCTAGATTTTGAGCCTCCTAACACCGAGGCTTTCCCCTGCTTGGAATTGGCCTATCAAGCAGGTCGTTTGGGCGAGTTGGCCCCAGCGGTTTTGAATGCCGCTAATGAAGTGGCTGTGCAAGCTTTCTTGGATGAGCAGATACCATGGACAGCGATTTCTTATGTTATCCAAGATGTTCTGGGCAACTACGACGGCGCTGCCGCTGAATCTCTAGAGGCTGTTATGCACCAAGATAAGGTTGCTAGGTCTCAGGCAAGCAACATTGTATCCAAGATCAGCAGCATCCAAGATTAGCTGAGCAGATGCGTTCAGATATGTCTCCCCAGTCCTCCCAACCCCCCCAGCCCCCACAACTTTCCCAGTCCCCCCAACCCCCACAGGCTTCGGCTAGCGGGCTAGCTACAGTTTGGGCTAACCAGCAGAGTTGGCTGGGTTTGGTGCTTATCGTTGGATTGTTAGCTGCACTAGGGGTGTTCTACGGCTTGGCTTTGTTGATCGTGCTTTTAGCCATCATTGCCATGATCTTCTTGCATGAACTAGGCCATTACATAACGGCTCGGTCAGCAGGCATGAAGGTAACGGAGTTCTTCTTGGGTTTCGGGCCAAAGCTCTGGTCGTTTCGGCGTGGTGAGACACTTTACGGACTGAAGGCTGTGCCAGCCGGGGCCTATGTTCGGGTTATAGGCATGAACAATCTAGAAGAGGTGCCCGTATCACAGGAGCATCTCACCTACAGATCCAAGCCTTATTGGCGACGCATGTCGGTTGCGGTAGCAGGTTCGGCTATGCATTTCTTGTTGGCTTTGGGGTTGATCTTTGCTTTTTTGGTTGTGGGGGGTCAAACGGAAAGGGTTGAGTCGCCAGATTGGACCATCAGCGGGATAGCTAGCGATTCGCCAGCTAGTAGGGCTCAGCTGTTGGTAGGAGACCGAATCGTGTCGGTCAACGGGGAATCGGTTGCCACTATGGAAGAGATGGTAGCTGTGTTGCCATCTGCGGGCACTCAGGTAACTTTGGGTATCCAAAGAGGCACAGAGCAGCTGTCTAGCACGCTCACGCTAGGAACTCACCCCGCAGATTCTGAGAGGGGATTTATTGGGATTGCATCTGGGTCTGCCTACGACTTTCGGTCGGTAGCGGTGGGGCCGTTTGAGGCTGTTCCTGAAACCTTTAAGGAGTTTGGCACCTTCACCTCTCAATCGGTGCTTGGTATTGGTCGGTTCTTTTCACCTAGTGGGCTAGGTGACTTCTATCGTAATATCACCAACCAGCCAACCGAACAAACCACCCCTACGGCGAGTCGAGGAATTGTGGCGACGGGTAACTCTAGCGCCGATGAGAACCGGGTGATTTCAATATTTGGGGCCTTGCAGATTGGTGCCGACCTAACCGAGAACAGCTATGTAAACTTGCTGTTGTTCTTGGCGCTTTTGAATGTGTTTGTAGGGGTCTTCAACATGATCCCCCTGTTGCCTTTAGATGGTGGCCATGTAGTAATCGCTACCTATGAGCGGCTGCGCTCGCGCCGTGGTAGTCGTTATACCGCAGATGTTTCCAAGATGTTACCGGTGGCTTATGCGGTAATGTTCGTGCTTTTATTTGTAGGCTTGGGCGCGTTGTATTTGGACATAACCGATCCAATTGAGTTGCCAAGCTGATCATGGAAGTACAAGCCACCTTTCAGCGTCGTCAAACTCGCCAAATCCACGTAGGCAACGTGGCTGTGGGTGGGGGTTCGCCTATCACCGTGCAGTCCATGACAACCACCCGTACAGCCGATGTGGAAGCCACCTTGCAGCAGATATACGCGTTGGCCGCAGCCGGTGCAGATATTGTGCGCTGTACATGCAATGAGCTTGAAGCAGCCGAGGGTTTGGCGCAGATAGTTCCCCGTTCACCTGTGCCTATTGTGGCAGATATTCATCATCAATATCGCATGGCTCTAGCCGCGTTGGATGCCGGGGTGCATTGCTTACGGTTGAACCCGGGCAACATCCGCAAGCCCGAACACATACAGACTGTTGCTCAAGAGTGTAAAGACCGCCAAGTGCCCATCCGTATAGGGGTGAACGGCGGGTCGTTGCATCCTGATTTGTATAGCAAGTACGGCGATAAGGTCACCCCAGAGGCCATGGTGGAATCCGCGCAGATGGAGCTTGCGTACTTCGCAGATGTGGACTTCGCAGATGTGAAGATTTCTGTCAAGGCATCCAGCGTGCCTTTGATGATTGAGGCTTATCGTCAGCTTGCCGATGTGGTGGACCATCCTTTGCATCTAGGCGTAACCGAGGCGGGGCCTCCTCCAGCGGGGTTGATTAAGTCCACCGTTGGCATTGGTACTCTGTTGGCTGAAGGTATTGGTGACACCATCCGCTATAGCCTCACCGCTGATCCAGTTCAAGAAGCTAAAGCAGGTCGGCAGCTGTTGGAGGCTATGGGTTTGCGGGAACGCAAAAACGTAGATCTCATTGCTTGCCCTAGCTGTGGACGTGCTGAAATTGATGTGTATGAGGTGGCCGAACAAGCCATGCAAGCCTTTGGTGACAAGCAGATTCCGCTTCAGGTAGCAGTTATGGGTTGCGTGGTGAACGGGCCTGGGGAGGCTCGTGATGCAGATATTGGGATTGCCGCAGGCAACAAGCGGGGGCATCTGTTTGTAAAGGGGCGTAATGTAGCGGTGGTGGCCGAACAAGATATGGTGTCTGCGTTAGTGGAGTGGGCTGAGTTGATTCATACCGAGGGTGTGTCAGCCGCGTTAGCTAGAGCCGATACTGTGGCGGCTGAACGTGAGGCTGAACGAGATCGCAATCGTCTCCTTGCTGAGCAGGGCAACGATGCCAACATGGCGCAACAAAAAATAGAACTAATCCGTAACAGGGGGTGATGGTGGCCCAAAAGAGCGTGGTAACCCCACAGAGCGAAGATTTTCCTCGCTGGTATCAAGATGTGCTCAACAAAGCTGAACTAGCAGAGAACGGCCCGGTGCGAGGTACTATGGTAATTCGCCCTTACGGGTATGCCTTGTGGGAGCGCATGCAAGCCGAGGTGGATCAGCGCATTAAGGCAGCTGGAGCCGATAACGCTTATTTTCCGTTGTTTATCCCCGAGAGCTATTTGCACAAAGAGTCTGATCACGTGGAAGGGTTTAGCCCTGAGCTTGCGGTGGTCACCATGGGCGGGGGACGTGAGCTAGCTGAGCCGGTTGTGGTGCGCCCCACCTCGGAGACCATCATCAACGCTTATTTGTCTAAGTGGATTCAAAGCCACAGAGACCTGCCGATGCTCATCAACCAGTGGGCCAATGTGGTGCGCTGGGAGATGCGTCCTCGAATCTTTTTACGTACCACTGAGTTCTTGTGGCAAGAAGGTCACACAGCGCACGCTAGCCAGCAATCTGCACGCACCTATGCTGCCAAAATCCTCCATGAGGTGTATCGCGATTTTATGGAGCAGGTGCTGGCCATTCCGGTTTTGGTTGGCTACAAAACTGCAGCCGAGCGGTTCCCGGGTGCCATCAACTCCATGTGTTTAGAGGCCATGATGCGCGACACGAAGGCCCTGCAAATGGGTACATCGCACGAGTTGGGCCAGAGCTTCGCCACCATGTTCGACATCACCTATCTTGATGCTGAGGGCAATCAGGAGCATGTTTGGCAAACCTCTTGGGGTGTGTCCTCGCGTATGGTGGGTGGGTTGATCATGGCTCATGGTGATGATCGTGGCATGGTGGTGCCGCCTCGCTTAGCGCCCACCCAAGCTGTGGTAGTGGCTGTGCGTTCTGATGCCAATGTGGTGGAGGCTTGCCACAGTTTGGCTACTGAGCTGCATGCCAAAGGTGTGCGGGTGAAGGTAGACGATGCCACCGATACAGGTTTTGGACGTAGGGCAACCAACTGGGAGCTAAAGGGGGTGCCTATGCGAGTTGAGATAGGTCCGCGCGATCTAGAACAACAACAAGCTACTGTGGTTTCTCGCATTGGTACAGAAAAACAAGCGGTGGGCTTAGGCGATGTACCCGCTGTGTTGGTGAGGGAGCTAGATCGCGCCCAGCAGGCCATTTTGGCTACGGCTACGGCTTGGAGAGATTCCAAGATTGTGGATGTGAACAATCTGTCTACAGCACGCGAGGCAGCTCAAGTGGGTTTTGCCCGTATCCCGTGGCAGGTGTTGGGCACAGAAGGCGAAGCTGCTTTGGCTAAAGATGCCATCAGCGTGCGCTGTCTACAACGAGCCGACGGGTCTTTACCTCAAGCAATGGAGGAGCCCGACCTCATGGCAATCTGCGCGAGAAGTTACTAACAAAGCTACTAACTCAGAACTTCTTGGTCGCGCGCAGCTATTGCCCACATAAGCGGGTATGGTAAACGGCTAGTTCAGGTTCCGTTGAAAAGTCCACTTAAGGGGGCGAGATGTCTGTAGCAGAGGCCGCAAACAACTTGCTCGCGCCCATTTTTCATAACAGAGGGCTAGAACTTTACGATCTCACCTATGGTGGCGGGGTGTTGCGTATCATCGTAGACAAGCCCGGTGGTGTGAACCTTGATGAGGTAGCTGATGTGTCTAAGGTGGCTTCACGTTTGTTGGACGACCACGAGGTGTGTAGCGGGCGTTACACATTGGAGATATCTAGCCCCGGCCTTGAGCGGCCGTTGCGTAGCCCTGAGCATTTCGCCAAAGCCACCGGTGAGTTGATCAGCTTAAAGCTGGGTACACATATAGATGGTGAGCGTCGCCTAGAGGGTGTTTTGCTGGGCTGTGAGCAAGACAGCATCTGTTTGGAACAAAACGGGGTGTCCCGCCGTATAGCCCTGAGCGATATATCTAAGGCCAGAACTAAGTTTGAATGGGGCCCCACACCCAAAGGGCACTCTGGAGGCACAAGAACCCCCGTACAGAACAAGTCTAAGGAGAAGAGCAGCCAATGAACCCCGACATGCTTGAAGCCCTTCAGTCGTTAGCCGCCGACAAGGGGATTTCGGTAGATGCCTTGTTGGCAGCTTTGGCTGATGCGTTGGAGTCGGCCTACAAGCGAATGCCCAACAGTGAAGAGTACGCTTGGGTCACCATAAACCCCGACACTGCTGCAATTCAGGTATATGCCCAAAAGTTAGATGAAGACGGTGAACCCATAGGTGATCCTTTTGATGTTACGCCCGATGGGTTTGGGCGCATCGCTGCACAGACAGCCAAGCAGGTGATGATGCAGCGAATTCGTGAGGTAGAAAGAGAACTAAAGTACGAGGAGTACGCTGGCCGCGAGGGGGATATCGTAACTGGCATAATCCAGCAAAACGATGCACGTTACACTCTGTTGGATTTGGGGCGAGTAGAGGCGTTGTTGCCCCAAGCCGAGCAGGTTCCCTTTGAGCGTCACGATGCAAACAGTCGGCTCAAGGCATACATCGTGGAGGTACGCAAAACGGTAAAGGGGCCACAAATTGTGGTGAGCAGAACCCACCCGGGTCTTATCAAGCGTCTTTTTGAGTTGGAGGTGCCAGAAATTGCAGACGGCATCGTAGAGATTAAGGCGTGTGCTAGAGAACCAGGCCATCGCACCAAGATTGCTGTGTTGTCCAACGACACAAACGTAGATCCTGTTGGAGCTTGTGTGGGAGCGCGCGGTGCCCGGGTGCGTATGGTGGTAAACGAACTGCGGGGCGAGAAGATCGACATTGTGCCCTTTGCTGAGGATCCAGCTGATTTTGTGGCTAAAGCGCTATCTCCAGCAAAGATTAAAGAAGTGACCATTGACGAGGAGGCTGGAGCGGCTGTGGTGGTGGTGCCCGATTATCAGCTTTCGTTAGCAATCGGTAAAGAAGGTCAAAACGCCCGCCTGTCGGCACGGTTAACCGGCTGGCGCATCGACATCAAGAGCGAGACACAGCTAGCCCAAGAAGCTGATTACGAAGAGACGGATTGGGCTGAAGGTGAGTGGGTTGTAGATGCCGATACCGGCGAACAGGTTTGGAAGCCAGCCGAAGGGGGGCCAGAATTGTCGGCTGAAGATTGGGCTGCTGAGGGCAACGAAACCTCCTCAGACACTGAAGAGGTTTCTGAGCCCGAAGGAGTTCTGCCTCCGGTATAGCTATTCTTGCTAACTGATTGACTTATCAATCTGTAAGCAAGGCGTGAAACAATATAGGTTTAGCCGATTGGCTGACCGTGAAATACGGTTTAACTCAGAGAGAACTTTTTGCCAGCAAAAATCCGGTTATATGAGCTTGCTCGTGAGCTCGGTCTTGGTAATCCCGAGATCGTTGAACTCTGTGGCAATTTAGGGATCGGTGTAAAGAGCCCTTCATCTAGCATTGAGGTTGCTCAAGCCGATCGGGTACGGCGTCGCGCCATGCGTGATGAGCTGGGAATCTTCGGTGAGCCCGAGCCTAAGCCCGAACCAGAACCCGAACCAACCCCAGTACCGCAACCGGAGCCCTCACCAGACAAAGTAGCTGTTGAGCCTGAGCCAGAGACGGTACCAGAACCTGAAGCTACTGAACCTGTAGTTGCTGAGCCTGAAGCTACTGAACCTGTAGTTGCTGAGGCTGTAGCTGCTGAGCCTGAGCCAGAACCACCATCAGAACCGGTACCAGCACCAGAGCCCGAGTCAGCATCAAAGTCAGAACCAGAGCCTGTAGCTGCTGAACTTCCCGATGAGCCTGCGCCTAAGCCCGAATCAGAAAAGGCCGATAAACCAGATCGGGTAGTTACCTCAAGCGGCGACTTGCCGCCTCGTCAGCGCCCTGCACCCTCGCCAGCTGATTGGATTGTTGAACCTGTAGGTTCTGCTCCCTCGCAGCCTCCAGCGCAGGTGCAAACTCCACCTCCAGCGCCGCCGCCCGCCTCAACCGAAACACCTGCGCCCCCGCCAGCTCCAGCCCCAGTGCAAACTCCAGTTCAGCCCGCAGCCGCGCGTGTTGTTGCTACCCCCGAACCCGAAGCAAAATCCTCACAACCAACAGCACCTGTAGAGGCTAAGACACCGCTTTCGGCATCGGGCAAGCCCATTCCACCTCCGCCAGGGCGCCCAAAGTCTGCTTCGGGCAAGCCCATTCCACCGCCTCCGGGTCGTGGCGGTCGTAATCAGACAGCAACCGGCCCTCGCCGTAGCCCACGGGGCCCAGGTCGACAGCAAGCATCCACATCGGCGGGCCCTAGCGGTTCTAGATCTGCATCCAAGCCAGCTCCAGTTGGAAGGCAAGGTCCTCCGGGGCCCTTGCCTAGTCCACCAAGCGGCGGGCCGGGTGGTAGTCGTGGTCGTGGTGGCCCGCAGCGTCCCCAGCAAAGACGGCGCAAGAGCAGGCGGCGTCGGCGGGTAGCCGAAGAGCTCCAGCCCATGAGCGTGTTGGAGTACACCCCCACCGAGGCGCCTGCACCTGTTGGCGAGGTTGTTATCGAACGGGCCTGTTCGCCTTTGGAGGTGGGCCCCAAGCTCAACCAAACAGCTGCTGATGTGGTGCGTTTTTTGATGCAGCAGGGGGAGATGGTAACCGCCACACAGTCGCTGAGCGACGAGATGATTGAGCTGTTTGCAGCTGAGATAGGTGCTGAGGTGCGCTTGGTGGACCCAGGCGAAGAACAGGAAAGAGAACTGCTCAAGCTGCTTGAAGCCGACCAGCTCTTAGATAGCGTGCAAGAAGATCTACCAATGCGACCCCCGGTGATTACCGTGATGGGTCATGTGGATCATGGTAAGACCAAGCTGTTGGATCAGATACGCAGCGCAAAGGTGGCAGAAGGAGAGGCTGGGGGCATCACCCAGCACATTGGGGCCTATCAGATAGAAAAAGCTGGTCGCACGCTGACCTTTATAGATACCCCAGGCCACGCTGCTTTCACTGCTATGCGCGCTAGGGGTGCAGATGCAACAGACATTGTGGTGCTGGTGGTAGCCGCTGATGACGGTGTCATGCCGCAAACCTTGGAGGCCATCAGTCATGCTCGGGCCGCCGAGGTGCCTATTGTGGTGGCTGTCAACAAAGTAGATCGCAACAACGCCGATCCCAATCGCACCATGCAGCAGCTTTCAGAGCAGAACTTGGTACCAGAGCAGTGGGGTGGCGACACCATCATGGTGGAGATTTCAGCTCTGCAAAACTTAGGGATAGACGATTTGTTGGAGCAGCTAGCGGTGGTAGCTGAGGTGGAAGACCTAACCGCTAATCCCCAAGGTCGGGCTCAAGGTGTGGTGTTGGAATCCAACTTGGACACAGGTCGTGGCCCCGTAGCCACGCTGCTGGTGCAACAAGGCACCCTCAAGCGCGGCGATCCAGTGGTGGCTGGCGCAGCATGGGGACGCGCTAGGGCGCTGCTAGACGACAAAGGTAATCAGATAGCCCAAGCCTGTCCTTCGCAGCCGGTGCAGGTGTTGGGTTTGTGCGATGTTGCCACCGCTGGTGACAGCTTCGTGGTGGCTCCCAACGAGAAGGTAGCCGCTAAGGTAGCTCAAACCCGAGAGCACTCCCAGCGGATTGCCAGCATTGGGCGAGATGCTGCTGTTACTGCTGGCGGTGCTCGTTTAGAAGACATCTTTAGTCAGATTCAAGCAGGAGAGACCGCCACCTTAAATCTGATCGTCAAAGCAGACGTAAACGGGTCGCTAGAGGCAGTAGTGGATAGTCTCAAGCGTCTAGAGCGTGACGATGTGCAGCTGGCTTTTGTGCATCGTGGCGTGGGTGGTGTCACGGCTAACGATATTCAACTAGCGGCTGCTGCGAATGCCACGATCATCGGCTTCAACGTGCGGCCCGATCGCAAGGCCCGTGAGATGGCTGATTTGGAAAAGGTGGAGATACGTACTTACGAGATTATCTACAAGCTCCTAGAAGACATTGAGAACGCTATGGTGGGAATGCTGGCACCTGAGTTTGAAGAGGTAGTAACCGGCGACGCTGAGGTGCGGGAGATATTTCGGGTGCCGCGCATCGGGGCTGTGGCAGGTTGTTATGTGCTCAACGGTGTCATCACACGAGGTTCTAAGGTGCGCTTTTTGCGGGATGGCGCTGTTATCTGGCGTGGTCAGATATCCTCGCTCAAGCGATTCAAAGAAGATGTGCGTGAGGTGCAGTCGGGCTATGAGTGCGGTATCGGTTTATCGGATTTCCAAGACCTCAAGCAGGGCGATGTGATTGAGACCTTTGAGGAGCGAGCAGTCGCTCAAACTTGAGCTTAGATATTCTTAGATTGCAACACCGTATATGGCTCGCCGACCCGCATCTCGCACTTCTCACTACCCCCGTTCGGCGCGCCTAGGCGAACTGCTGCGGGAGATACTTGCTGTAGAGCTAACACGCCTAGAGGATGCGCGGTTGGAGTTGGCCAGCATCACCGGCGTAGATACCAGTTCTGAGTTGAGCCGTGCCACCGTGTACATCAGTGTGTTGGATGTTGCTGGCACCGCTGCTGCCCTAGAAGCACTACAAGAGCATCGCCTGGCTTTGAAGGGAGCGGTGGCTCGCTCCGATGCAGTGCGTAGGGTGCCAGATTTAGAGTTTGCGTTAGACCCCGCTATTGCTGCGGGTGAGCGGGTGGATCAGATATTGCGAAGTTTGGCCAACGAGGAAAATCGGTGAGCGGGCTAGAAGGCTCGTTAGATGGGATCGCAGTTGTAGACAAGCAGGCCGGTTGGACATCGCACGATGTAGTGGCTAAGGCGCGGGGCATTTTTGGGACCCGCAAGATCGGTCACGCGGGAACATTAGATCCTGATGCCACAGGGGTTTTGCTGCTTGGCGTTGGCCGGGCTACCCGTTTGTTACGGTTCATAACCCCGCTGCGCAAGCAGTACAGCGGCGAGATGGTGCTGGGCAGCGAGACCACCACCTTGGATGCCTCCGGGGAGGTCTCCGCCACTTATGACATGGCCGCTGTGCAGCCACAACAGGTGGCTGAAGCCGCTTTGGCATTCGTGGGCGAGATTACCCAGGTGCCGCCCATGGTGTCGGCTGTGAAGGTAGGCGGGCAGCGCTTGTATGAGCTAGCACGCGCCGGTAAAGAGGTGCCACGTGCAGCTAGGCCAGTAACCATCTACTCTTTAGGGGTAACCCCGCTAGATGCTCAAGCGGGGGTGTATAGGCTGCAAGTTACCTGTTCTTCAGGAACCTTCATTAGGTCTTTAGCTGCAGACATAGGCACTGCGTTGGGGGGTGGGGCGCATTTGCGGGCCTTGTGCCGCCAAGCCATTGGTTCGTTTCACATCTCACAGGCGAAGCCGCTTACATCTGTTGAGATTTTGCCGTTGGCCGAGGTTATGCGTGACTATGCATCGGTTATCGTGAGCAATGCGGTGGCTAATCGGGTTGCAAACGGGCAGGTGCTAACGGTAGACGAATTAGGGGCCACAGGTACAGGGCCATGGGCGGTGTATGGCGTTGATGCTGAACTGTTGGCGGTGTACCAAGAACACGGTGTAGCTCGAGTGAAGCCCTGTGTGGTGATGGCTCGTGAACATCGCTAAAGTTGGCATTTGGTGCAGGTAATTCGGGATTCAGACCTCACAAAAAGCGCTCAGCCTACTGCTGTGAGCATCGGTGTTTACGACGGTGTGCATGTGGGCCATCAAGAGGTGCTACGACAACTGCTAGTGCGTGCCGAGCACTTAGGGGTGGTGCCTGCTGTTGTTACCTTTGACCGCCATCCTGCCTTAGTTTTGCGGCCTCAGAACGCGCCTTTGTTGTTGAACACGCTGGAACAAAAGCTAGAACTACTAGAGCGCGCTGGTATTGAGTATGTGTACTTGGTGGAGTTCTCTCCCGACAGAGCCCACACAGCTCCAACAGATTTTGTGCGCCAAGTATTTGTAGACAGCTTGCAGGCTAGCTGCGTGGTTGTAGGAGAGGATTTTCACTTTGGAAAAGGGCGTGAGGGCAACGTAGATCTGCTGGAAAAGCTCGGCATGGAAATGGGTTTTGAAGTTCAAGGCTTGCAGTTGGTGCATCATCACCACGCTTGGCCTGAGCCAGTGTCGTCAACTGCGGTGCGACGGGCGTTAGCAGGTGGAGATGTGCGAACTGCTACTACCATGTTGGGTCGTTATCACGAAACTAGGGGAACGGTGGTGCCGGGGGATCGTAGGGGTATGGGGATTGGGTTCCCCACGGCCAACATTGCTGTATCTATGGAGATGGCCATGCCTGCTGATGCTGTGTATGCCGGGTGGTACACCCGCCCCGATAGCACTCGCTATATGGCAGCAATCAACATTGGTCGAAGGCCCACATTTTATGAGCATGCTCAGCAGTCCCTCTTGGAGGCGCATTTGCTGGACTTTGAGGATGACCTTTACGGATCTGAGGCAAAGGTGGAGTTTGTGGAGTTGCTGCGGAGTGAGCATCGCTTTGATGGTATTGAGGCTTTGGTAAAGCAACTGCATGTTGATGTCGACCAAGCCCGTGAGGTGTTGACCGCCGAGCCTGCTGACAAATAGCTCATCGTCACTCTTTCGAGGCTTCGGTATTGTTTGGAGGCTTAGGCTGTGAGACACTAGAGGCGTGCCACTGTCGGAGGACGAACAACGTATCCTCAGCGAGATTGAGGACCAACTTTATGAAACCGACCCAGCGCTGGCCCGAGAGGTGGGGCGCACAACGGTTTTTACGCATCCAGCTCGCAATTTGCGTTTGGCTGTGTTGGGCTGCATTGTCGGGCTCATCTTTATGATCCTCACACTGTCTACCTCTTTTTGGCTGTCTTTTGTGGGCTTTTTGGTGATGTTGGCAGCAGCGCTGTGGGCGTGGAGCAGCTTGCGTAAGCTAGGGCGCTTCGGCATGCAGCAGATCAGCGACAGCATCAACCGCGGTGAGGTAAGCAGCTTTCTGCGTTCGCCGGGGCGACGCATTATGAACCGAATGCGCCGCGACGACACCGGGCGCAACTAGCGCCGCCTGAAGTTCCACGGTAAGTAGGTGGCCAACAGCCTCTGTGAGCGCCGCAGACGGAGGTTGACTTCAGAGCGAACCGCTAGAGCCCAAGTGTGCGCCAGCACCTTTTGATCTTCGCTGGGATCTGACGGGGCAAAGGTGGCTGCAGCAGCTAGCTTGCTGAGCTGATGCAGTTCTTTGTTATGCAGTGGTACTTGCTGGATGGCTCGGTGGGCAAACTCTTCATGCGTCTCTGAGACCTCTGGGGTGATGCGACAGAACCTAAGGGCACCGATGGTGTCAGCCCAGAGCATCTGAATGTGGTCTCTGTTGCTAGACAGCCTGCGATGTCTGCGCCAGCGCCGCAACTTAGCAACAGCAGGCACAAGTACCGCAAACAAAACAAACCCCGCAGCTACAGCTAGGGTTACCCAAACCCAGCTGCTGATTGTGCTGTTCTGGGCGGCGTTTTGAGTTTGGCTGCCAGAGGTTTCCAGAGCCTGTTGAGCGATGAGGCTTTGTAGGTCTATCTCATCTGAAGGTACCTGTGAGGTAGGGCTGTCACCTGTTGCTAAGTTTTCTTGGGGTGGGTTCAAGCTAACGGCTTGGCTTTCAGCAACACCCGTATAGTTCCAGGCGTTGGGCGCGCCGCGACTAGGTGTGGGCTCAAACGCAACCCAGCCTGCGCCTTGTAAGTAGATCTCAGGCCACGCGTGGGCATGTTTGCCTCGTACCACAAACAGATTGGGATCGTCTGTGTCAGCTTCGCCCACCGTGAACCCAACGGCTACCCGCGCGGCTAGTCCCACCGAGCGGGCCATAGCCGCAAAGGTGCCCGCAAACTGCTCGCAGTAGCCACGCCGTGTAGCTAAGAACGTCTCAATTCGATCGTTGGAATGGCCCGTGGCCACGCTGTCGTCGTAGATGAAGTTGCCGTTGCGGAAGTAGTTCTGAAGCGCTAGGGCTTGTTCGTACCTTGAGGTAGCTTGCTGGGTGATTTGAGCTGCGGTATTGCGAACCTGCGGGCTGAAGTTATCTGGCAACAAGGTGTAGGCACCTAGTTCTGTGTTGAGGGGCATATCTACAGAGACAGCGTTAAGTTCTGTGGGGTTGAAGCGAGGCAGAGCGGATTGCACGGTGTAGCTAAGCCCATTGGAGTTGCTAAGCGAGCGATCCACAATCAAGGTAGAAGAGGTAGGTTCGTAGCTGATCTGATTTGTTTCTGAGGTAACCCTGTAGGGCTCAAAGGCCGCAGGCAACCACACCGTGCTAAGTCGTTTGATGGTGAACTCTTGGGTGGAATCTTGCACCGTAGAGCCAGATTGGAATAAAGAAGGCAACTGCGTGGAGCGAGATGCGTAGTCGGCACGAGACGACCAAATCTGTCCGTCGAATAGATTCAGAGAGGTGAGCCGCCAGTAAGACCGTTGCTGCGTTTTTACTTGAAACATAACGTCTTCAGAGCGGTTTACTAAGCGGCCGCGGATATCCACCAGCGGGCTGATTACCACGCGGTCGGCTGCTTCTTCGGAGCTACGGGTAGCATCTGTGAGATCGCGCGCGGCTTCTGTAAGGTTGATTATGGGGTCTTCGTTGTTGCTAAGCGCCGGTGCTGCCAGCAAAGCTGCGCATAGTCCTGCTGCACCAATTGCTGTACCTGCACCCAAAAGGGCTCTTCTAGCAGGCTTGGCCTTTTGTGCGCCGCCTAGCCATCTAGCGCCTGTGGTGCGCGTTGTGATCTTGCACACACATAGGAACAGCAACAGCACAGCTACTAAAACATAGGCACCGATGTTGCGGTAGCGGCTATCGCCAACCACCTCCACAAAGCTCACTGCCACAAGGGGCAACACCAACGCCAAATATGGAGACTTGGATCGCATGGCAGCCCAGTCCACAAAAAAGGCGATCATCCACACAGCAGCCATGGCGCTGATCACATAACCGGTAGCAGGTTCCACAGGCGCAGATGTGTCGCCAAAGCTAGCCCAAGCATCGCCAAGGTCTTGTCCCACCTGCGAGGCGGTGGTGCTAGTTGGCAGCGCCCAAAAGGTGGTGTTTGAGTAGTGAGTCCAAGTAATTAGCAGCACCAAACACACCGTGTCTACCAACGCTGCTGTTGGTAATTTGAGCTTCAAATAGCGCATCAGCAGCAAAAACAGGTGGCTTAATGTGACTGCCAACAACACTGATGTAACCCAACTTGTTCCCTCAAACAAACCGATTAGGCTTACAGCGGTGGCCCCGGTGAGGCTTGGGCCAACAAACTCTGTGGCTATCAGCCACGGCCAGGTTTCCCGCTGGTGTTGTTCAGCCAGAGTGGGCTTGTTGTGTTCACCCATCTTTAACCCCTACAGGATCCAGTACAACTAAAGAGTTAGATCTGAACTTCAAACTTGATGTCTTTGAAAGCTCTTGTTGGATATCATCTGTTTTTGCAGCAACGATAACTAGCACCCCACCTTTGTTTTCCATGCCAAGCCGTTCAACCGTTTTGTGAAGATCGGAGGTTTGATGAGATGTTGTGGGCGTGGGTTGCACCAGCGCTAGGTGTTCGTAGATGCGGTACAGGTGGGCTGTGTCAGATCCGTATCCGGTGTTGAAGTTGGCGCTGGTAGCGAAGCGGCAATAGTCCCCTCGCTGTTGGGCAGCACAGCAAAGGCCAGCGGCCATAGATACCATAGCCTCGAAGAGTTCGTAGGTAGCGGGGTTACCTAGCGCACCGCTTGTGGTATCTAGCAGGACCGTTGTGTAGGTGTGGGAGTAGTCCTCCATTTGCCGCACGATCAGCGCATCTTGATGTGCTGAGCTTCTCCAGTGAATGCGCCTTGGGTCGTCACCGGTTTGAAATGGGCGTAGGCCGTGCAATTCGTCTGCGTGCTGGGGGATAGGGTTGCGTTTACCAGCATCTAACATGTTTGTGGGCTTGTTTTTGGGGGGTTGTACGGGGGCAAGCGTTGGGTAAATCAGCGCTTCTAGCTGTTGGCCTAGTTGGAACTTGCGAACAGCCACTGAAAGCGGATCGTGTAGTGTCAGATGCAACGGGCCGATTAGGGCTTTGCCGCGTTGTTGGGTGGGCAGGTTAAGTGAAACTGCGATCTCTTGATGGGGCTTGACCGGTGGCACCATCAAGTTTGCAAACTCCGTTGGCCCCCATGTTGTTGCTGTGTTTTGTTTTGTTCTTTGCTGAGTGATCTGGATGGTTTCGGTAAGGGCCAGCACCGGGGATCTCAACCGGCGCGGGTTGCGAAGGAGAATATGGATTTGGTTTTGGTCACCCACATGCACACGGCGAGCCCGAAGCGATTTGTGTATCAACGTCAGCGAAGGGCAAAGCCATACGTAGGCAATGCCAGACACAACCACCCCTAGGCCCGCTATCGCAACTACTACTAGCACCACAATGCCAAAGAGATAGCCTGATGCTGCTAGCAAAGCTGCTGCCATCAAGAGCCTCCAACCCTGTGATGTGAGCATTGGTTGGTGTTGACGCCAGCTAGTTTGCTGGAGTTGGGATAGCGCTCAGGATCTCTGCTATCACCTCTTTAGCTGTAGATGCGCCTGTGTGTGTTGAGGTATCCAATAGCAGCCGGTGAGCTAGCACTGGTTCGGCTAGCTGTTTGACATCGTCTGGTAGCACGAAATCTCGTGATTGAGCTGCTGCGCGCACACGGCTTGCCCTTTGCAATGCCAGCGTGGCGCGCGTGGACATTCCCAATATGGTGTTGGGGTGATTTCTGGTGGCCGTGGCAATTTGCACTAGGTAGCTGTTAATGGCTGGAGCAATGTATACCCCACAAGCTAGTTCTGCTAGCGCGCAGACCTCTTTGGGTTGCAGCACCGCGCCAAGGTGATCTAGCGGGTTTTGGGTGCCGATGGTGTCCAATATGTTCAGCTCAGCTTGTTTGGAGGGGTAGCCAACTTGGATCTTCATCAAAAACCTATCTAGTTGACTCTCTGGCAGAGGATAGGTGCCTTCATATTCAAGGGGGTTTTGGGTAGCTATCACCATGAAAGGTCGCGGCAGCATGTGGGTGCTTTTGTCTACGGTTACTTGGCCTTCAGCCATCGCTTCTAGCAGTGCGGATTGTGTTTTGGGTGAGGCTCTGTTGATCTCGTCGGCAACCATGATGCCTGCAAAAACAGGGCCGGGCTGGAACTCCAAAGTGTTTGCTGCTCTGTTCCAGATGGTTGTGCCTACCACATCTGAGGGCAGCAAGTCGGGGGTACACGAGATACGGCCAAAATCGGCTTGGATTGAGACAGCCAATGCTTTAGCAAGGCTTGTCTTGCCAACACCAGGGGCATCTTCAATAAGCAGGTGCCCTTCGGCCAAAAGGCAGGTAACCGCTAATTCCAAAGCTTCGGGCTTACCCAAGATGGCCTTGCCTACATTGGCAGCGATGGCTTGGAAATGCTCAGCAAACTGTGTGTGAGGTGTGGTGGTCATAGATATCTAGTTGGGTTTCTAAGCTACCGCCACATAGCTCGCACTTGTGCCATAACACGATGTTGGCACATCGTGTAGCCAGATAGGGCATTTTGGCAAGTACCCTCAACAGGTCGTGTCACAACAATCTTCTGCGCTACGGGCATTATCCAATAGAAACTTTTTTGTTTTCTTCGTTGGGGTGTCCATTGCTACAAGCGGTCAGTTCATGCAGTCGTTGGCTGTACCGTTTTATATGAATGAGCTTACCGACTCCAACGCCTGGGTAGGTGCGGCAGCGTTTGCGGTGTTGGTACCAGCGTTGATGATGACCCCCGTGGCGGGGATTTGGTGTGACCGTATCAGCCGCAAGGCCATTTTGTTTGGGGCGCTATGCGTGCAGCTCGTAGCTACCTCCACTTTTTTGTTGCTGTTTACTCTAGATTTGCTGAATCCCTGGCTGATTTTGTGTATTCAGATGGTGGTGGGATTGGGAGGAGGCTTTCAGTGGGCCCCTACACAGTCCATCCCCGCACTGCTGGTTCCGCCTGAAGACCTATTGGGTGCGGTTCGGTGCGTGTCGCTTTCGTTTACCGCTGGTCGTGCTGTTGGGCCTTTGCTGGCTGGGATGATCCTTTATTTCTTGGGGCCGGGGCCAGCTTTTGCAATCACCATCTTGGGCTTGGGTGTGGGGCTTGCCATCATGTCGCCAATGCGGCTGCGGGAAGCGGAGCCGAATCGGGCTGAACCTTTCTGGTCGCAATTTCGCCAAGGGGTGGTTTACATTACCGAGCGGCCACAAATGCGCTTGGTGGTTTCTGTTTCATTTTTGGTGGCTGCTTTGGGTGCGGTATTTGCTTTTGCCTTAGTGGCTAGCGTGGCTGACGATGTGTACTCGCTGGGTGATGGTGGGCTGGCCTGGCTAACCGCAGCCTTTGGTTTTGGTTCGTTGTTGATCGGACTGTATGTGACCTCCTATGGCGACCGTCACGCTCGTTCTCGCATTGAGACCGTGGCCTTGGCGGTGTACACGCTAGGTGTGTTGTTGATTGGGTTTACACCGTGGTTGCTTGTGGGGTTGTTGGGTTATTTTATTTTGGGGGCCGGGCAGATGGCCCATGGTGTCACGGTGAGCAGCGCTTTGCAGGTACAGGTGCAAGAGCAGTACCGCGGCCGGGTTATGTCGGTATGGTTGATGTCGGTGCTCTCTGGTTTGCCGCTAGGGTCGATTGTGGCAGGTTTCTTGGGTGACTTAATTTCGATGCGGTTTGTTTTGTTGCTCTTTGGCGGGATCTTGGCGGCCTATTGGTTGGTTGCAGTGTTTCGCACTAAGGGTTTTGCTGGACTAGATATGGAAGTTGACTGAGCAGACAGTGCTGGTCTTCTAGGGCTGGTCTTCTAGGGCTGGTCTTTTATTGAGATGGCTCGCCGTGCTTTTCTATGTTGGGCTGGGTTGTGGGATTTCAGCCTCTTCGGCTCTGCCGTCTAGCCGCCCAACACGGTAGCCAAGCTGCATCACCGTATTGCTGAGTGTGTCTATTCGAACATTGAGCTTGTCTATTCGGTTGTTAACCTGTTCGAATCGGTTGTTAACCTGTTTGAAGCCGTCGTTCATTTCTGTTCGGAGCTGGGCAATGTCTTGACGGAGCTGGGCAATTTCTGTTCGGAGCTGGGCAATGTCTTGACGGCGCCCCCGATCCAAGTAGAGAATCAAGGTAACGATCACTCCAAGCAGTGCCAGAATTGCTTGTTCCATAGGTTGTTGTAACTTCCTTTCATAAATCTTGGGGAAGCCTTTGCTATGGGGAAGCGTTTAGGAATATAGCAGTAGCTACAGCATTTCGCAAGAGTCAATTATGTTGAGATGCATGTTGAGACAGCTCGATGAGCTCAGCTAGGGGTTTGTGCCTGAGCGTGCCACCGACCGTTGCGGTGCCCTAACTCCAGCGAAATCCCAAAGCACGCCGATAGCTGTGCAGATGTCAGCACTTGTTCTAGGGGGCCCTGGGCTAGCACTTCGCCGTTACGCAGCAACAGGCCATGAGTGAACCCTGGTGGGATTTCTTCTACTCTGTGGGTGACCATCACCAGAGCGGGAGACGCGGGGTTGTTGGCTATCCGGGCTAGGTCGGCAATTAGCATCTCGCGTCCTGCTAAATCTAGGGCCGAGGCTGGTTCATCCAAGAGCACCAGGGCAGGGTTGGTCATCAAGCTGCGGGCAAGTTGCACCCTTTGGCGTTCACCCGAAGACAAAGTGCCGATGCTGCGCTGACCAAGACCCCCCGCACCTACATCTTCTAGCAGTTGTTCGGCCCGCAAACGATCGGCTTGGCTGTAGGTGTGCCACCAGGGTTCTAGGGCGCCGTAGCGGGCAGTCATCACAACATCGGTGGCTGTGAGGTGCGGCCTTAGCATCTGCGCCAACGATGCTGATACAAAACCCACACGTTGGCGCAGCTCACGCACATCTGCTTTGCCTAGCTTTTGGCCTAACAACTCTACGCTGCCACAACTAGGGTGCTCATAAAGGGCGGCAATCTGCAGCAAGGTGGTTTTCCCACTGCCGTTAGCACCAAGCACCGCCCAGCGCTGGGCGGGCTCTATGGTCCAGCTCACATTGGTCAATATGGGCTTATGAGCGCGCACAAAACCTACTTGGCGCAAGCGCAGCACAGGAGTTTGGTTGCTGCTCATGGTCAGCTAGCTGGCTTCATGTAGCGTGAGCCATCCAAGTGGAATGCATCTCGGCATAATGCCCACCTCGGTCTACGAGCTCAGCGTGGCTGCCCATCTCGGTAATCCTGCCCTGTTCTACTACGGCTATGCGGTCGGCGCGCATGGCGGTTGCCAACCGGTGGGCAATGATGATGGCCGTTCTGCCTTCCAGTACCACATCTAGGGCAGCTTCAATTTGAGATTCGGAGTGTAAATCTAGGTTGGATGTGGCCTCGTCCAACACCAAAACCCGAGGCTTAGCCAGAAAGGCTCGGGCCAAGGCCAAGAGTTGTCGTTCGCCTGCCGACAAAGACGCGCCCCGCTCATGAACCTGCGTTGCGATGTCGTGAGGTAGCCGCTCCAACAGCTCGTTGAGCCCAACCACCCGACAAGCTTCCAACACCTCTGCGGTGCTCGCATCAGGTCGTGCGAAAGAAACGTTGTCGCGGATTGAACCATAGAACAAGAAAGGTTCCTGTGGCACCACCCCAAGCTGTTGGCGCAACGAGGTGAGGCTGACCGTGCGTAGGTCGTGCCCATCAATAGTCACCACGCCTTGTTGCGGATCATAAAATCGGGCAATCAGTTTGGCCAGCGTAGACTTGCCTCCCCCGGTAGGGCCTACTACCGCCAAGCTTTCGCCTGCGCTAAGTTGCAAGTTGATGTCGTGCAGCACAGGGGTTTCGGGGCTATATCCGAAGCTCACGTTTTCAAAAACTATTTCTCCTTTAATCGGAGGTAGCTCTTTTGCATTGGCAGCTTCAGCCACCGAAGGTTCTTGTGCAAGCACATCGCGCAGCTTACGCATAGAAGCCTGCCCTTGTTGGTAGGCGTTGTAGAGCTGCACTAGCTGCTGGATTGGGGCAAAAAAGGCAGTTAGGTACAACACAAAGGCAACCAGCTCACCTGCTGTGAGCGAGCCCCTAAACACCATGTAGCCGCCCACCACCAAAATAATGGCCTGTCCAATGATGCCGATGGCCTCAGCCGATGACCCATAAACCGATGCAGCCTTCACTCCTTTGAGGTTGGCATCTTTGTGACGAACTACCACGTTGGTGTGGTGTGCAACGTTATGGGGCCTGCGGTTATGAGCGGTGATCACCCTAATGCCTGCCAAGCTCTCTTGCAGGTCGGCCAGAACCTCGGCGATGCGGTCTCTGACGAGGTCGTAGTAGCGGTCTGAGACGCGCCGAAACCAGATGCTCAACGCGAAGGTTGCGGGCACCACCACCAACAGCGCGAGCGTGGCTAAGGACGGGTTCAGCACGTATAGCACCGTGGTAATCACCACAAGGGTGAGGGCTTGCACCCCAAAGTTGATGAGCCCTTCTTGGAACAACATGGTGAGGGCTTCTAGGTCGCTGGTCATGCGGGTCATCAGCACACCCGCTTTTTCATCGGTGTAGAAGTTCAAAGACATCCGCTGATAGTGAGAGAACACCCTAATTCGCAATGCGTACATGAGCCGTTCGCCTAAGCGCCCGGTGAAGCGGATTCTCATTAGCGAACTGCCCATGTGCAGCATCACCGAAGCCAAGTAAACGCCTGTTACCGCTAAGAGCACTCCAAAGTTGCCGGGGATTACACCGCGGTCTATCCCAATCTGCGTTAGCAGCGGCCCTGTTTGCATCATGGTGGTTTCTAGGGTTACCAACAAAAGCGCAACGGCTAGCGACCGACGATGCGGCCACAAGAAAGTGCGTAAGCTCAGGGGCGGTTCTTGGGGTTGACGATGGCTAAAGTCCACCTCAACTTCTGGGTACTCAGGTTCTTTGGCTAGGACTGCTTCAACCTGCTTGCGTAGGTTGCCGGGCACCCCTGCATGGGGTAGGCCAGCGTCGCGCGCAGCGTTTTGAGCTTGTGGCCCTCCGAAGTAGCTTCCGCCCCAGCCTGTCATGGCAAACGAGCGCTTTCTGTGCTGCTGCGGGCCAGTATCTCCACATATTCTGGGTTGCGAGCTAGCAACTCAGCATGGGTGCCCATATCGGTTATCTCTCCGCCTGTCATCACCACAACCCTCTCTGCCAGGCTGATGGTGGACAGCCGGTGGGCGATAATCAGGGTGGTGCGGTTGGCCATAAGCGTGCGTAAGGCTTTATGGATGGCCTCTTCCACCGTGACATCAATGGCGCTGGTGGCATCGTCCAAAATCAGCACTTTAGGGTTGGCCAAGAGCGTGCGTGCGATGGCTATACGCTGGCGCTGGCCGCCCGAGAGATCGTAGCCCCGCTCGCCCACAATCGTGTCGTAGCCCTCAGATAGCTCGGTGATGAAACTGTGGGCTTGGGCTGCTTGGGCTGCGGCCACAACCTCTGTGCGCGATGCATCTGGCCTTCCGTAAGCGATGTTGTCGTGGATTGACACAGAGAACAAGAACGGCTCATCTAGCACTAGGCCCACGGTGTGACGCAAGCTCTGTAGGGTTACGTCTCGCACATCATGATTGTCGATACGCACGGCTCCGTGGTTGGTGTCATAAAACCTATCTAGTAGGCGAGCCACCGTAGATTTGCCGCTACCTGTGCGACCTACAAGCGCTACCCGCTCGCCAGCTTGAATGCTCAGATTAAAGTTTTGTAGCACCGGAATGTCGGGGTCGTAGCCAAAGCTGACATCTTCAAAGTCAACCTTGCCAGCAGGCGACATGAGATCGGTTGCATACGCAGCATCTGTGATTTCTGGCACCTCATCTAAGATCTCGTAGATCCTTTGTGCAGCAGCGCTAGCGCGCTGAGCCTGCATTAGCAAGAAACCTGCTGTGCGAAACGGCACCTGCAGCATGATCACATAGGCGCTGAAGGCCAAAAGCGTGCCTACGGTTACCTGCCCTTCTATGGCTAGCCACCCGCCGTACAACAACACCATGGCGGTACCCACCCGAGGGAGGGATTCGATGAGCGGGTTCCAACGCGACCTAGAGTCGGCGATGCGTTCGTTAGCCCACTGGATGCGTTGTGCTGCGCGGCCCAAAAGGGAAATCTGGCGTTCTTCAGCGGCGAAGGACTTCACGATCCGAGTGCCGTTTACGTTTTCATCCACGATGGTCGCTAGGTCTGCCATGCGTGCTTGGCTCACCCACGATAGTGGGAGTACTTCGTGGCGGAATCTCACCCCTAGCCAATAGACGCATGGCAGCGGGAGCAGGGCCACCAAAGCTAACCATGTGTGTACCCAAAGCATATAGCCAAAGGCCAACACGAACGAGAGCACGCTCATGGCGATGATTGGGCCGAAAGAAAGCAAAATCTGTACCGAGCGGATGTCGCTGTTGGCGCGCGAGATCACCTGACCAGACTGAGTGCGATCGTAGTAAGAGAACGAAAGACGCGTGAGGTGTTCGTACATGATCGCGCGCATGTCGGTTTCAACACTCCAGCCCAGCTTGAACAGCAGGTAGCGGTTAGCTCCTCCAAGAACCATGCGCGATAGCCCCAAGGCAATGATCACCATCGTGGTAATCCACAGGGTTTGTCTGTCGCCGCCACCCGCAGCATCTACAGCATGACGAGCCGCAGCGGGCACTGCCACTTGCACCGCCAAGCCGAAAACACCGGTGACTATGCCAGCGATGAGCAGGTTGTCCCTGCATCTGATCAGCGGCATCAGCCGCATCATCCAACCCTTAGTTTGGTCTGGGTCAATCCCAGGTATCATCAAAGCGATAGCGATACTGTACTTGTGCCAAAAGCCGTATAGCCTGTTGTCCCTGTAGATGAGTTGGACAACTGCTTTGGGTTTGGGCGCTGCGGCTCTGTTGGTAGCTGCCAACGGAGTGTTCGTGGCTATTGAGTTTGCGCTGGTTGCGGTAGACCGTATTCGAGTGGAACAGCTAGCAGCTAACGGTAAGCGCACAGCTCGTACTGCTTTAGCTTTGTTGAAGTCTTTGTCCTTTCAGCTTTCGGGCGCGCAGTTTGGTATCACCGTCACATCCCTTGTCTTAGGGTTCATCGCCCGACCTGCAATTGCTTCGGCTCTTGAGCCGCTGGTGGACAACTTTGTTACCGGCGGGGCTGTCGGGTTGTCCATTGTTGCGGCTTTGGTGATCGCCGTGGTGGTGCAGATGGTGTTGGGGGAATTGGTGCCAAAAACTCTGGCGATAGCTAACCCACTATCTACCTCGATGCGTCTAGCAGCCCCAATGCGCGGTTTTGCTGTGGCCGCAGGGCCTGTTATCCGTCTTTTTGATAGCTCGGCCAACAAGTTGGTAGCCATGTTGGGTGTCCAACCTACCGAGGAACTCTCCGAAGGCCGCTCGCGCGAAGAGCTGGCGTGGCTGATCCGCTTATCTGGACAAGAGGGTGTGCTTCATCCTGCTAGGGCTCGACTGTTGACCCGAGCCATTGGTTTCACCGAACGAGATGCAGCAGATGTGCTGGTGCCTCGTGTGTCTGTGCATACCATCACCCAAACCCAAACCGTGGCAGATTTGGTGACGCTGTCTGGTCAAACTGGTTTTTCTCGTTTTCCGGTGATCGGCAGCGACATAGACGATGTAGTGGGCGTTGCTGTGGTGAAGTACGTGTATCGGGTGCCCGAACAGCAGCGAGCAACTACTTCGGTTACAGTCATAATGCAGCCTCCGTTGGTGGTGCCCGAAACCCGAGATCTGCGTTCTTTGTTGTTGGATATGCGAGCCAAGCGTAGCCCTTTAGCGGTGGTGTTAGACGAACACGGTGGCACTGCTGGCATCGTCACCCAAGAAGACCTAGTAGAAGAGATCGTGGGTGAGATTGCCGACGAACACGATGAAGCAGAACCTCCCGCAGTGGCTCGTCAAGCTGGCGAGTTGGTTGTGCAAGCAGGTATTCACCCGCATGAATTAGAGGATATGGCTGGCTTGCGGATACCCGAGGGGCAGTACGAAACCTTGGCTGGGTTTATCTTGGATCATCTCCAACGCATACCCGTTGCTGGCGAAGTTTTTCGTTTTGAGGGCTGGGAGTTTGAGATTCAGGCAGTGGAACGTAACCGCATAGATACCGTGCGGTTACGTCCACCTCATTCGGGTCATCTGAGCGAGCCCATCACCCAGGTTGCCACGCAAGCATCTGAAGGTAGTCCGCAATGACCGCTTTGTACATCTTTGTGGCGGTGTTGCTCTTAGTGGCCAACGCCGGGTTTGTGGCGGTGGAGTTTGCATTGCTGGCTGCACGTAGGTCTCGTTTAGAGCCTTTGGCCGAAGCAGGTAACCGTCGGGCCCGCCTCACGCTAGCGGCCATGAGCGACCTCAACTTGCAGTTGGCTGGAGCTCAGCTGGGCATAACCATGGCATCGCTTGGTTTGGGTTTTGTGGCCGAACCTGCGATAGCCCATCTCATTGAGCAGGCGGTGGAGTCGGTTTGGCATCTGCCTTCGGGGGTGTTGCATACCATTTCTTTTGCGGTGGCGTTAGCTCTAGTGGTGTATCTGCACATGGTTTTGGGCGAGATGGTGCCCAAGAACATCGCCCTAGCTGGTGCCGAGCGAACCGCTATGTGGCTAGCACCCATCAATCGCATCTATGTGTTGGTGTTTGGGCCGCTCATAGGGTTGTTGAACCTCATCAGTCGAGGTTTGGTGCGGCTTATGGGCGTACAGCCGCGTGATGAGCTGCCTAGTACGCATACCGCCCAAGAGTTTGCTGCCTTAGTGGAACACTCCGCAGCCGAGGGTTATCTAGATGATTTTGATAGGTCTTTGTTATCTAGTGCTTTGGAATTAGCTGGCAGGCCGGTTAGGTCTGTGATGGTGCCACGAACACAGGTAGTTGGGGTGGATCGACAAGCCCCAGTGGCGCAGGTGGTGGATGTGATGAAATCCAGCGGTCACTCCCGAGTGGTGGTATACGACGGTTCTTTGGATCGCATCGTGGGGTTTGTCCACGCTAAAGACCTCTTAGAGGTAATAGGAGAGGCGGGCGCGCTTGCATTGGGCGATGATCTGATCCGTGTTGCTCCCAACATTTACGACACCACATCGCTAGAGGGTGCGCTATCTTTGATGCAAGGCAGCAAGCGTCATCTAGCTGTGGTACGCAGACGCTCAACAAGGCGTCGCAGCATGGGCCAGACGGTGGGCATAGTTACCTTAGAAGATGTGCTTGAGGTGCTAGTGGGTGATTTAAACGACGAGACAGACCTAGCTCACACAACCCACTAGCGCTAGGTAAGTGTTGATTTAGTTGATTTAGGCTGCGGTGATTTAGGCCCCGATGATTTAGGTCCTTGTGATTTAGGCCCCGGTGGAGTGGTAACCGCCATCTACGTGGACCATCTCGCCGGTTGTCATGGGGAACCAGTCCGACAAAAGCGCCACGGTTGCTTTAGCCACGGCTGAGCTGTCTGAGATATTCCACCCTAGAGGTGAGCGCTGCGCCCATGTGTTCTCAAACATCTCAAAGCCAGGTATGGATCGCGAGGCTATGGTACGAATCGGCCCCGCGGCCACTAGGTTCACTCGTATGTTCTTTTCGCCCAAGGATCGGGCTAGGTAACGCGCTGTGGATTCAAAGGCCGCTTTGGCCACGCCCATCCAGTTGTATGCAGGCCAAGTGACGGTGGCATCAAAATCTAGGCCCACGATAGATCCACCTTGATCCATAAGAGGCACAACCACTTCTGCCACCGTCTTGAGCGAGTAAGCCGAAACCTCTAATGCCACCTGCACGTCACCCCAGCCTGCGTCCATAAAGTCGTTACCCAGGCAGCTTTCTGGGGCAAAGCCGATGGCGTGTACTGCGCCGTGAAGCGTACCCCAGCGCTGCGTTAGCTCCTCTCGCAAGGCCGAGGTATGGGCTGGGTTGGTTACATCTAGTTCTAGCACCGCAGTTACATCGCCAAGCTTGCGGGCCGTGCGCTCTGTCAGTCGCAACCCTCGTCCAGCGCCGGTGAGTATCAGCTCAGCCCCCTCCTCAGCGGCCAGTTGGGCTATTCCAAATGCCAATGAGGCATCGGTTAGCACTCCGGTTACCAGTATCCGTTTGCCGTCTAGTAGTCCCATAATCTGTTGAGGTTACCCGCCCAGAGTGCGCAGTGTCTGTCTTGTGTGTCCAAAGACGCTTTGCGTTTGTGCTGCTGCCATCAACTTTGTGGTGTCAAGTTATGTCTACTAGCTGTGGGGTTATGGGTATAGCGGTGTTGCTCATATACCGTTAGGGGTGATGGGAACTATCAAGATCGTCAGTATCTCTACCAATGAGCACTAGCCCACAGGGTGCTGGTGCTATGCGCCTGTACGACACCGTCCACAAAGAGGTAGTGCGGTTTGAGCCGGGGCCAATCGTTACCATGTACACCTGCGGTATAACCCCGTATGACGCTACGCACATAGGCCACGCCGCAACTTACCTTGCCTATGATGTTTTACAGCGGCGCTTGCGCGACATGGGCCACCAAACCCGTTGCGTGCGCAACATCACCGATGTGGACGATGACATCTTGCGCAAAGCCCGCGAGATCGGGGTTCATTACTTGGATTTAGCCGCAGCCGAAACCGCCCGATTTAACTCCGACATGGCAGCGCTAGACATGTTGGAGTGCTACTCAGAGCCCCGAGCCACCTCTGCTATTGCCGACATCCGCAAGCTAGTCGGACAGCTTCTAGATGGTGGCTACGCGTACCAATCGGGTGGCTCGGTTTACTTTGATGTTTCCACCTACGAGCCTTTTGGGCAGATCAGCCAGTTAGATCGTAACCAAATGCTGGCGCTAGCCGCCGAACATGGCGGCAACCCAAATGACCCCAATAAGTCTGATGCGCTTGATTTTGTGCTTTGGCAAGCCTCAGCGGCAGATGAGCCAGCTTGGGATTCCAAGTGGGGCCCTGGCAGGCCCGGCTGGCACATAGAGTGTTCGGCGTTAGCTATGCGCGAGTTCGGCCCCACCATTGATCTGCATGGCGGCGGTTCCGATCTCATCTATCCACACCACGAGTGTTCGGCAGCTCAATCTGAGGCGGTTACAGGTAAACCGTTTGTGCGCCATTGGATGCATCAAGCTATGGTGCAGATGGATGGGGCCAAGATGTCTAAGTCGTTGGGCAATTTGGTGTTCGTGTCCGATTTGTTGAAGCAGCACGATCCGCGAGCAGTGCGACTAGGAGTGCTAGCTCATCACTATCGGGATTCATGGGAGTGGCATGATGCGGTGATGCCTGTAGCTGCTGAGCGTTTAGAAGCCTGGCTGCGCGCACCGCTTGGCAGCCCTGATGCTGCTTTGGCGGTTCTCAACCGGGTACGTGCCTGTTTAGACGAAGATCTAGATACCCCCGGGGCTGTGTTAGCTATCGACGATGCCGCTTCAACAGGTGGAATTGGGCCAGCAGCAGCTCTGCTGGGCATCAACTTGGCTATTTTAACTGTTTGAGGGCAGATGTTTGAGTTAACTTGGCAGCTTGCGGGGTAGTTTTTGTGGTTATGGCTGAGATAAACATCATCCTCGCAGACGGCAGCACCCGGTTGGTTCCGGTGGGTGCCACCGCAGCCGACTTAGCTGCTGATATCGGCAGTGGTTTGGCTAAAGCCGCCCTCATCGCAGCAATCGACGGTGTGGAGATGGATCTGAGCAGTCGGTTGGCCGACGGACAGCAGGTTGCCATCATCACCGCCAACAGCGCTGCTGGCCTAGAAACGCTGCGCCATTCCACCGCTCATGTGCTTGCTCAAGCGGTGTTGGAGCTTTACCCTGGTTCCACCTATGCGGTAGGTCCGCCTATTCAAGATGGCTTCTACTACGATTTTGATCTGCCCGACGGAGCCACTATCAGCGATGCCGATCTTGAGGTTATCGAGGCTCGGATGCGCGAGATCATTGCAGCAGATCAACCCTTTGAGCGTTGCGAGGTGTCGGCAGCCGACGGGTTGGAGCTGTTCTCAGCCCACCCGTATAAATGCGAGATAATTCAAACCGTGGCTATGGCCTCAGCTAGCAACGGCAGCGCAGGGTCGGCTGATGAACTCGCTGCTGAGGTAACTAGCGATGGGCAGATTAGCTACTATCGCAACTCAGATAGCTTCATTGATTTATGTCGAGGCCCTCACGTCCCCTCTACTGGTTGCCTCGGGCACTTCAAGTTGATGAGCGTGGCAGGGGCTTATTGGCGCCGCGATGCTGGTCGACCGTCTTTGCAGCGCATTTATGGAACTGCTTGGGCTTCCCGCAAGGATCTAGCCGCGCACCTGCATCGCTTGGCCGAAGCTGAAAAGCGCGACCACCGCCGCTTAGCTAGAGAGCTAGATCTGGTGTCGTGGCCAACCGAGCTAGGCCCCGGCTTAGCAGTGTGGCATCCTAAAGGGGCTGTCGTGCGGCGTATCATTGAGGATTACAGTCGTAGTCGTCACACCGAGGGGGGCTATGATTTTGTGTTCAGCCCGCACATCGCCCGCTCAGAGCTTTGGGAGACCAGCGGCCACTTGGATTTCTACCAAGAGAGCATGTATCCCGCTATGGAGATGGATGGGGCTAGGTACTACCCCAAACCCATGAACTGCCCGTTCCACATGCTTATTTTTAAGAGCTGTCAGCGTTCCTATCGGGATCTGCCCATTCGGATGTTTGAGCTAGGTACGGTTTACCGCTATGAGCTGTCGGGCGCGGTACACGGGCTGATGCGTTCTCGGGGCTTCACGCAAGACGATAGTCATATTTTTACCACTCGTGAGCAGGCACCCGCAGAGATTGCCTCGCTGGTGGCCTTTGTTTTATCGGTGTTGCGGGCCTTCGGCTTTGATTCCTTTGATGCCCGGTTAGCCACAAGGCCGGTGGGTAAGTCGGTGGGTGAAGATGCCGAATGGGAGTTAGCCACCGAGGCGTTGCGGGATGCGCTGCAAGCCGCTGGGTTGGATTATGAACTAGATGATGGGGGTGGTGCCTTTTACGGGCCCAAGATTGACATTGATGTGCAAGATGCCATCGGGCGTAGCTGGCAGCTTTCTACTATTCAGGTAGATTTTCAGCTCCCAGAGCGGTTTGGGTTGGAGTATGTGGGTGCCGA
>JAPOTT010000041.1 GCA_026709025.1 bacterium
ATCAACGGAGTCGAACACATAGTCAACGCCGGAAAAATCACTATCAACGGAATCAGCTATACAATCACCGAAGGAAAGATTAGGCTAGTTTCAACTGTCTAATAGTATTGAGGCGATACACTTAACATTAAATTACCTAGATATATACTGAAAAGGATAAGATGATTATCAATAAATATAGGTCAAGGAACAATCTAAGAGAATGGCCATGGTATGAATACCTGTTCGTTCTTGTTGGGTTGCCTGTAGGTTTCCTAATCATAGACTTGATGAGTGGGCAAGGCGTTCTTCTTACATTTGCAGTCGCCTTTTCTGTTGGCTGCACAGCGGGTTACATTGCTTATGTTTTTGGCAGGTGGCTGAGTAGGCGGGTTCCAGCCCTCAAAAGCAAACATGTTGGCTACTTTGACTGGTGAAGGGTCACCAAGTAGTCATTCCGTGCCTGAGTGAGTCTTTGAGCATGTGTACAATTCGTAGTTTTCATACCCATTATTCATAGCCACACCTAGCCACAGTTCGCTAAAGGCGAGCTTCACGCAAAGTGCTAAAGCCCAACCTATAAACACTACTAAAATCAAACATCAATGCGAAGAGTTACTATAAACGGGCCTCGCGTACGTTTAAGCGGCGAAGGAGTTCATCTCCCACAAAGTTCAACGCTAAGAGCGTTAAACACATAACCCCTGCGGTGGTAAAGACGATATGCGGGGCCTGTTCGATGCGACCGCGTCCTGCGGCCAAGATATTTCCCCAAGTTATGCTGGGAGAACCCACGCTCACCCCTATGAACGACAAGCTCCCCTCGGCGATGATCACAATACCCATTGCCAAAAAAGCAATTGAAACTAAAGCTGGAACCACGTTAGGAAACACCTCACGAAACAAAATCCGTGGCCAACGCGCCCCCAACATCTGAGCCACAAGAACGAACTCCCTATCAACAAAGCGCAACGCTTGAGCACGAGCAATACGAGCAACAGCGGGGATCGTCAAAATCGTCACAGCAAGCGTTACATTCAAGTAGCTCGGGCCCAACATGGTCACGATGAACAATGCGAAAACTAAGGCAGGCAGCGCCAACGTTAAGGCAATGACGCTGCTAACTGCTGCATCAACCCACCTACCAAAATATCCAGCAATCACCCCCAGAAAGCCGCCCACCACAATCCCTACACCCACCGCAGGGCCGGCTATCGCCAACGATAACCGACTGCCCCACACCGACCGGGACAACATATCTCGCCCTAACTGATCTGTACCGAACCAGTGCGACCAAGATGGCCCCTCTTCTGGCTGCCCCACTAAGGGCTGCTGCGGATCATCCAAAAACCCCAGCCACGGGGCCAGCAACGCAGCCGCTAGCACCAACCCCAACCACCCCGCACACACCCAAAGCAGCACGCTGCGGCCTTGCGTACCGCGAGCCGTCGGATCCATCGTATCTGCCGAACGTTTGCTGCTGTGCTGCGACGTGCTCTGCTGCAAAGCAGTCACAGCCACAGAACCAATGGCGGCGGAGCTCATCTTCGCCTCACCCTGGGATCCAAAACGGCATAAAGCAGGTCTACCACAGTGGCAACGGCTACAAACGCCACAGCAATCACCGCCACAAGGGTTTGCACCAGCAAGAACTCACGAGCCGCAACCCAACTTACAAGCAGCGACCCAACCCCGTCTAGGTCGAACAAGAACTCCACCACGATGGCAGCATTCATTGCCTGAGCAGCCTGAATGCCAAAGACGGTGAGCAAGGTAAAACTAGAAGGGCGCAGCACATGGCGCAACAACACATGGCGCACGGGCAAGCCCTTAGCTCGTGCAGTGCCAACGAAGTCTTCTTGAAGAGTGTCAATTACGTCGGTTCGCAGCAACCGCAAATACACCGGCAGCAACCCTGCAGCCAGGGTAATCGACGGCAATAACATCACCTTTGCGTGTGCCACCAAGCCAGACGAGATGGGCCTGTAGCCACCTAATTCGAACCAACCGAGATACACGGTAAACACCAAAATCAGCACCATCCCCAAAACAAATACGGGCATGGACAACGCCACAAACGCCCCGCCGCTAGCAATTTTGTCTACCGCTTTACCCTGCCGGTATCCCGCCCAGAGCCCCAGTGGAATGGCAACACCCAAAGCCAGTACTTGGGAGTAGCCCAAAAGCAACAGTGTGCGCGGTAACGCATTGCCCACAGCCTCGCCAAAGCTGCGCCCGGTAAGGTACGACTTGCCGAGATCACCAGTTAGCGTATCTGTGCCCCACTTGGCCCATTGCACAAGCACGGGATCACCCAGATTGCGATCTCGCTCGCATTCGCCAATCTGATCTGGGGTTGCACCAGCACCCAAAACAGCAACACATGGGTTGCCTGGCAAAAGGTTCAGCAGCCAGTAAAACAACAGCGTTACCGCCAGCACCACCACCACCAGTTGCGCCAACCGCATCCCTAAAAATCGAAGCATTCGCCCAACTTCGCCCTCATGCGCTCTTGTCTAAGGCGCTCTTGTTCTACTGTTCTACCCACGTCTCAGTCAAAAATACCCTCCCACTAAACACCTTGGCGTGCTCAGCACCATCACGCAAAGTTAGATTATCAACCCCATACACGTTGTTTTGGGTAGCGAACAACCAGTTTGAATGATATGCCCAGAGGTAATGGACTTGTTCACCAAAGGCCCGGTTGATATCTTCAGCTAGCTCCCGGCGGCGGTCTTGATTGGTGGTTGTCAACACCTCATCTAGAGCTGCATCAATAGCAGGGTTGTTGATCCGCCCAAAGTTCAAGGCAACACCCCGGCCAAACTTGCTGTGCCACCACACTCGTTCCACGGCCAAGTCGTAGCCCTCATGCTGTCGCCAGAAAAAAGCGTTGAAGTTACCGATTACCGCAGTGGTAATTAGCGCTGTCTGATCTACTTGAGAAACGGAAACATCAAGTCCGCAATCGCTCCACATGGTCGACAACAAATCGGCGGTCAACAAGTTGGCCCCGTCAATGGTGGTGCCAAGCTCCACGTTTGTCACACCTAAACGGGCAATGGCAGCGCGCCCTTCCTCAGGGTTGTAAGCGGGGAATCCAGAGTCTACCAAATACCCGGGAGTGCCGGGCGAGAACGGCCCTGTGGCTGGTGCCTGTCCGTCCCAACGGAGGGTGTTTAGGGTTTGAGTGTCGGTGCATTGGGCGAGTGCCCGCCGAAACTCCACATCGTCAAATGGGGGACGGGAGTTGTTTAGCAAGAGATAGCTTGTCTCCTTGTAAGCCTCGTCTTGCCAAAATGTTTTGAACTGCTCGTTGTAATCAACAACCCCAAGCCCAGTGTCCACGCTGCTGGCATCAAGCGCACCCGACCGGAGCGTCGCAAAGCGGGCATCGGTATCGGGTATGGGCCGAAACTCTATGGCATCTAGATAAGGCAGTTGGCCGCCCTCGGCATCGGTGCGCCAATAGTTGGGGTTTCGCTCCACACGGGTAACCTCATCTGGTATCCACTCGGTCAACATAAACGGGCCGGTGCCGATGGGGTTGCGAGATGCTTCTTGTTGGCTCAGGTTGTGCATGGAAGGTGCGCCGAAATAGCCAAGATGACTGCTGAGAAAAGCGGGCAAAGAGGCATACGGCCCTCCAAGCACCAGCTTGATGGACAAGTTATCGATGATCTGGATTTCTTGAATATCCCAGTCGCGAATGATCACACCGGTGAGGGTGCCCTTGGCCTGTTCTTCAAAGTGACGCTTGAGCGCTGCCGCATTAGCTGCTGTGCCGTCGTGGAAGGTGATCTGTGGAGGCAAGGTGAGCGTCCACTCGGTGAAATCCTCATTAGAGCTAAAGCTCTCCAGCAGGTTCGGTAGCATTTGGCCGTCGGCACCCTCAATGGTCAAGGTGTCGTATAGTGCCCTAAACACGATGTGCCCCGACACGGCAGCTTGAGCTGTAACGGGGTTCAGCCCGCTGTTTGTCTCAGCCTCCAAGCCCACCACCAGGGTGCCTCCGTATTGGGGTTTGGGCTCAGCAGTAGGGGTGTCGGTGCCTGGGTTGGTGGTCGGGTTGGTGGTCGAGGCACCCGAGCTGTCTTGGGAGCCGTTCTGGGGATTGTTGCTGTCTTGGTTGGCTTGCTGGTTGGTGTCGATCCCGCCAGTGCCGGTTGGTGTGCCGTTGCTATCTGCACCAGCAGCACCCGATGTAACTTCGGTGGCTTGTGCAGATGTGCCAGTACCAGCATCGTTATTGCCATTGCCTCCGCCGCAAGCACCAACCACCATCGCAATTACCAGAACCAGCAAACAAGCAGCCTTACCTAAGCCGCTAGACAAATAACGGTACATCAACTGAGAACTACGGTGATTACACATTAAGGGCCGAAGGCAACAGCTAATCGAGCATCGGCGGTGAGCAGGGGACAGCTCACCGATGGCAAGAGTTTGGAGACGCTGAAAAACTTCATCAGACACATGAGGCAATTAATAGAGTACGAATATTGCAAAATGCTAGCAGCTCGCAATCAATGTGCCGCTACCAGCAACTCTCCCTTAGCTGGTCCTCTTCCACCCGAGCTTCTACAGACAGTTACCTTAAAAGTAGTTCTATGTAGGCCCACCTATACGTGCTACAATGTAGGACATGCTAGAAGTAGGCATCAGAGAGCTCAAACAAAACGCTTCAGCAGTGGTGGCAGCAGCAGAATCAGGCAATGTTGTCACCATTACCAGCAGAAAACGACCCGTCGCTTTGATAACCCCCATACCAAAGTCGCGTATGCAAGAGCTACGCGATACTGGTTTGATTAAACCTGCCACAAAAGATATGTCGGATCTACCTGCACCAATTACACCCATGCAAGGGATCAGCCCCTCTAATGTGCTTACAGAAATGCGGGAGAACGAACGATACTAAAGTGCTGTTCTATGTAGACACATCTGCCCTTCTAAAACTGATATATGCAGAAGCCGAAAGCGACGTTCTCCGGTCTTGGTTGGTTGAGCGAGATAGAGATTTGGTGGCAGCAGAAATTGTGGAGACAGAGCTTCTCAGAGCAGTCCGCAGGCTGTCGCTAGCTCACACCAAATTAGCTAGAAATATGCTTGCCAGAATTGAACAGATCAAGTTGCATCCACTCCTACTGCAACAGGCAGGTTTACTTGATCCTGTGTCTATGCGCTCGCTAGATGCAATACATCTCGCAGCAGCGCTCAGTCTTGGAAACGAACTAAGAGGTATCATCACATACGACAAGCGACTAGCAGGTGCAGCAGACAGTTATGGTCTGTTAGTAGTGGCTCCGAGTTGAAAACTGCGCTCAAACGGCAGCAAGAAGAGTGGACTTGCCAGCACAAACCCTTTCAGACGGGGAGTCGGAGCTGTTCTTCGGTTCTATCGACATAGGTTTGGTGGTCTTTCTACAAACGCCATCACATGATGCCGGTAGGTGGGTTAAATGTAATCAGCCGTCCTTTGCCCCGTTGGGTGGGTGGGGGTGGGGACGGCTGATTGGGGTTTTGGGTTGGGGTTTGTTTTACATTGCGTCGTCGCAGAAGATGAAGTCTGTTGCGCTTATGTCTGTGGAGTCAACGTTGACGAAGGTGATGGTGTCTGCGTCGGATAAGGCGATGATGGTGTTGGAGCCGTCTTGTCTGATGTTTAGGTCGCTGAAGCCGTCTATGTCGCACATTGATGATAGGTCGATGATGTCTTTACCGGCTTCGAAGTTTTCGATGGTGTCTTGACCGCTGCCAGCTTCGAACACGAACCTGTCAGCACCAGCACCGCCGTCGAGAACGTCGTTGCCTTCACCGCCTCTGAGGAGGTCATCATCCCAACCACCGTACAGGCCGTCGTTGCCTTCTTCGCCGTGCAGAGCATCGCGACCCATTCCACCGGTGAGGGTGTCGTTGCCTGCGCCGCCCCACAACCAGTCGCCGTGTTGGTTGCCAGCAAGATAATCATCACCGTCACCGCCGGAGAGGTGATCTTTACCAGTGTTACCCTGCAAACGATCGTTACCAGCACCACCGTCTAAACGGTCGTTGCCTTTACCGCCAACTAGAACATCGTTGCCGTCACCACCGTACAAAGTGTCATCACCAGCAGGTGAACTATTCATGCTCACTTGCGCATCATCACCGTAGAGGGTGTCGTTGCCAGCACCGCCGACCAGCTCGTCGTTGCCAGCGTCGCCGTACAAAGTGTCGAAGCCTGCACCGCCGATCAGCGCGTCGTCGCCGTCGCCACCGTGTACGAGGTCGTTGTGGGCGCCGCCATCTAAATTATCGTTACCAGCACCACCCATAATAGTGTCGTCGCCATCTCTGCCGTACACCCTGTCGTTACCAGAATCGCCGAACACACGATCATCACCGTTACCAGCAACCATATAATCGTTACCAGAACCGCCATGCAACGTGTCGTTGCCAACACCACCATCTAAGAAATCATGGCCGTTATCGCCGTACAGCGTGTCGTTTCCTGCGCCGCCGTCCAACTCGTCGTCGTGCGTGCCGCCGTACAAGGTGTCGTTGCCCTCGCCGCCTTGCAACGTATCCATGTTCTGACCGCCCTGCAGCCGGTCGTTCCCAGCGCCGCCGT
>JAPOTT010000031.1 GCA_026709025.1 bacterium
ACTGCTGATTGGGACGTGTTGAAAAAACAAATGACCAACACCCGCCTGCTAGACGACACTCCCATACCAGTCACAGAAGCCATCAAACTAGCGTGTGAAGCAGATATTTTGCCTGCGGTGTTCAACACCAAAACACAGAAACTCTGGTTAGGAAGAAAACACCGCTCCGCAACCGAAGCGCAACGCGCCGCGCTAGTAGTACGCGATAAACACTGCGTAGGATGCGGGCGTACTCCAACATGGTGTGAAGCACACCACATCCAACACTGGGCTCACGGCGGACAAACCAACCTAGACAACCTCGTATTAGTTTGCACATCATGCCACCACAACATCCACGACAACGGCTGGCAAGTAGTCCAAAACCAAGATCGTAAATACGATCTCAGGCCCCCACCCAAACCCCACACGGCCAACAGAACACCGCCGGGCGAACACCGCAACCATCAACTCCGACCCCCACCCGAACCCTATTCGGCTAGCAGAACATCGCCATGGGAACACGGTAACCATCAACCCTGGCCTCCAACCAAAACCTACGCAGCTAGCAGAACACCGCTGGGGGAACACCGCAGCAATAACCTCCGGCCTCCACCCGAACCCCACGCGAACACACCAAAAAGCCAACCCTGCAACCCACCCCCCAAGACCAAAACAAAAAAGAAACCTAGCGAGCAATCCCCGCACCCCAAACAACCCACCAGCTCAACCACCTCAACCGGCCCAACCAACACCAAACCCAAAACCAACCACCAACCAGTGCTGGGCAACTCACCACTAGAGCGCTAGGGCGAGGGTGAGCAATGTGCCTAAAAGCCATTGCAGGCGGGCTGTTTGGGCTAACAACAACGCTCTATGTTCCTGCACAAACGCCAAACGACCTACCACCACAGCTACAGCCAGCGAAATCAGCGTGAGCGGTGCCCATGGACGAACCACCACAAGCGCTACAGCCGAACCAATAGCCCCAAACACCATCACCAAATACGCCCAGACAGCCCACCTCTCCCCCAAGCGAACAGCTAAGGTGAGCTTGCCAGATTGCCCATCTGTAGCAATGTCGCGCAGGTTGTTAGCCATCAAAAGCGCACAGCCAACAAGCCCTACCGGGACCGCAGCAGCTATTGCCAACCCGCTTATCGCCTCGGTTTGCACAAAGGCAGTTCCCACCACACACACCAACCCAAAAAACACGAACACAAACAACTCTCCAAGCCCAAAGTAGCCATACGGCCGCTTGCCCCCGGTATAGAACCACCCGGCCAAGATGCATGCCACTCCAACCAGCAACAACCACCAAGCTGTTACGCCCCAATCAGGCACCACCACTAGCAACAAGCCAGCCACGCAAGCCACGCAAAAAGATGCCACAGCTGCCATGCGCACCGTAGCTGGCGATGCCATACCAGCACCCACCAAGCGAATCGGGCCTACTCGGTTGGCATCGCTGCCCCGTATCCCGTCGGAATAGTCGTTGGCGTAGTTCACCCCCACTTGAAACGCCCAAGCCACCACAAGGGCCGTAGCAGCCCGCCACCAAATCACATCTGGAGCAACTGCGGCGGTGCCCACGGCCACCGGCACCACAGAAGCAGGCCACGTGCGAGGCCGCGCTCCCAAAAGCCACAACCCCCATTGAGCAGATCTGGGTTTGCGTACCTGCTTCTTGTGTGCCTGCTTTACCATTACCCATCTCAGGTTAACTCATACCCATCTACGGTTAGCTGTCCAAGTTAGCTAGCTATGTTTGGTAGCCGTATTAACCCGCTCACCCTAGCTAGCCTCAGCTACCCTCATAATCTCAGTTGTCACAGCTAACCGACTCGCTTCAACTAACCTCAAAGCAGTGAACCGACTTAAAGACGAAACCAGCCCATACCTGCGTCAGCACGCCGACAACCCGGTGGATTGGTATCCATGGTGTGCCGAAGCCTTTGCTGCGGCCCGTACAAGCGACAAACCCATTTTGTTATCGGTGGGCTACTCAGCTTGCCACTGGTGCCATGTTATGGCCCACGAGTCTTTTGAGGATCCCGGAACTGCACAAGTGATGAACGAGCTGTTCATCAACATCAAGGTAGATCGCGAAGAACGACCCGACGTAGACACCATCTACATGGAAGCCACTCAAGCCATCAGCGGCAGGGGTGGCTGGCCCATGACCGTTTTTCTTACCCCCGAAGCCAAACCATTTCACGCGGGAACCTACTACCCCAAAACAAGCCACCCCCAGATGCCATCTTTCACAGATGTTATGCATCGCATCAAAGAGGTTTGGACAAACAACCGCGCCGATGTTGAAGCCCAAGCTAACCAGCTCACCAGCACCTTAAACCGCGCCGCGCTGATCCAAGCCAACACCCAACCAAACCAAGCAGATGCCGCCAGCAGCGCTGCCAGCCAACCCTCACGAAGCAACCAGCCAGCAACACCCACAGACACCACACCCACAGACACCACACCCACAGACACCACAGCCATAAGCACCGCAGCCGCAGCCTTGCGCCTCCAGTACGACGCAGCGTGGGGCGGTTTTGGAGGTGCTCCTAAGTTCCCCCAATCCATGAACCACGAGGTGCTGTTGCGCTGTTACCTCCACACCGGCGACCCAGACACGCTCAATATGGTGATCAACTCTCTAGATGCCATGGCTTCGGGCGGCATCTTTGATCATCTCGGCGGAGGCTTTAGCCGCTACTCTGTAGATGCCCAGTGGATCGTCCCCCACTTTGAAAAGATGCTCTACGACAACGCACTGCTAGCCCGGCTCTATCTGCATGCTTGGCAAGTCAGCGGTCGACCCCGCTATCGCCAAGTTCTAGACGAAACCGTGGATTTCGTTCTGCGGGACTTGCGCCACCCAAACGGCGGCTTTTACTCAGCGCTAGATGCCGACTCCGAAGGTGAAGAGGGCAAGTTCTACGTTTGGACCCCCGCGCAAATCACCTCAGTGCTAGGAGCCGATGCTACCGAATTCATGGCTTGGTATGGCGTAACACAAAACGGCAACTTTGAAGGTAAAAACATCTTGTGGCGGCCAGTGCGCGGCGACCTGTTGCGCTCCAGCACCATCAACCAAAACAGAGAACGCCTGCTAGCAGCCCGCAACCTACGCATCGCACCAGGATTGGACGACAAGGTGCTGTTGGAATGGAACGGCCTCATGCTGAGTGCCCTAGCCGAAGCAGCAGCAGCCACCGGCAACCAACAGTGGCTAGAAGCTGCCATCAAAAACGGTTGTTTCTTACTGGAACAGATGCGCCGTGCCGACGGACGCTGGCTGAGGTCTTGGCAAGCAGGTAACCAAAACCGTCCAGCTCAAGCCCGCCATTTGGCTTACGCTGCCGACTACGCCGCCATTATCGATGCCTTTACCCGCTTGGCTGAAGCTTCCGGGCAAAGCCGCTGGATTAACGAAGCCACAAAGGCCGCAGACGGGCTCTTGGAGTTGTTTTGGGATCACACCCATGGCGGTGTGTTCTCCACCGGCCTAGATGCCGAAGAGTTGATCTGTCGACCCAAAGAGGTGGCAGACAACGCCGTTCCCTCAGCCAACAGCGCATCGGCTCTTGCGCTGCTGCGATTAGGCGCGCTAACTGGCAAAGAGCATTATGCCACCAAAGCCCAAGAAATCTTGGCGCTCTTGGGTACCGCAGCAGCTCAGTACCCAAACGGTTTTGGTCATCTCTTAGAAGCTTTAGATGTTCAAACCAGCGGCATCACCGAGGTGGTTGTCACCGGCAACCGGCCAGACCTCACAGAAACGGTTTGGCGAAGCTATCGCCCCAATACAGTTCTGGCGTGGGGTGAACCCTACGATTCCCCGCTCTGGCAAGGCCGCAGCCACTCAACCTCCCACTTAACCTCCACAGATAACAACCCAACCACACAAGACAGCAAAGGTGCCGCTTATGTGTGTCACAACTACGCCTGCCTCGAACCAGCTCACACAAAAGAAGAATTGAGAGCCAAACTACCGCAGGTTCACCAAAACGAGGCTTGGCTGTTGTAAGGTTGCAGGTTGCGAACCAAATTTTGCTTACCACAGCTAAGGTATAGCGATGGTAAGCATCGCTAAATTGGAGGACATCATGGCAGAAGTCCCTGCTAAAACAGCAAAGGCCACCTTAGTTGTGGTGGCTATCTTGGGGCTATTGGCCAGCGCCACCACGGTGGCCAACGCCCAACAACAAGCCAACACGAACCGTTTTTACTCCGGGCCCACCATAACAAGCGCGACTTATTGTGCAGACCGCAGCCTCGGCGGGCCCACAACATTTCCTCATGATGCCAACAGTGACGGCATAGCTGATGTTTGCTCTTTGCCCACCACGCGCCGTGCCACAATCGCCATTCAAAACGCGCGCGAGTTCTTAGCAATGGAGCAAGCCAACCGTGGGCGTTTTGGGCAGATATATGGGTTTGAATGCAACCAAGTAAACGAAAGCTACGGCGAATCCGACAAAGAACCGAACGACGAATGTGCCGGGCCTCGAGCAGCTGTAGCTCGCGGAGAACGAATCCCTGCTGTAGATGCAGACCGACTTTTCCCGCAAGTAGCCACGAGCCAACGACCAGCTAGGTTCTACTCCGGGACAGTTGTTACAAGCGCAACATTTTGTGCAAACCGTAGCCTTGGCGGGCCCATAACCTACGGACACGATACGAACGGTGATGGCGTTGCCGATATATGTTCCCTGCCAACCACCCGTCGTGCCACAATCGCCCGACAACGAGCGCTAGAGAGATTCCAACAAGAACTAATCAGAAGACCAGCCTCGGCCGGTGGCAGCGCTTACCAACAACTCTTAGAGAGGGAGTGTGCAGCACTCACAGGCCAAACCTTTCCTGGCGACAACAAGAGCGACCTAGACGAAGACGAATGTGCCAGAGGAAGCGGAACGGCGCTGCCTGGCAGTGAAAACAATAACAACAACAATGGTGGCAACAGCAATACCAACAATAACAACAACAACGGTGGAGATAGCACAGACAGCACGAACACCGGCATTTCTAGAAGCCCCAGCTTCCCGCAAACAACCCGGCCAGCTGCCTACAGCAAACGGGCCGCTCAGAACGTGCTTCTAGCATCAGGCAATAGCCAGATTGTTGTGCATTGGAATCCGGTTACCGCAGATGACAACACAGATGACAACGATGCCGATCCTTATGATGCAAACGATGTCTTTGAGTATGTGGTGCAGTACAGCACCAGCAGCTCAATGAGCAACGCAAAAGAACTGGCGCTTTCGGTAAGCAGTGGCACACCGGGAACCAGCACCCCTGCCAATGCCTGTGTAGCAAGCACAAGAGACGGCTCCGATTTCCAATGCACCATTGCTCAGCTCACCGATAACACAAGGTACTACGTAAGGGTTTTAGCTAACCGTGGGAACGCTAGATCAACTGGCGCGGGCAGCAGCACTAGCCGCGATTACTACACACCAACCTTGTCCATCATCCCTGGTCTCTCAGGGCCACCAATATGGGGCGATGCTGATAGCGAGAAAGAGGGCAACCAGCCACTTAATAGTCCTGGGTTCGGACAACTCACCGTTGCTTGGGCACCACCTGTAGAAGGTAGGGACACCATATTGAGCTACAGGCTGCAATGGGGAACCAACAGCAGCCTGGCCAACAACTGTCGCACCAGCACAAGCTGCGATGAGGTCTCCTTCAACATAAACACCACTAGTCACACCATTGAAGGTCTAGACAACAATCGCACCTACTACGTAAGAGTACAGGCTTATGCTCGCAGCGGTCCGGGAATGTGGACTTGGACAGAGTCTCTCAGGCTAAGCGAACGGAGCCTGCCAAATCCCGGCAGGCCCACCAACCTAGTACTCAGCACCGTCACTGGCGGCACTGGCTTATCTGTGGGTTGGGATGCTCCAGCGGTTAAAGACAACGACCCTGCCGCAACCGGGTATCGTCTGCAGTGGCGCAGTATCAGCAGCAGCCAAAGTTGGTCTGCGAAAGACCGCCAAGCAACCCTGAACGCCGGGGTAACCACCCACACGATTCCAAACCTCGTGCCGCTAAACCGCTACGAAGTACGGGTGCTAGCTGTGAACCTTTACTCAGCAGGGCCATGGTCTGCTCCCCAAAACATCACATTGGGGGTTGCAGGAGCTCCGCACAGCATCACTTTGGCTCCGGGAGCGCGCAGCATTAGTGCTAGTTGGACAACGCCCACCAGCGTGCCAGCAGCTTCAGGCATCCAAATACAGTGGGACACCAACCGCTCCTTCGCCTCACGCTGTAGCAGCGATTCCTCGTGCGACGAAGCATCGCTAGCACCATCGGCCACCACACACACCATCGGTGGTCTAAGAAGCAACACCGTCTACTATGTGCGGCTGCGAACCACCAACCCCTTTGGGCCCAGCCCCTGGTCTCAGACAGCATCCATAGAACCCGGCACCCCGATAGCTCCCACAGGCGTGACTGTAACCGAAGATGCCGACCATATCCGCCAGCTAGATATGGAATGGACTTACACCACCGAAACCGGCAAGCCTGCGGCTACCGGCTTTAGGGTGCAGTACCGCAGGGTAGGCACTACCAGTTGGACTACCCGTACGTTGTCGCTTTCTCAAGCCGACTATGACGCACCGGGTAGTGACACAACAGCTGCCTACACGCTCACCGGCCTAACATCTGGAGTTGCCTACGAAGTTAGAGTACAAGCTCGTAACAACTACGGAGATGGTCAGTGGTCTGAGGTTACCGATACAACCACAGTCACACCTGGTGCTGATTTCATTCCCGCCAGCATCACGCTGCAACAAGGTGCCCTAACCAACAGCAACGTCACCATTGCAGCTAGTTGGGGTACGCCTGGTAGCTCGTTAACCGTAAACAACTACACGGTGCAGTGGCGCACCTGTGGAATCTCTGGTGGTAGTTGCGGCGGCTGGGGCAACAGTCGCACCACCGACGCAGACGAAACCACAGGCCTTAGCTCAGCCTTCAGAAGCTCCCTGCGAGATGGTATCTACTATCAAGCTAGGGTACGGGCTAACGGAGCCTCGTCTGTAGGTGGCAGCAGTGCTTATCTTGAATCAGTGCAATACAAGATAGATATAGACGATAACGACACACCTCGGGATCGCACCGACGACTCAATCACGCTAACCGAATTGCCGTCTTAGCGTTGTCTCAAACGAGTTAGCTTGGCCCAAAAAGAATGAGCTAGCTGGCTATACTAGCTGGCGATTTTCAATATCGGCGGTACTAACGGTAACCGGTTACCGTTAGTACCTCTAGCTAGCGCTCTTTTCTAGGATGTGAACCGCACAGCTTGAACCCAAGCCAATTACATGGGTCAGCCCAACGTTGGCACCCTCAATTTGACGGTCGCCAGCTTCACCACGAAGGTGCGTGGTTACCTCGTACACGTTGGCCACACCGGTAGCACCAATTGGATGACCCTTAGAGATCAGCCCACCCGATACGTTCACCGGGGTTTCACCGTCTCGCCACGGGCCACCTCTGTCGATAAAGTCGCCAGCACCGCCGGGCTCACACAAACCCAAGTTGTCGTAATGAATTAGCTCAGCTGTGGCAAAGCAATCGTGCAACTCCACTAGGTTCAAATCTCCCGGTGCCACACCCGACTGCTCATAAGCAGCCTTAGCCGCGTTGCGGGTTAAGGTGTTCACATCTGGTTGGGCCTGACCCGATGCCACATAAGGATCACTAGTTAGCACTGAGGCGGATATCTTTACCGCCCGAGCCCGCTGCTCTGGGTTAAGAGACGCAAACCGCTCTTCTCCCACCAACACGCAGGCTGCTGCGCCGTCTCCTGTGGGGCAGCACATCAACAAGGTGTTGGGATAAGACTGCATGGGCGACTCCATCACCTCTTGCAAGCTGAACTCCTTGCGATATTGCGCTAGAGGGTTCAGCGCGGAGTGGGCATGATTCTTCTGAGCCACCTTGGCAAACTGCTCAAAACCTACGCCATCGTTGTCGTTGGCATACTCCATGCCCGCTTGACCAAACACGCCAGGCATGGTGTCTGTGCCCAAAATGCCGTCAATTGGCATAACCGCTCCAAAGCGGCCAGAGGGCTCATAGGTGTTTTTCTGCTCGCGCGAACCGCCAGCCAACAACCCCATCTTGCCCATCTGTTCCACGCCAATGGCCAAACCCATTTCGGCTTCTCCAGCCCGAATAGCCAAGATCACCGTGCGTAACGCAGTAGCACCGGTAGCACAGGCGTTAGACACGTTGTAAACAGGGATACCGGTTTGGCCTATCTGCTTCTGCACCTGTTGTCCCATGCTGGCACCAGCCTGAAATAAGGTGCCACAAGCTAAGATATCCATGTCGGATATTCCAACACCGCCGTCTTCTAGAGCACCTAGCGCAGCTGTGCAAGCTAAATCTACGGCATCCTTATCGATGTACCGCCTAAAGGGGGTCATGTGGGTGCCTAACACCCAAACATCTTGTGGCATGGTTGGCTCCAATCTTTTGCTGTTTAATCGTTTGTTGTGTTGGTTGCTGTGCTCTTTGTCTCTAGGTTCCTATTTGCCGTGTAGCTGTACTCGCTGCGTAACTGTACTCGCTGCTTGGTGTTATGAGGATACGCCAAAGCTATTACGCAGGCTCGTAGGCAAAGGCCACCGCCTCTTTGCCTTCATCATCTGTACCCACCACATAGGTAGCTAACTTAACCTTCATTCCTAGCACTACCTTGTCTGGAGTGGGATCGATGTTGATCAGGTTGGTTCGTACCGATGTGCCATCATCGGTCACAACGATGGCCGACACATAAGGCGTGGGGATGGACGGAGCAGCCCGATGGACTATGCTAAAGGTTCGCAAGGTCCCGGTGTCGCTCACCCGAGCCTGCTGAAACTCTTGAGACCCACATTGACCGCACGCATTGCGCCGACCAAAATATCTGGCCCCACAGTTTTTGCATTCGTTAACTTGCAAGTAGGGCTCATCGCCCAACACGAGGTAATCCACCATAGGTATCTGCACAATGCTTACCCTACTGCGCGATGAAGACCATAACCATAACCAACGCTAAAACTCAAAGGCCCGAAGCTGCGAGCTACCGATGCATCAGCACATGGAGTCGTAGTGAACTACCTCTTGCAACGGCCGGCGAGGACGCCGGGCCGAAGCCCCACTGCCTAGTTGCTGTGCCCCAGCGTTGGTATTGCTGGTGTTGCTGGCCCCAGAATTGTTGGCTCCAGCGTTGGGATACCCCAATGCAACAGTGCCCACAATGCGATACCGCTCGGGAACACCAAACGCCGCCTTTACCTTTTCCTCGTGGGCAAAGACTCCAAAAAAACAAGCACCTAAATTGTTGGCCGACGCGCCTAGCAGCAGGTTCTGCACTGCCATACCTGCATCTACCCACCAATACGGCACCCCCCAAGCATCTAAGCTCTCGCCCAAGCTAGCGTATGCTTTATTGGGTTCTGAGTAACGCTCTAAGTAGCGAACGGGATCGGTCAGCGTAATCACCAACACCGGTGCCCGGAACAAACCAGGCTGCCAAAAGCCTGCGCGGCGCTGTGAGCTCATGGTAACTGCCCAATACTTATCGGGATTGGTGATCACACAGAACTCCACAGCCTGCGTGTTGCCCGCAGAGGGGGCACGCCGTGCTTGGTCTAGCAACTCTTCTAGCAGGCCCTCAGGCAAGGGGTCTGCCACAAAGTCACGGCACATTGCCCGCCGCCGAGGAACCGGGCTCAGGTGTACTTCAGAAGGTCTTCGGCCATGATCCAGCCAAAGGCCACCAAGGTGTCACCGTTTGCGCGATCCACGTTGTCAAACAGCGCCACCAACTCGGCATCTATGCTTTCGGGCTTGAGGGGGTCATAATCCAACAAACAGCCTTGGTTTTCATCGCCTACCACCTGAAAATGACGGTCGCGATAGCGGCTTTCGCTGATGCCAAAGCGCTTCACCAGGCGCCTGCCCCAAGCTCGTTCCTCACCAGATGCCTTGTGCTCTGGCCGAGGTACGATATCCACTAAGGGCTTAAAGGTCTCAAACCCACCCGGGTTGTCAAACTGTGTGCCCAGCAACACATCCTCATCGGGAAACGCCATCAGCGCCCGATGCAGCTGTGCATCTACTAAGTGACGCAGCACCACAGAACGCCGCGAGGTACGAGCCACCGACGCCAAAGCCACCAGCACGCAAGGCGTTCCACCAATGCGCTCCAAAGTAGAAAAAGCAAATCCGCGGAGCTTGCCGTTCTCACGGACAGTGGTGATCAGCACCCACTTTTCGGTTTGCTTCGACAACAACCCCACCGAAAACGGGTTATGCCCGTCCGCGCAAATATCAGACATTTCGGCCAGCTCAGCGTCTGTAACCGCTGTGCAGTCCTTCGTTTCTACATCCATTGCCATGGGCTGCTAGTCCTCCCGGCTTTTATCTGACTCACTTGGAGTCGGCGCATTTCGCCCTTAGGCCCCCGCCTATAGTCCACCAAGCCAGACCACTCCAGCGCAAACCCATTGGCTAATGCAGGGATTTTGCAAACAAACACCCCCAAAACTGACCCGCACCCAACCCTTGCTAATGCTAAGCAACTACCACGCTAGGCAGCTACCACCTCATCGCCAAACATCTCCCGTAGTTCACCCATCACACCGCCAGAAACCTGCACTCGGTAATCAGCAGGCAGCTTGATTGCCTGATCATCGCCTATCAACAACAGCACCTCTGACTGACCAGGGTGAGATGCTAACAAGCTCTTGAGCTGATCCAACGCTTCGGTGCCAATACCTCTAGCACCCACACGCAACTTCACCGGGGCCATGCCCACGGCAACTTTGGGATCTACCGTTTCTACCTCAAAGCAGATTATCTTGATGTCTTCATCGCGGATCTCCAAACGACCCTGCACAATCACAACCTGATCGTCGGCCAGTTTGTCGCCATAAGCAGTCATGGCTTTGGGAAACACGGTTACCTCAATGGCGCTGTATAAGTCCTCCAAAAAAAAGGAAGCCATAAGCTGGCCCTTGCGAGTCCAGCGCTTGGAAAAGTTGCTTACTACACCACCTAGCTTGACAGAGGTTTCCCCTGCACTGGGATCTAGCCGATCAATGCGCAAGGTGCCTTTACGAGCCAGGTAATCCTCCATCCCAAACAAGGGATGGTTAGACACGTACAGGCCCAACATCTCCTTTTCCACAGCCAACAGGCGACTCTTTTCAAATTCCACATCAGGGATCGGAATCTGAACATTTATAGCATCGTCTGATCCCTCCCCAAACAGGCTCATCACCCCAGCGCTTCGCTCCTTTTGCCCCGCAATAGCCCGCTGCACAATATCCTCAAAGGAGGTCAGCAACCCCTGACGGGGATGCCCTAGCGTGTCAAAACACCCACCCTTGATAAGCGCTTCCACCACGCCTTTGTTAAGCACCATCGGATCTACTCGGTCGCAAAAGTTATAAAAGTCTGCAAAAGGCCCGTTATCGCTGCGTTCGGCTAGGATCATCGCAGCCGTTCCCTCCCCCACTTGGCGAATTGCCGACAGCCCGAAGGAGATGGCTTGAGTGCCATCGGTATCTTCTACAGCAGCAAAGCCAGATTCCGATTTGTTCACATCTGGGGCAAGAACCTTTAGCCTCATCTGCCGACACTCAGCTAAGTACACCGCAGCCCTGTCCAGTTTGTTCTTGACGCTGCTCAACAAAGCCGACATGTACTCCACTGGATACTGAGCCTTGAGATACGCGCATTGGTAGGCAATCATCGCGTAGCCATAGGAGTGGCTTTTGTTGAATGCGTAGTCGGCAAACTTCTGGATGATGTCAAACAGTTGGGTTCCCAGATCCTGCCCATAACCGCTTTTATCGCAGCCTGCCACAAACCTATCCCGCTCCTTGGCCATCAGCTCACGATCTTTTTTGCCACAAGCCTTACGCAGGTTGTCGGCAGCTGCTAGCGAATAGCCAGCAAAACGCTGCGCTACACGCATCACGTTTTCCTGATAGATCATCAAACCGTAGGTTTCGCCGAGAATATCTGCGGCATCTTCGTGGAACATAGACACCGGCTGCCTGTTGTTCTTGCGATCGGCGTAGTCGGTATGCATGTTGGCCGCCATTGGCCCAGGCCGATACAACGCCACAAGAGCAGCCACATCATCAAAGCAAGTGGGCTTGAGGGATTTGATGAGCGAGCGCATAGGTGGGCTCTCAAGCTGAAAAACGCCAACTGTCTCACCCCGAGACAACAGCGCGTAGGTGGCTGCATCGTCCAAATCCAGGTTATCGATATCTAGGCGAAAACCTTGCGACTGCTCTATCAACCCAAGAGCATCTTCGATCACATCTAGGTTCCGCAGCCCCAAGAAATCCATCTTCAGCAAACCCAAGTCTTCCACAGCATGCATTTCATACTGCGTGACGATGGGGGCATCTTCGGGCTTGGTGCCTTGAGAGGGCTTGCGCTGAATAGGCAGATACTCAGTAAGAGGCTCTTTGGTAATCACCACCGCAGCGGCGTGGATGCTGTCTTGACGACGCAGCCCCTCCAACCCCCGGGCCATGTCCATAACCTTGCGAGCATCGTCATCTTCTTCATACATGCGACGCAGATCGGCCGCAGCCACATAGCCTTCTGCGTACTCTTCGCTCTTCTCTAAGCAGGCCCACAGTGGGGTATCCCGCCCCAACACTAACGGCGGCATGGACTTGGCTAACTTGTCACCTAGCGCATAAGGCAAATCCAAAACACGAGCGCTGTCGCGTACCGCAGCACGAGCCTTGATGGTAGAAAAGGTGATGATCTGCGCTACATGGTCTTCGCCGTACTTTTGGGATGCATAGCGGATTATCTCGTCGCGGTAACGGGAGTCAAAATCCATGTCGATATCGGGCATGGACACGCGTGACGGGTTCAAAAAACGCTCAAAGAGAAGGTCGTAGCGAATGGGATCTAAATCTGTGATACGCAAGCAGTACGCCACAGCGCAGCCTGCGGCACTGCCTCGGCCCGGCCCTACACGAATACCCTGCTCGCGGGCATAGCGAATTAAATCCCATGTGATGAGAAAGTAAGACGAAAAGCCCATGTCTGAAATCACCCGCAGCTCATAGGCCAAGCGATCCGACATCTCCTCGGTGAGCACCTCACCCCAGCGCTGCTTGGCTCCCTGCAATGTCAGCGCCCGCAAGTAGGCATCTGAATCTTCGTGTTCAGCGGGTATTGGAAAATCTGGCAACTGCGGCTTTCCAAACTCAATCTCCACATCGGCGCGCTCGGCCACCCACAAAGTGTTATCGCAAGCCGTAACAACCTCCGAGAACACTTGGCGCATCTCTGCGGCAGTCTTGAGGTAATGGTTGCTGCCGTCAAACTTCAAGCGGTTGGTGTCTGCCACCAAAGAACCCGTCTGCACGCACAGCAAGCAATCGTGAGCCTCGGCATCTTCTCGGTTGGTGTAGTGACTGTCGTTTGTGGCCAATAACGGCGCGCCAATCTCTTGGGCTATCCGCATGAGATCGGGGTTGGTGCGAATTTGGTCGGCGATACCGTGATCTTGTATCTCCACAAACAGATTGTCTTTACCGAAGATGTCTTGCAAGCGAGCTGCTTTGGCCTTGGCCTGTTGGTAGTCATCACGCAACAAGGATTGGAGTACATGGCCGCCCAAGCAGCCGGTGGTGGCAATAAGCCCCTCTGAGTGATCGGCCAAAAGCTCCCAATCCAACCTGGGCTTGTAGTAGTAGCCTTCTAGAAAAGCCCGACTAGAAAGCTGAATGAGGTTCTTGTAACCCACATTGTTCTCTGCAAGCAAAGTGAGGTGATAATAGATCTTCTCGCCGTCAGCAGTGCTACCTCCACTGTCGTCTACTTTGCCCTGACGAGGCGGTCGACTGCGGCGATCTTCATGGGCCATGTATGCCTCAAAACCAATAATTGGTTTTACGCCTTTGGCCTTACATGCCTGATAAAAGTCCACAACCCCGTACAGGTTGCCGTGGTCTGTGATGCCCAAAGCCTGCTGACCGTCGGCTAAGGCTGCATCCACCAACTCCCCCACCCGCGAGGCTCCATCTAAGATTGAATACTCAGTGTGTACGTGAAGATGAGTAAACGAAGGTGGCATAACACTAAAGGTATGTACCCATAGGCCGCTCGCCCCGCGAGCTTGCTCCCGGTGGGAGTTCGGCACGCATGTTGGCTAGCTGCTGTTGAGCTGAAATCTGCTGGGCAAACAGGGTGGCTTGAATACCCTGAACCAGCCCCTCCAACCAGCCCACAAGCTGTGCTTTGGCCACCTGTAGTTCCGATTGGGTAGGCGGGTTGTCTGCAGGAAACGGCGAGATCAGCCGAGCTAGCTCAGCTTGCAGCTCAGGCGAAAGCGCCGAGCCCAACTCAGCAATGGAGGTAGCGTAGATATCGCGCAGCCGGTCGCGGCTGGACTCATCTAGCGATGATTGGCGCACCTCCTCCAAAAGCTGCTTCATCATGGTGCCTACCCTCATAACCTTGGCTGGCTGTTCTATGGACTCAGTGCCCGAAGGCAACTTGTTTTCGGAGGTATCTTCGTTTCCATCCGCATCTGATACAACCTCTGCGGCTTCGGGCTGGGGTTCTTCTAAATCTTGAGACATGCTTGGCAATCTACCTCATATCTGAGTATCTACAACAACGCTCTCACGAACCCACACCAAATGCTGCAAGGCAAGGTACAAAAACCTCTGCTGAAGTTAGCGATCCGTGACGCCCGATGAGCTCAAAAGACTTCTCTTTGCGTTCTTTCTTGGGTTTTTTCTCTTTAGGTACCACAAAAGCCACTGGCTCAGAGGGCACTAGAGCTACATCTCCCATCCTCCTGCAAGCTTCAGGGCTTACATAAGGGCCGAACCACCCCTCATCTACCACCTGTTCTTTGGTTACCACCAGGCCGTAATGCCCATACAGAGCCTGCGCCGTTTCTAGCAACGCCTTAGAGCGACCTGAGCGGGCGTGCAGCCAGCGAAAACGAGCCTCCCCAGAAGTAACCGAAACAAGCCCCAGCACCTCGCTTGATAACTCAATTTTGTTGTCGGCTACCTCTACTTGGCCGTGATCCGCCAGCACCAGCAACGCTGTGGTTGGTGGCAACAAGCCCAACAACTGAGCTACTAGCTGATCTGTGGCCATGTACTCAGCATCTAGATGTTCGGCTAAACCGTATTCGTGGCCAATGCGGTCGGGGCCGTCATAGTAGACATACACAAGCGACTCACCATCTCGCACCAAACGTTTGGTTTCCACACCGATGGTGCTGGTGAGCTTGTAGCCGGTGTGCCCGAGCCCGTCTAGATGGGCTCGGGAGAAACCACTGTCGTGAAACTCACTGCGGCTAATTACTGGCACTCGTCGCCCCAAAAACGCAGGCAAGGGTTGTATCTGCTCGGGCACAAACATCTTGAGGGCATCTTTGTCGCCACCTTTCACAGTCCAGCGAAGCGTGTTGAGCACCTCGCCTTGTGTGTATAGCTGATAGCCAATAAGCCCGTGTGCGCCCGGAGCGGCACCGGTAACCAGCGAGGTTAACGCTGTGGTGGTAGTGGTGGGTGCCACCGTTGTGATGGGCCCACCCTGCATGGCTGCCAGCGTAGGGGTGAGGTGAATGCGCTCTTGCAGCTGCTCCCAGCCCATGCCGTCGGCCAACAAGATAACCACCTGTGTGGCCTCTGTAACTGGCGCTGGCAACCAATCACACATCTCAGGCGGACCCAACAAAGCTGGCACCACATTGGAGATGCACTGCCCCTGATAATCGGGCAAAACCGGAAACTGCGGCGCGAGCGAGTACGACATCATGAGCGCATCAACCTAACCGCTAAGTGTGACAACTATCACAACAAGTAGGGTTAGGCATTGTGAGAGTATCCACGAGAGGAGATTACGCTAGCAGAGCCCTGTTGTCTTTAGCGTTGCACACTGACGATACCAACGAACCCACTTCGGTACGCGACATCGCCGAGCGCACCGGCCTCCCGCAGCCATACCTAGAGCAGATCCTCCAAGCCCTAAAAGGTGCAGGCTTGGTGCGCTCCAAAAGAGGTGCCAGCGGCGGCTACACGCTAGCTCGCCCCGCAGAAGATATCCGCCTCAGCGAAATCATAAGCGCAGTAGATGGCCCCATCTCCCTAGGCGACTTCAGAGAACCGCATCAAGGTGGTGCCTGTCAGCATGAGGGACAATGCGTGTTGTTAGCCATCTGGCTGCACGTGGGCGACAAGCTCAACGAGTTCTTAAGCGCCTACACCCTAGCCGACATTGCCAAAGCCTCTCAGGGCCTACTGCCCTGGCCAGGCACCGACTAACCCCGCCAACACATAGCTGCGCTTGCCTAGTACCTAACCTACTACGCAGAGAGTTGGGCTAGCAGGCTGGCTATATCTTGGGGGATTGGGGTACTAAACTGCAGCATCTGGCCGGTTGTTGGGTGCGCGAAGCCCAGTGTTTGGGCATGAAGTGCAGGTCGGGTCAATGCAGCTGTGGGTGGCCCCCCGTAGAGTTCATCGCCCAACAAAGGGTGTCCAATGGCAGCCAAGTGAACCCTGATCTGATGGGTACGACCTGTCTCTAACTGCAACTGGAGATGAGCCGCATCGGGCAGCTTTTGTGGGTTCTGCTGTGGGGTCTTTGCAGCGGATGTCTGTGCAGCAGCCCGCAGACGGGCAACCACCTCATAGCGAGTGCGAGCCGCTTGACCTGCTGCAACCACCGCCATCTTGGTGGGATGACGCTGCGAGCGGCCCACTGGAGCGTCTATCACCCCGCTGTCGTTGCCGGGCAGTCCCTCTACCAACGCTATGTAGCGCCGCTCAACTGCACGCTGGCGCAGAGCATCTGTCAAAGCCGTATAAGCCAGCGTTGTGCGAGCCACCATTAGCACCCCTGAGGTGCCCTTATCCAAACGATGCACAATGCCGGGACGCTCAGGTGAGCCCACCTGTGCTATCTCTGGGTACTGTGCTAACAAACCGTGTACCAAAGTGCCAGTTGAATGGCCCGACCCTGGATGCACCACAAGATGAGCAGGCTTATCTATAACCACCACGTGATCGTCTTCGTGTAGCAGCTTCAAGCCAACCGTTGCGTCGGGCTTCAGAGGCCGCTGCGACAGCGCTGGCAACTCCGTAAGCGTCACCTTATCACCGGGGTTTAACCGCACAGATCGCGCGGCTGGCACCAATCCATTAACCGCAACCTTGCCTTCGCGTACCAACCTTGCAGCCTCGGCCCGGCTGCACTCCCAGATCAGCGACACAAACCTATCTAAACGCTCTCCCCCACCAGCGTTGGGTACCACAACTTGGGAACTAGCACTGCCTATCCGATCGTCGTTCATGCTAAAGCCTCTGGTGGTACCTGCGCTGTTAGTATCTGTGCTGTTAACCATGCCGGGGTCTCACCTGGAGGCCTCTTGTGAGTCCCCCTCTGGTATCTCCCCTTCTGACATCACCTCTGCATCTGCTACGCCTAGCTGGCGCCCTGCAGTTAGCACCAGCACAACAGCCGCTATCACGATGGCAGCATCGGCAACATTAAACACCGGCCACCATTGCAGGTCAATAAAATCCACCACAGCTCCGCCCAAAAAGCCATCTCCAGCGCGAAAAAACCGATCACTCAAGTTGCCCACAGCTCCACCTAAGATCATGCCCAACAAAAACGGTGGCACCTGCACACGCCACCTGCTCAACTTATGCCACCTAATACCCACCACAAACAGCCCCACTACAAACAGCAAAGCCAAGATGGCAATATAGGTGTCTAGGCTTTGCCCTAGCCCAAAAGCAGCGCCACTGTTGTGTACAAGGTTAAGCCGCAGCGTCCATATCAGATCTATGTTGCGATCCTCTAGATCTTCTAGCGCCCACCACTTAGAGAGCTGATCGATAGCTACAACTAACGCCGCTACACCCAACAAAGTCAGATTATGACGAAGAGTTCGCTCTGTAACAGCTTGTTCGGTTATGTCAGCCTGCTCAGCAGTATCGCAAGCAGCACCGACTGTGCTAAAAACCACCGGCTTTGTACTCAACCCGCTCTGCCGCCCAGGGGATTGCATTTAACCGCTGCCGTGGGATCGGCTTACCCGAAACCACGCACACCCCGTAAGTGCCGTTGTCGATGCGACTAAGGGCAGCATCTATCTGATCCACCGCATCTCGGGCTTGAGCGCTCAGGGCCAAATCCCGCTCTCGCTCCACGGCCAAGGTGTCACCCTCACCTGATTCCTCGTCAAACTGCACATCGCCCGGTTCACGCTCTTCAACCAAAGAATCAGCCTCTGCCTTAAGCCGCGTAGCAGAGGTGACATATCGACTCCGCTCTTGCAGGAGCATCTTGCGCTGCTTATCTAGGTACTTGGCATCAAACAAAGGCTTTTTTGCTGAAGCCCGACTTCTAGGAGACTTTTTTGCGGGTGCCTTTTTAGCAGGTGTCTTGGCAGCAGCAGGCTTTTTAGCAACTGGCTTTTTCGCAGCAGACGCTTTCGCAGCAGCAGGCTTTTTCGCAGCAGACGCTTTCGCAGCAGCAATCTTCTTCGCCACAGCAGGTTTCTTAGCAGCAGATGTTTTGGCTACGGGCTTCTTAGCAGCAGATGCCTTCGTAGCTGGTTTTTTCGCAGCAGCAGGCTTTTTAGCAACTGGCTTTTTCGCAGCAGACGCTTTTGCTGTAGCAGTCGTCTTAGCAGCAGCTGACTTCGCCACAGGCTTTTTGGCAGCAGGTTTTTTCGCAGTAGCAGACTTAGCAGCAGCAGTCTTCTTCGCAGCGGGCTTCTTCGCAGCAGGTTTCGCAGTAGCAGGCTTTTTGGGTGATGTTTTCTTAGCTGCGGGTGCGGGCTGAGACGACTTAGTTGCCTTTGCCGATGGCTTAGCAGCAGTTGCTTTGGTAACAGGCATTAGGCGGCACATCTTACCCGAACGCCCCAACAAACGCTTACACGGACACTTACACAGACCCTTACACAGACCCTTACACAGATGCTGGCATAAGCAACCGCAACAATATCCCAAACAATGTCGGCATCATCTTGCCTACAAGGTATTTTAGTACCTTCACGCTGTGCTTGGAGGCCCGTTGCCCAACTCTGCTAACCCCTACCCTGAGGTTGATCCCAAACCCCACTTCCCCGACATTGAACAAAACGTACTACGGTCTTGGGCCGCTCAGCACACCTTCGAGCAATCTGTAGCCAACCGGCCTGCGGGCACCGAGGGCAATAACGAGTACGTGTTCTACGATGGGCCGCCTTTCGCCAACGGCCTGCCCCATCATGGCCACCTGCTCACCGGCTACGTAAAAGATGTCATCCCCCGTTACCAAACCATGCGCGGTCGCCGTGTGGAACGTCGCTTTGGCTGGGATTGTCACGGCCTGCCCGCAGAGATGGAAGCAGAAAAGGAGTTGGGGGTTTCAGGCCGAACTGCAATAACCAATTTTGGCATCCATAAGTTCAACGACTACTGCCGCAAATCGGTGCTGCGCTACACCGAAGAATGGCAAACAACGGTTGCTCGTCAGGCCCGCTGGGTGGACTTCTCCCACGACTACAAAACCATGGATCTACCATATATGGAATCGGTTATGTGGGCCTTCAAAACCCTGTGGGACAAGGGCCTCATCTATGAGGCATACCGGGTGATGCCGTACTCTTGGGCTGCCGAAACCCCTTTGTCTAACTTCGAGATCCGCTTAGATGATGCCACCCGGCCACGTCAAGACCCAGCCATCACGGTGGAGTTCAAGCTGGCCCCCCAAGTTGGCGACCCGGGCCCTATGGCAATGCTGGCCTGGACAACCACCCCATGGACGCTGCCCTCTAACCTGCTGCTTATCGTAGGCCCCGATGTGGAATACACCATCGTGGAGCACCCAAGCCACAACCGCTACCTCATCTTGGCATCGGCCACCTTGGAGTCTTATAGCGCCGAACTCGGTGAAGCGCGGGTGGTGGGCACCATCGCTGGCAACGAGCTGATCGGCAGGCGCTATGAGCCCCTGTTTGAGTACTTTTCCCACCTAGCCACACCTCACCCACCCAACAAGGCAGCTTTTCGGGTTGTGGGAGCAGATTTTGTGGACACCAACGAGGGTACCGGCATTGTCCACGCAGCCCCCGGCTTTGGCGAAGACGATCAACAAGTGGGCGAGGCCAACGGTGTTGGGGTGGTTGTGCCGGTGGATGATCAGGGATGCTTTACACCTGAGGTTTCCGACTGGGCTGGCGTAAACGTCTTTACGGCCAACGCAGAGATAATCGCCCATCTCAAAGAACAAGGCCGGGTGTTGCGTCACGCCACTTACGAACATAACTACCCGCATTGCTGGCGTACTGATGAACCCATTATCTACCGAGCCCTCAGCTCTTGGTACGTACGGGTATCTGAGATACGCAACCGGATGCTAGAACTCAATCAGCAGATCAACTGGGTGCCAAGCCATGTGCAAGATGGACGTTTTGGAAGCTGGCTAGAAGGTGCCCGAGATTGGTCTATCAGCCGTAACCGCTTTTGGGGCTCACCTATCCCTGTTTGGCAGAGTGATAACGCAGACTACCCACGTATTGATGTCTACGGCAGCCTAGATGAGATTGAGAAAGATTTCGGCATACGCCCAACAGACCTGCACCGGCCCTTCATAGACAACCTCACCCGCGCTAACCCAGATGATCCAAGCGGTCAAACAACGATGCGCCGAGTACCCGAGGTGCTGGACTGCTGGTTTGAGTCGGGTGCTATGCCGTTTTCCCAAATCCACTATCCCTTTGAAAACAAGGACTGGTTTGAGCACCATTTTCCCGCTGACTTCATAGTGGAATACATCAACCAAACCCGAGGCTGGTTCTACACCTTGCATGTGCTGGCCACGGCGTTGTTTGACCGACCAGCCTTCAACAACGTGATCTGCCACGGCATCGTGCTGGATGCCAAAGGCCAAAAGCTCTCCAAGAAGCTCAAGAACTACACCGAACCCACCGAGGTTTTCGCCACAAAAGGTGCCGATGCGTTGCGTTGGTACTTGATGAGTTCCCCTATCGTGCGCGGTGGCGATCTACGCCTGAACGATGCTGGCATTGATGATGTGCTGCGTCAGGTGATGATTCCTATTTGGAACGCTTATTACTTCTTCACCCTGTACGCCAACGCCGACAACATCCGCGCTAAACAGCTAAGCGATACCGCATCTACCACGCACGAGGAGTTATTAGACCGCTACATCTTGGCAAAAACCCGCCTGCTTATCGAGGCCGTCACCACAAAGATGGATGCTTACGACCTGCCCGGTGCCACAGCCGAGCTAGAAGGCTTTGTGGACTCTTTGAACAACTGGTACATCCGCCGCAGCCGCGACCGCTTCTGGGCACCAGCCCGTGATGCATCAGCCCAAGACAAACAAAACGCCTACGACACCTTGTACACAGTGCTCACTTGTCTAGCTAGGCTGCTAGCGCCGTTTTTGCCGTTGATTGCAGAGGATATCTATCGCGGGCTCACCGGCGAACCAAGCGTGCATTTTTGCGACTGGCCCGACGCGGCCAAGCTACCGTCTGATCCTGAGCTAGTAGCTGCCATGGATAAGGTACGCGCAGTGTGCTCTACAGGGTTACGGGTACGCGAAGAACAAGCCATTCGCGTGCGTCAGCCACTGGAATCGCTAACCGTGGCTGGCACCCACAGTAACGTCCTAAGCCCCTTTGTGGCCTTGATTGCCGATGAAGTGAACGTCAAAACAGTTCACTTCAGCGATGACCTAGCAGCCTACGGCGAGTTTGTGCTACGACCCAACGGTCAAGTGTTAGGGCCCCGCCTCGGCAAAGATGCCCAGCACATATTTGCCGAGGCAAAAAAAGGCCGTTGGGAGATCAACAGCGACAACAGCATAGCCATTGCCGGGCACACGCTTTGTGCAGACGAGTTTGAGCTAGCCCTGCACCCGGTGGAGGGAGCTACAGCCGCAGCACTGCCTAGCAACGATGCAGTGGTGAGCTTGGATACAACCGTCTCCTCAGAGTTGGCATCGGAAGGAATTGCACGAGATGTGGTGCGCGTGATCCAAGCCGAACGCAAGAACATAGGCTTAGAGGTTACAGACAGGATTAACCTGTGGTTCGGAGCCAACGCAGCCATTGTGGACGCTGTATCGGCCCATCAAGATTACGTAGGCCAACAAGTGCTAGCTTCTGGAGAAATCCACCTACAAACCCTCAGCTCAACAGACCTAGCAGAATCAAGCGGCCTCAGCATTGAGGCAGGACAAGTTGCTGTAAGGATAGAAAAAGCTAACTAGTTGGCCTGCTCTAGTTAGCCTGCTCTAGTTGGCCTGCTAGTGAGCTGGCCCAATTTGCTGGCCTACTTTGCAGGTTAGTTTCCTTGATAGTCGGCTTGCTCCATGCGGCGACGCTCTTCGGCTGAAATCTCCACGTTGGAGGGACTCAGCAAGTACACATGATCGGCAACCCGTTCCATTCGTCCGTCTAGCCCATAACAAAGCCCGCTAGAGAAATCGATTAGGCGCCGGGCCACATCACGAGTGCTGTGTTGCAAGTTGACAATCACAGCTAAGCCATTGCGAAAACAATCTCCAACTTCTTTGGCATCATCAAACGAAGTTGGAGTAACCACCGAGGGTTTGACCGGAGCCGAAGGTACCGGCCGCACGGCGCTATGGCGGAACACCTCTGCACCACTCGATGCTTCTTGGGGAGCAACCGCACCCGGTAATTGTCGAACACTGCTCATCTCTGCACCCCCATCGGGCAGCACAGCACCCTGCACCCCCGGCACCAACCGCATGTCGGTGTCGTACTCAGGCGGTAAATGCTGACCGAACTCTTCCTCGGTTCCAAAACCGAGCCAGTACTTGGTTTTTTGCCACACCGACGACATGTGCCTATCCTAACTTAAATTGATGTTCTTGCAATTCTGATTGAGCAGCCTTCATGCTACAGGATTAGCTGTTTGCGGGCGTGGTCCAAACAAACTGGTTCCAACCCGCACCATTGTGGCACCTTCGCTCACTGCAACTTCTAAGTCATTGCTCATTCCCATAGATAGCTCAGCTAAACCCAACTCAGTGCCCAAAGATGCCAACTTGCGAAAGCCCATGCGAGCACTCTCAGGTAGCCCTGGGGTACCTACTCCCATCAAACCCTCCACCTCTAAACCACTGCTGCGGCAGTGCTCAACTAAAGAAGCGGTTGCATCGGGCGCACAACCCCCACGCTGCGGGTTGTTACTGTCGATACCAACGCCCATACCAATAGAGGTTATGTCTACCTGTACCAATACTTTGGCCCCCGGTGCGCGTCGCGCAATCTCAGAGGCCAACTCAAAGCGATCCACGCTTTGCCATAGGTGTACCACCCCGGCCAGCTTGCGAACCTTATTGCGCTGTAGCTGACCAACAAAATGCCATCGGGGTTGGCCCAATGCAGCGCCGTCGCTGCTGCCACCGATAACCGGATGGCTAGGTGGGTCGCTAGTCAGGTGGCTAGCTTCGCTAGGTGTAATTTCAAGCGATGCGGCCTTAGCCAACAGTTCTTGCGCGAAGTTCTCCCCTATATCAGTCAAACCCACAGATAACGCCGCAGCCACAACGTCGGGCCCAAAGCCCTTGGTTACTGCCACCACCTTGACATGGGTGCCACCCAAGCCAACTAACCGCTCACGCAACGCACCTAACCGGTGGGCCAACTCTACAGAACCCATAGCTAGAGAACTAATAGCCAGCCTCCCAACAGCCAAGCGCTAGTTGGCTAATTGTAGGTAGAAAACTATTAGGGGCTGCTAGCGGAGGAAAGAAGGAACCGCGAACTCGTCTTCGGTTTCTGGCGAATCTGTATCCTCACCAAAAATATCGGGCATCTCGCTAGAGCCAATGGCAGCAGCCGACATGCGCGTGGCACGCTCGCCTTCCCAGCGGTCAAAGCCTGCGGCCACCACGGTTACCCGAATCGTATCGCCCATGGCCTCATCCACCACAGTGCCAAAGATGATGTTGGCATCTGGGTGAGCAACGCCTTGCACGATCTCAGCGGCCTCATTCAGCTCCAACATGCCAAGCCCTGGCCCACCAGACACGCTCAACAAGATACCCCGAGCCCCCTCTATAGATGCCTCCAACAAGGGACTAGAGATGGCCTTGCGAGCCGCGCTAGAAGCACGACCCTCGCCAGAGGATAGGCCCACGCCCAACAACGCCGAGCCAGCGTCATGCATGACGGTACGCACATCTGCAAAGTCAGTGTTGATCAAACCTGGGGTGGTGATGAGATCTGTAATGCCCTGAACACCCTGTAACAACACCTCGTCGGCCATGCGGAACGCATCCACAACCGAGGTGCGATCATCGGCGATGTTCAAAAGCCGATCGTTGGGGATAACAATTTGGGTATCCACCTTGTCCTTCAGGTTTAAGATACCGTTTTCGGCCTGCACCGAGCGGCGGCGGCCTTCAAAACCAAATGGCCGGGTAACCACTGCAATGGTCAAAGCACCTAGCCCTTTAGCCACCTCAGCAATAACCGGCGCGGCTCCCGTGCCCGTGCCACCACCTTCACCTGCGGTAACGAACACCATATCTGCACCGGTCAAGGCTTGCTCGATTTCCTTGCGATGGTCAGACGCTGCCTGCTCCCCCACCTCGGGATCACTACCAGCACCTAAGCCACGGGTTAGCTCGCGGCCAATATCAATCTTGAGTTCCGCAGAACTCATCATCAAAGCCTGCGCGTCTGTGTTGATGGCAATGAACTCCACGCCGCGTAGACCAGCTTCAATCATCCGGTCTACAGCGTTGACACCACCTCCACCGACACCAACAACCTTTATTACTGCAAGATAGTTTTGAGGTTCAACCATAATTTTCCTTAGCCTGGTTGCTCAAACTGTCATCCTCTACCAATGGTTGATATCAAGATGAAGTTGAGACTTGTTAACCTATCTGTTTACTTGAGGTCTAAGTAGTTTAGGGGCAAAGACCACTGCTGGTCAATACAGGGAAATCTGGAACACCCAAATCAATCTGCTCATAGCAGTCTGAGTCCACCTTTTCGAGGAAGGTTGCAAGGGCTACGGCTTTTGCTTGCGAGCTATCTGCGCTTCCCCAAAGGGCCTGACGGTCGCCTTCAAGCCCAACCACTACTTGAGCGTTTTGCCAGCTTATAGCACCTAATGAGTACCGTCCTGCTAGCGGCATCAACGCCTCACTAACCTCCAAGAGGGGTGCCGCGCTAGACGCTAGCCAACCACCTGGTTCTGGCACCGAAGCCACCTGCACCACGGGGAGTTTTTGCTGCCTGTTACCTTCTTGCAACACTCGACCCTTAACGTCAACTAGAACCCAAAAGTCTCCTGTGTAAGCTTGTGCAACTGCCTCGCGCTCAACAACATCCAATGTAATCTTGCCTCCCCAAGTACGGTTGGAACGCACCCGATGCACCCAGGGCAACGCAGCAACGGAGCGACGCGGCCCATCCAAATCTAACCCAAGTAGCGGGGTGCCAACCTCTATGCCAGCCGCATCAAGCACGTTTTGCGAGCCAGTACGCTGCGCGCCTATCACCACCACCTCATCAACATCTAAAAATGGACTCTGAGTGAACCCCCACGTCAGCGCCACAAGCAACCCAACAACCCCCAACAAGATCCATATTCTCAGCCGACGACGAGCGCGCACATCGGTGCGCCGGGCAGCTATACGAGGCTCCACAGTTAATCCTCAGTACCTATAATCCTCAGTACCTAATTCCAAGAGCCAGGGTCATCCCACGGACCGGGGGCAAAACCCACCAGCTTGGTCTCAGGTATCAAATCCACCGCGAACTTAAGCTTTACTGCTTGGAATACCTCACACATAAGCGCAAAAACATCATCTGCTGAACCGTTGTGATCTACAACAAAGAAGTTGGCGTGCTTTTGCGACACCTCACAAGAGCCGTGACGCAACCCCTTCAACCCTGCGGCTTCTATGAGATGCCCGGCACTGTGGCCAGTTGGGTTCGTGAAAACCGAACCAGCATTTTGTCCGCCGGGTTGGTTGTTTCTACGCCAACTAACAATCTCAGCAATCTGAGCTTGTGCCGATGCAACATTGCCGTTTTCTAATAACAACTCGGCGCTCAGAACCAAGTGATGCGGAGCCAAACCAGAGCTACGGTAGCCAAACCTCAGACGCTGTGTGTCCCAACGCTCTACGATGCCACTGCGAAGATCTGCCACCTGCGCTGCTACCACCGAAGCTGCCATGTCGGAACCATGTCCCCCGGCGTTCATACGCACAGCGCCACCCACAGAACCAGGTACACCCACAGCCCACTCGAATCCGCTAAGACCCGCCGCGGCACTTTTGCGGGCAACCACAGCCAAGCTTGCAGCGCCACCAACACAAAGGCCCACGCCGCTAATCTTAAGCCAATCAAAACTGCGGGCTAGCCAGATACCCACACCCTCAAAGCCCGCATCTGCCACCAACAGGTTAGACCCCTTACCCACCACCAAAATATGTTGATTTTCTGTTGCGCTCAACGCCTCGGCTAGCGCTGTAAAGTCCACATCGGCAGGCAAGCTCACACCCACCCGCACAGCCCCACCCACCCGATAGGTTGTCTCTGCCCCCACCCCACGATCGCGCCTTACAGCATCTACACCCAACACCCCCACCAGGGCCTCTGCGGTGCGATCCAATGCTGTTCGGTCTCGCTTGGAGTTACCCCATTGGGCCTTAGCCATGGTTAGCTCTCCAGCAAAGACATAACCTGATCCGGCACTTCGGTTATGTCACCTGCACCCAACGTGAGGCACAGATCGCCTGGGCGCAGCACCTCCACCAACCGCTCCACCACATCGGATAACGAGGCCAGATAAGTGATGTCGCCTGCAGGGTTGTGATCAGTTACAGCCTGCCAAATCAACTCGCCAGACACCCCAGCAATTTCTGCTTCGAACGCCGCGTATATGTCGGTCAAGATCACCACATCAGCTAGGTTGAAGCAGCTTGCAAAGTCCTGCCACAAGTGTGCTGTGCGAGTGTAACGATGCGGCTGAAACACACACACCACCCGCTGCCAATTACCTCGGTGCGCGGTGCTCAAAGCACAAGACACCTCTGTAGGAAGGTGGGCATAGTCATCTATGAACTCCACTCGTGCTGCCACACCGCGTTTCTCAAAACGCCGAGCGACACCAGCAAATGTTTCCATAGCTGCAGCTACGCTGGTGGGCTCTGCGCCAAGCGTACAGGCCATGGCCAACGCACCCACCGCATTGAGGGCATTGTGATGCCCCGCCATCGGCACAACCATCTCTACGGTCTCACCGCACGGATGTTGCACCAAACCAACAGTGGTCAATCCCTGCGTACCCAACGGCAGCCAGCGATAGTCAGCAGCAGGTGCGGTACCATACAGCACGCGTTTGCACCCCTGTGAAGCTGCCAAAGCCCCAGGATCATCAGCACACACCACCAGCGCTTCGGTAGCTTGGCTACAAAATTGCTTAAACTCGGCTTGTAACATCTCGCTGCTGCGATCTGTGCTCAGGTGATCCGCCTCAACGCTGGTAACCAACGCTCTCTTAGCTCCAATCTGCCAAAAGGTGCCGTCGCTTTCATCGGCTTCGACAACAAACCATTCTCCACCACCCCAGCGAGCCCCGATGCTGCCATCGGCTAGCGCTGCGCCCACTAGGTAGCTCAGATCAACCCCGGTGGCAGCAAGGATGTGAGCCAGCATTGCCGTGGTGGTTGTTTTGCCGTGTGTACCTGCTATGGCAACCATAGACCGGAACGCACCAATAGCAGCCAATAACTCAGCACGGCACCACACTGGAGTGCCGCCGTCTCGGGCCGCTCGTACCTCTGGATTCTCTTTGCTCACCGCAGTGGATCTAGCTACCAAATCCACAGCAGCCACATGGGCGGAATCATGGCCCACAAACACCTCTATGCCCTCAGCCCGCAAGCGTTCCAGAATTGGTGAATCGGCAACGTCGCTTCCGCTAACCAACTTGCCCATCTGTTGCAAAAGAACAGCCAGCGCCGACATGCCCGCTCCCCCAACACCAACAAGATGCACCTGCAGCAAGCCCTCCAAGCCAACGGCGCTGCGCTCAGACATTGCTCCTACCCCTGCGTGCCGCTGGGTAGGGGCATAGGGCCGCTAGCGTGCTTTTCCAGCAAATCTGCCACCCGCTCATCGGCATCCAAACAACCCAGGCTTTTGGCCCTTTTTGCCATTGCCTCTAAGCCTGTGGGGTTGCTAAGCAATCTTTCCACCTCCACAATCAGCTTGTTTGCGTCCAACTCCTCATCTAGCGTCAGCACAGCCGCGCCCTGTGCAGCCAAATAGGTAGCGTTGGCCATTTGGTGATCGCCAGGTGCCCCAGCAAGCGGCACTAACAAGCTAGCCACGCCCACCGCCGTCAACTCTGCCAAGCTAGATGCACCAGCACGCCCCACAATCAAATCAGCCGCTGCGTAAACATCGGCCATCTGCTCACAGTACTCGGTTGCTAGGTACTGTAGCCCGAGACCTGACTTGTCAGCTTGAGTGTGAGCTTGAGCGCTAGCTTGAGCGCTAGCTTGAGCCTCAGCCTGTGTAACAGCTTGGGCAGCACGGCGCAAAGCAGCGAGTTGGTGCCAATCACGCTTGCCAACAACGTGATATACGCTGAGATCGGCGCGGTCACGCCAAGCTCGCACAGCTTCAAAGGTGGCCGAGTTTATGCGAGCTGCCCCCAAAGATCCGCTCACCACGACCACCAGCAAGCGCTCGGGGTCAACTCCCAAAGCTGTCCGAGCCCGCATCCTGTGGGCATGGGGATCTACCGCTTGAATCTCATCTCGCACCGGGTTGCCAGTGCGTACCGCTTTTGGCAAGCCTGTATCTGGAAAAGCTACGGCCGCAGCCTGTGACCAGCGACCAGCTAGCCGATTAGCCAACCCTGCCACGGCGTTTTGTTCGGCAATCACCAACGGTATGCCAAGACGTTTTGCAGCCAACACACACGGCACGCTGGCGTATCCACCAACCCCCAACACAACGCCAGGTTCTAGCCGCCGTAACAGGCCGATAGCCTGCGGTACTGCTTTGGCCAACCCCCAAACCGACTTAGCATTTTGCAAGCTCATCTGTCGCTGTATTCCTCTGCCAGCCAACACGCTCAGCTCAAAACCCGCCTTTGGCACAAGGTCTTTCTCCACTCCCCTAGACGAGCCCACAAAATGAATAGCCCGAGGCTCATACCCCCGCTTCACCAATGCCCCGGCCACAGCCAACCCCGGGTACACATGGCCTGCGGTGCCTCCTCCGGCAATAACCACCCTCACAGGGTGAGAAACTTGAGGCTTAGCAGATGACATTGACATCTTCAGTTCACTCGGGCAGGCCGTTTAGCAATTTCAGGCCGCCGTGACTCTGCAGATTTGGGAGCAGCAGCCCCAATCTGGCGAGCTACGTTCAACAAGATGCCACTAGCAGCCATGCTAGTGATAAGCGCCGAGCCTCCCACCGACAAAAAGGGCAGAGGCACACCGGTTACAGGCAACCAGCCCAACACCGCAGCAATGTTCAGCCAAGCCTGAGTGCCAATCCAAACGGTAATTCCGGTAGCCAAAACCTGCCCAAAACGGTCACGGCTGTTTATAGCTACCCAGATGCCACAATAGATAAACCCGGCAAACAACAGCACAACAAACATGGCTCCTAACCACCCCATCTCTTCAGCCAAAACAGCAAAGATGAAGTCGGTTTGTGCCTCAGGCAAAAACCCCCATTTGATGCGACTCTCCCCCAAGCCCAAGCCAAATAAACCCCCAGAAGACATCCCCACCCTGGCTTGAATCGTTTGCCAGCCAGCATCTAAAGGATCCGACCATGGATCGAACAAGGTCTGGATTCGCTCGCGCCGATAACCGGTTACCCATGCACCGGTTACTGCTGCCACACCGCTCACCAACGACCATAACGTGAGCGGGATAAGCGGTGCACCAGCAATGTACAGGGCTGCGAATGCTATGCCAGCAATGAGCAACGGCGTAGCCAAACTGCGCTGCAACAAGATCAAAACACACATGGCAGTACACACCACCAACACAGGGTGAATGGTTACTCGAGCACTTCGCTCGCTGCCAACCTTGTCGGCCAGCCAAGCCGCAGCAAACACGACCATTGCTAGCTTGGCGAACTCTGAGGGTTGAAAGCTGATGGGGCCGATGTATATCCAGCGAGTAGCGCCGTTTGCAGACGTGCCGATTCCTGGAACGAGCACCGCCACCAACAACAACAGCGCCACGCCCACCATCGGCACCGCAAACTTTTTCAGCCTGTGGTAATCGAAGCGCATCATGGTTATCAACGCCAACAAACCCACAACAGCCCACACCAACTGACGCTGGAAGGTGAAAAAGGTGGATTGACCTGCGTACAAGCTGGTAACCGAAGAAACCGACAACACCATCACCAACCCGGTCGCGGTCAAGACGAATACAGCCCCAAACAACAAATAAAACGGTGCGGTAGCTCGCCCCACCGGTGCTGCAAACAGACCAGACACCCTGCTTCGCCTAGCCGGAGCTAAGCCGTTAACACCGATTACGCTCATGGCGAGCCTCCCATCAACTCACGTACCACCTCACAAAAGTGCTCCCCTCGTTCTACATACGAGCCGTACCAATCAAAAGAAGCACACCCGGGCGACAAAAGCACCGCATCGCCCTCACAAGCACTGTTTGCACTTAGCTGTACCGCCTCCAACATAGAACCAGCAGCAGTTGTTGGGCAGCGACCAGCAAACACACGACCCACCTCCGCCGCGGCCTCGCCGATGGTCACCACAGCCCGCAACGCGTCGGCAATCTCAACCAGCGGGCCCAAACCTAGGCCCTTGTTACGCCCTCCCGCTATGAGCACCACCTTGCCCTTGCCCGCAGACTGTGCTGAATTGGCCAGCGACCGCACCGCAGCACAAACCGCATGGGGAGTTGTGGCCTTGGAATCGTCAAAGTACCGCACCCCACAATGTTCGCCCACAAACCACAACCTGTGCGCTAACCCATCCCACTCCAACATAGCCAAACGCACCGCTTCAGGCCTAGCGCCTGCCGTCATAGCCAAAGCAGCGGCACCAAGCAGGTTAGAGAGATCATGGGGCATCTGGCGCTTGAGTTCTACACAATCCACAAGCTTGTGGGTACCAGCCCACAAAGCGCCATTGGCTAAACGGAAATCTCCTTCGTGAAGCCCGTAAGTAATCACACGAGCCGCTTGAGGGGCATGCGCTGCCACCACAGGATCGTCCAAGTTCACTATGGCCGTGTTGTGAGCCTCAGCATCTCTCCAAATAGCAGCCTTTGCGGCCCGATATGTATCTAGCGAGGCGTGTACGTCCAAATGATCGGGTGCGAAGTTGAGCCAAGCTGCTACCTCAGGCTTATAGCAACAGCTGTGGCCCAACCTAAACGAGGATGCCTCCACCACAAAGGCTTGTGGCACAGGGTTGTCGATGGCTTCTATGAGCGGCGTATCGGTGTTGCCAGCAACTGTTGTTGCGATATCGCTAGCCTCCAACATACAAGCTGCCATGTTGGTCACGGTGGTCTTGCCGTTGGTGCCGGTTACGGCCAAGTTGGGGCGCTCATCCCATCTCTGAGCCAGGTCTAGCTCAGAGATGACAGGCACATCTAACCTAGTAGCCGCAGCAAACACAGGATGCGATTCAACTAACCCAGGCGTAGGCACAAGCACCTCTGTGGCTCTCACCAGTTCCGCCCACTCCCCCTCACTAGGCCGCTCCAGCAGTTCCAAACCCAACGAAACAGCGTGGCTTTGGGCTTGGGTGCGCGCGGCATCGCTGCCAAGCCCATCATCACCAAGCAACACCTGATGCCCACGTTTGGTGAGCTGGGTGGCCACTGCCCGATTGGTGATACCATAGCCCGCCAACAAGAACCGCTTGGAGGTCTGTGCAGAGGGCGTGTTGGAGATCATTCCGCCCCTCCAACAGATACAAAGTCGGCATAAAACAGCCCCAATGCGATAGCTGTCAGCAAACCAGCCACTATCCATAAGCGAATTATCACCGTGGTTTCAGGCCAGCCCCACAGCTCAAAATGATGGTGTATGGGTGCCATGCGAAATACCCGTTTACCAAAAACCTTAAAGCTGAACACCTGAATGATCACAGACAGTGTCTCCATCACAAACAGCCCACCAATGATGGGCAACAACAGGTGAGTGTTGGTGGACAGCGCCAACACCGCTAGGCCCGTACCTAGCGCCAAGGAACCAGTATCACCCATAAATATCCGCGCCGGGGCAGCGTTCCACCACATGAACCCAGCAGCAGCACCCACCATAGCCGCGGCGATTATGGCTAGGTCTAAAGCGTGCGGCACCCCATAGATCTCCTCATGGCGAAAAGCCCAGAATCCGATCACCACAAAAGCAGCAAAACCAAACACCGATGCACCTGCAGCCAAGCTGTCTAGCCCATCGGTTAAGTTCACAGCATTGCTGGTACCCAAAATCAATAGCACCACCCAGAGCCCCCAACCCCATGGTCCCAAATCAATGTTTAACGAGTCGTAGCGGGTAAAAGACAACTCGGTATGCACGTCGGTCAAATTCAGCATTGCAACGGCATAAGTCACCGCTACAGTCAACAGACCCAATATCTTGGCTGTCTTGTTTAAGCCCAGATTGCGTTCCCTAGAAACCTTTAGCCAGTCGTCCACAAAGCCAACCACTGCGGCTGCCAAGATGGTGAATATCACGATCAAACCAGTGCGGGTGAAGATGCCGTTGTAAAGATCGCTGATTACATAGCCCGCCAACGCCCCGCCCACAATGGCCACACCCCCCATAGTGGGAGTGCCCGCCTTGCTGACGTGACCTTGCGGGCCATCTAAGCGAATGGGTTGACCGATGGAGCGCTTTTGCAAAAAGGGAATCAAAAAGCGGGTTCCAACAAGCGTGACCGTGCCAGAAATAGCTAGGGCAAACAGCAGGCGAATCATTGCTCAAGCTCTTGTTCTGTCTATGCCCAGAGCCTGGTCCGCAGACAAATTGGCTTGGGCCTCTAGTGCAGCTAAAACTTCTTTAGCCACCACACGATCGTCAAAGGGCACTACTTGAGTGCCAATTGTCTGGGTAGTTTCATGGCCCTTACCAGCAATAACCACCACATCACCTGTAGTTGCTTCACCTAAACAATTCCTAATGGCACTGCGGCGATCTACGTTCTGAGCACAGATTGCGTCGCCATCGGCACCTGCAACAATGTCAACCAGAATTGACTCTGGTGCCTCACCACGAGGGTTATCGGAGGTAACCGTTACATGATCGCACAGCTCACTAGCTACCCTTCCCATCTGCGGGCGTTTGGGAAGGTCTCGTTCTCCTCCGCAACCAAACACAACCCGCAACTTGCCAGCACCTTCCACCCACTCCTTAGCACTGTTGAGCACCTGAGCTAGAGCATCTGGAGTGTGGGCGTAGTCCACTAGAACCACAAAAGGCAACCTTGTGGGTACCCGCTCAAAGCGCCCTGGTATCGGCGCTGCACCCTCTAGGCCAGCCACCACCTGTTGGGTATCCATACCCAACAACACCGCAGCTTCAGCAGCAGCTAGAGCGTTAGCTACATTAAAGCTCCCCTGGAGGTTGAGGTTTACCTCATGGCCTCGCCAGTGCAAGCTCAACCCGCCTTTGCGCGCTCGGGTCATCGCAGCGCTGGGGTTGAAGCCTACGGTAGGAATTGCGGGCGCAGATGCTAATCGTTGTCCGTAAGGATCGGCTAGGTTCACCAGAGCCTGTTTGGCTAGCTCAGGAGTGAACAAACGGGCTTTGGCCGCAAAGTAGTTCTCCAAGCTTTTATGATAATCTAGATGGTCTCTGCTGAGGTTTGTAAAAACTGCTAGGTCATAGCAGATACCGTCTGTGCGGTGCTGCTGGAGGGCATGGCTAGAAACCTCCATTGCCACTGCCTGCACTCCGCTAGCGTGCCAACAAGCTAGCTGACGGTGCAGTTGTATCGGTGCTGGCGTGGTGAACGTCCCGCTGAGGGTGCCAACCGTCTCAGCTGCCATGCCGCCAGCGAACAAAATGTCGCCCAACAAACTGCAAACCGTGGTCTTGCCGTTGGTGCCGGTAACGCCTACAATCTGCATCTTTTGCGCGGGGTTGCCATAATAGGCAGCGCTCATAGGGCCCATCGTGTGGCGCACCGAAGCAGTCAACACCTGCGGACACTCCAGCGGCAACCAACGCTCAACTACCAAGGCCACTGCCCCTTTTGCAAGCGCCTCTGCGGCAAAGTTGTGGCCGTCTTGTTGGGTGCCCGTCACACAAAAGAAGAGATCGCCTGGGCTTACTTGACGCGAGTCGTCTGTGAGGCCGCTTATATTTACCTGAGCATCGCCCCGACATTGCGTTTGTATTGCGCCAGTTTTAAACACACCCGGCTGTGATACACCCTGATGCGGCATAACAGAGGCCGCCAACTCACCCAAGCTCACCAAGCCGCTCTTCACTGGCTAACCTCAGGTGTGAGCGCAGGTGCGGGTACAGGCGCGGGCACAGGCGCGGCTGTAGGTATCGGCGCAGACACAGGCGCAGGCGTAGGTATCGGCGTAGACGCAGGCGCAGCCGTCGGGGCAAGCGTCGGCGCAGGCGCAGGTGTGGCTGCAGGTATCGGCGCAGCCGCAGTCGTGGGGGCAGGCGCAGTTGTGGCTGTAGGTATCGGTGCAGGCGCAGGTGTCACAACAGGCTCGGGCTGCGTTGTTGGTGCTGGCCCAAGCCTCGGGACAACCGTCACATAGTCCACCGGCGGAGCAATCCGCAGACGTTGCAAAGAGTAGCTAGCCAACTCTGCAAAAAGCGGCGCGGCAGCCCCGCTTGCATAATAGTTGGTTTGAGGCTCATCAATAACCACGATCATGGAAAGCTGCGGGTCGTCTGCTGGAAAGAAACCAGCAAAGGTGGCGGTATAGTTACGCCGCCCAGAATCATCTTCATAATTGCCTTGTGCAGAAGCCTTAAGACCAGTACCGGTTTTACCCGCCACGCTGTAACCCTCTACTTGAGCGTTACGTCCAGTTCCCTCCCGCACCACGGTTACCAACATCTCGGTTAACTTGGCAGCAGTAGCGACCGATACCACCCGCACTGGAGCGTCTCGCTCAAACGGTACCCGTGTTCCGTCGGCATCAACAACCGCTAGACCCAGCGTGGGTGGTACCCGCACACCCCCGTTAGCCAAGGTGTTGTACACCATCAACGTCTGAAGAGGCGTTGCCAAATAACCCTGCCCCAATGCGAAGCTAGCCACATCTGTTCCGCTCCAACTAGACACCTCAGGCACCAACCCAATTGACTCACTTTTAAAACCCAGCCCGGTTGGTTGTCCCAAACCAAACCTCGCCATGTAATTAGCCAGCTGAGCCGCCCCAAGGTCTAAGGCCCACAAAATAGTGCCGGTATTAGAGGACCTGGCCAATATCTCCTCCATGGAGTACACCGCCGTTCCGTACTCAGTGTGATCGGTGTACTCCTGATCGTAAAGATTAAGCCAATGACGTACTTGCCGGAAATGTTGCGGCCCACCTAAACCCTCATCAACAACCCCCGAAAACAACACCGGTTTCATGGCCGATCCAGGCTCATAAGACCACGTAACCGCCCGATTCTCACTTAGCAACACGGGCATTTGTTGCTCATCGCGACCCACCGAAGCCATGGCCAATATCTCACCGGTATCGGGCACCATAATGATGGCGATCCCACTAGATGCCTCAACTTCTTGAATTTGACGCATCAACGCCCGCTCTGCCTCAAACTGTAAAGAGCGATGGATGGTAAGCACCAAATCTGAACCGGGCTGAGCTGGCTTGATGTGAACAGCCCCCCGAGGAATGGTTCTGCCGCCTTGTCCGCTTTCTAGCACCTTCGTTCCAGCTACACCGCTCAGCAGATTGTTGTACTGATACTCCACCCCGCTAATGCCCACCTGATCAACGTCCACCGATCCAATCACCGCCCTGCCTAACTGCGATCCAGAAGGGTTGAAGCGAGCTGGTTCGGATAATCGGTACACCCCATCTATCTCTAAGTTGGCTACCGCATCGGCAACCTGGTCGGGAACTGTTCTAGCTAAGTAGGCATGCTGATCGGGTTCGGTCAACAAGCTCAACAAACGCTCTGTGTCCAAGCCCAACACAGGAGCTAAAGCAGCCGCAGCATCTTCAGGAGCTTTCACTTGGCTGGGATCTGCCCAGATAGTCCACTGAGGTACCGACATGGCCATAGCCACGCCGTTACGATCCAAGATACGCCCCCGATGAGCGGCCAAATCCACAGTACGGATACGCTGCTGCTCGCCATAAGACACATAGGCATCGGAAGGAAAGAGTTGCAGATCTACTAAGCGATAGGTGGAAAAGCCCGCAATGGCAGTAAAACAAAGAGCTATTGCCAGAGCACGCCTGTTTCGCGACCGATCTAAGCTCCGCGACTTGAGGTTTTGTAACTTGAGGTTCTGTGACCGATCTAGGTTTGCGGCCACTAGCTAGTTCAATTCTGCTGGGGCCAAGTAAACCCGACGCTCTGGTTCCACCATTCCCAAATTGTTGATTGCCACTGCCACTACCCGCTCTGGCGCAGAAGCCCGAGCCACGTTTAACCGCAACCTGTCGTTGATGGCCCGCACCTCTGTGAGTTCTGTGTTAAGCCCATCTAGGTTGGTTTGGCGTTGCACTATCAAGGCTTGCAATGCAGCCACAACAAACAATGCCGCTAAAACGGTGACCGCAATCACCCAACCCAACTTGGGCGCTAACCGCCGCTTGGGCGCAGCTGCCACACGCAAGTGCGTAGGTTGTTGCCCGACGTGTACCGGTTGGACTTGGCTTGCTGGCGCTGCTGAGCCTTGGCGCGTTGAATCTTGACTAGCTGAATCTTGACTAGCTGAGTCTTGGCGCGTTGAATATTGTCTCGCTGAGGCCGGGCGCGCTGGAGTTGAGCGCGCTGAAGCATTGTTTGCTGGAGCTGGGCGCGCCACCGCAGCCATCAGACAACTCCTGCAAGTTCAGGTTGCGGCAGCTTTTTAAACGCCCGCAAACGTGCGCTGGAAGATCTTGGGTTGGCCCGCACCTCAGCTTCTGTGGGAGTACGACCACGTTTCTCCAACAACTCAATTGCGGGAGCAGCTTGGCCAACCCCTTGAGGCAAACCCTGAAAGCGGGCTGGATCGTTCAACCCTGCAAGCTGGCGTAAGGTTGTCTTCACGATGCGGTCTTCACCACTGTGGTAGCTGATCACCACACCCCGTCCGTCGGGCACAAGGCGGGCAATGGCCTGTTCTAATCCAGGTTGAATCTGAACCAGTTCCTCATTCACCGCAATGCGGATTGCTTGAAAGGTGCGCTTGGCTGGATGCCCTCCGGTTCGTCTGGTGGCTGCGGGAATAGCTGCACGAACAACCTCGGCCAACTCAGCAGTACCCTCTATTGGTCGACAAGCAAATATGGCCTCAGCAATCCTTTTTGCAAAGCGCTCATCCCCATACGCTCTGATAATCCGTGTCAACTCCTCCACAGGCCAGCCGTTTACAATGCGATCTGCCGACAGCTCTTGGCTGCTGTCCATCCTCATGTCTAGCGGCCCATCTTGGCGATAGCTAAAGCCCCTAGCCGGGGTGTCTAGCTGTGGTGAGCTAACCCCAAGGTCAAACAGACACCCCGCTAGCTCGCCCACCCCTAAAGCATCTAATGCGTTGCTGGCCTCGCCAAAGCGGGCCTTTGCCACCGTAGCCCTTGCGCCCATCGTTTTACCCAACAAAGCCCTAGCAGCCGCTACTGCATTCTCATCTTGATCTAGCCCTACCACAGCTATGTCGGCTCTCGCTCGCAATAGGGCTTGAGCGTGGCCTGCACCACCTAAGGTGGCATCTAGAATAATGCCCGCAGGAGCTTGGCTCAGACACTCCAACACCTCCGCTAGCATCACGGGGCGATGAACAAAGCCGCTATCAGGCCCTAAAGGTGCTCCCATCAGCATCCCTTGTGGTTCTTCGGATCGTGATTTTTCCTCATTGGATTGTTCCCAACTTGGCTTTGTCTGCTGCGACTTAGGGTTGTTTGTCCCTCGACAAGCTGTGATGATGTTGGTCTTTTTTGCGCTTAGCGGCACCAATCGATAAGAATGTCGCTGATCAGCAGTCCTTCGCCCGGCGATCGCACTCTGGGATTTTTCCCCATTAGTGTCGATGGTAAGCGGGCGGAGTAGGGGCCTTCCATCTCGTCGGACGAAGGACTGCCCATCAGCGCTCCTCAACTTCGGTGCTACATCACTACATACAAGTTCATCCACATCACAACCACCGATCCATCTTGGCGTTGCCCATTTGAGACTTAAGCATTTCCCACTGATCCTCATCCCAAACCTCGGCGCGGTTAAAAACCCCGATAAGCGCCACATGCTTACCGATGCCCAGCTGTTCTCTTTTGATGGCAGACAACGCCAAACGACCCTGAGAATCAAGGGTGGTAAAGTCCAAATTTGCAGAAAACCAACGCTGGTCATCGCTGCTTGCCTCACCAGAACGAACCGCCTCCTCAAAGCGCTGCGAAGCCTTAAGAGCTTCTTCGGCAGTCCAAATCCCCAAACAGTTCTTGTAGATGCCCACAAAAGCACCATCTGTGAGCGCGGAGCGAAAGGCTGGCGGCAAAGAAAGCCGCCCCTTATCGTCAAGAGAGCGCCTATGCTCACCGGTGAGCACTTGCTCCCCTGAGGATGTCTTTTAGCTTCCCCTTTTCTCCCATATCGCCCCACAATAACCCCTCACCACCCACAACGCAACCCCAACTGTGGAAATCTTAGGTCTAGTAGATGAAAGATAAACGAGAACTAGGTGCGAACTAGCAAAAAACTAGGTAGGCAGCGCAGCCAAAAAGGTTCTCAAAACCTCCCTCGGATCACTAGCAACCGTCCACACTGCTGCGGCTAAATCATCTTGCAACGCTGCCACCTGCGGGGACGGTACGGCCAAACATGCGATCAACTCCTCTGGCAACCACTGCCTATAAAGCAAGCACTGGAACCGGGCGTGTGTGCGCGTCCGACGCTGGCTGATGCCCACTGCCTTAGCACCTCCTACAAACACCTCGCCTGGCCCACGGCTAGCAAAACACACCAAGTTCCCCCATCTGCCCGCCACATAGCTGTCGCACACCTGCACCCCCACAGCACCCAAAATGCCAAGCGTCTTGGCCCAAACATGGCCCAGCCACAGTGCGGCTACGCTTACATCTTCATGCCACAGAGGATCATCTGGGGATATCACCACATCCACCCACAATGAGTTGTTAGGCGACAACAGCACCGCTGCGCCACCACTGCGCCGCCTAACCACAGCAGCCCCAACCTCAGCGGACCCAGCCAAAGCAGGCCCAACTACTTCATCAGGCTGCGTAGAACCCAACACCACCGCAGTGTTTTGGGGCAACAACACCCACACCTCGCGCTCTGTGTGGGGATCGGGCAACAGCGCATGCAACTCCTCAACGGTGCCGTATATCTGTCGAACCGTCCACGGTGGCAACGGCGAGCGCGCCATTGCCCTACGCAACTTCAGACGAAGAGCCTAAGTACGGCAGCCAATCTTGAGGCACATGCCCCACCGCCGAAGCCACCCACGCCGACCGTGGAGGCTCAGCGGGAGGCCGCAACAGCCGCATGTGTGTCTCCGACAGCAAGCGATCTCTTTTAGCAATATTGCAACGCCGACAGGCAGCCACCACGTTCTCCCAAGAATGCGTGCCGCCGCGACTCTTGGGTTGCACATGATCGATGGAGTCGGCGTAACAACCACAGTACTGACAGCGATACTCATCGCGCGCAAACACCCCTCGACGGCTGAGCCCGCCAGTTCTGAAAAACGGCACCTTTACGTAGTACAACAAACGCACTACCGAGGGCACGGCCAAGTCCAAGCGCTCCGAGCGGAACCTATCGTCAGACTCCAAAATCACCTCGGCCTTTTCTGCCAACACCAACACCAGAGCGCGCCGCTGAGCCACAACGCTCAAAGGCTCATAGCTCGCGTTTAGTACCAGCGCTCGGCTCATGTTAAAAACTTTAGTGAACCTGCCTGCTCATTTAGAACGATATATAGATAACAAGATGAATATAGATAACAAGATGAGCATCGCGTATCAACATGGCACATCAACATTGTCTCCCCAGGTGACCTATCTAGACGATCTATCAAGCTGACGCAGATACTGTTGATACTGCTTACACCAACGCACATAGGCCACTAGATCAGATGGCCGTGGCTCCGTTGTTGTATCCCCGTACATGGTTAGCATCCGAAACCTCATGTAGCGGTTATCTGGCCTCACACCAAGCCGAATGGCAAGGCGCACTGCGGTGTACCACAAGCCCGGATGGCCAAACAGCGCTACAATTACCCCTTTTGTTCCTTTGGGCAACACACCAAACACGTCCTTAGGCTACGCGCTCGCACCAAGCAACGCTACGATGGCACTCATGGGAACACTTGCTGTAACCGGCGAAACAGATGCCGATCAACTGCTACTAGACGATCCGTTTGCCCTTTTGCTGGCCATGATGTTGGACCAACAAATCCCTATGGAGTGGGCTTTCAAATCTCCCTTACGCCTCAAAGAGCGCATCGGGAACGACTTTTCAGCCGAGCGTCTAGCCGTCTTAAACCCCGATGCCGCTGAAACGGCCTTCAAGGAAAAACCTGCGTTGCACCGCTTCCCCGGCTCCATGGCCCGCCGAGCCCAAGACCTCGCCCGACACATTGTGGAGAACTACAACGGCAATGCCGCCGAGATTTGGGGCAGCGCCAACAGCGGCGAGGAGTTGCTTGCGCGCCTCAAGGCCCTACCGGGCTACGGAGATGAAAAAGCCAGGATATTTGTGGCCCTTTTGGCTAAACGGTTCGGTATAAAACCAAGCGGCTGGGAACACGCCGCTGGCCCCTTTGCAGATGATGCGCCCCGAACCGTTGCCGACATTGACAGCCCCGAAGCCCTAGCCGAGGTGCGCGCATGGAAAAAGGCCCAAAAAGCCAAAGGCAAAGCCAAATCAGACTAAGCGCAGCATCAGCATGGGCATGACACAGTAGCTAAGAACTTAGTATTAGGAACTCAGTATTAAAAACTCAGTATCAAGAACTTAGTATCAAGATGGCCTGCACCGTGAAGGCCACCAAGATGGCTACTCCGCACAAAAGCGCCAAGAGAATTAGCTTGCGGGTGCTCACCTAGCGGCGCGGTTGCGGCGCCGACGTCCTACGTACCAGCGCACGATCTCAGTACACACCACGCTCAAGCCGATGGTGATCAACAACAACAAGAACACCGGCAAATCCCAATCCCACCCAAGAAAGTGTACTTGGGTTTCCTCGGTGTTTTGAGCAATGAATATCACCAGCGCTATTCCAGCCGCCCCACCTAAAACCATGCGAACGTTAATCTCACGCAACAAATCCCTCAGGTTTGGACGACCACGAGGCTTTTGAGCAGAGCTGTCGTGACCTTGATGATCAAACGGGGGGCGCTCAGAACCAGCGCTAGGAGGTGTCTGTGTCATACCCCCACGCTAGTCGCTCTCATACCCGCTACGCTGAACCTATGAAAGTTGCGGTTACCGGTTCTAGCGGTTTAATAGGCAAAGCACTTATAGAGTTGCTTGAAGCCTCAGAACACGAAGTGATTCGCATCATCCGCGATCAATCCAAACTAGATAGCAACACCCGCTATTGGAACCCCGCAACCGGTGATATCGATACCACCGCATTTGATGAAGCCGATGCAGTAGTGCATCTAGCAGGTGCAAACATCGGCGAGCGGCGCTGGAGCGATAACCGCAAGCGCGAACTGCGCGAGAGTCGTGTAACCGCTACTGAGCTATTAGTAGAGGCCATGCACGCTGTCCACAATCCGCCCGCAGTGTTGGTAGCCGGATCAGCGGTGGGCTACTACGGCAACCGCGGCGATGAAGTCCTTAGCGAAGATTCCGAAGCTGGTAAAGGTTTTTTGGCCGATCTCACGGTGGACTGGGAAGCTGCTACAAACACAGCTGAACATGAGGGAACCAGAGTAGTGCTAGCCCGTACTGGTCTGGTTGTGTCTGGCAATGCTCCGTTTCTCACCAAGATGCTGAAACCTTTCAAGCTGGGCTTAGGCGGGCCGTTAGGCGATGGCACGCAATGGTGGTCTTGGATAGATATAGAAGACGAGGTGCGCGCCTTAGCGTTCCTGCTAACTTCCAACCTGTCCGGTCCTGTAAACCTGTGCTCGCCCAACCCCGTTACCAACCGTGAGTTCACCCGCACATTAGCCTCGGTACTGAAGCGGCCCGCGTTGTTGCCGGTGCCTCGCTTTGGCCCGCGCCTGCTATTGGGTGCCGAGCTTGCCGATGAACTGCTGTTCTGTAGCACTAAAGCCATGCCCAATGTGCTGTGCAATGCTGGCTTTAAGTTTGAGCACGACAACCTGCAAGCCACCTTGCAAAGGGCTCTGGTGTCTGCTTAGCTCTGGCACCTACTTAGCTTCAGTACCTGTGTAGCTGCCAACGAGCTAGCTGCTAGCGCTCTTAGGAGTGATCCAAGCTAAAGCGATCTAAACTAAAACAGCGTCACCACAGATTCTGGCTCGTCGGGTTGTTCATCGGCGGCCTCAGTGGCCAACCGGTCGGCCTCATCGTTCCACGGGTCGCCAGAATGGCCTTTCACCCACACAAACTTGATGTCTCGCGCTTGTACCTGTTCAATCAAAGGCTCCCACAGATCTCGATTGGCCACAGCCTTTTTGTCACTGTTACGCCAACCTCGCTTAATCCACCCTTCCCACCAGCCGTCTCGAAAGCAGGTGGTCACATAAGTGGAATCACTGTATATCTCTAGCGGGCCTTCTAAGTTCCTTACCGCCTCAAGCACAGCGGTGAGCTCCATGCGCTGGTTAGTAGTTTTGGGCGATCCGCCAGACGCTTGGGCACCTCCAGGCACCACCCAACCCCAACCGCCCTTACCCGGATTCCCCCGACAAGCACCATCGGTGTAAACCATCGTAGTTCTTTGTTGCCCCGACACCACCCCAATAGTGGCACGAAAGACCACAAACTTGAAACATAGAGGCTAAATTGAATAAGAAAATATTCAACCTCTCATCTACCCACCTCTCATCTACCAACCATCCACCTAACAACCATCCAACCAACAAATCAAGAAAGCCGAGCTTCAGTGTCTGAGCCCTTCGTGTCTGTCCACTTCTCACAACAGCTTCCCGACACAGACCCCACCGAAACCCAAGAATGGCTAGACAGCCTAGACGCGGTGGTACGCGCCTCGGGCCGTCAACGAGGCCGCTACCTGCTGCGCCGTCTGTTGGATCGAGCCGAAGAACTAGGCAGCGGCATCTCAGGCACGGTTCAAACGCCCTACGTAAACACCATTCCCACTTCCAAGCAACCGTTCTTTTCGGGTGACGAACACCTCGAACGCCGTATCAGAGCCTACATCCGCTGGAACGCTGCGGTGATGGTGGTGAAGGCCAACAAGCAAGCCGATGGCATTGGCGGACACCTATCTACCTTCGCCTCCTCCGCATCACTTTATGAGGTGGGTTTCAACCACTTCTTTAGAGGCAAAGAAGACGGGCTGCCCGGCGATGCCATCTACATTCAGGGCCACGCAGCACCGGGTATATACGCCCGCGCCTACCTAGAAGGACGGCTCAGCGAGCAGCAACTAGACAACTTCCGCATGGAGATTTGCGGCAACGGACTATCTAGCTACCCCCACCCCCGACTCATGCCGGATTTTTGGGAATATCCAACGGTGTCTATGGGGCTAGGGCCAATCAACTCCATCTACCAAGCCCGCTTCTACCGGTACCTGCACGACCGGCGCATAGAAGACACCAGCAGCTCCAAAGTGTGGTGCTTTGTGGGTGATGGAGAGTGCGACGAGCCCGAAACACTAGGCTCCATATCACTTGCAGGCCGGGCCAAGCTAAACAACCTAATTTGGGTAGTGAACTGCAACTTGCAGCGCCTAGACGGGCCAGTGCGAGGCAACGGCAGCATCATCCAAGAGCTAGAGGGCAACTTCCGTGGCTCAGGCTGGAACGTGATTAAGGTGATTTGGGGCTCCAGATGGGATGAGCTGCTAGCTGCCGATGTGGATGGGTTGCTGTTAGAGAAGATGGGCTCCACAGTGGATGGGGAATACCAGCGTTATGCCACCGAAACTGGTGCCTACATCCGCGAGAAGTTCTTTGGACCAGATCCCCGCCTACGTAAGATGGTGGCCCATCTAACCGACCGTCAGCTAGAAGAACTCCCCCGCGGCGGCCACGACTATCTCAAGCTGTATGCCGCCTACAAAGCTGCTGTGGAGATGACCGAACGGCCAACCGTGATCTTGGCCAAAACAATCAAAGGGTGGACTTTGGGCGAAGGTCTAGAAGCCCGAAATGCCACCCATCAGGCCAAAAAGATGACCACCGAACAGCTAGTGGAGTTGCGCTCCCGCCTGCACCTAGAAAACGAAATACCTATCGAAGCCTTAAGCGACGACACCAACCCTCCCTACTACAAACCACCACCCAACTCTGCGGAGCATCGCTACCTAATGGCCCGGCGCACCGAACTAGACGGGCCGTTGCCCAGCCGCATCGTACACGTGCGTCGTCCACTGAAGCTGCCCGACAACAAGCTGTTCAGCAACTACGACGAGGGCTCTAGTGGGCGGGAGGTGTCCACCACCATGGTGTTCACGCAGATGCTACGCAACATGATGCGCGATAAAGCGTTTGGGGATCGCGTGGTTCCAATAGTGCCAGATGAGGCCCGCACCTTCGGCATGGACTCGCTGTTTCGAGAGTTCAAAATCTACGCCTCTCAGGGCCAACTCTATGAACCGGTAGACCACGACCTATTGCTTTCATACGCCGAAGGACAAGAAGGTCAGCTACTAGAAGAGGGCATCACCGAGGCGGGTTCTTTAGCTTCATGGACAGCAGCAGCCACCAGCTATGCCACCATGGGTGTGCCGATGGTGGCGTTCTACACCTTCTACTCCATGTTCGGATTTCAAAGGGTTGGCGATTTGATCTGGTCTGCGGCCGATTCTAGGGCTCGTGGATTCCTGATGGGCGCTACCGCTGGGCGTACTACCTTGTTGGGTGAGGGCTTGCAGCATCAAGACGGCCACAGCCTGCTTTTGGCATCCACCGTGCCCGCTTGTCGAGCTTACGACCCTGCATTTGCCTACGAACTAGGTGCCATCGTGCGATCTGGGTTAGAACGCATGTACGGCAGCGGCAACAAAGATGAGTTCTATTACATAACCATTTACAACGAAAACTACACCCAACCCCAAAGAGCCGACTTCATAAGCGATGAGCAGATCTTGTCGGGCCTGTACCAGTGGAACCACACTCCCGAAGGCACCAGCCAGCAAGCCTCCATCATCTTTTCTGGCGTGGCCCACCAAGCCGCTCGCGATGCACAAACCGAGCTAGCAGAGCGTTACGGCATCGGGGTAGACCTTCTAAGCGCTCCCTCCTACAAAACAGCCCGCGAGCAGGCTCTAAGCGTTGAGCGACATAACCGCCTCCACCCCGATGAACCGCCACAAGTGCCGCTTGTTACCCAACGCCTAGCCGCAGGGCAAGGCCCTGTTGTAGCGGTTAGCGATTTTATGACCATGGTTCCCGACCAAATTGCTCGTTGGGTACCACGGCCGTTTGTACCTTTGGGAACCGATGGCTACGGACGCTCCGATACCCGTGAAGCCTTGCGGAAGTTCTTTGGTACCGATGCCAACAGCGTGGTTGGTGCAGTGCTTAGCGCCCTAGCTGCTGAGGGTAGCTTAGATGTGGCCGTAGCCAAAGAGGCCATTGCCCGCTATGGCCTTCTAGAACCCCAACACGATCCCACCGCCTAGCCTCTATGAGGCCAGCCCCCGCTCCTTATCGGGCAAAGGAAAGTTGAAGTCATCAGGAGTTAGGGTACGCCAACCTTTAGTGGCGCCAACATAGAGTTTTTTTTAGGTGGCCTGAGATCGTATTTACCATCTTGGTTTTGGGTTACTTGCCAGCCGTTGTCGTGGATGTTGTGGTGACATGACGTGCAAACCAACACAAGGTTGTCTAGGTTGGTTTGTCCGCCGTGAGCCCAGTGTTGAATGTGGTGTGCTTCACACCACGTAGCTGTACGCCCGCATCCTACGCAGTGTTTATCGCGCACTATTAGCGCGCAGCGTTGCGCTTCAGTGGCGGAGCGGTGTTTTCTTCCTAACCAAAGTTTCTGAGTTTTGGTGTTGAACACAGCAGGCAAAATGTCTGCTTCACAGGCTAGTTTGATGGCTTCTGTGACTGGTATAGGGGTGTCGTCTAGGAGGCGGGTGTTGGTCATTTGTTTTTTCAACACGTCCCAATCAGCAGTTAAAATCAACGTAGGCCGCCGCTGTTTACGCTCACCACCCTCGCTGTTACCCTCACTACTACCGTTGTTTTTGCTGTCTTTGTGCAACAGGTTCACTAAAGCGTCAGCTAATAGCTGATCAAAACCTGTGAGATCACCAGGATTGTTTGTTTCAGCGTTTTGGTTGCGTAGCCTGCGTGTTTCATCGGCTAGGGCTGTTTCAATGATGCTGCCTGCTACGGGGTCGAAACGACCGTTGAGGATGAACATGCCGTCATCGGGCGAAGTGAAACAGTTCAGCGAACGATTTGCGCGTTGACGGTCGAAGTTGGATTGCCCGTCGTCGCCTGATTGTTCGTGTTGGTGATCGCGCACTGTTTTTGTGAAAGCACCGTAATCTTGTGTACGAGCAGCTTCCACCAAAACACTCTCATCTACTGGGCCTTGCGAAGCTGCTTTAGCGATCTTAGTGGCATGAGCAGATGGAATCTCACCAGCACTCAAAGCATTCAAAGTCTCGGGCACCTCAGCGAACTGTGATGCTGTTTGCACCTCGCGGCGAGCTTGTTGGCGTGAAGCCTGCAACGCTTCAGTCACCATACGACGAGCCATACCCTCACCAACACGGCTTTTGTACTCAGCCAAAGTAGACGTTTTCATAGCCGCCAACTGAGCCTCAGAAACTTTGATCAACTCCAACCGCTCCCGCAACCCCAACAAAGACAAACCCGACACATCCACCACACCAGGCCACACCACACCACCACCACCATCAACCACACCACCGCTCACAGCATCACCCGCCACTGAACCGCTAACAACACCACCAACCGCACCATCAGCATCGCCAACAAACGAACCACTCACAAGCTCACCGGCCTGTAGGCCCTGCCCAACAACCTCATCTAGAAGCTCAAACTCCATGAATGTAAGCCTACAAGCACCCTGCGACATATCCAACCAAATAATCAAAAAAACTAG
>JAPOTT010000037.1 GCA_026709025.1 bacterium
CGCAACCATCGGTAACAACCAAACCACCCTCACCATCCAAGACAACGACTAACCCCTGGGTGTGGGGGCCAATGAGTTGTATGAGCACAAATTTCTGGCGCGTCTTACTTATTTACAGTCAAAATCAACCTTTTCACAAAAAAGAAACTAAGGTTTCGTGGATATATTTGTAATGGGTGGAAAAGATTAATTCTGTGGTTCAGATGTAAGGATGGCTGGAATGTCTCTTCGGCTATGTAGAACGCGCCAGATATCTATGTGATTATCTTTGGGCACGTAAAATATTAGGTACGGAAATTTATTTAGTGGCCAACTCCGCAGGTCTGGGATTTCAAGCTCATAGGAGAATTGGAGTGATCCAATGTGCGGATGCCTGCGGAGGTGTTCTATTGCTGCTTCGAGTTGGTCTATGAAGTCAACTGCTGTTTGCGAGTTGACTTGGTCACGATAGTAGGTTGCCGCAGAGTGTATATCAGTTGACGCAGCGGCACGGAGACTAGCCTGCACTAGTATGAGTTCAGGAACTGGCTTGGGCTTGATTGCGGAGATCTGTGAAGTATTCGGTATCTGCGTTGGTGAATATAGGTGAGTGGGCACCTTCAAGAAGGGCTTTGCGGAACCGGAGGCGGTCGTAATCTTGTTGGATAAGATTGCACAAGTACTCGCTTGCCGAGCCGTAGTTGCCGTCGTTGACTTGGGATTCGACAAAGGACTTGAGGTCACTTGGGAGCGACATATTCATTGTGGTCATTGTACATAGTGTAGTGCTGTGGCAAAGTTTGACAAAGCACTACACAGTCTTTACTGATGAGCTTGGTGTAGTAGCTTGTCCCTTAAACTGAAAGGCGATGAAGCTGGCGCGTCGCACAGACAAACGTAAGCGAACATGGGGTCAACGGCTGGTGATCTTGGCTGGGTTGTTGGTGTTTGGTGCCGCAGCTGCAGGCGCGGCAGGGTTGGGGTTGGTTAAGTCGCAGGTAAGCCAGATTCCTCGGGTAAAAGTGGGCTTGTCGCTAGACATTGAAGGCGCTGCACCCAATGTGGGGGGCATTGATGAGTTAGCAGGTAGCAGTGCTCGCGCCGAGAACTTCCTGCTAGTGGGTATAGATAGCGCTCTTGGCATCGATCCAGATAGCCCTATCCACATCGACCGCGATTTAAACAGCCTGCTCACAGATTCGGTAATCCTGGTACGTGTAGACCCCGAGGCCGACAGGGTAGCCATGTTGTCGATTCCCCGCGATCTGTGGGTGCCTATTGCTGGTAAGGGTTGGAGCGAACGGGTGAACGCAGCACGGGGTATTGGAGGGCCTACCACCCTTATCGATACCGTTTCGGATTACCTGGGCGTGCCGATACATCATTACGTGGAGATCAACTTTGCGGGGTTCTTGCGTGTGGTGGAGGCTGTGGACGGAGTGCCTGTGGAGATACCGCAACCTATCCGTGACGACTCCTTGGGCTTGCGTATCGAGCAGACTGGAGTGGTCAAACTGGATCCTGATACGGCGCTGGCTTATGTGCGTACCCGCCGCCCGCTTACCGTGGCACTCGGCGGGAACCCTGCCAACGAAGGCGATTGGGTGCGTCTTGGGGTTTGGAACGACCTAGAGCGCAACCAGCGACAGCAGGATTTTATGGTGGCCACATTGAAGCGGGCAGTGGAGCAGGGCATTCGCAACCCCCTCACCTTGCGTCGGGTAGCTAACGAGCTGTTAGATACCGACAACCCCAGCATCGTGTTGGACGACCGCATCACTTTAGGGCAGCTCATCGGGCTGGGCGACGAGTTTCGCTCATTTCCAGTAGATCGGATTGAGCGCTATGAGCTGCCGGTAGCCGATGCTCTGATAGACAACAAGCAGGTGTTGTTGTTGGTAGACGAAAGCCCGGTGGTGGCCGAGGTTTTAGGGCATTTCGGCGATGGGAGCTTGGCTGGCATTAAGGTGAGGGTGCTGAACGGAACTGCATTGGGAACGGTGGCTCAGGTAGAAGCTCAGCTTGAGCAGGCGGGTTTTTCAGTGGTAGAGCGTGCCAACGCAGAGAGCTTCAATGTAGCTCGCACAACCATCCGTTATAGCGAAGCCACTCGTTCACAAGCAGAGGCGTTGGCTACCTACATTCAGCCAACCCCTTTGTTGGAGTTGGTAAGCCCAGAGACGATTGGTTCTAGCGATGTAGGTAGCAGCACATTGAGCGTAGACCTTGAACTTGTAATAGGCACCGATCTTGTTGCAGTTCTGCTCAACCCTGGCTAATCCTATTTTGAGAGCTTTTCGGCTTGTTGGCGGTTGGCCATGTACCAGTTGTAGGTTGAGTAAGTGTCCCCGTCAATTGAGTAGTCCGAACGGAATTGACTGTCTAGTGCATGAAGGTTATGTGGATACCGGGAAGATTCTCATGTTCAAGCAGGTCTCGGATACCCGGTGGCACATTGCGTTCTCTGGCAAAATATAAGGCCACATTGTGAAAGATTGCAGCAGCGGCCATTTCAGCGGCCATGTAGGATAACCGATACTTGATGGTGAGGCGTGCAGAGGTATCAAGAAAAGGCCGTGGGTCTAGGATATTGAGCAGTTGGGGGCTGGGTGTTGTCAGTTTGGCTTGGCCGTCGGGAGATAGTTGATTAATCAGTGCGTTGAGACGTCCAGCGGTTATGTGGTGAGTGCTGTGTGCTCTGTGACGGGATCGTAGAACCCGTGACCACACAGCTGGCGTGGTTGCGACAGACCTTGTGGTGGTGCTGAAAGGTAGGTTTTCGCTGAGGGCTGCGAGGGCCAAATACTCGTCGCAGATGATCACTCGGTGCGGGGATTTTGTGTTTTAGAACGGTTCCCCCACCTGTGTTGGAGTTCTGCGTGCTGGATTTCTACATCCTCTATATCAAGTTGCAGCAATGTCTCCTCGAGCGCTCCGCTGTGAAGCCATTCTTGGATGATTTCGCGGTCGCTGCGGCTCAGTCGAGAGCCCTTTACTAAATCGAGGTTTTCTGGCTCAAGTGGTAGAGCTGCATTGCTCATAGCTATCAGCATACCTGCAAGTTGCATGAGAGTCAATCCTATTTTGAGAGCTTTTCGGCTTGTTGGCGGTTGGCCATGTACCAGTTGTAGGTGCGCTTGAGGCCGTCTGAAAATGCTGTGGTGGCCTCAAAGCCAAAGAGCTCGATAGCTCGGCTGGCATCCACACAGCGGCGGGGTTGACCATCAGGCTTGGTGGGATCCCACTCAATTTGCCCGTTGAAGCCACAAATTTGGGCGATGTGTTCCACTAGATCTTTGATGGCAATCTCGCGGTTGGCCCCGAGGTTCACCGGCTCAGCTCCCATGTAGTGCTCTGTGGCGGCCAGTATGCCGCGCGCTGCATCATCCACATACAAAAACTCGCGACTAGCGGTACCGGTACCCCAAACAACGATGCTGCGGTGGCTGTTTTCCACCGCGTCCACGCATTTTTTGATGAGTGCAGGTATGACGTGAGACACCGCGGGGTGGAACTTATCGCCCGGGCCGTACAGGTTGGTGGGCATGAGGTAGATGCCTTGTTGCCCGTACTGGCTACGGTTAGCTTGCAGCTGCGTGAGGTGGGCGAGTTTGGCTATGCCATAGGGAGCGTTGGTTTCCTCGGGGTAGCCATCCCACAGCGAATCTTCGGTAAATGGTACGGCGGTGTGTTTGGGATATGAGCAGATGGTGCCCACTACAACCAAGCGGTTGGTGTTTGCTAGTCGGCATTGCTCAATAATGTTGGTGCCCATAAGCAGGTTGTTCAGGTACAAATCGGCGGGTCTTTGCTGATTGGCCCCAATGCCCCCAACTTGTGCTGCTAGGTGGATCACGGTGTCGGGGTTGGTGTGTTGCAGCAACTTGGCGGCATCTTGGCTGCGGCGCAGGTCGTAGTCGCCGCTTGCGGGCACAGCTAACAAGGTAGGCTCTTGGCTATCTAGCAAGCGGCAGACAGCTTGGCCCAAAAAACCAGTCCCGCCAGTAACCAGTACCCTTCTGTTTGTCCAAAAGCCATTCATGGGTTCAAGAGTACGACAAGCGAGGCATACAGAGGCATACACTAGTGCGTTGAGAGTAGCGATTACGTTAGAACAGTGTTGGCATCGAGTGCCCGGTGGTACCGCGACTGCTGCGTTGGGAACCATTGCAGCTCTGCAACAACTACCCAACCCCCCAGAGATAGCTGGCGTAGCGGCTTGGCATCGTCAGCGGGCCTCAGAGCCCTTTGTTCCCAGTGTGGAGGTGGCCCAAGTGCGTCTGCCGCGGCTTGCGTTGTATTGGGCATGGCATGGTTTGCGTTGGCCTTCTGTGGAGCTAGCTGTAGGGCCTGTGGATGTTGTTCACGCCACTGGCATGGCCATCCCGCCTAAGACAGCACCCATGGTGGCTACCGTGAATGATTTGGCCTTTATGCAGTATCCTGAGCATTTCACAGCTCGTGGGAGGCGCTTTTTTGGTAGGGCCTGGCAGCTCATCTGTGCCGATGCCGATGTAATCGTGTGTCCGTCGCAGCACACTGCCACAGCTTGTAGCGCAGCTGGAGTGAGCCGTGAGCGCCTGCGCGTTGTGCCTTACGGGGTAGACACTGCCAAAGTGCCTCTTAGCGGAGCACGTTTAGCAGTACAGGAGGTAAAGCGACGTTACAGGCTTGGTGAGCGCTTTGTGTTGTGGGTGGGAACCGTTGAGCCTCGTAAGAACCTGGAAGGGCTCTTGGAAGCTTGGCGCATGCTACAGCCCCGTGAAGAACAGCTTGTGCTGGTGGGCCCCCAGGGCTGGAACTCCGAACTTGGCGATACGGTTGCGGCCTTTGGCAACTCGGTGCGTGTTTTGGGATTTGTGGCTGAGGCTGACAAGCGAGCTTTGTTGGCTGCGGCAACGGTGTTTTGTTATCCGAGCCTTACAGAGGGTTTTGGTTTACCGGTACTAGAAGCCATGGCACAAGCCACACCGGTTGTTACTTCAGCGGTGGGTGCCACCGCAGAGGTGGCGGGAGATGCCGGGGTGCTGGTGGATCCCTTTTGTCCCAAGACGATTGCCGATGCGTTGGCCGGGTTGCTTGACAGTGGTGAGGAGGCCACACGTTTGGGACAAATGGGCCAGCAGCGGGCGCAAGCTGAGTTCTCTTGGCAGCGTAGCGCGCAGGGACTGTTAGATGTCTACCATGAGGTAGCGGGTTGATGCGCGCTGCGGGGCAAGGGAAGACTCCTGAGAACAATCAAGGGAACAATCTAGACACCAATCAAGAGAATCAAACCGTCTGCGTGGGGGTAAACCTGTTGTGGCTGCGGCCAGGTCGTGTGGGCGGTTCGGAGGATTATGCGGTGCGCCTGCTCACATCGTTCCCAACCGATGCTTCAGATGTTCCGTTGCGCTGCACACTGTTTGCAACCAAGCGTTTTGTGAAAACTTACCCCAGCTTGCAAAAGCGTTTTGAGGTAGTGCCAGCCCCCTTTTGCGGCTCGCGGGTTCTGCGGGTGTTCGTGGAGAACACATGGTTGGCTGCTCAGTGTCGCCGTCGTGGTTTGAATGCAATCCATCATCTAGGCGGCACGGTACCTTTGATCGGCATCCACCCCGCCGTGGTAACGGTTCACGATCTGCAACCCCTTGATTATCCTAAGCGTTTTGGTTTCATCAAGCGCCGCTACTTGCGGGCCATGTTGCCCTGGGCTGTGCGGCGTGCTGAAGCTGTGGTAACCGTGAGTGAGTTTTGTCGAGACCGCATCTCGGCTCGCTTGGGCATAGCCGCAGATAAGATAGCGGTTATACCGGCACCAGTATGCTTGCCAGTTGAGCAACCAGAGGCGCACCAAAGCCCAGAGATGCCGCAACTTACTGTGCAGCCTGATTTGTCTCAGCCGTTCTTGTTGTATCCAGCGGTGACATACCCACATAAGAACCACGAGGTGTTGCTGCGGGCTCTGGCGATGCTCACACAGCAAGGTAAAGATGTAGCACTGGTGGCCACCGGTGCTACTGGCCCCTTAGATGATGATTTGGATCGTTTGGCAACCGAGTTAGGGGTTGGGGAGCGTTGGCACCGTTTGGGGCGTGTGTCTAGGCAGGTGGTTGATGGGCTGTATCGGCAAGCCTTGGGTTTGGTGTTTGCCTCGCGCTATGAGGGGTACGGATTGCCGGTGGCAGAGGCAATGGCTAGGGGGTGTCCTGTGCTTGCTACAGATACTGAAGCCATAGCCGAGGTTTTAGGCAACGGTGGTCGACTGTTAGACCCTGATGATCCCCATGTTTGGGCCGAGGCCATATCTGATTTGTTGACACAACCCACAATGCGCCAAGAGCTAATCGCTGCGGGCATTTGCAGGGCTCAGGAGTTAGCAGCTCTGGATCCAGCAGCCGACCTGTGTGCGGTGTATCTAGCGGTGGCACAACCCAAACCCCCAAGCGGGCCTAGCTACACATGAGCTGCACATGAGCTACAAATGAGACGTACGATACCAAAAGCTGCACCAGGGTTGTTCTTTGCTGGCCGAGCTAGAGGGTCGGCCACAGAGCCTGTGTCGTCTTTGTCGATTCTGGTGCTGTGTCCTCACTACCTCCCAGACACCGCCCCTACTGGGGAGGTGATGGCCAGCTTATGCGAGCGTTGGATAGCCCAGGGGCATCGCGTGGAGGTGATTAGCAGCTTGCCGTGGTACAAGAACCACGCTGTGGCTGAGGGCTGGCGGGGCAGGTTGTTGCATACTGAACCAGCAGTTTGGGGGCGCATTAGGCGCTGGTATCCCTTTGCGATGCAAAAAGCGGGCTTGTGGCGGCGTGTGCTGGGGTTTGTGGGGTTTAGCGTGTTGGTGGGCTTAGATGCGCTTAGAGCAGCGCGCCGTTGTGACGTGGTGTTTGCCATGTCGCCGCCGCTTACTTTAGGAGCTGCAGGTTGGATTGCATCAGTAGTAGGGCGAGCCCCGCTGGTATTCAATGTGCAGGATATTTTTCCTGATGCTGGCGTACATACAAAAGTGTTACGCAACAGGTGGATAGTGAGCTTAGCTAGCAGACTAGAGCGCTGGCTGTACCAAAAAGCCGCTGCTGTTACGGTGCTGTCGCAGGATATGGCCGACAACGTGCAGGCCAAGCTTCACAAGCGTGTGGTGTTGCAAGCCGACAAGCACAAGGGGCTCCAAGCCAGCAAGGTGCATGTTATACCCAACAGCGCGGATATCGAGCGTATTATTCCCTTAACCCGTCATAACAGCTACCGCGCCCAGTTAGGTTTAGCCGACTCAGGCATAGCGGTGGTGATGTATGCAGGCAATCTAGGTCATTCGCAATCTTTGGATTTGGTGATAGGCGCGGCCCAACGTTGCTTAGCCCAAGGTCGCCAAGACATCTGTTTTGTGATCAACGGTGACGGGGTAGCTCGTGCCGCCATCGCCGCTGCAGCCAAGCGGCTTTCCAACCTTCATCTGGTGGGCTGGCAGCCTCCTGAGCGATTAGGGGAGGTGTTGGCGGCGGCTGACATACACTTGGTTTTGTTGCGTGCTGGGTTGGGCGCTTCTAGTATGCCCTCCAAGCTGCACTCGGTGTTAGCGGCTGGTCGTCCGGTGCTAGCTAGCGTGGACGAAGACAGCGAGGTGGCGCGCCTTGTGCAAGCATCTGGTGCTGGCATTAGCGTGGCCCCCGACAACTTAGATGCTTTTTTCCAAGCCCTGATGCAAATGGTGGATGCCCCTGAGATATTGCAGCAGATGGGCCAGAACGCCCGTCAGCATGCAATTACCCACGCTAGCCCCGAACAGCTAGCCGACCTGTATCTGGAGCTTTTTGCACAGGTTATTGCCAGCTAGTGGATCTGCACTGGTGCTAATGCTGCTAACCAAGTATCGGGCTGCTAAGATTTATGCCTTGCGGAGCGCGTCGCCCCGCTACACTCGCACCGGTATACGTGCGTCTTTACCTGCAAGTTCCTACTAACCGATTAAAGGCTGCGCCCATGTCAGAACAGCACGACACCATGATGACCCCACAAATTGAAGAGCTTTTGGGGCGCGCCGAATCTAAGTTTCGTTTGGTCACTCTAGGTGCCATGCGGGCTTGTCAGATCAATGCTTACTTCGGGCAACTAGGCGAAGGATTAGGTGCTATGGTGCCCCCGCAGATACTCACCGTTTCCAGAAAACCGCTTTCCATAGCCTTTGAAGAGATTGCAGCCGACAAGATAGTTGCCACTAACCCCCCTGAGGTTACCGAAGAAGCACCCGCTGCCCAATACATGATCCCTAGCGGAGATACGGTTTTGCCAACCCCAGATGCAGCAGAGGAACTAGACCCAGCTTCGTGATTGGGTCTGCTTGATTGGATCTAGTCGAAGCCATGAGCGCACTGGCCAACAAGCGCATCGTGTTAGGGGTAAGCGGCGGAATAGCTGCTTACAAGGCCGTTGAGGTGTGTCGCCGTTTGGTTGATGCAGGGGCACATGTAATGCCCGTGCTTACAAAAGGCGCTACTCGGTTTGTGGGTACCGCAACGTTTGATGCTCTAGCCTCAGAGCCAACCCGCACGAGCTTGTTTGATGGCCGTGAACCAATACCACACACCACCTTAGGAAAGACCGCCCACGCCATTGTTGTAGCACCCGCCACAGCGCGGGTAATTGGTGCTTATGCGGCTGGAATCAGCTCTGACTTGTTAACCGCAACCCTTCTGGCAACCAGAGCGCCGGTGGTGGTGTGCCCGGCTATGCACACTGAGATGTGGGAACACCCCGCAGTGCAAGACAACATCGCTGCTCTGGCAAGTCGCGGCGTACACATTGTGGCACCTGAATCGGGGCGGCTAGCTGGAGGAGATGAGGGTGCAGGGCGCTTAGCGGCACCTGTTACCATAATCGATGAAGTTGCTAGGGTGCTTGCAGGCCCTGTGGATGTCGACATGACCGTTGAGGGCGACATGAGCGGTATGTCTGTGGTGGTGACCGCAGGCGGTACCCGTGAACCCATTGATCCTGTGAGGTTTATTGGCAATCGTTCGTCTGGTAAGCAGGGCTACGCATTTGCCGAAGAAGCAGCTAGCCGTGGTGCCGCCGTAACCATTATCACCACCGTGGATTGCCCTAGCGAGGATGCCGCTAGCGGGGAGAACTCCCTAGAAGGCACCGCGCTTTCGCGTACTGCCACACAAAGCGCCATGTCGGTAATACGGGTAGATACTGCAGCAGAGATGGCCGCAGCCACCGCTGCTGCTGCTGTTAGCGCTGATCTGGTTGTGATGGCTGCTGCGGTGGCAGATTTTCGGCCTGCTCAGGCAGCCGGTGTCAAGCTAAAAAGGCGCGATGGTTTGCCCGAGTTTGCACTTGAGCCCACTGAAGACATCCTGGCAGCGTTGGTTGATGCTAAACCGGTTGGGCAGATTCTGGTGGGGTTTGCCGCCGAGACCTGCGACATCACAGCCAACGCATTGGCCAAGTTGACCGGTAAGGGTGTGGATTACATGGTGGCCAACGATGTGTCTTTGCACAACGCTGGTTTTGGGTACGATACCAACGAGGTGATCGTGTTATCTGCTGGGGGGCAAACCCATCAGGTAGCCCTTCGCTCCAAGCGCGCAGTGGCCAAAGCTGTGCTAGACATTGTTATGACCAACCGCTAAGCCACAGATTATGCTGGCACCATCAAACAAGATAAGGCACGATGAGTTCTATATCGGTTCCTAAGCACCTGTTCACCTCTGAATCTGTTACCGGGGGGCATCCCGACAAGATCGCAGATCAGATTTCAGATGGCGTGTTAGATGCTTTGCTAACCGTCGATAAGACAGCGCGGGTTGCTTGTGAAACTCTGGTTACCACCGGGTTGGTGGTAGTGGCAGGTGAGATATCCACTGATGCCTATATCGACATTCCCCGAGTGGTGCGCGACACCATCATCGGCATTGGTTACGACCGTGAAGATTACGGTTTTGATGGAAGCACCTGTGGGGTGATGATCTCCATAGACGACCAATCACCCGACATTAACCAGGGCGTAGATCGTTCCGATCCTATGGAGCAGGGTGCTGGCGATCAGGGCATGATGTTTGGATACGCCTGTAACGAAACGCCCGAGATGATGCCTCTACCAATTCATGTGGCACATAGGTTAGTGGAGCGTCTTACCGAGGTGCGTCGGGCGTGTTCGGTTCCGTATTTGCGGCCCGATGGTAAGTCGCAGGTGACCTTTGAGTATGAGGGCACCAAACCCGTAGCCCTCAAAACGGTGTTGATCTCAGCGCATCATCGTGATGGCATAGACCTCAATGAGATGACCGATGACCTTAAGGAACAGGTGATAGACCGTGTTGTGCCAGAGCAATTTTGCGGGGATGGCTATGAGGTTTTGGTGAACCCCACTGGTCGTTTTGTGCGAGGTGGCCCGGTGGCTGATGCTGGGCTCACTGGTCGCAAGATTATCGTGGATACCTACGGGGGCATGGCTCGTCACGGGGGTGGGGCGTTTTCTGGCAAAGATCCAAGCAAGGTAGATCGCTCAGCAGCTTACGCGGCTCGTTGGGTAGCCAAAAACGTGGTGGCATCTGGGGCAGCGAGTCGCTGTGAAGTGCAGATTTCTTATGCCATCGGCATTGCCCGTCCAGTGTCTGTGATGGTGGAAACCTTTGGCACCGCAACAGTAGACCCAGCCAAGATCAACCGTGAGGTGAACGAGGTTTTTGATCTGCGGCCAGGGGCTATCATCGCCGACTTAGATTTGTTGCGGCCCATCTATCGCAACACCGCAGCCTACGGACATTTTGGTCGCAGTCCTGAAAGCACGTTCACTTGGGAACGTACCGATCGCACTGGCGATCTGCGTTCTGCGTTAGGGCTATAGCCGTTTGTATGTTCGGGTACTGACTGACGTAGTTGGCATCCACAAGGAGTTCACCTACTCGGTTCCTCAACGCTGGCAAGATGATCCTCGCTTGAGGGTAGGTTCTATAGTGCGGGTTACTTTGCACGGTCGTCGGGTGCGTGGGTGGATTACCGAGGTGAGCGTTGAAGCGCCCGCAGGGGTTGAGCCAGCACCGTTGGCCAAGCTAGCTAGCCTGGGCCCGGCCCCAGAGTTGCTGGAGCTAAGCAAGTGGGCAGCTTGGCGTTGGGCAGGACATCGGGTTCATTTTTTGCGTACCGCTTCGCCACCTCGCATGGTGGATGCGCTGGCACCGCGCGAGGCATCCCGGCTGGTGTTTTCTGGTGATTTTGCCGATTTGTTTGAAGGCGAGGGGCGCACCTTGTGCAGCAGCCCTAGCAACGATCCGTTGCCGGTTGCCATCGCTGCTGCGGCTTGTGGACAAGCTCTCATCTTGGTGCCTGATCAGCTTCGTGCTGATGATCTAGCACGGCGGCTTTGCCAAGCGGGCGTGTGGGCGGTGCGCCACCCCGACCGCTGGGCTGCAGCAGCCGCAGGAGCCACCGTAGTGGGAACATTGTCGGCAGCTTGGGCACCAGCACCTGAGTTGGCTGCAGTGCTGGTGATAGATGAACACGACGAGGCTTTTCGCTCTGGTTCGGCTCCCACTTGGAGCGGGCGAGATGTGGTGTGCGAGCGGGCGCGCAGAGCGGGCGTGCCCTGCGTTTTAGTTTCACCGTCACCTAGCTTGGAGGCATTGCGTGCCGCACCGGTGCTGCGCCTAACCGGAACAGCGCAGCGCCACGGGTGGGCAGGTGTGCAGGTGGTAGACAGACGCACTGAAGATGCCACCAGGGCTGGCTTGTACTCATCAGAGTTGGTGCGGGTGCTGCGCAGCGGCAAGCAGGTTGCCTGTGTGTTGAACAGGTTGGGCCGTGCGCTTTTGTTGGCCTGTCGGCTGTGTGGCGAGTTAGCGGTGTGTAGCGAATGCGGCGCTGCTATGCGTCAAGATGATGCTGGTGTGCTGGTGTGTAGAACCGGAGCACATTCTCGTCCGGTAATTTGTGCTAGCTGTGGCAGTACGGCCATGAAGAACCTGCGGGTAGGAATCAAGCGGGTCTGCGAGGAGCTAGAAGCTCTGGTTAAAGAGCCGGTAGGAGAGGTAACCGCTTCTGGCTACCAGGGGCCAGCTACCGCACGGGTGGTAGTGGGCACCGAAGCGGTATTGCACTTGGGCAGACCGTTTGATGTTGTTGCGTTCTTAGAGTTTGACCAAGAACTGCTGGCTCCCAGGTTTAGGGCGCGTGAGCAGGCCATGGCGCTTGTGCTGCGTGCTGCTCGTGTGGTTGGACCCCGCAGCAGTGGCGGACAGATCCTCATTCAAACCAGGTTGCCAGACGATCCGGTGATACAAGCTGCTTATCAGCACGACCCGAGGCTTTTGGCACGCGCCGAACGAGACCGCCGCAAGGAGCTGAGCTTTCCTCCTTACGGTGCTATGGCGGCTGTTTCGGGTGCGGCTGGCGATGAGTACATGCAAACCTTAGGCAACCCAGCGGCTTTGCGGATCGCTAAAGACTCATCTGGTGTTTACTACCTGCGAGCAGCCAACTACGAGGTACTGTGCGATGAGTTGGAGCGTGTGCAGCGCCCTGCAGGCAGGCTTCGCATTGATGTAGACCCCATACGAGCCATTTAGTTGTTGGGGTTAGTTACCGAGTGAGTGGCTGGGGTTAGTGTTTGGGGTTAGTTACTTGGTCATTTACTGGGCTGGTGGCTGGGGGCGAACCTCTAAAATTCGGTAGCCGCGGCGCGAGCTCAGACGAATTGTAGGCCACCCTTGTTGGGTGAGCCAGCGTGCTAGAGAGTCGGCCCCTAAGTTTTTGTTAACCACAAGGTAGGCAACCCCATCGCTTGTGAGCCGACTTAACCAAAACTTCAGCATCTTATGTAGGGCCACCTTGCCGATGTGAATGGGAGGGTTGGAGTAGATGGCTTCAAAGCGCACTTCTTCAGGCACTTCATCGGGGGTGCAAACTCGAGAACCCGAGTATCTGTAGCGCCCGAGGTTATTTCTACACAGCTCTAGAGCGCGGGGGTTAACGTCTACAGCCCAAATCTCTGCCTGTGGTGCCCAACGGCTCAGGGCTACGGCGATTGGGCCGTAACCACACCCCAAATCCAATAGCGCCCCCTGTGTGGGCGGCGCGGGCATCTTGGCTAAGAGATGACGGGTACCAAAATCCACCTCTGCGAAGGCAAACACCCCTTTATCGGTGGCTAGACCTAAGTTGAGGTCGCCAACGCGCAACTCAACAGTTCTAGGCTTGCGTTTGCTTTGCGGCGAGGCGCTGAAGTAGTGCGAATCGCTCACGTATCTAACGCTACTTGAGTTTGACGGTTACCTGCGTGCTTAACCCAATCCGAGAGTAACCTTAGGGTATGACTCAGCTGCGTATTCGGGTATATGGCGACCCGGTGTTGAGGCGCGTAGCACAAGAGGTTACGCACATAGATGGCGAGATGGCATCGCTGTGTGAACAGATGTTTACCGCTATGTACGACGCAACCGGAATCGGCCTTGCAGCGCCCCAGGTGGGGGTGTCGCAGCGTTTTTTTGTGTACGACTTGGGTGACGGCCCACGCGTGCTGGTGAACCCGCAGATAGCCGATAGCGATGGAGAGTGGAACTTCAAAGAAGGCTGCTTGTCGGTGCCGGAACTCTCTTGGGAGATTGTGCGTCCTCGCAGAATATGGCTGACAGCCCACGATTTGGATGGCAAAGAGGTAACCATAGAAGCCGAAGACCTCCAAGCCCGCTTGTTTCAACATGAGATGGATCATCTCAACGGCAAGATGCTCTTGGATTATTTGGACGAAGATCAGCGTCGCGAAGCCAAAGGCATCTTGCGGCAGCGAGCGATGGGCGCTGCGGTGGCTTCTGATGTTGCTTCCAAATCAGCTGCCCAACCCCTTACCCTTCCGTGATTAGCCCGCCGGGGGAGATAAACCGGCTTGTATTTTTTGGCACTCCCACAGTGGCGGTGCCGTTTTTGGAAGCCTTGTGTGTACAAGGGTTTGATGTTGGTTTGGTTGTGACCGGGCCCAACAAGCGCCGCAGCAGACGGGCTGAGCCAACACCAAGCCCCGTTGGAGCTGCGGCTCGGGCCGCAGGCATTGCTGTTTCGCACAAAGCAGCCGATGCGCTCAACGTTGCTGCCGACTTGGGGGTGGTGGTGGCTTTTGGGCAGATTATTCAGCCTTTCGTGCTGGACAAGCTGGCCATGGTGAACGTGCATTTCTCTTTGTTGCCGCGCTGGCGAGGGGCGGCTCCGGTAGAGCGAGCAATCCTAGCGGGCGATACCACCACGGGTGTGTGCTTGATGGAGGTTGCAGAAGGTTTAGACACCGGCAGGGTGTATCGCCAAGTGCGGTTACCCATCGCTTTAGAGGTTACGGCTGCTGCGCTCACCGCTGAGTTGGTAGACATTGCAGTGGCAATGTTGGTGGAGGCACTGCGAACTGGTTTGGGCACCCCAGAGCCACAACAGGGTACACCCACTTATGCCAACAAGATCAACACCCAAGATCGACAGCTGCATTGGGATCGTTCGGCGCAGATATTGCATCGACAGGTGCGTGTGGGAGGTGCTTGGACAACGTGGCGCAACAAAACCTTTAAGGTTTGGCAGGCCGAACAGATATCGCCTGCCCAAATGCAGGTGGAGATAGCACAGCCTCTTGGCGTTGGGCAGATTTATGTGGATGATCAACAGGTGGTGGTTGGCACCGGTAACGGGTGGCTGCGGCTTATCGAAGTGCAGGTGCAAGGTTCATCGCGCCAGCAGGTGCAGGATTGGTTGCGCGGCGCGCGCCTAGCGCCCGGCGAGCAGATGGGTTAGTGGGCTCACCAACCCTTGAGAACCCTCGGGCGGCTGCTGCTAGGTTGCTTGCCCGCATTCAACGCCAGGATGCTTATGCGAACCTAGTGTTGGCCTCAGCTGAGCTATCGGCAGCTCAAGCACCCCTGATCACTGAACTGGTGTATGGGGTAACCCGCATGCGCCGGGCGTTGGATCACCTCATCGATCCCTACGTCGCCAAAACACCCGATATCACCACCCATAACTTGTTGAGGGTTGGTGTTTATCAGATACATATCATGAACACGCCCGTTTACGCTGCGGTGGATCAAACCGTTGCTGCGGCACCGGCTCACCAGCGTGGTTTTGTGAATGCCGTGCTACGCAGGGTGGCCGACACCACACCGGTATGGCCCAGCGAAGCAGTGCGGCTCAGCTACCCAGATTGGATTGTGCAGTGCCTAGAGAGCGACTTGGGCACAGCGCAAGCACACGGTGCGCTACAGCAGATGAACCAACCTCCCCCAGTAACCGTTCGTGAAGATGGTTACGTCCAAGACATCGCATCACAGTGGGTGGCGGATTTGGTGAAGGTTCAGCCCGCCGAGCGGGTTTTGGATATGTGTGCTGGACCCGGTGGCAAGGCTACGGCCATTGCCCGCTGCGGTAATGCAGAGGTTGTGGCTGCCGATAGTCGCCCGCATAGAGCGGCTTTGGTGGCAGATAACGCCCGGCGCACCGCTACACCTTTGGTTGGCATCGTTGCTGCCGATGGCTGCCATAGTCCGTTTCTTCCAGCTTCCTTCGATCATGTGCTCATAGATGCTCCCTGTTCTGGGTTGGGGGTTTTGGGCCGCAGAGCCGATGCCCGTTGGCGGATAAGCCCTACAGATGTAACGGCATTGGCCAAACTGCAAGCTGAGCTAATAAATGCTGCGTTTGGTTTGGTGCGTGGCGGCGGTACGGTGGTTTACAGCGTTTGCACCATGACCGCAGCAGAAACCATCGCCATAGACGAGTTGGTGGCAACCCAGCATCCAGATGCTTGCGCCATTGAAGTTACAGATAATCGCTGGCGCAAGCGGAGCAGGGGAGCGCAGCTTTTGCCGCAGGATCACAACACCGATGGCATGTTTGTTGTGAGGTACCGGGCTCCACACAAGTAATCTGTAGTCAAACAAGTAATCTGTGTGCATGACAGATCGTGAAACCGCAGGTTTAGCAGCCAAGGTGCTTACAGTTTCAGACGGGGTTATTCATGGCACCCGTCAAGACGGCTCAGGCGATGCTCTAGTAGAGTTGTTGTCTGCCAATGGTTATGAGATAGCAGATCGTCGCGCCGTGGCCGACGGCGTTGAGTCTGTGCGCGATGCCTTGTTGGAGATGTCCGACGGGTTTGCAGGCTTGATCGTCACCACCGGCGGCACCGGCTTTGCCCCCCGAGACCTTACCCCCGAAGGCACCGCCGCAGTGTTAGAGCGCCGCGCCGATGGTTTGGCTGAAGCGTCTCGCTTGGTGAGCCCGTTTGGGCGATTGTCTAGAGCCATAGCAGGCACGCGGGGTAGCGCCATCATTTGTAACGTGCCGGGGTCTCCGAAAGGTGCGGTGGAGTGTTTGGAAGCAGTGCTAGATGTGTTGCCCCACTCTTTGCGTCTGTTGGCCGGTACACCAACCGAGCACTAACGGCCGCTGAGAACTAGCGGTGCCAGTTGTGCCGACAGTCGTGCCGACAGCCGTGTCACCATCTGTGCCGCCAGATGCAGCGATGATGGATCTGGCGCTTGCAGCCGCCCGGTCTTGTCGCTTAGTTACCTCACCAAATCCCTGGGTTGGCTGTGTAATCCACACCGCTAAGGGCTTGTGTACCGGGGCTACCTCACCCCCAGGAGAGAACCACGCTGAGATCAACGCTTTGGCTGCTTGTGGCCCGCTAGCTAAGGGGGCTCACCTTTACACAACCTTGGAGCCCTGTTCTCATACCGGTAGAACCGGGCCTTGTGTTGAGGCCATAATCGCCGCCGGTATAGCCAGGGTTTCGGTAGCCATTGAAGACCCAGACCCTCAAGTGTGCGGGCGTGGAATAGCTGCTTTGCGAGCCGCAGGCATTCAGGTAGACGTTGGTACAAGGGCAGACGAAACCACCCAACTTTTAGCACCCTACATCAAGCATCGGCGCACCGGCTTGCCCTGGGTGGTGCTTAAGCTAGCAGCCACCTTAGATGGTCGTATCGCTGCACCAGATGCCAGCAGCAGGTGGATTACCGGCGAGGCGGCTCGCAGCGATGCCCACTGTTTGCGGGCAGAAAGCGATGCGGTGCTTGTGGGCGCTGGCACCATCAGAGCCGACGATCCGCAGCTAACCGTGCGTCACTGGCAACCTGCAGTGGGTATCGCACCGCGTACCAAACAGCCTCGGCGGGTTGTGCTAGGCGCTGTTTCTGCATCGGCTCGAGTGCAGCCAGCTACTCAGATGAGCGGGCCGCTTCCCGAGGTGCTGGCAAGCTTGGGGTCTGAAGGCGTGATGCAATTGTTAGTGGAGGGAGGGGCCAGCACCGCGGCTGCGTTTCATCGCGCTGGTTTGGTGGATCATTATGTGATCTATCTGGCACCGGCGTTGTTCGGCGGTAGTGATGCTCACCCCATGTTCAGCGGCGCTGGCGCAGCCAGCATAGACAACCTTTGGCGTGGCGAGATTGTGGGTACCACGTATCTCGGCGCAGACCTGCGTATCGACTTACGCCCCGCTAGCGTTTAGGCATGCTTTCGTTGGTGCTACCTAAAGGGTCGTTGGAAAGAGCCACCCTAGAACTCTTTGATTCTGCAGACATTTCCGTTCACCGCAGCTCTGATGTTACCTATCGGGGCACCATCAACGACCCACGTATAGATGAGGTACGCATTCTGCGGCCGCAAGAGATTCCCCGTTATGTGGCTGAGGGGCTGTTCGACTTAGGCATTACCGGACGAGACTGGGTAGCTGAAACCGGTAGCGATGTGACCACCTTAGGCGAGCTGCGTTACTCCAAGAACACCTCACGCCCCATTCGTTTGGTGTTGGCTGTACCCGCAGATTCCACGTGGACTGAGCCTAGCGATTTGCCACAAGGCGTGAAGGTTTCTAGCGAGTACCCAGAGCTCACAAGACGGTTCTTTGAGGATTTGGGCATTCAAGCTGAGATTGCCTTGTCTTACGGTGCTACCGAAGCCAAGGTGCCCGACATCGTGGATGCAGTGGTGGAGATCACCGAAACAGGCCGTGCTTTGCGGGCTGCGGGGCTGCGGGTGATTCACACCATCTTGACCTCCCACACAGAGTTGGTGGCCAACCCGCAAAGCTATGCTGACCCCGAGCGCCGTCATGCTATGGAGCAAATCCACACCCTGTTGTGTGGGGTGCTAGAGGCTCGGGGCAAGGTTTTGGTGAAGATGAACGTGCCTGCTGAAAGCTTAGATGAGGTGATAGACCTGTTGCCCTCCATGAAGGCACCAACCGTGAACGAGCTTTTTGGCGGTAACGGCTATGCAGTGGAATCGGTGGTACCCAAAACGGAGATCAACATCTTGATTCCCGAACTCTGCGATGTGGGAGCTAGCGACATCATCGAGCTTGCCATATCTAAGATTGTCCACTGATTAACCTTTAGATTTAACCTTTCGATCAACCTGCTGGTTCGTCCTCTTCATCTTCTGATTGGTTTTCAGCTGCTGGGGGTTGCATCTCCGAAACCCTAGACACCTGCACAAACGCCATGCGGATTTGGTGTAGGGCATCTTTTAGGGTTGCCTCGTGTTCGCCTAGTCGACCTTGTAAGCCCTCCACAATCACTGCGAGGGCATCAATGGCTAGGCGAGCTTCTTCTATGTTGGGGGGTTGCTGGCTTAGGTGGATGGCACCTAGCTCGTATAAGCCCATAGCGTGGTTTCCCACCACCACCGCAGCTGGGGTGTTGGCGATCTGTGCTCGCGCTTCGGCCATTTGCTGGGCGATGGCCTCGGCTTGGTTCCGCTCTTGTTCGCTAAGGTGCGCTAGAGGGTCTTCGCCCGACATGGCAGCGTCAGAGACAGCAGCACCATCTGTTGTGGCCTGGTTTGGTGGCCGGCCCGGTGGGGCTTGGCCCTGAGATTGGCCTTGGGCGGGGTTGTTGTCGCCCACAGGCACTTCGCCACCTGGTGTCCAAAGAGTGCTCATCACTAAACATTTAACAGGTTTTTTGCTTGTTTAGTCTTATTGGGGCCAAACGCTGCTACCGTAAACCCGCAACTTTGGCGTATCTTTGCCACAACATGTGTTAGCCAAAACACAAGTTCAGCTCACACATGCGAGTAGGGTTACGTCTGTCCAAGTTAGTCGAGAGAGAGGATTTTGCGCATTGCTAAGCGGTGATAGCTCATAGCTTCGGTGGAAGCTGAACCACGGATCAACGATCGGATACGAGCCAGAGAGGTTCGTTTGGTTGGTCAAGATGGACAGCAAATAGGCATCCGCCTACTGCCTGAAGCGCTGGATATGGCTCGTGAAGCTGGCTTAGATCTTGTGGAGGTGGCTGAAAAAGCCGACCCACCGGTCTGTCGCATCATGGATTACGGCAAGTACAAGTACGAAGCCGCTCAAAGAGCCAAGGAGTCCCGGCGAAACAGCACCAACATAGTGGTCAAGGAGATGAAGTACCGGCCCAAGATTGGCCCCGGCGATTTTGCAACCAAGACACGCAAGGTGCAGACCTTCCTACAGGAAGGTTGCAAGGTGAAGATAACCATCATGTTCCGTGGCCGTGAGGTGCAGCATCCCGAGTTGGGGAAGCGCATCTTGGACGACATCGCCGCTCAGGTTGGTGAGGTGGCCAAGGTGGAGGTGCGTCCGAAGCTAGATGGCCGCAACATGCTGATGGTGTTAGCACCGATGAAGCACAGGTCTCGTAAACAAGCTAGTCGAGCGTCTGAAGCAAAGGCATCCGAGGCCACGGCTACCCAAGATGCTCCAGTCACCCAAACAGTATCCCAAAGCGCAGATAACTGATATGCCCAAAATGAAAACCCACCGAGGCGCAGCCAAGCGCTTCAAAACAACCGGCACCGGCAAGCTGCGTCGTCGTAGTGCCTACAAAAACCACATATTGGAAAAAAAGGCTCCCAAGCGCAAGCGTCAGCTGCGTGGGCCTGCCGAGGTGTCTGCGGCTGACGCTTCAGCAGTGAAGCGACAGCTGGGCCTTTGATGTCCAACAGTGATGACCGACTGTGATGCCCAACTGTTTCAACAGTGATGCCCAACTGTTGTTGATGTCCAATGAGCGATGTCAAACACCACGAAGCTCATAATTGCTGCTATAGGTGACTAAGGAGATTTTGTTATGGCGAGAGTAAAGCGAGCGGTACCGGCACGCAAGCGCCGCAAGGCAGTGCTGCAGCGTGCTAAGGGCTATTACGGCAACAAGAGCCGTACCTTTCGGGGTGCCAATGAGCAGCTCATGCATAGCGGGCAATACGCCTATCGGGATCGGCGGGCTCGGAAAGGCGAGTTCCGTAAGCTGTGGATACAGCGCATCAACGCTGCCTGTAGGCAAAACGGCACCACCTATAGTCGGTTTGTGAATGGCCTCAAGGTGGCCGAGGTAGAGGTAGATCGCAAGATACTAGCTGAGCTAGCGGTAAGCGACCCCGATGCCTTTACTGCGTTGGTAGAGGTGGCAAACGCTGCAAGAACCAACCCGTAGCGCTAGCAATCGCCAGATCGCGCAGCTGCGAAGGCTAGTTAGGAGTCGCAGCGAACGCCGTGAGGCCAAAAAGTTTGTAATCGACAGCCCACACCTTTTGGCTGAAGCCGCAGCTGCTCAGATAGAAATCTTAGATGTCTTTGTTGAAGATGGTGTTGCACCTGAAATCCCTACTGAAATTAGCCATGTTCAGCTATGGCGGGTTCAAAGCGGGGTCTTGAGCAACGTAGGTTCTGTGGTGACATCACAGGGCGTGGCTGCTATTGCCAGTATTCCGGCCCAAACTGAGGTGTCTGCGGATTACGATTTTGTTGTGGAATTAGCCGCCGTGGGCGACCCGGGCAATGCTGGCAACATAGTTCGCAGTGCAGCAGCAGCAGGCGCACAGGCTATTTTGTTTGGCCCCAACTCGGTAGACCCGTGGAACCCTAAAACCCTTAGAGCTTCGGCTGGAGCGCTTTTTAGGGTGCCGTTGGCAGAGGCTGGTTCTGCCCACTTGCAGCTTCAAGGTGGGCGGCGCTTCGGGGCCGACCCCCACCGTGGGGTGCGCTGCGATGCGGTGGATCTCACCGGCCCGGTTGTGTTGGTGGTGGGTAACGAAGCCCACGGCTTAGATGCCCAGGCTGCTAGCGGCATCCAAAGTTGGTTGTCTGTGCCTATGGCACCAAAGGTGGAGTCGCTCAACGTGGCCACCGCTACAGCCATATTGTGTTATGAGGTAGCCCGACAGCGCCGGGCTGCTGGCAGATGAGTTAGCACATGAGGCGCAGATGAGGGTGCAGACGAGACAGAGCCTTTACGGTTCCATAACCTCTGTGGGGTTTGCTTCGGGGCATCGGTTTGTTATCGGCCACTGGTTGCACAGCCCTATCGGCCCGTTTGCAGATATTATGTGGGCCAAGCCAGATGGCAGCCGTGTGTTGGTTTGTGAACCCAAAGCAGCCGAGTATGTTACCTCTGTGTATCCATTTTCTGAGGTGCAGCATAAGCAAGTAGATATCCAAACAACAGATTATCAAGCAGCGGATCTCCAAACAGCAGATATCCAAACAGCGCAGAGCTCATGCCCACAATGTCCACAAAATCAGCGTAAGTTCCGCTCTCGTGTGCTGCAGATAACCGCAGGTAGCTTGAGTCTTGAGGTTAAGCTCAACAGGTACTTCATCTGGTTCCCGCCGCGACCTCGTTGGGTTACCCAAACCTTAGAGAATCGGCTATCTCAAGTGCTGTTAGGGGTGAAGACTTACGGGACCAGTCCAACCGGGGTGTTGGAGTGGTATCGCAGCAAGGTATTGCGCTGGGTGTCTGTAGCATCTGCGAGCATCGACGGAGTGGACTTAGGCGAGATGACTAGCTTAGAGCGTCCGTTGGGTTTTGGCTTCACCGATCCACCCCTGCGCCCTTGTCAAACCGTGTTGCGGGTAGATCTGTTGCGATGAACGCTGTTGAGGCAATCGTTTTCACCTTAGGGGCGTTGATCTCTTTAGGCACGTTGTTGTCTGCCATTCAAACGGTGGTGGTGCCTCGAGCTGAGCGTAGTTTCTGGACACGCTTGGTGTACGTGGCTATGGGATTTTTGTTTTTGGTTGTGTCACAGCGCGCCAAGAGCTATGAGGCCCGCGATGCGCTTTTGGCTCGCTATGCCCCCACCACGCTCATGATCTTGCCCCTTGTGTGGGCTGCGGGCGTTACCTACGGGTTCTCGCTCATGTTCTGGGGTTTGGATGTGCGCCCATATCGCGAGGCCCTTGTGCTAAGCGGTTGGTCGCTCACAACGTTGGGCTATCGCATCACCACCGACATGTTCACCTTGATGTTAGCCACAGCCGAGGCGCTCATCGGCTTGGGCATCGTGGCGCTGTTGATCAGCTTTTTGCCTACCATGTACAGCGCCTTTAGTTCCCGAGAAACAGCCGTAGCCCGCTTGGAGATCAGAGCAGGCACCCCGCCCACCCCTGAGGCCATGCTTGCGTTAGCCCATGAAACCAGAGCGTTGGAATCTATGGATGAAACTTGGATTGAATGGGAGCACTGGTTCATCCACCTAGAAGAAACACACCAGACTTATCCAGCGTTGGTGTACTTTCGCTCGATAAGGCCAGATAGGTCTTGGGTTACCGCTGCAGGTGCCATTTTGGACACAGCTGCCATTATGTTGTCTGCTGTGGCTGTGCCACAGTCGTCCGCAGCGCCCTTCATGATCCGCTCGGGTTATTTGGCGTTACGCAACATTGGCGATTTCTTTGGCATCGATTACAACCCCGATCCCACGCCCACCTCGCCCATCTCGGTACGCCGCCATGAGTTCTACCAAACTTATAGCAACTTGCAAGCTCTCGGCGTGCCTCTTGTGGAAGACCGCGAGCAGGCCTGGCAGGATTTTGCTGGTTGGCGGGTGAACTACGATGAATGCTTAGTGGGGCTGGCCTCCATCACTTCGGCACCCCCGGGCAAGTGGAGCAGCGACCGCCCTTCTCCCTATCGTAGGTTGGCGCTGTTCTATAAGCCGTTGCGCCCGGCTATTCCATCTGTCTTGCGCCAGATTCGTCGCAAGGGCACAACTGCCGAGCGCTGAGGAGCGCTGAGGTGGTGGCCACGCGCTTGATGTCGCTGGTGCGGGTGTGGTTGCGCTCACTTAGGTTGGGGGGGTCAGACCCTCAAGGTGTGCGTCAATCTCTAGGCGCACTCGGCATTTTGGTGGTTACCAGCGTGTTAGCTGGCGTGGTGCTTGGCCAAAGCCATGAGCGATTGGGTGAGTTGCCGGGTCTGTTGTTGTTGGTACCCGCGGCCATTGCTCTGCCCGGCAAGATATTCGGTGCCTTGGGCAGCAGGTTGGGCACTGCCATCCACACAGGCACCTATCGAATGTCTTTGGGGCTGTCTAGCGTGGTGGGGCAAAACGTGTGGGCATCGTTAGTTCTCACCTTGTTGATGTCTACACAGCTAGCGCTTTTGGCATCTGTGGTGGCCTCCATAACTGGTGTTGAAAGTGCTATTGGCGTGGCCGACTATTTGGTTATCTCGGTGCTAGGTGGGGTGCTGGCAGCTGTGTTGGTGATGTTGGTTACCTTAGGCATGGCAACTATCTCGGTACGTTGGGGTCTTGATCCAGATAATGTCACCTCACCCATGGTTACCGCTGCTGGTGATTTGTTGGCATTGCCTGCTTTGATCTTGGCCTCCTATCTGGTTGGTTACGACCTTGTTACTCCCGTGCTTGCCGCTGGGCTTGGGGTGCTTGCTGTGGTGTCTTTGGGCATGGCGTTGCGATCTCAGGCTTCGTTGTTACGCACCGTGTTACAAGAATCCGCGCCGGTGTTGGTGTTAGCCGGGTTCTTGTCGCTCATGGCAGGCGTAACGGTGGAGAACCGGTTTGAGGTGTTTTCTGATCGGCCGTTGTTGTTGGTGCTAATACCTGGTTTTTTGGCAACCGCAGGAGCACTGGGCGGCATCTTGGCTAACCGTTTGTCTAGCAAGCTGCATCTGGGCCTTATTGATGCTTCGGTGTTGCCTACACGCCGGGCACGGGGGGATGTGTGGGCTATCTCCGCCATGGCTTTGCCGGTGTTTGTGTTTTTGGCATTGGTGTCACAAGGTGCAGGTTCGCTACTAGATCTTGCGGGGCCAGCTTTAGGCCAGCTTGTAGGTTTGGTGGTGTTGGGTGGTGTTATTGCTGTAGCTGTGGTGGTGGTTGTGGGCTATTACGGCACAATCGCCGCAGTGCGTTTCGGTGTGGATCCAGATTCGGTTGCTATTCCCACGGTTACGGCGGTGCTGGATTTGGTAGGTGCTCTGGCGCTTGTGTTTGCCATCCAAGCAGTGGGGGCAGCATGACTGAGTTGTCAAGCTTTCTGGCCCAAAAACCCCAGCTTAATCACTCCAGTCTGATAACCCCCTTTGTTGGTAACCCCCCTGTTGGTAACTCCCTGCACAAGCAGCGCCACAGGAGCGCTACAGCAAACAAGTTGTTTTCCCCTATACCCATTAATGATTATCTTGGAGAAGGCCCATGAAGGTTAAGCAAAATGACAGAGGATAAGCCCCGCAATCTCAGGTCTATGTTGGCCGAAGCTAAAGACTTATCGGAGTTGATGGTGGATGTGGCTTATGCGGCCTTGTACTTCGGCGATCCCGACATGGCCACTGAGGTGGACGAGTTGGAGTTGCAGATGACCGAGTTGGTGCAGGATATGCGGGCGGTGTGCGTTATGGCCGTGCGTCATCCCCGTGAGGCGCACGGCATGTCTTCTGTGCTTCAGGTGATCAGCGCTATTGAGCGTATCGGCAACGATGCGGTGGACATATCCCGCATCGTAACCCACAAGCTAGGTATCCCCGCCGAGTTGGTGGCCGATTTGTCCAACGCAGAGGAGGTGTCGCACCGCTTGGTGGTGTATGAGGGATCAGATATGGCTCGCCGCCGTTTGGGCGGGTTGGAGCTACCGGTGGTGGCGGGCATGCGGGTAATGGCAGTTCGCAGAGACCGAAACTGGATTACCGATGTGGATGGCGATCAGATCATGATGCCCGGCGATGTTTTGTTCTTGCGGGGGTCTCCTGCGGGAATCGTGCGCTTGCATCAGCTAGCCGCAGCACCCAAATGGGAAGAGCCCCAAGTGTCAGAAGACCCATGGATTTCAGATTTAGACCGGGCTGTGGATGTGCTTGTGGAGATGAAGGACTTGTCTGAAGCATCTGTGGGTTTGGCCTACTCGGCTTTGGTGTTGAACGACCCGGGATTAGCCGCCCAGGTGCGGCTTTTAGAAAGTCGCCTAGACGAGATGAACCATCAACTAGAGGTGTGGGTGCTGCGTGCTGCTGCCCAAAACATCGACCCATCTCCGCTGCGGGGCCTGTTACATCTAGGCCAAGCTGCTGAAGATATTGGCGATCAGGCCCGCCAAATGGTGTCTTTGGTGGAACAGGGTGAGGATTTGCACCCCATCTTGGAGATTGCTTTGGGCGACTCCGAGGAGGTGGTTGTGGATTTGCCGGTAGCTTCGGGCAGCGAGGCTGAAGGTTCATCGTTGAAGGCATTGGCCCTCAATATTGAGCCTGGCTTTACCGTACTGGCCATTCGACGTGCTGGCCGTTACACCTATCGCCCGAGAGGAAGGTTTGTGTTGCTAGCGGGAGATGAGATAATCGCCAGCGGCCCCGACGAGGGCCGTGAGGCGCTAGCAACCCGCTTAGGCTGGAAATTGGTGCGCGAAGAAGAAGGCTTAGAACATCAACTCCAGCCCCTTTAGGACAACGTTCTGCAGCTGTTTGAGCTTGAGCGTATCGAAGCCTTGGAATTGCTGGGGATGGTGATAGCTCATCTCAATGATGCCGAGGCGGTTGGCGAGTTATCACCGAGGGTGCCGTTATTGATGTCGATTCGAGACAAACTAGCTAAAGAATTAAGGGGGCAGCCATGAGCTATAGCGAGGCCGAGGTGTTAGCTGTAGTTGGCCGAATGGATAAATATCGATCTGGCCAAGATGGTGAGGTTGGTGCTGCGTTGGTTGTGGTGGGCCTCAGTTCTGAGAGGGTTGATAAGGAGGTAGCATTGCGAGACGACATGATTCGTGTAGCACATCGCGCAGGTGCTTCGCTCCATCAAATTGCCGAGGTGGCGGGTCTCAACCGCATAACCGTCAGCAACATCGTGGAACCTCCCAAGCAGTAGGCATCGCAAAGTCTTACCGGGGTGTCTTACTGGGGGTGAAGGAGGGTGCCGGTACACCAAAGATCACCGAACTTGCCTTGTCCTAAGTAGTAGCTGGTTCGTCTAGCCACCCTTCTATCTACTCTTCTATTGTCTTCGCAGTTGCTGGCGTGTATGCCGCATGAGGTGCAGCGTTTGTCTCGTTTGTAGAGGGCGAGTTTTTGGGCTTTGGTATGTTTACGGCGGGTGCGACCTAAGTAGAGGGGTTGGGCCTCGCTGTTGAAGATCATCGGTATGATTTCGGCTTCGCAGGCTAGGCGGCGGATTTCGTCTATTCCGATTGGTGTGCCGTCTATAAGCCCAGCGGCTGTTAGTTGGCCGGTGATGGCATCGTAATCTGCGGTGAGGATGATGGTGGTGGCCTGTGGGGTTGGTTCTGGTGCTGGTGCGCAGCCGGTGTTTGTACAGCCTGTGTTGGTGTCACCTGTGTTGTATTCACCGTTAAAGATTGTCGCGTAACGCCGGGCGCGTTGTTGTTCTGTGGGGTTCAGCCCTGCATCGGCTAAGCGTTTGACCTCATACTTTGCCAAAGTAGCTTTGAACACGTCTGGGCCTTGTTGCAGGCGCTTGACGGCGAGCCTTATACGCGGGCAAATCAAACTGCTTACACACACTCATCACAGCATCTTCACCCTCCAAGTCACCCAACCGCACCAACTGAGCCGTTGCCAACCTAAACAAGGTAGTGGTAGCACCGGTAACCACAATGCTTCATACGGCTCCAACTTGTGTACCGGTTGACCCTATCTACATAATGATATAGTTCTAGGTATGCAGACGACTATCGGAGTTTAAAATGCGTAGTGATCTAGTTCAGGTTCAGGTCAACCGAGAGGTCTACGAGGCCGATCATCGGGTTTACTTATAGCGTAAGGAATGTGGCAGAATCGCCCTGATGCATGATGGTGCGCTGAATGGGGTTTTTGATGATCTTGAGACGGCTAACATAGCCGGATATGACCAATTTGGTGAAGGCAAGTTTTCCTTGATCGAGATTGGCTTTGACTTTGCTGACTTCGGGGCTATGAACCCGTACGTCGGATAACGCAGTGCCTATCCCAAAATGGGATAATAGAGTATTTCTATCAGTTTGGGTTGCAAAGCCTAGACCTGTGTTCAGTACTCCAGAACAGTATCAGGCTCTTCTAGATACTGGGGCAACGCATTCCATGATCACATCGGATGTTGTCAATCAACTCTCGTTGCCAGCCATAGATAGAATTGTATATTCGAGTGCTAGCGAAAATGAAAAAGAAACGACCCGCCACTTAATCAGGCTGAATCTTGATCAAGCATCAGCTGGTAAAGATGAATTCGTTATGTAAACTGTTCCTCAAGCGTCTGCTCAGCACTTAGGATATTACTGGTTTTCGTATCACAGTCAAACTGCTAAAGTAATTCTATCTGAATTGAGGATATACACCCTTTGCTCCCTTGAGATTATCTCTGCTCAGGTTTGAGTAATTACGGAACAGAACTTTCAAATATCGATGAATAGAAAGTTTGAGGCAGAGCTAAGAAGTTAGCGGGAATGGGTTTTATAATATAGCGATGCAGCGTAGTTGAGTGCTTTGTCTAGGGGCTAGGGGCTGTTATTTTGTGAGGTAGGGGGGTGTGTATGTTTGTGGGTTTGGCGGTGGCAGGTGGGGCAGAGAAGGGTGAGGTTATCGATGTTGGTTGTGCCGCCTTGTTCCCATGGGGTGATGTGATGTACGTCGCAGTTGCTGGCGCGTATGCCGCATGATGTGCAGTGTTTGTCTCGTTTGTAGAGGGCGAGTTTTTGGGCTTTGGTGTGTTTGCGGCGTGTGCGACCCAAGTAGAGGGGTTGGGCCTCGCTGTTGAAGATCATCGGTATTATCTCCGCTTCGCAGGCTAGGCGGCGGATTTCGTCTATCCCGATGGGTGTGCCGTCTATAAGCCCTGCGGCTGTTAGTTGGCCGGTGATGGCATCGTAATCAGCTGTGAGGATGATGGTGGTGGCCTGCGGGGTTGGTTCTGGTGCTGGTGCGCAGCCGGTGTCTGTACAGCCTGTGTTAGTGCCAGCGTCTGTGTCCCCGGTATTTGTGGTTGTGTCTGTACAGTCCTCGTAGCAACCAGCGCCTGCATGGCTGTCGTCTGCGGGGATTTGGTTGGAGCGGTCACTGTCTGATGCTCTGTTGGTTTTGTCAGAGGTGTTTTGGTGTTTTGGGTGGTGTCCTGTGGCTTGTTGCGATCTGTGAGCATGGCTGGTTCTTGTGTTGTTGGTGTCACCTGTGTTGTGTTCACCGGTTCTGTTAGCCCTGTTAACCTCGGCGGCTGGCTTGGCCCGCCTCATACTTGTGTCGCGTCTACCGGTTCTGGTTGCCCTGCCAATCCCAGAACCGTATTCCGCTGGTGTGGTTCTCGCTGGTGTGGTGTGGGTTGTGATGAGTTGCACTAAAGCATCGGCGTTGCGTTGTTCAAAAGAACGTTCTACACCAGTTTGAAAATCGCGTTTGAGCATCCGCGTGGTTAACGCGTCCATAGCGGTTTTCACCCGCTCACCAGCAACATGGTCTAACTCAGCGTGCAAGATAACCATGTCGTTATCGCCGTTGAATATTTTTGCGGTACGCCGGGCGCGTTGTTGTTCAGTAGGGTTCAACCCTGCATCTGCTAAGCGTTTCACCTCATACTTAGCCAAAGTAGCTTTGAACACATCAGGGTCTTGCTGCACACCAATAGCCAGCAAATCTAACTGCTCATCAGTGTTCATAGGAGCCCGACCATGCGACGCAGCCATCAACTCGGCATGATCCATGGTGATCCAACCATCCTTAGCGGCCCGCATCACATCAGGCAGCACCCTAAGCCCTTTAGCAGTACGCGCTTGACGACGAGCCTTATACGCAGGCAAATCAAACTGCTTACACACAGAAATCACAGCGTCTTCACCCTCCAACTCACCCAACCGCACCAACACAGCACTCAAATAACTCTCAACCTGCTGGCGAAAAGCATTAGCCCGCACAGCCAACATCACAAGATCACCAGCACCACAACCATCAAAATCCACAAAATCAAAACCTACAGCACTGCTTTGAGAGCCGCTAGACGTTGTGCCGTGCTCAGTCACGCTAGCTATATTTTTTGGTTGATTTTCAGTATTTAATCTACCTCTGAAATCCATGCCTGTAAGTATACAACCACCCTGTGACACATTCACCCAAACCCACCCACATTTCCAAGATTTTTGAAATATATTGGTAATCCACAATGCCGTAACATAGTCAATATCAGGGTCGAGCCGAAGACAGCGTTTTAGCTCAAGAAACAGTAACTGGTGCAGAGGTTACTCTCGTTACAGATGCTCTGCAGCGTAAGTTCGTCTACATCTGACCAATATTTGATATCGTAATTTTCTAAAAAAATACAAAAAGTCTCTTGATGAGGTTAGTGTGTTGTGGGTATGTTGGTGGGTGATAATATCAGCTTGGGTTGCAAAACCTAGACCTTTGTTGAGCATTCCAGAACAGTATCGGGCGCTTTTAGATACCGGGACAATCCATTTCATTGAGATTATCACCGTGGAAGGTTTCAAGAATCAAGGAACAGGATTTTCAAATATAAGTGAATAGAAAGTTTGACGTAGAGCTAAGAAGTTAGTGGAAATGGGTTTTATTATATAGAAAGGCAGCGTAGTTGAGTGCTTTGTCTAGGGGTGTAAGCCGAAGATCCTTGCTGTTAAGTTGCTCAAGTACCAGCGTGCAACCAGCTCCAGCTAAGCAGTTACCAACTTCGATGAGCTGAGCGGGGTTATCTATATCTTCATGGTCATGGCCGAGGTCGTGAAATGCAGCAACAGCGATAAGATCGCACAATGTGTCGGGCATCTCGACATCTTTAGTACTTATAAATTTGTCACCCCACTTGTCAGATGGGCTTGCAAGAGGATCAAGATTTTCGGCTAGTGCTGTGGTTAGACTAAATGCCCAGAAGTTCAATTGCCGGCGAAAGGGTGCTCGTTCTACGCCAGCCGATTGATGCATAAAAACAAAGCGTTGAATATCCTCCTTATGTTTTTTAGGCCATTTCAAGGGAAGGGAATTTTGGGTAAGGAGTTGGGAAAAATAGGCCATAGTTACGTACCTTTCAGTTGGGTCTCTCAGTCCATCCAGGCGCTCCAGCCTGACCAGAGCGTTCACAAATCTTGCAATACTGACGTGGTCCGCAGGTGCAAAGCAGGGTAACTTGACGTTGCTCTGTCCAATGCAGTACATCACCGCTACCGCCTGCGTCGATGGCATCCCACTGACCGGTTAGTGTGTACGTAGCACCGCCGTATTTAGAGACGATCTCAACTTCAGACGTGGCTTCAAGATCAGCGTTGGTGAGTAGTAGAATTGGCTGGTTTGAGTGCTCACTGGTGACCCGCAGTGTATTACGCCGCACAGCTCCAGACATGAAGTTTAATAAGGAATCTGCGATTAGAGGTGCCCTAGTTTGGGATTCATCACAGAGTGCTAGTATGAAGGCAAGTGCCATTACCCGTCGGGAAGCTCCGTTGATCTCAACAGGTGGCATTGAGCGGTTGCGACTGTTCAGGGCAAACACTTCAAACTTGTCTGGGCTTCCTTCAATAGTACGGACACCAACGTGAGCGATCATTCGGAGAGTGGCTTTGTTCGGGTGTACCTCGGCGAAGTCGTTGTCGGAGACGTTAGCTGCCATTTGGTGGAATAGCCTATTTACCCTGTCGCACAGTTCACTCACCTGCTGTTTTTCGATAGCAGAGTAGGCTTTGTCGAGAATCGTCACAACGCATTGGGCGACCGTTTCAGAAGCTCTGTAGTCATCAGCTTCTCGTTTGTTTCGTTGCCTTTGGTGAATTGTTTTATCCAATGAGGCGATTAAATTCTCTAATTCAGGGACCTTTTGTTGGTCGAACTGAACCCTTCTACGACAGAGCTGAAGCTGATGTTCTACACTCTGCTTTTCATCTCGAAGCATCTGTATTTTGTCTTCTTCGATTTCGTCTAGTTTGGTAGTTAAGTCTTTATGTTCAGCCTTCAAGCCAGCTATCTCATTTTCAAGCTCAGAAAGGTTAGCTGTATTTTTTTCTCGGTTATTATTCCATGTGGAAGTTTCTGCTGATAGTGCTAGCGATTTGGTGGCATCGTGGAGGTGGTGCAAGAAATCAGCTCTGTCAGCATTGTTCGATGCTTCCTCAATAAGCTGCTGTACATTCCGACCGTACTTGTTATCCGTAAGGAGGATTTGCCCGCACACGCATGTGCCAGACTTCATGAGACCTTGAACGAAGGGAAGGTGAGCTAAAGGTATCTCTCCATTGTCGTGCAGAGGCTTAAGAAACTCATAAGTTGGAACTATTGCAGAAGACGCGAGGGGTGCAAGTAGATCGATAGACTCTAGGTCATCGACAAGACGAGCCAAGCAGTCGTTGCGTGCTTTGATAGCTTTGTCGCATCGCGTACGATTCGCTGAGAGACGTTGATCGAGACCATCGTAAGAGCCAGATTTACGAATTTCTTGTTCAAGTTCATTGTTTAAATAATCACATTTATCACTAAGTTCTGTTTCTCTCTGTTTCTCATCATTTATCTTGTTGCTAAGTTCTTTGTGCTCTGAACGAGCTTGTTCTAACTCTATCTGCATTTGATCTAGATCATGATCACCAATTGCTTTTGTTGCCTGTTTACTGAAGTTATGGGCGATATTTTCGACTCTTTTTCTAGCTTCTTTAAACACATCAATACCAAGTAAGCTAGTAATTGCTTTAGTTGTTTTATCTTGTACTTCTTGTCGGCTTATGATCTTATTCTCACTGCCTCCTACGAAATCAGTAGCTTCGTCAGTATCCATGACGAAGAAGTCCCGCAAGCCCCAAGGCAGGAGTTCTTCTATGACAGTATCTACACCTTTTTCATGCGACTCCCACATACCATCAATCCCTCTGATCATTAGTATGGAATGATCGTTGATACGCCGGAAATCTGGCTCATGATCTTTACTTGTGTTAGCCTTAATAGTCTTGACTGTTCGATCCAGTCTGTAGAGTGCCTTATCATTTTTGGTTGTAGTGTGATGGCGACTTGAGCCATCCGCTAGAAATTCAATTGCTACTCTGGTTTCTATTCCTGTTTCGTTGGGTTGCCACCATGCTGGATGTAAGCTAAAGCGTGATGTCTGTTCACCTGGTAATCCTTTTTCTCCATACATACCCCAGCGCAAGGCACGTAGAAGGGTCGTTTTACCTGAACCGTTTTCTGCTCGGATGACGGTCAGTGGACGCTCAGGATCGGTAGATGGTTTGATTTCAATTTTGTCGAAGCAGACGAAGTTTTCGATTTCAATTCTTTTTAATATTAGCACAGATACTCCTAGTATTTCTTGAGGCTTGTAGCAGTAGTTGTGATCATATTTTCGATTTCCTTGTTTACTGGAAACTGTTTGATGCGATGCCGATCTTCCGCGTCTACGATTTCCATTACTAATTCGATTAATCGCTCAGCAGGTATGTCTAAATCACAGCCGGTACGGTTAGCTTCGTTTGTGATCTCGGTAAGAATCCTATCGTAGTTGCTTACCATGGCTCTCCTTTTGGCGTTTTAGGCGCGATCACGTATTTACCTGGACTGTTCAGAATAGGCTTAGTTGTTCTTCCTGAAGAATAGATGCTCTTTATGAGATCAAGGTGAGCTAAGACTCCATTAGAGCCGGTTGCATTGTTTGCGTAGGCTGCAAATGACCATGCGCGCGAGAGTTCGGTTTGTACTATTTTCTTTAAATCTTTGTCAGCTGTTTGTCCTTTCCAAAACATATTACTGGGAGGCAGTGCGATAAAGTCGTGGAGGATTGCACGAGGCTTATTAGGATGACGACGGAGTATACGACCTCGTCGTTGTACCCATTCTCGTTCCACGGTGGATGATGCGACCAAGAATGCCTCTTGAATACTAGGAATATCTACTCCTTCGTCGAGGACTTTTTTGGCTAGGAGTACCTGATAGCCACCTTCGGAGAATGTCTTTAGTGTATTTTCTAGGAGCGTACTGTTAGCCGTTGTCTCCTGAGTTACGGGTGCCCAGCGTACATTGTGTCGTGTAAGAATGTCAGCAATGTTATCAAACTGTTCTGGATTCTTAGCTGAAGCATACACTAAAGTATTCTTTAGTGAATGAATATCGCGATGGGTAAGTACAGCTGAAATTAGAGGGATTTTAGATGTAGCAGTTTCGATTATCCGACGGCGCTTGATGAATAGAGTGGTAAGGTTTTGATTTTTCTCATCCTCATCGTCTTTTCGGAAAATCATGCGCCGTATACGTTCAGTAAGTTCTTCAAATTGATCTAGCTCTTCGCCGTCGAGGGTTGTGGCATGTACGTAGTAGTCATAGGGAACTAAACAGAATCCGATGGCCTTGTCGAGACCAAATTTGTATACTGTGCTACCGAAAAAATTAAATATTTCCTCGGTACCGTCAGGGTCGTATTGGCGTTCTGGAGTTGCTGATAATGCAAGGCGACGCTCGAAAAAATCAGGTTTGTTGTTGATGAAACCTTCAGATCCTAAGGTATGAGCTTCATCACCGATTAGCATTGTGGCTATGGAACGTGAAGCATTTTGAATATGGTTTGCTAGCGTATTTTGGAAAGCTTGGTTGCACAGTAGATTGTTGGTAATCACCGCGATGTGGGTGCCGCCAACGCTTACAGGTTGCAGGAATCTGGATATAGCGGTGTTAGTGTTAGAGGCTATAGTTGGGGTGGAAGCCTTAATGCCGAACCGCTCGATTTCCTGCTTCCATTGAATGATGAGGGGTGTAGATGGAGCGGACACGACGATCAGTAAGGGTGCATTCCCGAGGCGATCTTGAACCTGCGTTGCACAAATTAGCGCGGTGAGCGTCTTACCAGCTCCAGTGGCCATGGCAATGGTGCCCCGTTCAGGGTTTGGCTCAGACTCCCAAGCGTCTACGGCTTCTCCTTGGTGGGCATAGTTGCCGCTTCGCCAGTCAAGCCATTCTGGGATAACCATTCGTGGTAGCTCAGGGGTGGACTGGGGTGTGAATCTTGCCTGTAGCTCCTCAAGTGCTGTTCGGGAATCGGTGATCCGGGTGTTAGCAAGATACTCCGCTGTAGCCTCAAGATAGTTTTCTGGAGTGGGAGCGGATTCAGGAGCGGTTTTGATGATGTCGTTGCGTAAGGCATCAGGCATATCTAATGTACGCTCAATCCCTATGCTGCGCCCGTTCTCCCAATCATCAAGGATGCAGATGCCAGTTGCAACGCGGTCCTGTCCTCGCTCGTCCCATGAAACATCAACGTCCATGTGCTCGACCCCTGCTGTCAAACCTCGTCCAGTGGCATTGGCCGATCCTCGGACTAAAACTTGGTCTGTACCGTCGTCGAAGAGCCATATCTTGGGGTGGTAGTTGGAGTTAGGTTTTGGAACTGCTACACGGAGTCTGAGCTGGTTAGTAGCGATCATCCATGCCATACAGTCCAGAGCGTGGCGGCCGAGTGCAGAGGCATCTATCCGTCCATCTATGAAAACTCCAGCGATTCTGTGTACAGATTCTTCAGCAGACATGGATGATGCTTCTTGGAGTGCTTGTCGCTCTTTGGCGTAAAGAAACGGGGCGACGGTAAAACATATCTGAGCAGGATTTGGTTTATTGAGGTATTCAGCTAAACCAGGGGCGAGTCGCTCAATCCACCCTGCGGTAAACCATCCGAACGCGCCTCTCACCCTCTTAGCACGCTGAAATCCAGGAATGAGAACTTGTGTGCCTATGTCGGCTTCAGGAAGTCGATATAGGCCAGGTTGAATCGCGTCTCCTGCTGTAAGCATGTTCATAGACCTCTCCGACGCTTTTTCATCCGTTCAAGGATGTCCTGAGCCTTGTTGGGATTACAGGTATCATGTTCTTGTGTTGTCGCTGGAGAGAAGAGATATGTTTGTGAGGTTGATTGCTTCAGAGTTACTCCTGAGGGTTCAAGAATAAGTTGTACTCGATGACCTTCTTCGGCTCCGAGTAGTCTTAATGGCTCGGACAGGTAGCCGAGTGATGCTCCAGCTAGCGATGACAGCGACCACCCCACAGACAATGGCCCGCAACCTTTTGGGGCTAAGACAGGGATTCTCGTTTTGCCGTCAGGCTCGCATCCGAGGACTTTGGCAATTTCTGGGGGCATACCAACCAAGCTGTAGCCTTCGAAGTAGCGCGCTTCGACTTTGAAACTCCAAAAAGGATGTCCCTCAGTTGTTCGACCGTGGACAACATCGTCAAGGTCTCGTAGTTTGAGCGAGGAGGGATCAGCGAGGCTGACAAAGTCATCTTGAATATTAAATCGATTTGATTTTGCGTATGCAATGACGCTGCCGGGACTCACGTCGAACATTCTTGGGAGTTCTTCGAGGAGTCTGTTTAGGCGGGTTGAGCCGCCGTCTTCTTTGATGCGCTGGATTATCTCGGCGGGTATGCCTTCGTATTCGTCCTCTACCCACTCGGTGAGGCCCCAGCGGTGCTTATCTGCTCTTACAACATCAGATAGTAGAGAAAGTTGTGCTCCCGCTCGGTCGGGCTTCAGGCAGCTGAGTTCACCGATCTCTTCTTTTGTTGCAGGGCGACCAATGGCTAACAGGGCAGCCTTAGTTCTGGCCTTCTGGGTATCTCGAAGGGCAAGATGGCTGCTTAGTCGGAACAGGCCAGATTGCTCTAGGAGTGCATCCCAATACTGAAGCCAGTTGTCGCTGGGGAGACAGGATTGGAGTGCAATCTCATCTATAAGGCCAATATCATCTGCTAGAGAGTTAGCTTTTGTTTTGAGTTCTCTGATGGTATTTGCGAACGCTGGGGTTACGCAGAGGTCGTCAGTGCATGAGTAATCCAATTCTTGCTGAATTAGATGGCGGGCCATTTTTGATAAGACTGAATTGTGATCTGCCAAATCGTTATCTGCAGAGTTGGTGTTGGTGGGGAAGATGCCTGAGATTGCCTTTTGCAATTTTTGCCGAGATGTGATTGGCCCAAGTTCTTGGCGAATCTGCATCGCTAGTACACCCATCTGGCAGTTCACCGCTAGGCCAGAGATTGAGGGATGGTTGAGGCGGCTTTCAACCCTCTTTTCTATCTGACGAATTCGTTCGCGAGTGAGGTTTGTTTCTTGCCCCAATTCTTCGAGGGTTAGCGGATCTGGTGTGAGAAGTCGTTTTGTAAGAATTAACTGCTCTCTATCTGACAGCGACCCTGAGAATTCATTCAGAGATCCAAGAACTTTTCGGGGTAGGTTTAGTTCGCCAATGAGGCCATCTAGAGGTATTGACTCTAGGTAGTTCGTCATTCCCAGTTCGGTGGCCAATCCTCCGAGGTTGCTGCTCACTGCATCCGCTAATGTCTGCGTACCGTTAATCTGTGAGGCGGCAGTGAGCAGCCTTCTGAGTACGACAGATGCTGAGGCCCAGGCAATGTCGGCGGGATCGGGAGGCTCTGGTGGGAGTTGGGCAGGTGGTGCAGCATGAGAGGAGAGCGCAACAGCCGACTTTAGGTAGGGATTAGTTAGTGCTGGATTTTGAAAATATCCGCTGCTCTGAGCTGCTTCGACAACACACATCAAATCCAGAAGCGAAATCAAGCCAAAATGATTAATTCTCAGGAACTCTCCAACGGTCATCTCATCTACAGGAGAAGGCTCCAAATTGAAAGGTTCCAATGATGATGGTGCTTTTACATTCAGTTTTCTCCGAAGGCAGTTCAGAGTACGGACTCGAAACGGGCATTGCAGCAGCAGGTTGGTATTCAGCCCTACAGGGATTGCAACATGGTAGTCGGGAGGGGGAGAAATCCGGTTTGCCATTTGCACTAGCGCATCGTGCTCCTGCTTCTCCAATGGCGTGCTTCTGTGCTCCCAAAGGGTTTCCAGATCACCGAGAGTCAGCAGTCTTGCTCCCGAAGCAGGGAGTCTTTGCAGAGCCAGAGGCAGACGAGTGGCTTGATACATATCGAAATACCACCGAGGCAAAATCGGTGTCGGCGGACTCCCCCAAGGCGCGATACCGACCATTTCAACCCCTAATAACTGGTGTTTGATTGATTATGAAAGCTTGTGAATCCATTGAATCAGTCATTTATGATAGGTTCAGCCAATTTACCTATTCCACCTTGACTTATATAGCGGTCTTTCAAGTCAACGATTTCTTGCTCTGTGAAGTCATTACCAAGCCAATATGCAATAACTCTGGAAGCATAATTCACAGTTGTTTTGCCTGCTCCTACTCTGTCACCATTCATCAGAACTTGTTGCCATCTGCCATCGTCAGTTCGCCAACTTAATTGATTAGCACGCTTGCATGCATCTTCAAGGCTCATTTTAGCGCCATCTTTACTTTCTTGACGCAATAATACTAATCCTTGTACTAGTGCCCATTGGGCGATAGGTTTTCCTAAAAGATAATCTGATCGTATTTCTCTTCGCCTATTATCTCCTGTTTCACTTGGGTCTTGTAGTGCATCAGTGAATAAATTAATTGAAGAGCATATTGTATCCCAAAAAACTTTTGCGTCTTGCCTCATAATTTTTTGTTTAGATTTATCAGGCAAAGATTCAACGTTGATTTTGCCATGTGTATCTTCAAGAAAATATTTTGTACTCTCATACAGTGTTGATAAAGTTGTGAACTCTCTAGCACGAGTTGTTAAGGTATTACTAGTAGCATTGACTAATTCATATGGAATCGCATTATCTGTGCCGATAACAGCTTCGCGGACTATTACAGCTACAATATCATCATCAGCAGTTATTAGATTCTCGGTTTTTGTAGTTCGCTTAGCATAGCGATTAACTTTATTAAATATTTTACGAGATTTCTTTGCATCATGTTTGATTAGTATCAAAGTACATACATCTTGAGCAATATGTGTTGCTGGTTGTAAACCTTGTATCGGTTGTGATTTCTCATCTTTACCAGTGATTGCAAATTGTAATGCTGCTAGTCGATGTTGGCCATCTAGTGGCACAAGTATTTCGCTACCTGAGAATGTTAAGAAACCAAAGTCATTGGCAGCTGTCCTATACAGAGATGGCACTTTATCCTTGTATACTCTAGAAAGAGGTTCAAATTCAAGATCGTCAGCGTACAGCATAGTCACAATGAATGCTCCAAAGAACCTATCTTCATCTTCAGCAAGGTATGGGGCAATCTGGCGTTTTACACGACCATATTGGATTTCTCGCTGGTACCTTTCTTCAATGCTTAGGTCTTCCCATTCTTCGATATCTCGAGGAATTTTTAATCTATTAGTTACATCTTCAGCCTTCATCGTTACAATGTAGTATTCTGTTGAACCGAAGGTTCCCTTCATTGCAGGTAGTACTGATGCCATTGTTACTCCTTAAGTGTATTGTATATTAGTTACAGGTTGGAATTTGTTGATATAATATTTTTCTAGTTCATCAATTCTTGATTGAATTTCAATAATCAAGAATGATATTCGTATATCTGACCCTGTTGCTGTTATCCAGTCTGATAAGTATTCATTGTGCGAGCCTTTCCAGTGTTGCTTTAGTCGTTCTGATATAATCTGCTTTTTAGCTTGCCCAACATAAAGGCATCTTTTGTGATACCATAAGCCATAGAGTCCGTGTGCTTTGGGAATCTTATCTAAACTGGTCAGTTTGAAAGCCAACTGGTGATGGTACGGTTGCCACTCAATCTGTAGCCCATTAATCAGAGCATCTCCATGAAGATTGTTATTCATAGGGCGCATACTGTGCAGGGGGTGGTGTTGTCGTCTTCGTCTAGGACATCGGCTAGGGCTTCTATTAGGGGGAGGTTGGGGCGGGTTTTGGCGGTGCGGGCTAAAGATGTTTCGTGGCGTTGGAGGATTTCATCTCGTCTGTCGCGGAGTTGTACGAGGGTTTCTCCGCCAGACCATGTGTATTGGCGGCCCTTCATAGCTTGATCACCGAAGTCGGCATCGCCAGCTACTCCAGCATCTTGGAGCACCTTTTGTTCGATGGCTACTGCCCTTTCAAACAATTCGGGGTGACGGTCGGCTAGGCCAATCCATTCGGCTTTGCGCTGGTAGAAGCAGAAATAGCAGCCCGATCTGGTGCGCCATTCGTAGTAGTCGGGTAGGCCAATCCCAGCATCGCTGAGTATCCGCATAACGCCTTCGTGGTCGATACCATCTTCTACAAACGGGAAGCGGCTCTCAATGTTGGGTTTGGTAGAGACGTACCCTTTGCGGTTGGCCTCATCGGCTCGTATCGCCACATAAGACACCGTTGGGTAGTCGCTGATCCAGTGCTCCATCGGTTTGATTTTCATGTTTGTGGTACACCAGCGCATTTGCGGCGAAGGCAGCGTGCCTCGGAACATCTCGAACCAGTGATCAAAACCCCGCTCGGCGTTGAGGCGAGCTATGGGTTTGCCCAAGATCACTTCTAAACGGGCTAGGAACTCATAAGTTTCGGGAAGCTCAGCACCTGTATCGCAAAAGAAGTACTCCATATTGGGCACACGGTTTTTCAAGTACACCGCTAGAGCGCTGGAATCCTTACCCCCAGAGATGCCACAGATGTGGCGGGTATTACCGTTTGAAGTTAGCTCAGCCATGTTCAACTCCCACATAGGCATTTTCTTGGTGCTGTTCAGCCAGCACTTCTTGGCCGATCAGGGCCATCGCCGCGTTATGTACTCCTGCGCCCGGGCCCACCACGCGTTCGGCTTCGGTAACGAAGTGTTGCCACGCCTCGCGCAAGTCAGATTGTTGGGCAGCTTCTAGGGTTAGCAGACGGGCATGTTCAGCACCGTTGGCTTGTGTGAAGGTAACTCGTAAGCCAACGGGTGTGCCGTTTGCTGAGCGGTTTTGGTGACCATCGTTGCCATACAGGGCGACTAAGCGTTCAAAAGCTGCCATTTGCTGGGGCAACTCGCACATAAAACGGCGTTTATCTTCGTCACTCCATTCGTAGGGTGACTTTTTGGAAACAACAGTGGCGATGGTTAACATCCACCCGGTGTCTTCGTCGGTTCCGTTATTAGCTAGAGCCAACACGAAGGGGCGCATTTCGGCAGTCAAAGCATCTGGATCAATTACCGAGGCACGTTGCATCAACTCTTGGCGGCTGCCCGCACCGCTGCAAGACAACAGCAACTGTAAAGCCTCTTGCATCAGCTGTTGAGATACATTCTCGATATTTGACAGCGCTACAACAACACGGGCCGCGTAAGCATCGGTTGTAGAATTGAGTTGGTTGGTAGCGTTTTTGTTAGCCGCGATCTCAGCAAAACCGAGGGCCTCGGGCAGGGTTGTGAACAAAAGCTCATCGGGTTCTACCGCAGTTAGGAGCGCATCTCGCACAGCTAGCGATGCGGCATCCAAACTTTTGGTTCTTTGGGTATGGTTGTCTAGCTTGCGGGCTCTGGAAATGAGATGCCGTGCTACTAACAGCACGCTGTTTGGTTGATTGTTGGCACCAGCATGAGCTTGGATGCCGAGATGCTGCATCAACGCGTCTAACGCCTTGCGGCGAGAACCCTTTGAGCTAGCGAAGTGCTTTATCTCAAAAAAGCCGGGGTTCTTCACCATCCGTTCGGCCATGTCCAACGTGAGGTGGGGTTTGAAGGTGCCGTGTTCGTAAAGTGCGATCTCGCTTGCGTGGGCTAAGAGTGCCGCAACAACCAACACCGGCACTACGCCCGCTTTCATTCCAATCGGTGGAGAGCGCAAAGCGGCCGAGATGTCGCCTAGGTTCACCCTCTGATGGCGAGCCCGGTTTATTTCAGCTTCCAGTAAATCCCACGCTGGCAACAGTGAGGAGGCGGTGGTGTTGGCACCTCCTTGAGGGGCACCAAACTCTATATTGTCTTTAGAAAGCGCTCGTTTGTGTATCTGTGTGCGAGACAACAGGGCCTTATACATGGCAACTTCGGGGCCGAATCCAGTTAAGCCCAAATTGGGTTGGTGACCGTTTGTGAGCATGGCCTCTATGAGTAAGCGACGGGCCTTAGCACCCTGGGTGGTGAGTTCGGTACGGTTCAACATCTCGTTGGGCACTCTTGGAGATTGGTGGTAGCTGCGATCTGCTGCATCGGAAACTGCTGCGCTAGCCCGTGTTGCTTGCAGGTTGAGCGGCGTTTCATCATCTAGCAGTAGCCATTGGCAGGATTTGTTGCCAAAGGCTTCAAAAACTGCTTTTTGGAAATGGCTTTGAGCTAGGGCCATGCGCTCGCTTAGTTCTTGGCGGGCTACCCAATCCAGATTAAGATCGCTGCTGGCCAAAATGTCGGTAAGCATTCCTAGTTCTTGAGCAGCCACTTCTAGACGTTCCAAAAGCTCGGGTTTGGGAATGGCCGTGACCACTGGTTTGGCACCATCGGGAGGCACACCAACAAGCATGGGGGCCTCGTTGCCCTCGATTAACCAGAGCACCTCTCCGTCATAAGGAGAAAAGGCATCTGGCGGTTCAGCTTTGTGGTTGCTAGTTGCATAGCGAGATGAGAACACCCGCAAGCAGTCGTATTGGGCGCTGTGGCGGGCGGCCACAATGGGCGGGGGAGTATGGACTTTTTGAAGAACCTCAAGTAGGGGTTGTTGTTTGATTTGTTGGCGGGCTTGTTCGGCGAGTTGGTTGATGTTGATGTCTGTGCCTTGCCAGATGCGGTACTCATCGGCGAACTCACGGTGGGTAACTAGGCCGCTTGCACACAGTTCTGAGATGGCATCGTTCGCATTCGGGTGGGCAATTTTTAGCACTTGCTCAGAGGCGCGGATTGGGCCTGATGTGGATACCAAGTTGAGCACAGCAATGGTTTTGGCCAACTTGGCATGAGTTTCGGAGAGGCCATGAGCATCGCGGAGCCGAGTGGTGATTTCAACCCAACGACTGTTGGCGGATGCGAGAGACGACAACCCGGCAGATTGGGTGAAGTAGTCGTACAGAGCATCTAGGCCGAGCGTTGGCAACGCTGCACGGGCGGGCAAGGCTGTGGAGGCTAGGTATCCGTTGGGCCCGGCCATCTCTGGGCCGGCCAAGAACGAGAACAAGGTGCGCTCATGTTGTCCGTAGCGTTGGCATAGCTCCGACAAAACCACTGCTGTGAGCGGATGAAGTGGCCAGCATGCGGCCACCGTTTCAGGAGAGCCAAGATCTGTAACGCCCAGTGAACGCATGGTTTGGGCCATGGGCTTGGCCCAGCGAGCAATACGGCCTTGCAGTTTTGTATCTGCCACGTTGAACACCGACCTGATTAGGGCTCGGGTTTGTTCGGGTGATTCCACATAGGCCACATCTTCAAAGCGGCCCTGCACTTTGGCCCACTCACGGCGCTGCTGAGTATCGGCACCGTTTAGGTAGTCACTCAGAGACTGATGTTGCAGAGTTAAAATAAATATGGGTAGGCCATTGCCTTGAGCAGCCTCGGCTAGTTGTTGCAAAAGATATGGGTCGGTGCTGGTTTGGATGAAGCCGTTTTGAGAGGTGGTTGGAACTACAGAAGAACCACTAAGGGCTTCTAGGTTCTTGCCGAACTCGTCTATCACCAACAGCAAAGGGGCATCGGCGGCTAGGCAGCGCGCTATTTCTAGTAAAGCAGCGGGGGAGGGGCCTGTGCGCCGGGGGTCTCTAGAAGCAGCATCTGCCAGAGCGTTTCGCAGCGAATTAGCGGCGCTGAAGGATCGAGCGGGAGGGATTGTTCCAAAGCTGCGCAAAACCGCGCTGTGCAGCGCCCGTAAGATAGTGAAGGTGAGCGGTTCGCGCTCTGCGGTTACCAGGCCACGATGAAAGCCCCGATGTTCAGTGCGGTAGCGAAGATGAGAGCGCTCTACTCTCTCTCTCTCTCTCTCTCTCTCTCTCTCTCTCGGCTGAGGCCCCCGAGCCTTTTTGTGTGTCTAGCAGGGCTAATGCGGTTTCGCGGGTTTCTCCAGCGGGGCCGAAAACGGCATCTAAAAGCAGCGCTAAAGATGATTTGCCCGAACCGTAAGGGCCTGTAATAGACCAAGCTCCTCCTGCTTGGCCAGAGTCGGCCACTGTAGCGACTCGCCGTAACACCTCGCGAGCCCGTGCTGTTACTACATACCCGTCAAGGGGTGTACACAGCGAAGCGTCTCTTTCGAGGTTGGCAGAGCGAGCGAAACGACCTTCTACTGTAACATGGTCGGCCAAGACAACCATCACATCGCTCCTGTGGCTGTGCTTGCTAGACGAACATGGCCATTACGAGTACGAGGAGTACCTAGTTCATCGTTAGATTGCATGCCTGTTTGGGGTGCGCTTAAATCACCCACGCACTGGTTTTTGTAGTAGCTGTTTAGCATCTCAATTCCCAGCTTGGCTGGATCACCGTCCCACACTAGCTGAGTTGCTCCAGCAGGTGATGCCAAAGCCAATTGCCCGTGCGAATCCTGTGCGGCTTCACCCAAGAGCACGGCTAGCTCTGATTCTGTGAGTTTGAACGCTTTTCCGGGTGAGCCTGCTTCGTTGGCAAGACGACTGAGCAGCGCTGTTTGGCTAGCACCGCTGGCTTTGGTGGCTACATTTTTGGCTGTATTTTGGGTGCTTGTATTTGCACCGGTCGGGTTGGCAGCATCCAGATTGGCGCGTGCAACAAAGTCCAAAGCGGCGTAGGCCACAACCGCAGGCACCAGTGAGGGTTTGAGGCCCATGGTGAAACGGTAGTTTCCGGTAGCTAGAGATTTGGCAACCAAACCCAGTTCTCTTAACGGACAGTTCAACATGTCGTCTATGTTGTTGCGCGTGGAGCGCTCTGGGGGAGCGTAGGTGCGTAACATAGCGGTTATATCTTTGTGTACTGAAGAAGCGTGGGGCGTTTTCCACTCGGCGGCGGATTCCAGTGCTGATGCACACGCAGATTCCAGATCGGTTGCATCAAACTCCACGGCCACAAATTGGTTGAACGCCACCCACCAAACTGGTAGGTGACAAGGCTTAGCTAGCAGATTCCAATGTAACAGCCACAGGGTAGCTGGGTGTTCCATGAACGGATCCCAGCCATCTGTAGGGTTGAACAGCAACTTGCCAAGTTCGGTTGGAGCAACGCCTGGCGTTCTTTTGTTGGGTGAGTTGGGGTTGTTAGCAATGAGCTTGGCTGCTGTACCCCAAAAGCGGATGGACTTCACCATGTTCTTGCCTACGCCCAACTCTACGGTGGCTTCAGGGTTGCTGAACGTATCGGCGGAGTCCAACGCTGCCTCGTAAGCCTTGCGGAACCAGCCATAGCGGGGATGGAAGGTTTCGTGGCGAGCGAACATGGGTAGGGCTGCTTCAGATAGTCGCATTAGCTTGGTGCCTCGGTCATGCTCCGAACATAGCGCACCGCTGTGACAGCTTGTTGGATAGCTGTTTGAATTTCGGCCTCGGTGGTGAACCTCCCGAGGCTAAAACGCACGGTTTCAAAAGCAGCTTGGCGGGAAAGGCCCATCGCCAAAAGCACCGCAGAAGGCTCAATGGCTCCCGAACTACAGGCGCTGCCAGTAGATACTGCAACAGGATCCATGTTGTGCATTACCGCTTCGGCATCGGCACCGCAGAAGCGGATGCTAGCTGTGTTGGGCAGGCGCCGGGATGTGTCGCCGTTTTCGCTAACATCTCCAGCGAGAGCCTCTACAAGCCCGGCCACCAACTTATCTCTCAGCCTGCTCACAGCCCTAGCCTCGGTGTGGAGTTCAGTGGAGCAGATGGCTGCAGCAGATCCTAAACCCACGATGCCCGCCACATTAAGCGAACCCGACCGCAGCCCTCGCTCATGTGCGCCGCCGTGGATGATAGAACTTAGCTGCGCCAGTGCAGACCGTGTACCCACCAGTGCGCCCACTCCAGTTGGGCCACACATTTTGTGGCTGCTTAGCGATACTAGATCGGCACCCACCTCGGTCATATTGAAAGGTAATCGCCCCACCATTTGTGTGGCATCGCAGTGCAGCATTGCTCCCACAGCGTGAGCGTGCTCGGCTGCCTGCGTAACCGGGTTGAGCACGCCGGTTTCGCTGTTTGCTGCCATTACCGATACCACAAGAACATCGGGACCCAAGAGAGCCTCAAGCTCATCAAGGTTTACATAACCGCCTGGGGTAACCCCAACCACATCCACCTTGGCTGTGCCCTGGGTATGTAGCCATTGAGATGGTTTGCGTACTGAGGCATGTTCGGTGGCTGAGATAATGATCCGGTTGCGCTCAGGCGGAGCGGCCTCGGCCAGCCCCAACAGGGCTAGGTTGTTGGCTTCGGTGGCACCCGAACAGAACAGAACCCCCGAAGGTCTCGTACCTATCAGAGCGCCAACCTGTTCTCTGGCTTTATCAACCGCCGCAGCCCGGCGTAACCCGAAGCGATGCACAGAAGAAGCGTTGCCGATGCCACTGGTCAGTTCAGGCAGCATCGCCTCTGCAACACGCGGATCTAGCGGTGCTGATCCGTTGTAGTCGAGGTAAACCTCGTCCATGCCACCTCCTTTTAGGCGTTGGTTTAGCGGTTGCATCGCTGCTACTAAACGGTAGTGCCGTTACAACCTCAGATAGTGGCATAAGGGTGTGACAGTTCTATCCGATACCTCTGGGTTAGCTAGGTATTGCTTGAGTAGAGTGTGATTATGGCGATTGAAAGCCAGGGGCGAGGTGACAGCCCTCGGAATGCGGCGGCTGATGAGAGCACGCCCGTTCTGCTTGATGGTTTCGGCAACCGCAGGCTCCGTCTTGAACTGCTGCGGTGGCTCATCAACCCTGAGATCGACCGGATCGACATGGCCGTGTCGTTCATTATGAAGAGCGGTTTGACGCTCATTGCCGACCACCTCGAGGCTGCCCTGCAAAGAGGGGCGCATATTCGCATTCTTACCACCGACTACCTCGATATCACCGACCCTGATGCTCTCGCCGCCCTGCTAGACCTTGCTGATTGGTCGGGGGCCGATTGGGCAAGGGCCGATTGGGCGGGGATGGCCGCCGGTGCGGGCAGGCTGGAGGTAAGGGTGTTCCACGACCCTTCGGTGTCGTTTCATCCTAAGGCCTACTTGTTCCGATCCTCGCACAGCTCAACATCTGGCGGTTTCGTGGGCAGCTCCAACCTGAGCGGATCGGGTATCGACGGGGGAGTGGAGTGGAACCTGGGAGTGGGTCGTCTCGGCCCGCTTGTTGAGAGCTTCGAGCGCTTGTGGGACGACCACCGTTGCACGCAGATCAACGCTCGGTGGCTCGCTGCCTACCGCCTCCGCCGACCACCAGACGATGCCCCTCGGACACCGCCCCCTGAAGCAGCAGTTTCAGTAGAGCCGGCCATGCAGCCGGTCAACCCGTGGCCCGTGCAATTAGAGGCACTCCGCGCCCTGGAGCAGACCCGCATCGAAGGCTATCGCCGAGCTCTGGTGGTGATGGCCACCGGGTTGGGCAAGACCCTGCTGGCCG
>JAPOTT010000047.1 GCA_026709025.1 bacterium
ACGAACAAAACTGATTGTATCGTTATCTTTTGGTGACCAGTTTTCTTTTTGCCCGAGTTTACCTGGCTTAAAGCTAGGTAATGGGCCAAACAAAATCTTAATCATTTTGTCGGTTGCGACCATCTCCTGCGAAGTCTGATCAGCCGCGGTAGATGCACTAGCAGCCTTTAGCTTTCTAGCGAATTGGGCGATCTCATCAATGCGTAGCTTTAGCTTGTCGTCTTCGGCTCTGCATCCATTGGCTAGGCGAGTTACCTCGGCGAACTGCTTTAACAGCTTTGCGGGCGATGGCAATTCAACTGTTTTGAGGAACCAACGCCCGCTGCCTATACGTTCTTCTGCTAAATCCCAATCACTGTCTAGGCAGCGAGCTAGCTCCTTGAGATTGTTAAGCTTTACTCCAATCACTAAGCCCACAGAAATTGCTTGTTCCCATTCGGGATCGTTGAGGATCTTTTGGCGCATCTCATCCCAGCGATCTTCAAATGAATCCAGAGGGCTTACTGCTATTTTTGGGGGCAGTCCTGCTTCTAATGCGTGCTGTGACAAGATACGCAAAGCGAAGCCGTGCAAAGTGGTGATTGCAGCCCCGTCTAGCTGATCTAGAGCGTCGGGGTGCTTGTTGGAGTTAGCGAGCTGTACACGCAGGCGGCTTTTCATCTCGCTGGCGGCCTTCTCGGTGAAGGTGATGGCCGCGATGTTTTCCATGGCTATACCATCGTCTAGCAACGCAAGGATGCGCCCTACCAAAGCCGTTGTTTTGCCCGACCCAGCACCAGCTTCAACAAACAAGGTGTTGTGCAGGTCTGTAGCTACTGCATGTCTGTCTGGCTGGTCGTTGTGGGTTGGAACAGCCGGGCTTTGTGTTTGTGGGTTTGTTGTTGGCGAGTTAGGTGTAGCAGCTTCGCTTTGGATGTCGGTGTTTGTGGGAGAACACTCGGGAGATACGGAGGCAGCATCTGAGGCGTTTTCTGATACCTCTTCTACTTCGTCTGGTTCTGCTAGTTGGCGGTAGGCGGCTAGCTGCGGTGTTTTGCTTTTGCGTTCCCATGCTTTGCGGTGTTCCGCGGTGCCTATGCGGTCGGCGTTGCAGTACTCGCAGTGTTGACTGAACGGCCCTGCTGTAGCGCCAGGTCGAGGGCGGTCGCAGAAGACCCCAGCCGAGATGCCTTGTGTAATCTGGCCCACTACCTCACCGAAGCGGTTCATCACCTCCTCGCTGATGTCGTAGCCGATCACGCTGTGCTCACCCGTAGCAGTTACAAATCGGTACTCGGCTCGTACTTTGGCATTGGGTGAATCAGAGAGGGCTTGGGCGGCTTTTGAGTAAGCGGGAAGTTGTAGCTTTGTGCCTCTTATTACCGGGTCGTGATTGTTGTTGTCTGGATTGAGTTGCCTAAAGCTGTCTGGCCTGCCTGTTTTGTAGTCGGTTACTAGGTAGCCCGAATCCCCACGTGTGTCGATGCGGTCGGCTAAGCCACGGAAGCTTACCTTTTGTTCTTTTGGAAGGTTGATGGACACCTCACCAACCGTTGGGCTGTTGTTGGCGGCCTGTTGGTTATGTCGGCCAAAACGAAGTTCGCTGGCAACTGGCGTGGCTTTGTGCTGGTTTCGCCATTCATTGTCTTTAGTCAAAAAGCGTTCTAGATCAGCACGTATCTGATTGCGGGTGTGCTGCCAAAACACCTTTGTTCCTGATAAGCCCTTGGCCTCTGTTTCTGTAAAGTGTGCCTCGGCAACCTCCAGCAGCCGTTTGCGTTGAACAGAACTCCAGGGCACCGATGGTGCAGGCACGGTGTTGTTGTCGATTTGTTCTTGGATGAACTCCTCAAGAACCTTATGTATCAGCGAACCCTTATCTAAGGCGGTGATCTCCAGCAATTCCTCTGGGTTATCTAAACCTTGAACTCCTAGCATGCGTCCGAGGAAATAGCGCATTGGACAATCTGCCCAAGTTTCAAGGCTGGTTGGGGAGAACTCCTGGGCGAGGGGATCTGCCTCCACACAGTCAGCTAGGTTGCCATCAAAGCGGGTGAACTCATCGGAGGCACGGGCGACCACCATCTCTTGGCCCCGCTGAAGGATGCTGTTTTCTTGTAGGCACCGGGCGTGGTTGCCGAGAGCCTCTAGTTCTTGGAGCCTGTAGCCATGTGGGGTTGCGGGGAACTCAGCGGTGGCGGTGTACTGGCTAAAAGAAGCCAGATGGCGAAACCAGCTTGCGCTTTCGCTGTTAGCGAAGCTCTCCAAGTTGGTGCCATCTACGGGGTGGGCAGCTAGTACGCTAGCTGTGTCTAGCAACCACCTAGAGGGTTGCTGCTCGTTGGCACCGGTGGTATCGGCTCTGGCATATATCAGAGTTGTGGTGTGCGCTGAGGCCATTGCGGCCAATAGCTGGCGATGCATGGTGTGGGTTTGTTCGCTCATGGCGGGGAGTTCCGCGCCAGCAGCTGCGCGTTCTCGGTCGGGTAAGAGCGGATCATCGCTGGGGTTTCTAGGGAAGGTGCCCTCGGCCATCCCGGTTACGATTAGCTTATGTAGTTGAATACCGGTTGTTTGACCAACGGTGCCGGTGATGATGCCTTCGCCAAACTTGCCGATTTGGGGCATGGGTTTTTGTAGTTCGGATTCTAGGGTGGCTCGGAAGGCGCTCTGTGGGGGTTTGGGTTCTATTTCGTCTAGAGTTGAAAGCCGGTCTAGCACTTGTTCAATTTTTTTGGCTGCTTCTTGTTCGGGGTCAGGCCAGCTTTGGCGCTGTGTTGCGTTGCCCAAGTAGCGGTGAATCAGCTTGCGTAGCCAGCCGCACCAATTTTTCCAGTTGCTAGCCGGTTGTTGGCTAAGCTCATCTAGCAGATTGCGGGCAAAGTGCTGCAACGAATCTGCTTGTTCAGCCTCGCGCTCAAGCCTTGCTGCACGGGCACAAGACCGCTCTGGATCTTCTTGGTCGGCCTTTAGGTTTTCAGCTTCTGAGCGAAGTTGGGTGGCGTAGTGTTCTAGGGCAGCTTCCCACTGTTTAGCGCCTCGGGTAACCCGCGCATTGCGCGACGCACGCTCCCAAGCCACAGCAGGAACCTTTGTGCTATCGGGCAACTCATAGGGGAGTGTGGAGATGAATGCTAGGGTGTCGCTGCGCCTAAAGTTGCGGGCTTCAAGCTGCAAAAGAGCAGTTAGAAATCTGCCAGCTAGGGAGTCTGTTAGCATTTCACCGTTGGGCCCAGTGAATGGGATGTCAGCGGCTTTGAGCCCAGATTGTAGCCGCCTAATTGAGGAGTGGTTGTCGCAGAGAACTGCGATTTGATCTAGCGGTGTACCTTCACGAACAGCTGTTAGCACTTCGTTGATGGCTGCGTTAATCTCCTCGTCTGGGTTGGCCGTGCTGATGACCTGCTGCGCGTGGGCGAGATTTTCAACTACGTGGGTGGCATCTTGGGGTAAGGTGCCGCCGCAGCGTTCTACAGCCTCCAATACAGCGCCATCTGCATTGGGATCTCCAACAAGGCCAGCCAACATGATTACCTCGGTGTGTTGGGCTAGAGCCGCGATGAGCTTGCCCTGAGAGCGGGGTAGTTTCTGGGGTAGATAGATAATGATGCGTCCTAGCTCGGCCAGAATCATGCTGAGTTCGCTGCCGTTTGCAGAAGCATTACCTTGGGGTCTTGTGGCATCTGGCATCTGTGCGGCCTCTAGGAAATCTGTAGCCATGACATGGCGATCGTGGTCGTCGTGCCACTTGCCGCTAAGTAGTTTGGTGGCCTGATCGCAGATATCGGTAACATCGGCGGCACGCTGGCTTTGGGCTGCTAAAGCGGCGTGGGCTTCGGTGGATAGATCGCGTAGATCTTGGTAGGTACGCACCAGAGCTTGCTCTGTGGACGGGTGGTGGGCTGAGTGTCGCAACAAGCCCTGGTGTGTTTGCAGCACAGAGCGTATGGCTGCCCCAATGGTTGCTGGGGAGAGTCGCTTACGGGGTTGGTTTTTGTTGCTGACGCTAGCTAATCGCTCAGCGATTTCGGAGAGCTTGCAGAAGCGCACCGCCGCGATGCCATTGCTTTGGGCACCTAGTTGCGTTTGGGTGGCTCGCCCTACCCAACCCCGAGGCACAACTACCGTGACCCGGCTGAGCGCCCGATGTGCTTTGTGCTCGGTAATGAGAGCGTTGAGTTTCTTTAAGGCAGGCTTCCCGTAGGAGCTGTATTCAACTTTTAAGGCCATAGCTAGATTGTGCCACAGGGGTGTGACAGTTGCTCTAGGCTGGTGTTGGATGCCTTCTGCGTAGCTCTTCTGTGCCCTCGGGGCAGTGTTCCACAAACGGGCACCACCCACATAATGGGCCCGTGGACGCTGCAAACTCTGCTGACATGCAGCTCTCCAAAATGTTGAGCCAAGTTGTTCGTAGGTCGTTGGTGGCCTCAGCTAGGTTCTCTGCGGTAATCTCTACCTCCACCACCTCTTGGCCTAAATAGTGAAGCTGTGCCTTTACTGGTTGCTGGTGAGATACTTCTATTAGAGCTGCCGCATACAACAGCATTTGCGTGGTGTAGTTGGCCGAGAAGCGTTTGGAAGGCACTTTGCCCGACTTGTAGTCGGTTATCACCAAGCCTTCAGGCGTGTCATCCACCCTGTCGATGATGCCCCGGAAAGGCACGCTGTTAATTTCTACCCTTACATCTTGTTCAGTGGCAGCTACGCGTATTTGGCTGGGGTCTTCAAGATCCCACAGCCCTTCAATGGCCTGCCAGCCATTCTTGCGAAAGGCCAAACCACCGCAATCATCTAGGCGAAGTTGCTGGTAGTCACGGTTGTTTTCCATGCTGGGCCAAAGCTGGCGGGCAAGTTTTTTGGCTTGTTCTACGGTGCGGTTTTCTGGTGGTTCTTGCATCAGCTTTTCTAGCACCATGTGCGCGAAGGTTCCAGTAACTGCAGCCTCCCCGGGAGGATCAGGCATGCGGTCTACGTAGCGGAACTTCCAGCGCCGAGCACACTGGCGAAAAGATGATGCGCTAGAGGGGGAGATGTACTTGGGTACATAGCGCTCGGTTATCTCGCCGTTGCTAGGTGGCGCACTGAGCTTGGTTGTCTCGGTTATCTCGCCGATTTCGGAGTTAGTTGTGGGGTTTTGTGTGAGGGTGGGGGCGGCATTAGCTGTTGTCATTTGGGAAGCTCCTAGGGCTTTTAGTAGTCGAGGGCACCTTTGTCCACCAGATCGCTATGGGAAATTAAGAAGTCTTTGCGGCGGCCTACATCGGCTCCCATCAAGGTTTCAAACATCTCTTCGGCTGCTTTTGCATCGTCTAAGGTGAGTTGGCGCAAGGTGCGGGTTTCGGGGTCTAGGGCACACTCGGCTAGCTCGTTGGTGTCCATCTCTCCTAAGCCCTTGAACCTAGACCAGCGAATGTTCTCGGCTTTACGATTGCCCTTAGTTAGCTGTTGCGTGATGGTATCTCGTTCGGTATCTGAGAAGGCCCTGTGGGTTTTGTCGCCCACTTTGGCGGTGTAGAGGGGGGGTTGTGCGGCAAACACGCGACCATCTGTGAGCATGGGGCACATAAAGCGGTGGATTAGGGTTAGCAGCAGACACCGAATATGGCTGCCGTCCACATCGGCATCACATAAGATTACGATGCGGCCGTAGCGGGCTTTGTCTAAGTTGAAATCATCTCCAGAACCTGCACCCATGGCCGTGAACAAAGCTTGAGCTTCAGCGTTGTCTAGCACTTGTTTCACCGAGGATTTGGCTGCGTTCACCACCTTGCCTCTTAGCGGCAAGATGGCCATGTTCTCGGCGTTGCGTCCTGCTTTGGCAGGGCCCGCAGCTGAATCTCCTTCCACTAAAATTAGTTCAGAATCAGGCCCATGTACCCTACAGTCGGCCAGCTTGTCGGGCATGCCAGTCGATCCCAAAGAGGCAGCGCGACGTTTGTTTTCTAAGGTTTGGCGGGCTGAAACACGGTTCACAACAGCGTCGACGATTTTGGATTGTAAAGCTGTCATGTGGCTTTTGGGCCCGGTTTGGAACCAGCTCTCTAGGCCGTCTTTGAGTACGTTGTAAACTATGGATTGCACCGCTGGCGTGCCTAGCTCTTGCTTTGTCTGCCCGCGGAACTGTGGTTCTGGAAGGGTTACTTTGATGGCCGCTAGCAACCCCTCTTGCACATCTTCTCGCTGAGCACGATCTTGGCCTTGTTTGGCGAGCTTAGCCAGCTTTTTGGAGTCTGCTAGCAGGCTGTCGTTCACCGCCCGGGTTAATGCACGCTCAAAACCGCCAACATGGGTGCCACCGTGGGGGGTTGGGATGTTGTTCACGAAAGACATCACCTCGGTTCCGAACCCCTTTACCCAGCGTAGGGCAATGTCTATCTGACAGAGCCGCTCAACTGTGGTCATGGTGCCATCTACAGACACCTTTTCGGTGAAGGTTTCCTCGCCGGGGATGGATATCACTTCGGTGACAGCCTCAGCATCGCTAAGGTGCGCCAACAGATCGGTGAGGCCGCCGTGGGATACCAACTCAACTGGCTCATTGGTGGCACCGCGGCGCTTATCCTCCAACTTGATTCGCAAGCCAGGCACCAAAAAACAAGCCTGCTGTGCTCTTGTGCGAATCGTCTCAAAACTAAGCTGAGCATCATCATCAAATAAATCTATGTCGGGCCAATAGCGGATGCGGGTGCCTGTTTTGCGGGTGGAGCGAAGCCGTTGCAGCTTGTGGCCTTTTGCGAAGCGATCGCCCTGAAACTGTCCTGCTGCGCGCTTTGAGAACCAAAGTTGCCAAGTTGCCCCATCTCGATCCACCTCGGCCCGCAAACGCGTAGACAAGGCGTTTACTACAGAGGCACCCACCCCGTGCAACCCCCCTGAGGCACCATAAGCTTGGCCCCCGAACTTGCCTCCTGAGTGCAGTTCGGTTAGTACCACTTCTAGGGCTGAGACCTTTTTGGTGGGGTGTTTATCCACCGGGATGCCTCTGCCGTTGTCTCCCACCTCCACAGACCCATCGGCGTGCAGGGTGACTTGGATGCGGGTTGCAAAGCCTGCGCTAGCTTCGTCTACGCCGTTGTCTATGAGTTCCCACAAAAGGTGCATCAGCCCATCTGAGCCAGTGCCGCCGATGTACATGCCGGGGCGCATACGCACAGCCTCGAGACCTTCTAGCGTGACAATGTCTGAAGCGTTGTAGCTGCCGTTAGTGCTGTTTGTTTTACCCGAGCTTGTTTGGGTTGTGGGTGGGTTGGTGGCAGACGCTGTAGCTGCTTGGGTGAGCTGAGGCTGTTGGGTGAGCTGAGGTTGTTGGCTTACCATCGTGGTTTACCTACGTTGAGCACTGTTTGTTGCACAGCAGCGCTGTTTTCAAATGGAAATGGAACCGGTGCTTTTGCAGGCTTACCGTTATCTTCCACTTCGGCCACAAGATCAGCCACCGGTGCGATTAACGCTGTGGCTAAGCGTTCTGAGTTGGCTAGGTTTGTGCCAACCCCGCCTCTTGCGGTTGTGGGAATGTCGTATACCGGTGTGAGCACCACCGCCCCACGCCTATCTACCCCGATCACGGTTTCATCGCCGTAGGTTGCTGCTGCGGCAATTATTTGATCGCTGCCACGTAGTTTCATGCCCACCACGCCAGCCGCGCCCCTGCCCTGTATTGGTACAGATGATGTCTGGGTGCGTAGCGCTCTGCCCTCAGCACTAACCAACACAATTTGAGTAGCATCATTGGCGCAAAACGCGGCTACAACTTTGTCTTGGGGCTTGAGCTTGATCACCTGCTTGGTGGCTCTGCCTTTAGCAACATCTGCTAGATCTACGCGCTTGAGCGTGCCCGTGGCGGTAACCAACACAAGAGCCTCCCCGCCGGGGTTGACCAAGGCAAGCACCACCTCGCTGCGAATGGTGCCAAACACCTCTGCGGCACCGACACCACGGCTGCGGCCGGTAACTTCGGGGATAGTCGCTGCCGGCGTGCTAATCACACGGCCAGCCGAAGTTACAGCCAACACAGCATCACCCAAGTTGGCTTCTACAGAGGCGGTGAGCACATCGTGTCGGCCAAACTGTGAGCGCCGCCTGCTATCAGCAGGTGCCCGACCCACCATAGCTGTGGTGGACAGCGTAATCACACAAGGCCCCTCGGATTGTGGGGTTAGCTCCGCGATAGGAGTGGGCTCGTACACCGGGGCATCTTCGTGAGAGAGGATCTGGGTACGCCTGTTTTGCCCAAAACGTTCTACTAACTCATCTAGTTCTAAAAGAACCATGGTGCGTTGACGTGTGGTAGAGCCCAGTAGTTTTTGCAGGTCTCTAATCTGTGCCACCAGCTCATCTCTTTCTTGGAGAATCTTTTGCTTTTCCAATGCGGTTAAGCGCCGTAACTGCATGTCAAGGATGTGGGTGGCTTGGGTTTCGCTAAGGCCCAGCGCATCTTGTAGTTGTGTGCGAGCTACAGGTACGTCGGGGGCGGCTCGGATAATCCGAATCACCTCATCAATGTTGTCTAAAGCGCAGATGAGTCCTTCGATAATGTGGTGGCGATCTTGAGCTCGACTTAGGCGGTGCTCGCTGCGTCGTACTACTACATCTAGGCGGTGGTTGATGTAGTGATTGCACAGGTCGTACAGGCCCACGGTGGTTGGTACACCGTTAGCTAGCACCACGTTATTCACCGAGAAGGTTTCTTCAAGAGGAGTGAGGCGGAACAGGTCGTAGTAAACCTTGATGGGTTCCACATGCGGTTCGCATTCAATCAAAATGCGTAGGCCATGATGTCTATCGGACAGATTACGGGCATCATGAACGCCAGGCAGCTTGTTGGCCACGATTAGTTCGTTAATCCGCTTGACAACCTTTTCGGGGCCCACCATGTAAGGCAATTCGGTAACCTCAATGCCCCAACGGTTGCGGGTGAGCTTCACCGGTGTCATCTTGGCTTGGACGCGAAAGGCCCCTCGCCCTGTGGCGTAAGCCTGATGCAAACCTCCTTGGGCTGAATCAATCACCACCCCACCAGATGGAAAGTCGGGCCCGCCTAGCACCTCCATTAGCTCTTGTGTGGTGGGTTTGGGCCGCCGTTTGGTCATAACCAACCTGATTGCGGCAGCCACCTCTTTGAGGTTATGCGGGGCCATGTTGGTGGCCATACCCACTGCTATGCCTGTGGTGCCGTTTACCAACAGGTTGGGGAGCCGTGCGGGGAGACACTCTGGTTCGCTGCTTTCGCCATCGTATGTGGGCCTGTGATCTACGGTGTCTTCGTCTATCTCGGCCAGCATCTCCATGGCTGCTTCGGCGAGGCGGCACTCGGTATAGCGAGGCGCAGCTGGAGGGTCGTCTAGGGTGCCAAAGTTGCCATGAGGGTGGATAAGGGGGATGGGACGAGAGATGTTTTGACCTAGCCTCACGAGGGCCTCATATATTGCGGCATCGCCGTGAGGATGGTACTTGCCCATGGTCTCGCCTACTACCCGGGCGCTTTTACGGTGTGGCCCGTCGGGGCGAATGCCCATGTTGAGCATGGAGTACAAGATGCGGCGCTGAACCGGCTTGAGGCCATCTCTGGCGTCGGGGATGGCACGAGAGGTGATCACCGACAAGGAGTAAGCCAAAAAAGACTGCGACATCTCCTCAGCCACCGGCACCGGCACCACTTCTTGGGCGAAGGTGGTTGTGGTTAGGGGCTTGGCCGAGGCTTTGTCGGCTTTGTTGAATAAGGATGGGGGTGTTTGTGGCATGATTGTTGTGTGAGGTTATCGGGCGGGGTTGATTTGGTGGGGTTTATCCGGTCGGTGAAGGGGGATTGATTGCTACCTGTAGACCGTACTAGCTAGCGGTGACAGTTATGGGGAATCACTTGGTGGATGGGTTACCGACAGGGGCGTAGATGCCTCGGTGGTAGGGGAGTAGGTGTGCTAGCGACAGGGGGAGGGACAAGCGACAGGGGGGGTAAGTGTGCTAGTGATAGGGCTTAGGGGGTTGGTACTTTGGTCCGGCTAACACGTACTACTTGCACAAAAGACCTTACCGCAGCGCGCGTGGCGCGCCACCCCAAGATGGACACCGTTCCGGTTGTGCGTATTTGGTGGGGAACCGGCACCTCAGCTAGGCGAACACCAGAGCGTGCGAGCATCCCGGCCAGGGCTACGTTTGGGGCGAAGATGTCTGCGGGTACTAAGGGCAAAAGGGGGGCCAGCGTGCTAGAACGCATCAGGCGATAAGGGCAGTTCACATCGGCTAGCTGACACCCAAAAGCCACGCGGGTGGTGAGGCGAGCTAGCTGGGTGATGGCGCGTCTGCCCAACGATTGCTGCCTGCCGCTGCGGATGCCGATCACCGCATCTGTGGAGTGTCGTAGTTCCCACAGGCGGGCAAAGGAGCTGGCAGGCATTTCATCGTCAGAGTCTGTTTGAAACACCCACTCGGCGTTGTCTACCCCGTGTCGATAACCTGCCAAGATGGTGGGGCCGTGTCCCCTGTTGGGCTGTACATCTACCACTAGGCGGCTATGTTCGGCGGCAACCTCGCGCAGCTTGTGTTCTGAGGCATCGGTAGCACCATCTACGATAGCTAGAAGCTCGTAGTTCAGGTTTTGCGAGTCAAGCGAGTCGAGCATCGCCAGCCAATCTCTAGCTACCTGTCCGATTATCTCTTGCTCGTTGTATACGGGCATGATCACACAAAGGTCTAGTTGGCTATCGGGTTGCATTCCATCAAGGTATCAAGTACCAGATCGCGCGGCCCAAGTGTCAGCCTGCGCGGAATTGGTGGGGGATTGATCTCATCTGTCACACCGGTGCGCTACGGTTTGACGTATGAAAGAACTCATCTATCATCGGATGTTTTACCCGGCTGTTGAGCGGTTCGCAGATAAAGAGGCAATCGTGTCGGGTAGTTACCGGGCTACCTTTAGTGCTCACGGGGAGCGGGTCACTCGTCTAGCCAACGCGTTGCAAAGCGAACTGGGAGTAAGCAGGGGCGACAGGGTGGCCATCATGTCACTAAACAGCGCCCGCTATCTAGAGCTTTACCACGCTTGTTTTCTGGGTGCGGGCATCATTAATCCCCTCAACTTGCGCTTAGCTGGCCCAGAGTTGGATTACATCGTGCGGGATTCGGGCACAGAGGTGGCTTTTGTGGATGCCATGTTTGCCGAACCTTTTGCCCGTGCTTTGTCGGCTGCGGGCGACAGCCCCATCCGTGCTGTGGTTCTTATGGAATCGGGCGATGGGCCTTTCGATGTGCCACACGATGTGGCCTATGAGGATCTGCTGGCCGCAGGCAGCTTAACCACACCTGTAGAGCCCGAAGAAGATGATCCTGTGGTGTTGATGTACACCGGTGGCACAACCGGTTTGCCTAAGGGGGTGCTGCTAGAACAGCGGGCCGAGATGCTCAACGTGTACCACGTGAGCTTAGGGATTGGCGGCATTGCAGATGACGAGGTTTACCTGTGTCAAACCCCACTCTTTCACGCAGCATCGGTGGCCAGCATGTTGGCCACTCCTGCTTTTGGTGCCAAAACAGTCACCATTCCTATGTTTGATCCGGGCGGGGTGATGAACATCATTGAGGCTGAAGGGGTCACCCAAACAGTGATGGTGCCAACCATGATTGGCATGTGCATGCAACATCTAGAGTATCGCCCCGACAGGCTTGGAACGCTTCGGTATCTCCTCTATGGGGCTTCGCCAATGCCTGAGGCCATTTTGAATCATCTGCTAGAGCACCTGCCTAACGTGCAGTTGGTGCAGGGCTATGGGATGACCGAATGCTCATCGGTGCTTACTTTGTTGCCGCCTAGTGGGCATGTGGCTAAAAGTCCTAAGCTACGCTCGGTAGGCACTCCAGTGCTAGGCGTTACTCTGAGCATTCGCGATGAGGAAGACAACGAACTGCAGGCGGGTGAAATAGGGGAGGTATGTGCCCGAGGCGGCAACTTCATGCGGGAGTATTGGAACAAGCCAAGCGTTACCGCTGAGGCGTTTCGTGGTGGCTGGTACCACACTGGCGATGCTGGGTATCTAGATGATGATGGCTTTTTGTACCTAGTAGACAGAGTGAAGGACATGATCGTATCTGGCGGTGAGAACGTGTACTCCTCTGAGGTGGAAAGCGCTATCTCCACTCATCCGGCTGTGGCGCAGGTGGCCGTCATCGGCATTCCCCATGAGATATGGGGCGAAGCAGTGCATGCCATCGTGGTGCTTAAGCCTGAGCAAACTGCAACTTCAGAGGAGCTTATTGAGCATGCCCGCGAATCCATCGCCGGGTACAAGGTGCCAAAATCGGTGGAGTTCAGAGACGAGCCATTGCCATTGTCGGGGGCAATGAAGGTTCTCAAACGAGAGCTACGCGAACCCTACTGGGCAGAAAGGTAAGCCAAGTACTGGTTATGGATATGCATCTTCACCACAAAGATGTTGGGCCAGACTATGGGCTTGTGTTGTTTGCATGCATCTTAAGTCATCTTGTGTAGTTCGTAATCACGGTACCGGGTTTCGGGTTCGTGAACATGATCTGCCAAGTTTGTTCGGGCGCGTTGATAGTCTGTTAGGGGATAAGTGAAAATCTAACCAATCCACTACTGAAAAGAAGGATAGTAATTATGAAGGTAGATGTTCGTCATGCTCCTAGTTTTGCTGTGGCCCGGTGTGTGCTGGGTTCTGGTGAAAAGGTGAAAGTGGAAGCCGGTGCAATGTCGGCCCATTCCTCGGGGATGTCATTAGAGGCCAAGATGGAAGGTGGTGTGCTTAAGGGGCTGAAGCGCAGCGTTTTGGGCGGTGAGTCGCTGTTTATTTCCACTTACACGGCTCCTGCTCAGGGCGGTTGGGTGGATGTGGCCGCCAAATTGCCTGGAGATCTTCGTGTGATCGAGCTAAACGGCTCCACCTCGTGGATTATTGAGCGAGGCAATTGGTTGGCCTCTGAAGATGGAGTAGATGTGGACACCAAGTGGGGTGGCTTTAAGTCGCTGGTTGGGGGCGAGGGCGGCTTTATGGCCCATGCTTCAGGCATTGGAAAGGTGATCGTGGCCTCCTATGGGGCTATTGATACGATCTCGCTGGCAGCAGGTGAGACGGTGGTGGTGGATACCAGCCACATGCTGGCGTTTCCTGACACAGTTACTTACGACCTGCGCCGTGCGGTGCAAGGTCGTTCTATTCAGTCGGTGAAGTCGGGAGAGGGTCTTGTGTTTGAGTTCACCGGCCCCGGCGACATCTTGACGCAAACCCGCAACCAAGCACAGCTAATCGCCTGGCTCAACACCGAGTTAGGTGCCAGAGAATAATTACAAGCACTCAACAAGCTAAGTCCTGCGAGCAGGATCGTAAATCAACTTGCTGGCCGTTGGGTGGGTGGCAGCGGCGCTAGGCAACAGCTAGCGGGGCAGGGAGATGGCGTGGGTGCCACGGCCATATCTACGATCATCTTTACGAAGCTAGGGTGGGTGCCAACGGTGGGTACCCGCCAAAAGCCAATTCCTAACTCTGAAGCTCGTTGTTGGGCCTCGGTGTCTAGGTCGTAGATAACCTCCATGTGGTCAGCCACAAAGCCAATGGGTACCACGATTATGTTTGTAGCTCCCGCTTTGGTTAGGCGCTCCAACTCAGCGCAGATGTCGGGTTCAAGCCAGGGTACCTGCGGTGGCCCGCTGCGGCTTTGGTAAGCCAAGTGCCAATCCGAAATCCCCACTTGAGCTGCCACTTGTGTGCAGGCTTGTTCTAGTTGGCTCACATAGGGGGCGGTAGCGGCCATGGCTTCGGGGATGCTGTGAGCGGTAAATACCACCGCCGCATTGGGCTCTTGGCGCAGGGCCGCATTGAGGTGGTGTGCCACAGCCTCCAAAAAGCCCACCTGGTTCCAAAACGGTGGAAGCTTGTGGATTATCGGAGCGGTAGCCCCCACAGTATTTTGGGCTTGGGCTATGTCCTCGGTGTACTGGCGACAGCCCGAGTACGATCCAAATGCTGAGGTGGTCAATGCCACCGCGCTGGTGATGCCATCGCTGGCCATTTGTGCCAGCGTGTCTACCAGCAGGGGGTGCCAGTTGCGATTGCCCCAATAGACGGGGATGTGGGCGTTGCGGCCCGCAAGCTCTTGTTCTAGCGCGGCCACAAGCTGGCGGTTGCATTGGTTGATGGGGCTGATGCCGCCAAAGAGGTGGTAATGCTCAGCTACCGCACTCAGACGTTGCTCGCTGATTGCCCGCCCCCGAGCAACGTTACGCAAAAACGGCATTACATCCTCAGGGCCTTCTGGCCCTCCGAACGACACAACCAATAGCGCGTCTGGCAAAATAACTCCCTGTGCAATTGCTAGGCGATAGCTATAGCGAGGGTAGCCCATCTAAGGAGGGTGTTTGCAGGTTCAACAGCGTAGCCGGGTTTTTACGCTAGGCATCGTATGCATGGTGGCTGCACTGGCTGTGGGCGGGGCTGCGGTTGGCCAACCAGATAGCGCGCAGCCGGTAGTTGAGCCGGTTACCGTAACCTCCAATGCCCCGGCGTGGCGAGATCTTGAGCGGGCGCAATACAACCTTCAGGTTGCCAGACAGTTTCGCAACTCAATAGGCGAAACCATCGACCGCATTACCCGCGATCTGTATCAGCAACGACGGCGTGCGCAACAACTAGAGGAGTCCGAATCAGCCAAGCAGCTGCTAGCAAACGAACTAGAGCAGTTAGTAGTGCAGGAATATATCTCTGGTGGTGCCTTTGAGGAGTTCGTGTTTATATTGGATGGCGTTAAGCCAACCAACGCCTTATGGCGCCTAGAAATGTTGACGGAGCTAGCCGAGATTGCATCTGAGGTTTTAGAAGCTCAAGATGATGTAGACGCTGAGCAGGCTAGAACCCAAAACCAAATTGCCAGGCTGCAAGGCGCGCTCCCGGCGATGAGAGCTCAGATTGGCGATGCCGACCAAGCCATCAGTGCTGCAGAGTGGGTGGTATACATTGCTGAGATAAACGATTTAGCCAACAGGGAGCTAGCGCAAAATGGCTTTATAGAGCCTACAGAGCGCCAGTGGTACAACCTGCGGTTTTGTGAGTCCAGCAATAACTACAGCGCGGCTAGCGCTAATGGGTTGTTTTATGGGGCCTATCAATTTGAACCCCGCACATGGGAAACGGTGGGGGGTGTCGGCAATCCGGCAGAAGCGTCTCCAGAAGAACAAGATGCTCGCGCACGGTTGCTGTATGCACGCCGTGGAGATCAACCTTGGCCCAGGGATTATTGCGGCAGATGGTTGCCCCGCAACTAATGGTGTGCGTTGGGTTTATTTGCGTGTGTCCTACCAAGCACCACTAGTGGCTAGCGTGAGTGGGTTATGAAGGTTTGGGTAGCGCTACTACTTGCCGACTGCGTGTTGGTTGGCATCGGGTTAACCTATGTAACCGGCATCAGGTTTCGCATAGAGGAGCGCTTGGCCTACGGTGCGGTGCTTGGCTTCGCTGCAATGACGCTGCTGGGCTATGCCATCGCATGGGCTGCTGGGAGCCTGAGCGGCGCGGTGTTGGTGGCAACCGCAGCTAGTGCAACTGTTTTGTCGGTTGCGGGATGGCATACCGGCATCAAAAGCATCGCCGCAGAGTGCCGCAATTGTGGTCATCGGCTGAGGCTGCCCATTACTAGCCCAGAGAACCCTGCTCCGCTGCTTATGCTCAGCGTGCCTGCTATGGCGATCTCCACTTGGATACTGCATCGCGCCTATTTGCCCGACGGAGCGGGCGGGGTGATGGCCGGTCATCTTTCGTCTTGGACAGATTGGCAAGCGCACCTCACGTACGCCTCTTCATTTGCCCATGCCGATAACTTCCCCCCCACGCTTCCCACTGCGCTAGGCGTAGAGCGTTTGCCGTATCACTTTGGTATTGATTTTTTTGCCGCCATGTTGGATCGCGCTGGCCTGAGTGCTTTTGGTGCTTTGGAGGTGTCCTCTGGGTACTTGGCCTTCGTGTTTGTTCCTGTTGTGTATCTAGTGGGCACGAGGCTTTTTGCTAGTCGAGCGGTGGGAGCCGTGTCGGTGGTGGTGTTCACCTTGCTGGGCGGCTTGGGATGGACTCGACTGTTTTCAGATATTGCCGATGGGGGCTGGGGTGTGATTTGGAACCTGCCCACCGACTACACACGTCACCACACGGGCAACATCTTGTTGGAAAACGCCGTGACCGGCAACCTTTTCCCGCAGCGCCCAACCTTAGCGGGGTTTGCCATGTTGCTAATCGTGGTGGTGCTGTTGCGCGAAGCTCACGCCTGCGGGTCGCGCCGCTTGTGGGCCATTGCAGGGCTAATCGTGGGTCTCATGCCGATATTTCACGTGTATTCCTTTGGGATAGCGCTGGGTTTGGGCATGATCTGGGCATTGTTAGACCGCCGCTGGCAGTGGCTGTTGTTTGCTTTGCCCGCTGTGGTGTTTGCTTTGCCCGCTGCGCTTTGGATTCGCCCCTTCAACACCGAAATTGTGTTTGAGCAGTGGGTAAACGGCCCATGGATGCAAGCCCCGAATTACTCAGCCGATCAAGACTCGTTGGGTGTTTTCTGGTGGCGAAACGCCGGGGTGTTTTTGATCCTGATGCTGCTGGCGCAGCTATGGAAGGGCACGTTGCCTCGGGTATTGCTGTGGGGTTCGGTGCCGCTTTGGTTGTGGTGGGTGGTGCCCAATTTTGTTCGGGTAGCGCCTTCGCATCCATGGAACAACACTCACTGGTTTGTGCCCATGATGCTTTTGGGGTCGTTTTTAGTGGCAGCGGTGTTGGTGCGTCTGGCCTCGGTTGCATGGTGGGGCAAAATAGGCACCGCAGCTTTGTTGTGCGTGCTCACCTTTGCTGGGGCTTTAGACATCTACAAGGCCATAGATCCAGAGGTAAATGCTTGGCCGCACCCCATAACATCTCAAGATGGGATTGCAGCCGCCCAATGGGTGCGCCATAACACCCCCGCAGATAGTGTGTTTTTGATTGGGTTTGAGCACACCCACCCTGTGCCTGCTCTAAGCGGTCGCCAAACGGTGGTGGGCTATGCGGGTTGGATAAACGATTTAGGAGTGACCGACTGGCACGACCGTCAACAACAAGCGCGTACAATGCTCACAGGTTCTGAGGGCACAGAAGCTTTGCTAGGTGCTTTTGGGGTGGATTATGTAGTAGCCGGGCCGATTGAGCAGCGAGCCGGGCTGAACCAACAGTATTGGGCGCAAAGAGGAGCATTGGTGTTTGAACAAGGCGAGTACGCCATTTATCAGGTGAGTTCATAGTGATGTCCAGCGTGGTTCACACCATCAAACAAGAACGAAAACAACCGCTCAGCAGTTGGCACCCCATAGCACTCTGGCGCAGCCGGCCCGAGACCGCCCTAGCAATAGCAGTAGGTGCCATTGCTGTGGCAGGTTTGGTGCTGCGCTTAGTGGAGTTGGCAGAACGCCCTTTACATCATGACGAGAGCCTAGATGCGTGGTTCTCATGGAAGGTATTAGAGGGCACCTATGAGGGGTATGACCCGGTTTATCACGGCCCGCTTCGCTTCTATCTAACCGCAGGCTTGTTTTGGCTGTTTGGGGAGTCGCATACTACGGCTCGGCTATGGGCTGTGTTAGCTGGGGTTGGGCTCATCGTGCTGCCCTGGTTCTTGCGCCGTTGGTTGGGCGCATTAGCCACGGTTGTCGCATCAGCGGTTTTGGCCTTTAGCCCTATATCGCTTTATATGACCCGCTTAGGACGCGAAGACGCGTTGATGGCTCTGATCACGCTGGCGTTAATGGTGGTGATTGTTCGCCTTGTTGAACAGCCCCATACGTTTGAACAGCCCCAGAGCCTATCCCGATCGCAAATGTGGTTACCCGCAATCATGGGTTTGTTGTTGGCCGCGGGCTTTGCTGTCAAAGAAACCATCTTCATTGTGGTGTTCATCTTTGGGGGCTTCTTTTTGGTCTTGCTTATTGAACAAGCCGCACAACACAGGTTGCAAGGCCCAGGTGCAGACGTAAGCGGTGGGTGGGTGCAGCGAGCCCGGTGGCAAGGGTGGGCATGGATGCTGCCCGTTGGTTTGGTGCCCATGGGCATCGCGTTTGCGGTGAGCAGTTACTACGAGGTGGAGGTGTTCTTAACCCTCGGCATCTACGGGGTGTTACTGCTAGAGGTTGTCTTGTTGTTGGCTGGCCCGCGCACTATATGGGAGCTACCCATTGTGAGGTCGGTTCGCCGGGTGTCTGGGCGGGCTTGGCTGTTGGGCGCAGGGGTATTTTTGTTCTTCTTTGCGCTGTGGTTCACCGTTTTTTTTCAGCAGATGGGGGGCTTTTGGGATGGCTTCACCGAAGGCATCACTTATTGGCGAGGTGAACAGGACACCAATCGGGGTGGCGAGCGTTGGCACTACTATCTCTACACGGTGCCGTTGTATGAGTATTTGGTTTGTGTGTTGGCTGCTGTGGGCGCTTGGCAGGTATTCCGCAAGCCCACCTCTTTAGGCAAGTTCATGTTGTGGACAGCGGTGGCAAGTTGGTTTTCTTACAGTTGGGCTAGCGAACGCTTTCCGTGGTTGGCGCTTCATCTAGTGGTGCCGATGGCGTTTTTGGCTGGCTTTGGCATAGAGGCGCTTTGGCAGAGGGCCAAACGGGCCTGGATGACAATTTCTTCGATATCAGTTCGGGCGCTAGCCGGAAGTATTGCTGGTGTGGTGGTGCTGGGTTTGGTGGTATCCACGTTGTTTTTTTCTTGGCGTGTGAACTATCAGAACCAGCGTATGCCCGCAGAGCTGCTTACCCAAGTACATACTACACATGATTATCTAGACACCGTGAGGCGCATCGAAGCCCTAAACCGCTACGCCAGCCAAGTTGGTCACGAACCGGTTACGGTGGCCATAGATACCACGCTTTCTGTGCCCAACCTGTGGTATTTTCGCAAGTATCCAAGCTTAAGTTGGGCCGATACCAACTCTGCCGCGTCTGTAACCGCAGATTTTGTGCTGCACGCTACTGAGAGTGACTTTGAGGGCGCTGGAGCCAATTTAGCAGATTACAGCACAACTAGGCTGGCGCTGCGCGACTGGTGGGCACCGCAGTTTGATTCTTACCACGATGGTTGGTTCTCAGGTTGGGCTCGCTGGCTAGTGAACCGAGAGGTGTGGAACGAAAACACCCTAGGCAGCTACGACTTTTACCTCTCGGTAAGCCCCAGAGCACTCACCTTAGAATCCGAACTCCCCTTCAGTTAGCTACGCGCACGAACGGGAGCATGCAGTAATTCGGGAAAAGTTCGTTTGAGGTATTGGTCAAAGCGGGGCACTGTACCAAGCAGGTTTTCTTTTTTTTCTTAGGTTTTTTGAATTTCAAAAAACCACAAAAACTTTAATAAAGTCTATGTTTGTCCGCCGAGGATTCGGTTGAGAGTTTTTGTGATTTTGGTGGGCTGAGGGGGTTCGTAGCCTACAGGTACTAGGTGTGGGGCTTGGTCTGTCAGAACTGCCATTACCTGTGCGGGAGTGGGGTTTACCATTGATGTGTTGCCCACAACCACGGTGGGCACCGTCTCGTTGCCGTTGGCTACTGAGCGCACCGTGGCGGCTGCTTCAGGTTCATCCCAGATGTTGTGCATGTCTAGGGGCACTTCAAGGGAGGTCAGCGAGCGGTGGAGTCTGTTGCAAAAGCCACAGCCTGGCCGCCAATAGAACGTAACAGCTTCAATTTCTTCGTTCATAAGATCCCTTACATCATATAAGGCAAGGCCAGCACTACCCGTTCGCCGATTACAGCATCGCCGCTAACGGTTACTAGCCCTTTGGTTAGCGCGCCTGCGGGCTCGATCCGACCGTTGCACAAGGCATTGTAGTTATCTATGTTGCTGTGGATTGTGACGGTTGGGTTGGCTGATGGGTGAGATGGTTTGGCCCGCCCATCGGTTACGGCAATGCCTCGTGGTCCCGCAGCATCGCCCTCAATAGCAAACACAACCGTGCTGGCTTCTGGGGCCGCAGCTTTCTTGCCCACCACAAAGCCCATGTTGCGGTGGTGCCAATCCAAACAGTGCTGCACTACCGGGCCGCTGAGGTGCCCCGGCATACCAAGTGCGCGGCGCATGTCTTGTTCGTGTGCCCAACAGTCGAACACCCGAATCTCCATAAAAGTGCGATACGGAGCATCACCGATTGGGCTAAAACCCACCTCGTCCCACTTCGCCGGTTGGAGCGCTCGCAGCATAGCTAGTCGCTTGTTGCAGGCATCAACCATCTCAGCTAGAACCTCCGCGCCAGCGCTAGAGCGTCTGAGTGTAATCTGCGCCTCGTTAAACGCAGCGATATCGCCTAGGGTGCTATCTGCAACGGGAGGCTCTGGTTTTTCTCCCAGCAGCATGCACTCTAGGCCCACGATGTGGCTAACCTGATCCCGCACCGACCATCCTGGGCATTCGGTAGCGGTATTCCACTGCTCTTCTGTGAGGCAAGCACCTAGCGTCTCAATAGAGCCCCATACGGTTTCTAGTAGGTTGATAACTGGTTCGCTCATGGCGTTTGCTGTGCAGGTAGTTGGAGGTGGACTAGCAGTTTGAGGTTCTCCATCTCAACAGCGCGGATCTGGGTTTTTGGCAGCATAGCGCTCATCAGTTTGGGTCTGTTTATCAACTTGGGTCTGCGGTGAAGGTACGGGCATCTTCATTTAGCTTGGCGCGTATCGACTCTGCAACTGGTTTGCGAACAGCTCTACGGGAGCCCCTAAATGCCCTTAGCGACAGATATTCGGCTAGTTCTTGAGCCTCGGTTAGCGCCGCGCTCTCAAGATCTTCTTGAGCCACTACTTTGTCTATAAAGCCCACATCGGCGGCTTGTTGCGGCGAGTACAAGCGGGCCAAGAAAATAGCCGATTGAACATGGCGTATAGATAGTCGGTCACGAGCTAACTCCACTACCGAACGGGGCATCGCCATGCCCAAGGCCGTTTCGTTCATTCCAATCTTGGCTTCCACGTCGGCCCCGATGCACACATCGCTGCACATCAACATGATGGCACCAGCACCGAGGGCATGGCCGGTACAGGCAACAATCACCGGCATGGGGAACTCGTACTGCCGCAAGAAGAGCTCCATGCCATCGTGAAACAACTTCCCAGCTGATTCCACGCTAGACCTGATGGTTTTTAGGTCGAACCCGGCGGTAAACACACCCGGGCGGCCAATCATCACAACTGCTTTGGCCTCCTCTTCGGCGCGGTCTAGAGCCTCATGCATGGCAGCAATGGTGTCGTGAGACAGCACGTTTACTTTGGTGTCGTCCCACTTGATGAGGGCCACATCGTTAGATATCTCACAGGTAATGAAGGGGCTAGAGGTAGAAGGGTTTGCCATAGCTGCCACAATAACCCCTCGGGTAATCCCGGAGGCCAAGCTCAGGGAACTATTTGCAGTGAGCACAGTTGGTATGGGGGGTATTAGTTTGCTGATAACCTCTGAGTTTGTGGTTGCTGCGATCTCTGCTCAACAGTTGCGCCGTACCTATGGTGATGTAGTAGCGGTGGACTCGGTAGACCTAGAGGTGCAATCCGGTGAGGTGTATGGCTTTTTGGGGCCAAACGGGGCTGGCAAGTCTACGGTGGTGAGGATGCTATGCACTTTGGCATCCATGACCTCTGGCAGAGCCACGGTAGCGGGTTACGACGTTCACACCCAGGGCGATCAAGTGCGCTTGAGCATCGGTGTGGCCTTGCAAGATGCCGCCCTAGACGGCAAGCTCACGGGTCGTGAAACGTTGATGTTGCAAGGGCGCTATTACGGCCTCAGCAAGCAGGCAATTGCAACCAGGATGGAGGAGGTTGCTCCTTTGTTAGATATGGCTGCTATTGACCGCAAGGTGTCTACCTATTCTGGCGGCATGAAGCGTCGCTTAGATTTGGCTGCAGCACTAATGCACAACCCTGAGGTGCTGTTTTTAGATGAACCCACTACCGGTTTAGACCCAATCAGCCGTGCGGTGGTGTGGGATCAGGTGCGCAATCTCAACCGCAAGCTAGGCATGACTATATTTCTCACCACACAGTACTTGGAGGAGGCCGATGCGCTAACCCACAGGGTGGGCATTTTGAACGAGGGGCTTTTGGTGGCTGAGGGCACACCTGTGGAACTGAAACGCAAGGTGGGCGCAGATGTGGTGGTGGCTCGAGTAGGGGCCGATCCCGCTAAAGCCGCCGAAGCGATATCTGCGGTAACCGGTATCAGCAACGTAGAGGTTTACGGCAACGAGGTAAGCGCCGCCACTGCCGATGGAGCTTCGGTGGTGAGTTCTGTGGCGGTGGCGTTGTCGAGTGCTGGTGTGGAGGTGGCCGAGTTGTCTATCCGTCCCACCACGCTAGATGATGTGTTTTTGGAGATGACCGGCGCTCGAATTGAGGTAGAAGAATGAGCGAAGCTGTGGTAGCTCCTCCAGCGCCACAGAGCCCGCCTAGCACGGCCATTCGGGCCCGCCCGTCGGGGTTCTTTAGCGACGTTGCTTCGGTGGCAAATCGGGCTTTGCGGCTGTTGCCCCGAGATTTAGAAACCATTTTGCCAGCGCTGATCGTCCCGTTGTTCTTTTTTGTGGTCACCATCGGGGCCATTCAGAACTTAGCTGGCGATGCAGTCCCTGGTTTTGACTACAAAGCCTTTCAGTTGCCCGTAGCAATTATGACAGCAGTTACCGGCATGTCTCGGGCTAACTCTTTGGTGGTAGACATCGTCAACGGCTACTTCGACAGGTTGCTCATGACCCCAATCAACCGTTACGCCCTGTTGTTAGGACTGATGGTGGCCGACATGGTGTTGTTCTTGGTGCTTGCCACGCCTGTGCTGGTGCTGGGCTTTGCCATCGGAGTGAGCTTTGGGGCCACCGGCGTGTTGGGCGTGCTGGTGTTTATGCTGTTTGGGGCATTTTGGGGTTTGGCTTACACCGGTTTTCCCTACGCCATAGCTCTTAGAACCGGCAATCCTGGAGCGGTCAACTCCAGTTTCTTGTTGTTTTTCCCATTCATGTTCCTAACCACTGCCTGGGTGAGCCGGGAGGTTATGACAGATTGGCTAGCTGCTATTACTTGGTTCAACCCTATGACCTACGCACTAGAAGCTATGAGATCGTTATTTTTGGGTTGGGACGGTTGGGCGCTGGGGCGAGGGATTTTTGCGGTGAGCATCGTGGGCCTTTTGGCCCAAACCTTGGCCTTTAGATCTCTCAACGGACGTGTCCGTCGTGGCTGACTGCCGGGCGGGGGCGTGGCTGCATACCGCAAGGTTGTGGTGTTGGCTGTGTTGTTGGGGTGCAGAGTCGGGCAGGGTCGGGTAGCCTGAAGTGGTGAGCGAAACAGTCCAAGCCCAATTGTTTGAGGTCACCGAGGCTGCCATTGCCAAGGTGCTAGAGATACGGTCTAGCGAAGACAACCCCGAAGAGTTGGGTCTTCGCATTGAGATCACAGGGGTTAGCGGGGCCGATTACACCTACGACCTAGCCTTTGAAGAGATCGCCGCTTGCAGCGAAGGGCATCGTCACATTGTGACCGAGGGGCTCGCCATCATGATCCCCGAGGATTCGGTAACCAACTTAAGCGGTGCCACTTTGGATCTGCCCAACAATCCCATGCAAGGTGGCCTTGTTATCCGTAATCCCAACAAGCCCGATTTGCTTGCCGGAGCCAACTTGGAGTTGTCCGGCACACTGCCAGAGCAACTACAGCAACTCTTGGATCAGCACATCAACCCGTCTTTGGCCTCTCACGGTGGCTTTGCGGCCCTGAAGGGGGTAGATGGTGCCACTGCTTACATCACCATGGGTGGTGGCTGTCAGGGTTGCGCCATGAGCGCGGCCACCCTCCGAGAGGGCATCACCGTCATGATCACCGAAGCCATCCCTGAGATCACCGATGTGGTAGATGTAACCGACCATGAAGCAGGAGACAACCCCTACTTCTCCCGAACCTAAAAGCAATCCCCCACTCAGATATTTGATTACTGAGGGCGTTGCCGCCTCGTCTGTAAAATGCTAGGCGGAGTGCTGTGAGAGGGCCTGAGTGCCTCGGCAGGAGCGTGCTGGTGAATGCTGGGCAGCCTACGCCGAGAGAGTGGGAGGGTTGTCGGCGGATTTTGGTGCAAGCTGAGCAGGTGGGTTCTAATTTGGGTCGGGAACTCAGAGCGGCATGGGTAAAGCGCAAGCCGATGGTGATCGAACTCGAAGGTGAGCTACCACCTGCCGAGCCGGTGATGCATGCTCCATGGTGGGCACTCAAGGCAGGTTTTACCATGTCCGACGAGGTGCTTCGCTATCTGCTGAGTTCCAACACCGTGGATTGGCGCGATCCCGAACAGCCTCGGTTTGAGCCCATAGAGCGGGCGCTTGCCGTGGGTGCCCGGCAGGCCGAGCCCCACGAGCCCGGTGACGTGCTAACCGATGCTGGGCTAGCGTGGTGCGATGGCGGCCCGTTTGTTGCGTTCGCCGCTACAGAGCTTGGTACAGGGTGTGTTGGAGTTATCCCGGCAGTGCATTTAGCGATTGGCAGCCTGGCCACGCTTACCGCAACTTCTCCTCAGGCCGACTTGGCCGAAGATCAGCGGGCTGCAGTCGGCCACGGGGGTGGGGCCGCTTGCATCGTGGCCCCGGCTGGGTCGGGTAAGACGAGGGTGCTCACCGAGCGAGCCCGTTATCTGGTAGGCGACCTCGGCGTAGACCCCCAAGCTGTTTGCCTAGTGGCGTTTAACGTGCGGGCCCGGGCTGAGATGCAAGAGCGCACCGCCGATTTGCATGGCCTTCAGGTGCGAACGCTAAACAGCCTAGCGCTGGCTATTTGCAACGGCACTGGGCCGTTTGCCCGCCCCCAAAATCATGGTCGGGTTGAGGTGGTAGACGAGCTAGAGGTGCGGGATCTGCTCAGCAGTATGGTGCCTCGCAAACGCAAGGCCATGACCGACCAGATTGCTCCGTGGATCGAGGCATTGGGCGCGTCCCGCCTAGGTTTGCGCGATCCCAAAGACACAGAACGCGACTTTCACCCAGACGTGCCTGATTTCGCGGAGATTGCGCCTCAGTATGTTGAGAAGCTGGCGGAGCGTGCCCTAGTGGACTTCGACCAGCAAATCATTCGAGCCATCGAAATTTTGCTGAGCGATACCTATGCCCGAACTGCCGCCCGCCGCGCTTGTGGCATCCTGCTGGTGGACGAGTTCCAAGACCTCACGCCAGCCCATCTGCTGCTAGTGCGGTTGCTGGCCGGGCCGCGCGCCGACGTGTTTGGGGTGGGTGACGATGACCAGACCATCTACGGCTATTCGGGTGCTTCTCCCAAATGGTTGATCCAATATGGGAGGTACTTTCCTGGGGCTAAGCGCCATGAACTGCACGTTAACTACCGTTGCCCGCCGAAGGTGGTGGATGCTGCCTGCAACCTCCTCAGTCACAATCGCCACCGCATAAACAAGCAGATCACCGCAGCGACCACTCGGCCTCGCCGTGAAACAAGCAGCACAGGTACACCAAGCAGCGCAATCAGCATTAAGACCGCTCCTGATCCAGCGCCAGAGTTGCGCCGAACTGTGGAGTTACTGCTAGAGAGTGGTGCTGTGCCCACAGAAATCGCCGTCCTAACTAGGGTGAACAGCACACTGCTAGTTCCTCAGATTGTGCTGGGCGACATAGGGGTGCTGGCCAACCAGCCCGTGGGCCGCCGCTTTTTGGAGCGCACCGGGGTGGCTGCTGCACTGGCCTGGCTAGACATTGCAACTGCCCCAGAGCGAACTCTGCCGCCCTCCGCGCTGGTGGATGCGGCCCGTCGTCCGCCCAGGGGTATCTCTCCCCGAGCGATCGAGTGGATTGCCGAGCAGCAGAGCACCTCACAACTCAAGGCTCTGGCCAGCAGAATCAGAGACGAGCGGTCTTCCAAGAAAGTTAGGGAGTTTGCCGAAGATGTGGAGATGTTGCGCTCTAGGTTCAAGGGGGCACATGGTCCGGCCACCACTCGGTCGCTGCTGGAGGCGGTGCGAGACGACATGGGCCTCGGTGGCAGCTTGGACACCCGGTTGGATGCATCTCGTCGATCTGTAGACCGCTCGGCCCACGGCGATGATCTGCGCGCCCTCATCTCAGTTGCTCATCTGCATCCCAATCCGGCCGATTTTCGGCAGTGGCTGACCGAACGCCTGCCAGACGGGTTTGAAAGCGCAAGCGTTAGCAAAAGCAGTGATTCGGCTGTTCAGTTGGCCACCGTCCACAAGGTGAAGGGTCGGGAATGGCCTCATGTGATCGTCTATGAGGCATCCAAAGGGCTGATGCCCCATCGCTTGGCTGGCGACATTGAAGAGGAAAGGCGGGTGTTTCATGTGGCGATTACCCGGTGTTCGGAGTCTGTTACCATCGTCTGCGGCGACCAGCCCACCGATTTTATAGTCGAGTTGACCACCCGCTATGAGCCACTACCCGAGCCTGCACCAAAGGCCAAGACCGGCTCGCCCCTAGTTTACGCTGGAACAGCGTGGCCAGCGCCGAAAGCCAAGACCGATTCGCCTCTCACCAACCCGATGGGGGCAGCAGCGTTTGAGGCTCTGAGAGCATGGAGGCTTAAGCGCAGCCGGGCCGATGGTGTACCCGCCTTTGTTGTGTTCAGCAACGCCACATTAATAGAATTGTCCACCCACCGTCCCACAACCGATGCTGGTTTGCGGGCTGTTAGCGGTATCGGCCCTGCCAAGCTAGCTGCCTATGGTGAAGAGGTAAAGGAAGTTCTAAAGCAAATAGTCAATCGCTAAGCGCGTGGTTGGTGGCTAGGGGGCTAGTGCCTCGCGGGCTGTAGTGGCTATACCGGTTGCATCTAGGCCGCAGTCGGCTAGGATTTGGTCGGGTTTTCCATGGGGGATGTACGCATTAGGCACGCCTAGAATCCGGATCGCTGGTGTGTGTCCCTTGCCTCCGCAGTGGGCCAACTGATGAGCCATAGCACTACCGGCACCCCCTTCACACCAGCCGTCCTCAATCGTTACCACCACCTTGTGAGCAGCAGCATCGGCCAACATTTCTGGATCCAATGGCTTGACACAGCGCACATCCCACACCGTGGGCGATACCCCATCAGCAGCCAATAACTCGGCGGCTTTTTCTGCGGATTCCAGCATCTTGCCTACCGCCAACAAGCACACATCGGAACCTGCACGCACCTTGCGGCCGCGCAGCCCGCAGCCCACCTGATCTTCGGTAACCGATTTAGCTGCTGTTTTGGGCCACCGTATCGCTACCGGCCCGGTGGTTATCTCCAACGCATCATGCAGCATTTGCTGAAGCTCTTGATATGACGAGGGGGCCAGCACAACCATGTTGGGCACTTTGGTAAGCAGGATCATGTCCAAAACACCGTGATGCGAAGGCCCATCGTCTCCGGTAATCCCAGCTCTATCCAAACAGAACACCACAGGCTGACCGTGAAGCCCCACATCTAGGTTTACCTGATCGATAGCTCTGGTCAAGAAAGTTGAATAAACAGCCACCACAGGCCGCAAACCACCCATGGCCATCCCCGCAGCAGCCGTTACCGCGTGCTGTTCGGCAATGCCCACATCAAAACAGCGCTCACCAAATCGTTCAGCAAACGGCAATAGCCCCGTTGAATCAGGCATGGCAGCGGTAATGGCCACCAACTCAGGGCGCGCCTCAGCTTCCTTTATCAAAGCATTGGTGAACGCCTCTGTGTAGCTACCCGGCTTAGCGTAAGAGGTGTCGTGCATGTTCTTTACAGGATCGTTCTCTGCGGGCGCATAGCCCCGGCCCTTTTGGGTAAGCACATGTACCAAACAGGGGCCCTCTAAGTCGGCAACCCGTCGCAGCACCTTTTCTAGCTTGGGCAGATCGTGGCCGTCGAAGGGCCCAAAGTAGCTGATGCCTAACTCATCAAACAGCGTGCTAGATTCCACCATCTCCCGCACCGCCGCTTTGGTTGCCCCCAGCGTGCGCCCAGCCAGATCCCCAACCCAGGGAATATTCTTGAGGGCCTTGCGAAGTTGATTGTCTGTACGCACATAGCGAGGATCCATGCGCACCCGCAGCAGGCTCTCGCTCAAGCGAGAAACCGTCGGCGCATAGGAACGCCCGTTGTCGTTCAGCACGATAGTTACATCGCAGCCCGAGTGTCCGATGTTGTTTAGCCCTTCAAAGGCCATCCCACCGGTGAGCGACCCATCACCCACCACCGCAATCACCCTACGACGCTCATTTCCTGCGGCTTGTTGTGATGTGGCTAGGCCGTGGGCGTAGCCAAGTGCAGTGGAGGCATGGCTGTTTTCAATCCAGTCGTGAGCAGACTCTGTGCGGCTTGGGTATCCCGATAAGCCATCGGGCTGGCGTAGTGTGGCGAACTGTTGGGTGCGTCCGGTGAGCATCTTATGCACATAAGCTTGATGGCCGGTATCCCACAAGATGATGTCGTGTGGTGAGTCAAACACTATGTGCAGCGCCATCGTTAGCTCTACCACGCCTAAGTTGGAGCCTAAATGTCCGCCCGTTTCGTCAACGGTGTTTACGATGAACGCTCGTATCTCTGTGGCTAGCTCGGCTAGTTGCTCAGAGGTTAACAGACGCAGATCAGCAGGGCAGGTGATCTTGGGAAGGTGGGTGGTGGTGGTTTCCATAAAGGTTTGAGTACTCAACGCTACGCGATTTAGCCGTTATCTGCTAGCCCGACCTGCGGGTGCTGTCGGTATTGCGCCAACGATGGTAGGCCCAAGCTAGGCCAGCACCAACAGACAATGCGCCGAGTCCGCCCACAGCATCTAACCAGTAGTGGTTGGCAGTTACTAAGATAGCAAACAGGGTTAGCCATGGATAAGCCGCCATCGCCACTTTAGATAGCGGGCGGGTAAGGTGTGGCCGTAGCGCCAAAAAGCACCACAGGCTCCACGCAAAGTGCAAGCTGGGCATGGCTGCATATTGGTTGGATACTTGTTCTACAGCCCCCTCAGTGAACGACCATAACCCGCCTATCTCAGCTACGGTATCCACATAGCCGGTATCAGCCATAGTGCCCCCGTAATCTCCGCCCGCAGCTAACAAACGGGGAGGCATAAGCGGGAATAGGGCGAACCCCACAAGGGCCAACCCGGTTGTCATCAAACCGGTGGTACGCCAGAACGGGTAGTGACGGGGGAAGCACCAGTACAGCCAGATGAGCGCAAAGGCAGTGACAGCAAAATGAAACAGTCCATAAAACAGGTTCCAGAACTGGATAAACCACACCCAGTCAATGAACAGATCTTGCAGCCAGCGCTCAAAGTATAAGCCGATTTTGCGTTCCCATCGGATAATCAATTCGGCGTTGGCTTGGGCTTCGGCTGGTTCCACAGCAGCCGAGCCGAAAGTGTTGCGGACAGCCGAGTAAATGCCGTAAAAGATGGCTATAACGGCCAGTTCCAGATACCAACGTGGCCTCACGCGGCTACGTTCAGTTGTTTTGGATTTAGAGCCTTTGCGTCTAAATACGGAAATCACATCTGCTCTCAGCTACAGCAGTTCGCCTACAGCAGTTCGCGGCGGGCTCGCTGGTAGCGTCTGCCCCCAAAAACCAGCGCTGGCAAGCCCACCAAGCTAGACACCAAGGTTAAAAAGTAAATCAGCAAGCCCATCGCAATGGCTCGTTCATCTATCACACCGAGGTCGGTAAGAAACAGCACCAGCGCACCTTCTCGCAAACCTAAGCCTCCCAACGCTATCGGCAATACTTGGATCATGAGCACCGCAGGCACAAATGCTATCAAAGCGGCAATGCTCAGCCCGTCAATGCCCACCACTTTGGATGCACACCCCGCAGCTGCTATCAGCGCTGCTTGATAGAAAAAGGCGGTGGCCAGCACACGCCCCGCATTGCGGGGTTTGGCCCGTAGCTCATCGATGCCGGTGTGCAGGCCGTTCACGAAGCGCACCCAGCCTTGTCGTCTGCTTACCAAGTCGCCAAAGCGCTGGTTGCCCACAAGCGCCATGATGGCCACCAGCGCCAATAGCGTGACCCCAGCGGTAATGGCGGCAACTCGCGATGGCGCGCCCAAGCTGCGTAGTTCTGCGTCTAGCATCAGACCCACCAAAGTGAACACCGGCAGCACTATCCATCCGGTGAGACGCTCCAGCATTACCGATGCGAAGCTGCGGGGGCCGTCGCCAGTGTCGTTAGACAGCCTAGACATGCGTAGCACATCACCGCCCACGGTGGTGGGCACAAAGTTGGAGATGAACAAGCCCGCCATGTAGTGCGAGAACATTCGCCGCCGTCGCTCATGTACACCTAGCGTGCGCGCTACCTCATACCAGCGAGCCGTGGCCAACACGTTGGCACTCACGGTTAGTGCGAGGGCACTTAGCAGCCACCATGGGGTAGCTGAGTTAACTTCTGGCCACAGCTCTTCGGCATTAAAAGACGGAGCACGCCATACCAGCAACACCAACAAGGCCACGCTCATGGCTACCCGCAAAAAAAAGCCGAACGCGCGTCGAACTCGGCGATGCTCAGACAAGCCAGCGCCTAGCGTTTATCATGGACTTCAGATACACACACGCAGGGGTGCAAAAAGCCATCTTATATAGCATTCAAACAAGGTTATTGTCCCGACTTGGTATGGTTGAACTTGGTCTGGTTGAGGTTGCGCCTTTGTTTTGTCCATAATCCATGGTAATGGCGCAATTTAGAATAGGTTGTTGATGTGTTTAACGATGTGGTTAGCAGTGAAGTGACCCAACTTGGAGGTTATAGGTGAGAGCGCGTGCGTTTGCGGTGTTAGCGGTTTTGTTGTGCTTAGTGGGGGCAGCGTGTTCCAGTGAGAGCAACGATGATGGTGTAATCACAGCACAAAATGCTACTTCAGCCCCCACAGGAGTGGCTACAGATGAGGCTGATCCTGCATCGGACACAAACGGTGCTACAGGCTCTGAAGGTGCATCAGCAGCAACCGGCGATGTGTCCGGCACTTCTGAGCCCACAGATACCAACGGCACAGAGCAGGCAGGGCAGTCGAGCGAACAGGGTGAAGATGACGAACAGGGTGAACAGCTAGTGTCTCAAGCAGACCTCGGTAGCGCAGTTCTGACAATACTCTCCTCAGATGCCGGTTTGCCAGAGTCCATCACAGATAGCCAGATTGAGTGTTTGGCAGATAGCGTAGCTCTTTCGCTAGAACCCCAGCGCATAGCTGAGTTAGCTATCAACGAAGCAACCCTGCGTGAGGCGTATAACACAGGCGGGTCGTTTTTGCTTGGAGACCGTTTTGGGATCACCGGATCTGAGCAAGACAAGCTTGTAAATAGTGCAACAGCTTGTGCAGATTGGCGGGGAGTGCTCACAGATACCATGACCGCTCTTGCGGCACCCCCTGAGGTGGCTTCGTGCTACGGCGAGGAGGTGTCTACAGAGGGGATTGGGTTTTTAATTTCCGGGCTCTTCATAAGCGCCGAGGGCTTGCTAGATGGACAGACAGACAGCGCTAGCGAGGAGATATCTAGGCTTCTGAGAGCGTGTTTTGACCTTAGGGATTTCCTGTTCGACAGCTTAGTTGCACAGCAGGGTATCTCTGTTGAATCTGCACAGTGTGTAGTAGACAACATGTCTGATGAGCTTGTTGATGCTTATTTAGATTTAGACCCGAGCAATCAAGAGGCCGCAGCCCCTATATTTGCCGAACTGCAGGATATCCAAAGCCGCTGTTTCACCGAAGAAGAACTAGAGCAGCTCAACGATGCCACCAGTTCTGCCAGTTCTGTGGCAGGGGATTCCTTTGAGATGTCTGTGGGGTCGCAGCCGTGTCCGCTAGAAGATGGTTCAGGGCAACAGATGTTGGATTTTGACGGCGCTCAGCCCATGTGTTTGGACACCTCTAAGGAGTATACGGCGGTTTTTGATACCACTGCTGGTGAGATGCGGGTGGTGCTCGATACCGAAAGTACCCCCGTTACAGCCAACAACTTTGCGGTGCTAGCGCGGTATCGCTATTACGATGACACGCTGTTGTTCCGCACCGATCCCAGCATCGGCATAATTCAGGGTGGTTCGCCTCATACCAATTCGCCAGCCGACCCAGGGCCGGGCTACACGATTGTTGATGAGGGCTCTGGTTTTACTTATGAGCCGGGTCAGATTGTTATGGCTCGCAGTGGGGCTCCTAACAGTGCGAGCGCCCAGTTCTTTTTTGCGGTCAACGAGGACACTGTTTTGTTGAACGGTCAGGGTACCTATGTGGTATTTGGGCAGATGGATGCCCAGAGCTTGGAGGTGGCCGAGGCTATTTTGGCTAGTCACGCAGATCAGCCCGAAAACCCGCTGGGTGGGGCACCTAACCCCCCTGTTACCGTCAACTCGGTAACTATCACAGAAACCGGCTAGCGGCCTGTATTTTTGCAAGCCTGTGGTTTAGCCGATCGCGCCTGTGGTTTAGCCTGCCGGTGGTTTAGTCGATCACGCCTGTAGCCTTTGGGCGGTTGGCTAGCGAAAATTGTCTGGGAACCTTTAGCTGCTCTCATGTGTCGTAGCAGTAAATGTAATTTTCCTATGGAGGTTGAAATGAAATTCGTACAAGCAATGGGGTTGGCAGTGGTCTTGTTGTTGTGTGTTGCGGCCTGCAATAACGACAGCCAAGACAATGCCTCATCTAGCGTTGCAACATCTGTGGTTGCTGAGGCCGAAGCTCCTGCGGCTACACAGACTTCTGTGGTTGAGCAGGCCCCAGAGCCGCCCCAAACAGAGATGGACGATCAAGTACTCTCCGATCAGATGCCATCGCTTGATCAGTTCCGTAACTTCGTAATGACCGGTTTGATTGAAGAGAACGGGGTGTCTGAGGCCAGCGCCCAATGCGTGGGCGACAACATTTCCGAAGATCTGTTCGAAAGATACATGGTTGCCGACTTAGACAATGCCGAGGCCGCTCAACCAGTCTTTGCCGAGCTATTTCAGATTCAGTCCAGCTGCCTCACACCAGAAGAGCTAGAGAAGATGGGCATCGCCCCCGCAGACGGCTAACCTACAGTTAATGATGCTTGCTCTCTGCTGTATTAAGAGAAAGTGATGAAACCTGTTTAACTGTTTTTCGGGATGATTTGAATAGGGATTATGGTTTTTCCCTCGTCTCCTTCAAAAATAGCGTTAATCTGCAATGAGGCACCAAGCCCCTGAACGTAGTTGTCGAGAGTGGAGACAAGGATGTCGTCTCCGCGCTCAAATTGGGAGACGGCAGACTGTGTGACTCCCATCGTGTCTGCTAGGTCGGCTTGAGACAGCTTAAGGATTCCACGGATTTCATGGAGTTCAATCTCGGCCAAGGTTTCCTTGCGAAGCTCCGCTAGTCGTTCTACGGCACCGGGCCTAGCGATGATCTGTTCATGTAATTGACGGTAATTTTTTGTTGATGGCATTGGATTTGGTTCCTTGTAATTTTGTTTGCAGCTATTTTGAATTTGGGTTTTCAAGCAACCCTTCGGTGTACAGTTCTTCAATGTAAGCATCGTATAGATCGTCGGCTTGGGGGATTGCCAATTGGTACCAATCTTTCCACTGTCTAGACTTATTTCCTCCGAGCAACAAGATCACGTGTCTTCGCGGGTCGAATGCGAACAAGACCCGAAGGTCTCCATCCTTTGAGGCTCGTAGTTCTTTCATGTTGGTGTGGCGAGACCCCTCTATCTTACCAACCACTGGTCGTTTGAGGTTTGGGCCGTGCTCTGCAAGCAGTAGCACCCTGTTGTCAAGCATTTCCTGTTGGGCGTGGGTGAGGCTGTCCCACCACGTCTGAAACTCGTAGGTGTACTCAATTTCCCACACCCCCTTAGTATAAGTTGAATGTTATAGTAGTTAAGACTTATATCTTGCTCAAAGTTGTATAACCACCCGAGCGCTAGATTACGAGGGCCGGGGTGTTCACCCCGGCAACAAGCAGGTGGGAAGTCGCTTGGTCGAGGGTAGCTCCCCGACTTTCGTCAAACGTGGGTGTCTACAGTTATGCATTTACCCGTTGCTCGGGTGTTTATTTACGATCTCGAGGCCGCTCAACCAGTCTTTGCTGAGCTATTTCAGATTTAGTTCATCTGCCTCACACCAGAAGAGCTAGAGAAGATGGGCTTCGCCCCCGCAGACAGCTAACTCACCACTCTGGCCATGTAGCACCCACCCACCCCACAATCCTATCTATGGTGAGTTGTAACGAAACAGATAATGAAGCCACCACGAGTCGACTGCATGCCTTTGGGTTAGGAGCAGTTACAAACGCAGACGAAGCTCGGGCCATCGAGTGTCAAAGCCAACTCGTGTCCCACATATCACAGCTACCGGGCACCGTAGTCGGGCTATTCGTCGGAAAATATTGTAAGTTGGTGATGTCATTACTATACTAACTTGATTGGAGCTTTAGCGACTATACTAAACATATGGTAAGATGATCAACATGAACACTAATAACAAGCTAATCAAATGTATTCTTCTACGGCTTGTGGTGGAGCAAGCGGGGTCAGAGGTGTCTAATGCTATGGGTGCGGTGGTGAATCATGCTTCAAGTGGTTCATTCGTTGGGGTTCTATCCTCAACCTTCATTGAAGAATTGGCGCTTTGGCGACTTCAACGCCATAGACCATATTGCGTCGGGTATCAAGCCCGGCCTTCGTTGCACCGGTTGTTGACTAATTGTCACAGGGGCGTGAGATGATGTTGTCCACGTTAAAAAACTAACTTGAAAGGAGTTTGGTAAATGTCTGAATTGACTTACGAGAAGCTGCGTGATGCGGTGACGGGGGGAGCTGTAGCGTTACGTTCCCGAACGGAACTGCAACCGGCTGACGGGCCCGGAGGGAAGGTTTTCCCGCCGACATACTCAGTCTCCTCTGGCCAGCACAAGTATGCGGTGGAAGTCCGCCAGGTGGGAGATCGAGAAGTGCAGACGGTGCTGTTGGACTCGGTGGCCTCACAGGCAAACCGTGCCGAGTTGGCTCTGCTTGAGGGCTGGGAGTCTGGTAATTTGAATTTTCCCGTGCCTTACGTGGATTTCTCAACCGAGAACGGCGAGTTCGATGACATCGGCCGATTGACGGTGCTTGAGACCCCCCACCGGTTGGCCGATGCTATTTTCAGAGACAGCTTGCTTGATGGCACACTGTTCCGGCTGTCGGAGATGGGTCGAGCTATTACAGATGCTCAACCTCGCAACGCCACGGCCTTGTTCCGTTACGCTCCTACCGCGTTGTTATTCGGTCAGTGGGATTCCACCGGCCCCAAGGGTGGTCTAGGGTCAAAGTTTCAGCGGGCCTACGTGTCAGAGATCGTTGGCCACGATGTGCAGGTCGGCCGCAAGGTAGGCAGCCGGCTGGACCCGCTTCAGATTGAACGTGAGGCAGCAGTGGCATACGAACATAAAGACCCGAAGCAGCGCTGGACATTAGATGAAGCCGAAGCGGTAGTGCAGAAGGGTAAGCCTAAAGTAGTTGGAGGTGATGGTCGTCCATCTGAGATCAACCACAGCAACATCCCTCCCACCATTGACGAAACAGCGGGCGGTGTAACCATTTCAGCAGCGGTGCAGACGACAGTGATCTCGTTGGCGGCATTGCGACGTTTGCGCTTTGCCAGCCACGGTCGAGATGTCGAAACTGCGGCCCGAACTGCTGTCGCCGCGCTCGGCATAGCTGCCGTTGTCCTCCAACATGAGATGGATCACGACCTGCGCTCTCGGTGTTTGCTGATACCCCAGCATTCGCCCCAGATTGAGTTGGTCGGTCGGGATGGCTCGGCCCCAGAAAGCGTCGATATCGATCGCAACAGTGTTTCGCAGATCTTGAGTCAAGCTGCTCAAGCATCATCTGGGCTGGGCTTGGCATGGGAAACTGCCCAGATCAAGCTTCAGCCAGCCCCCAAGCTGTTGGAGTTACTGCGCCGCAGTCGTGAAGTTTCTGCCCGCGAGACACCGGAGGCATGATCCGTGCTTGCCATTGAGGTGAATTTCCTCACTGGCCGGTTTGTGGCTACTGCCCACAACGACCGGGAGGTCAGTGAGTGGCCGCCGCACCCGGCCAGGTTGTTTTCAGCGCTTGTGGCTGCTTGGGCTGAAGCCGGAGGAGATGTCGCAGAACGAGAGGCTTTGGAATGGCTGGAAGCTCAGTCGCCACCATCCCTTGCGGCCTCAGAGGCTGATCCTCGCAGGGTTGTCAGCTATTTTGTTCCGGTCAATGATGCTCGGGTTATCAGCGGATCTTGGTATGACCGTCGCAGCCAGATTCTTGATGATCTGGAGGATCAACTTGATGGGGAACTCAAACGCTCGGGCGGGGAGTTGACAAAGACGGCGGAGCGGTTCCGCGACAAGATTGGCAAGGAACTGGATGTCAATGACCAAGTGTTTAAAATCGGGACTACATCGGTAGGTTCGGCTCTTGAACTTTTACCCGATGGCCGAGCCAAACAGGAGCGCCATTTTCCTTCTGTGACACCGAGTGAACCACGCATTACCTTTGTTTGGTCCGAGGCCGAGCTTTCGGAAGCAACCAGAGCATCGTTGGATCAACTTTTGGCGCGGGTCACTCGCCTGGGCCACTCGTCATCACTGGTGTCTTGTCGCATAGTTCATGACCCGCCGCACCCCAACTGGAATCCTGATGGGGGAAGCCACGTTCTTCGATGTACTGGCTCTGGACAACTGGCTGCGTTGCAGGAGAGGTTCCAACAGCACCAATCTATCAAGCCGAGGTCGCTGCCTTTCTCAGCGGTCCGCTACAGCAACAGGCCGAGCGAGCCAGGCTCACCAGCTCCTTTGGAGCCTGACACCGATGGAGAATGGATCGTCTTTGAGTTCATGCTCAAATCGCAGTCGCGGAGATTTCCTTCAACCCGTGTTGTTGAAGTAGCTACTACCATGCGCGCCGCTATTATGTCTCATGCTGAAGATCCGATTCCAGAGCGCCTAAGCGGCCACCAGTCGGGCGGTGCGCCGACTTTGGAACCGCATGTGGCGTTTTTGCCGCTGCCGTACGTTGGGTTTAAGCATTCAGACGGGCGGCTCATGGGTTTGGCGATGTCGCTGCCCTCATCTCTGGACGAGGCATCCCGACGAGCAGTTCTGCGAGCCATCGGCCGCTGGGAGGAACACTCTGGAGCAGATATTCCCTTGACTCTCCAGTTCGGCAGCAGCGGGATACTCCAGCTTCAACGCAAAACTGGCCCGATTGATCTCATATCGCTTAGGCCAGATATCTGGCAAAAACCCTCGTTGCGCTGGGTGTCAGCCACCCCGATTGCCTTGCCCACCCATCCTGGAGCGCTGGGCAGGGGGAGTGCTGCAGCCCGGGCTAAGGCGTGGGCTCGAGCCGAACAGTCGGTGGCGGCTTCCTGCCGTCATGTGGGCCTGCCCGAACCAGCCCACATTGATCTGCGGCTTGATCCTTTCGTTAGGGGTGCCAGACCGGCTGGCGATTTTCCGCCTTTCCGCCAGCGGGGTCGCGACGGCAAACTGGTGGCCCGTCGCCTCGTTCATGCGGCCTTGGTGTTCGACCAGCCTGTGAAAGGTCCACTTGTATTGGGGGCTGGCCGTTTTTTGGGTCTGGGCCTGATGCGGCCAACCGATGAACCAGTTCCTACGGTGAACAAAGGAGACTCCGATGAGTGACCTGCTGGTAGACCACTTTCCATCCTATTTTCGCGACGTGCATGGCGACGACCCATTCCCGTGGCAGCGTCGACTTACTGCTCAGGTGCTCGAAGAGGGCCGATGGCCTGAAGTGATTGACCTGCCCACTGGAACCGGCAAAACCGCTGTTCTCGATACCGCAGTATTCGCCCTTGCAGCCAAACCGGAGGTGTTCCCTCGCCGTGTGGTGTTCGTGATCGACCGCAGGATCGTGGTGGATCAGGTGGTTGAACGCGCCCAGAAGATTAAAGGCAAGATTGAGGAGGGGGCGACTCAGGAGCTACGGCTTATGGGGAATCGGTTGAGAGAGATCGGCGGGGAATCACTGCTTGGGGTTGTCGCACTGCGAGGAGGCATCCCAATCGAGGGGGAGTGGGCCCATCGGCCTGACGAGCCCTGGGTGATGGTGTCCACCGTGGATCAATTCGGGTCTCGGTTGTTGTTCCGCGGCTATGGAGTCAGCCCCAAGATGCGGCCCGTTCACGCAGGGCTGGCGGGTAACGATTGCTTGGTTATCCTGGACGAGGTTCACCTGAGTCGGGCCTTCGCTCAGACGTTGCAAGAAGTGAGTGCCCTGGGTAGCAACAAGCATCTTCCTAAGAGGTTCCAGGTAGTCGAGATGTCGGCCACGCCAACAACCCCCGGCGAGCATCAGGAACCCTTCCGGTTGACCGAGGAAGACCTAAATGGTTCCCCCGAGCTTTGCCGTCGTGCTAAGGCGGCAAAATCAGCGAAGCTACGGGAAGCTGGAACCAAGCAGCCCCATATCGCCATTCCCGCTGAGGTTAAAAAGATCCTGAAGTCCGACCTTGACGAGACGATTCGGAGCGTGGGAGTGATCGTCAATCGAGTTCGGACAGCACGCGAGACTCATCAATCCCTTAGAGAGGCGGGCTATTCGGTAAATCTTATCACCGGTCGGATGCGTCCTCTTGACAAAGCAAGATCGCTGGAAGTTATCTCATCTGTGGTCGATCCCGACAAGAGGCCAGACGATGAGGGTTTAACCATCGTTGTAGCCACTCAGGCAATTGAGGTCGGCGCTGATTTCAGCTTCGACGCGTTGATAACCGAGGCCGCCCCCATCGACAGTCTGCGCCAGCGGTTCGGGCGTCTCGACCGGAGGGGTACGTTGGCTGAGCAGACGGGCAGGCCAGCCAAAGCCTGGATTGTCGGTGTCAAATCTGCCCTCAACCCCAGACAACCCGATCCAGTATATGGACACTCGGCCCGAGCTACTTGGGAGGAATTGCAGAGGTTAGAGGGCTTCGATTCCATCGATTTCAGTCCATTGTCTGAGAGGTTTCGTAATGTTCCGGAAGAGTGCTCTGCACCTCGGGTTCAAGCACCCTTGTTGCTCTCCACATACATGGATGCTTGGGTGCAGACCAATCCCGAGCCAGTTGTACAGCCAGCAGTGGACTGGTTCTTGCACGGTATCCAACAAGAGCCTCAGGTGGCAGATGTATTCATCGTGTGGCGCTACGACCGATCTCTGTCAGGGCTGAGAGAGGTACCGCTTCGCCCAGCTGAATATCTTCAAGTGCCAATCAACGCTGTAAAAGCCTGGCTTGGTAGCGCTAAAGAGGAAGTGTCTGTGACTGATGTCAACGGGGGCTTTAGCGAGGAGGTAAAGGGACTTGACAACTCGGTGGGTTCGACCTGGTGTCGATGGCAAGGGCATGACGAAGAACCCGAGTCGATTTCTGCTCGCGATATTCAACCCGGAGATGTAATCATCGTGGATCCAGAGCTTGGCGGCCTCTCAGGCGGTACTTGGGATCCAGGCTCTAAAGAGCTAGTAGAGGATTTGGGAGATGAAGCACAACACGCGTATGGCCAGCGCTTCACGCTTCGACTCGATAAGCAGCGGCTGTTGCCAAAGAGTTGGCCAGCACCGCCCGTTCCAGCCGATGAGGCCAGTGCTCTAGAGCCTCTGGCTGAGCGCATTGACGGTTGGTTGGCCGAGGTGGATTCCTTGCCTGGCCTGGCCGATTGGCAGCAGAAGGCAATCGGAGAATTGAAGGTTAAACATGAGGTGAGAAATCTGGATGATAAGTACTACGTCCTGGTCTCCGGCAGGGTCGATTCATCAACTTTAGATGGATCTGATCAGTCCGCGTCGTTCACAGGTAGTGGCGTTACGCTGCGCGAGCACTTGAGCGGTGTGGGGAAGCGGGCCGCGGACTATGCCCATCGGCTTGGAATAAGCGAGGCAATTCAGTCCGACCTGGAACTTGCCGCTCAACTCCATGATCTGGGCAAGATCGATCCTCGGTTCCAGAGACAAATGGTGGGGGACGACGAAGTTCGCCAGGCCATGCAAAACGAGCCTTTGGCGAAATCGCTACCCGGCGCACGTCCCTCACGCGGGGGATGGCCACCGGTGCGACATGAGATCATGAGCGTTGCCATGGCCCAGTCCAATTCCGAAGTTTTAGCCAGGGCCCATGATCCAGATCTGGTGCTGCATCTGGTTGGAACCCACCATGGTTATGCACGGCCCCTCCCGCCCATAAAGGAGGATCAGCGACCCGAGGTGCTTAGCTTTGATCATGAGGGCATTCCTATGGAAGCCAGCACCGATCTGGTGGATGGGCCTTTAGCTCTAGAAATGGCCGACCGCTTCTGGTGCCTAGTCGAACGCTACGGATACCACGGTCTAGCTTGGCTGGAAGCCATTCTCAGACTTGCAGACCATCAACAAAGCGCCGAGGAGGCCAAAAGATGAATGGAACGCACCTCACAGGACTTGAAGGCACAAACCCTCTTGGGTTTTTTGCCGCTCTAGGTATTCAGGTCGCATCTGAAGGCTCTTCTGAGGAGCTTCGTCTTTGGTGGAGCGATGATGTTGTGCCTCATGCCGTAGTGGATGAGTCTATTTCTATTGAAGCAATCATTACGCAAGCGATGACCATCTTGCCTGCTTGGTTGAGGAGTCCAGCTATCACTTCTGGTCTTAAACCTACTGGTGACATCAAGTTCAATGAATCAGACATCACTACTTACCTTCACAATGCTCGGCTCGCTGGTCCTAATGCTGGTTTAGCAGCATGTTTGGTTGCTGAAGGCAGCTTAGACAACAGTAGTGCAGCTAAGCCCACTGATCTGTATTTCACTGCTGGACAGCAAAAGTTCCTGAAGATGGTTAAGGACATCCTCGAGGGAGTGACAGCCGAAGATTTGAAAATTGGCATGACTGGGCCTTGGTCTTACCAAAGCAAATTGAGTTCTCTCATGTGGGATATCTCAGATGATAGTAACTACGCTTTATTAGCGAGTAACCCTGCAAAAGAAAAGAAACTAACCAATCCTGGTGCAGAAGCTCTTGCTGTTTTGGGTATCAGTAACTACCCGGCATTTGGCAGTACTGGCCGAACATTGACTCAAGGGGCCTCTGGAGGCTGGAAGCGTGGAGCTTTTACATGGCCTATTTGGACAAAACCTGCATCGCGTAGAGTTGTCTCCTCACTGCTTGCTCATACCACAGCTAGCGAACCGGGGTTGAATAAGCGGGCATTGTGGTATCCGTCTTGGGGTATCTCACGGATAATGCAGTCAGCTATACGACGCAGCGATCAAGGTGGCTACGGGACGTTCAGCCCCCCAAAGGTGGTCTGGTCTCGTGAGTGATGCGCTCACCTTGTTGTGAATAGGTAAACGCGTATAAGTGCTGAGATGGACTGTCGCAGGAGGGAGACGATGCGTCATCCAAACTGGAATTGAAATATAGCTTACTATCTATATAAATTCTACTCTATAATAGTGGGATGGCTTGGGTAGTCAATGGCACTGATGAGTTTGCTGCTTGGTTTGGTGAACTCAGTGAATCTCAACGGGATGCAGTGATTGCAGTTGTAGAACTTCTTGCTGAGTATGGCCCTAGCTTAGATCGACCATTTGTAGACCGTATTAAAGGATCAAAGTATCACAACATGAAAGAGCAAAGACCTCGTGGTGCTGCTAGGAATATTCGCATCTTGTTTATTTTTGATCTTCGACGCGAGGCAATGCTTGTAGTGGGGGGAGACAAGAGCGATCAATGGGAGCGATGGTAGAGCCGAGCCATTCCTCGTGCCGATCTGCTCTATGGGGAGTATTTGGATGAGTTAGTCGCTGAGAAATCAATTGAAGACATCAATTAAAAAGGAGACACACATGGGGTATCATAATTTTAACGACATTGTTGGGGAGATTAGCCTTGAGCGTCGTGCTCGCATTGAAGCGCTGAAGCAGGAAGCTAGAGCTGATGCTGTGGCGTTCAACTTGGCAGAGTTACGCCGCCACCGTGAGATGACTCAGGTTGAGTTAGCTCAGTGCCTAGAGCGAACCCAAGCTTCAGTCTCGGCTATGGAATCAGCAGGTGATAATTTGCTGTCTACATATCGTTCAGTTATAGAGAGCTTAGGCGGTCACCTTGAGATGGTGGCTGTCTTTGATAATGAGAGAGTAGTGCTCCCCGGTAGTAGCTAAGAAAATATTACTTCTAGTTGATGATTTGGTATTCAGTCAGAGGTAGTTCAGTAACTAGGATAACTATTGTATGTGCAGTTTCGCAGAGGTGAGTGGGTTTCGTGAGCGATGTACCTGAACTCATTCCAGCCAGAATGGTTAACGAGTTTGAGTACTGTCAAAGGCTGTTTTATCTAGAATGGGTTCAGTCCCGCTTTGAGGATAATCCCGACACTGTGGAAGGCCGTTATGTGCATCGCAACGTGGATGCAGGTGGCGGGCGTATGGAAGATCCAGATGAGGAGAGTCCAGTACGGAAGGCCAAGTCAGTCACTATTAGTTCCGAGAGCTTGGGGCTGATCGCCAAAGCAGACATTATTGAGGGTCGGGGGAATAAGGTCACTCCGGTTGAGGTAAAGCGAGGAAGGCCACCGAAGCATGGCCCGGCGTGGTCTCCTGAGTTAGTCCAGATATGTGCCATTGGGCTCATACTTCAGGACAACGGATATGACTGTTCGGAGGGTCAGATCTTCTTTGCCGAATCGCGTGAGCGCGTCAAAGTGCCTTTTGACGAAAAGCTTGTGTGGCAGACGTTGAACGTGGTTAGAGGTATTAAAGAGGTTGCAAGTTCTGCGGATCCGCCACCTCCACTACTTGACAGTCCTAAGTGCCCCAGGTGTTCTGTGGTAGGCATCTGCTTGCCTGACGAGACAAATCTTCTGGCTGACCGTTCGGATGTTCCGCCCCGTCGTTTGACTCCTAGAGATTCCGCGGCCCGACCCCTGTATGTAACTGAGCAGGGTACAAAGATTGGGGTCAGAAAGGGGCGGGTTACGGTTTCTCAGCATAAGGAAGTTCTCCAAGAAGTCAGGATGATCGATGTATCTCAGGTGTCAATATACGGAAATGTGCAGATTAGTTCACAGGCGATGAGAGCGATGTTTAGTCAGCAGGTTCCAGTTTGCTGGTTTTCCTATGGAGGGTGGTTCCAAGGCATTGCAAATGGGCTTCCTTCTAAGCATGTTGATCTTCGCAGGCGCCAAGTTGCTATTGCAGCGCAGGCGGGCCTGCCGATTGCCCGGAAGATGATCGAGGGCAAGATCAGAAACTCGAGGACACTGCTGCGGCGAAATTCGCGAAATGATGTCAAGCCGATTTTGGAGCAGTTGAAGTCGACTGCCGACCAGACAGCAGAAGTGGACAGTGTGGAATCTCTACTTGGTGTAGAGGGTGTGGCAGCTCGGCTCTATTTCTCGCGTTTCTCGGCGATGCTGAAAGATGACTTGTTGGGAACCTTCGACTTTCAAGGGCGAAACAGAAGACCTCCTCGTGATCCGATCAATTGTCTGCTCTCTTACGTATATTCTTTATTGACCAAGGATCTCACCGCGGTAGCGCTAGCTGTCGGCTTTGATCCCTACTTAGGAGTCTTCCACAAGCCTAGGTTTGGTCGCCCGGCGCTAGCCCTTGACCTTGCTGAGGAGTTCCGCCCCCTCGTTGCCGACTCTGTAGTGGTTAACGTTATTAATAACGGCGAGACTCAGGAGAATGCGTTCATAGTAAGAGCTCAGGGGGTTGCTTTGACGCAGCAAGGGCGCCGGTCGGTCATCGCTGCTTATGAGCGCCGTCTGGATCAAGAGGTCACTCATCCTGTGTATGGGTACAAGATCACCTATCGCCGTGTCCTTGAAGTGCAGGCACGGATGTTGGGCTCGTACTTGCTTGGTGAGATCCCCGACTATGTACCGTTCATGACGAGGTGACACATGGCACAAGGACGTAAGCGATTTTTGGTGGCGTATGATATCCGCGATCCTAAGCGTCTTAGGAAGGTACACAAGATCATGGTGGGATATGGCTGGTCGATGCAATACAGCGTATTCATTTGCGATCTCGATACGATGGAGCTGATTGCTATGAAGACAGAATTAGCAGACATCATCCACCATACTGAGGATTCCATTGCTATGATCAACATCGGTGATCCGAATCAGCGAGGCAGAGATTGCTTCCAATTTATGGGAGTGTCTACTCCCTTGCCGACTAGCGGTCCTGTCATATTATGATGCGAGCGCTAATGTGGAGTCACGAACCCTCGGCAGCGCTCGCAAATGCATAGCAGCAATGGTTTTAATGGTCTTTGATAAAAGAATAGAACTCAGAAAAGCTTCTTATATTAGACCGCTCGCAAATCCCCGCAAACCAGCAGGTCATGGCGGGGTTTTAGCGCAAGCGGTTCGGGGGGTTATTAAACCCCCCCTTCATTGAAGCTGGAGTTTGAGCGGCATATATCACGCTCGTAATGCTGTTCGGGGGGTTATTAAACCCCCCCTTCATTGAAGCTGTGGAGTGGGA